>CAVTHP010000017.1:0-273156 GCA_963734515.1 uncultured beta proteobacterium | reverse complement strand
GTCGGCAAGCGCACCCGGATTGCCGCCGACCGCATCGGCCGCGGCGTCGCCTGCCAGCGTGCCCGAATGCACGGCTGCCGCGATGCCGGCACCGGTGACCGGGTTGGCGAGCCCTGCGGCGTCGCCCGCGAGCAGGACCCGGGTGGCGCCGAGCATGCCGGTCGGCTTCACCATCCCGCCCACGGGAATCGCGCCTCCGGTGCGCGCGAGGATCTCGCGGCCGACGCGCCCGGCGGCGACGAGACCCCGATGCAGCTCGTCGACGATGTCCTTCAGCGCGCCCTTGTGCGCTGGGTCCACACCCGCGCCGACGTTGGCGACGTCGCCCTTGGGAAACAGCCACGCGTAGCCGCCGGGGGTCGCGGCCGAAAGAAAGATGTCGGTCGCATCGTGCGCCGCCAGCAGCGGCACGGTGACCTGCCGCGTCTCGACCAGGTGGAGGTTGATGCTGCCTATCGCGCGTCCGACGGCCGAGCGCGGGCCGTCGGCGCCGATCAGCACGCGGGCGCGCACGCGAGTCCCGTTCGACAGGGTGACGCCGCCGTCGCGTCCGACAGCGCGCACGGTCGTCGCGAAACCGCAGGTCGCACCGGCCCCGATCGCCTCGTCGACCAACGCCGCATCGAAGACTGCGCGATCGAGCATCTGGCCCGGAAACGGATCGGTCAGGTCCGGCACTTCGGTTTCGACGTAGGTCTCCATCGCGCGGATCGACTGCCGCACGGAGCGCGCAAGCCCGCTGACGTTGGAGCCGATCAGCGCGGGGACGAACTCGGCGCACTGCACCGGAAGCCCCGGCTCGCGCTTGCGATCCACGGCCAGCACGCGCAGACCGCGCTTCGCGGCCGCTGCCGCGGCGCGGGCGCCTGCGGGGCCGAGGCCCGCGCACAGCACGTCGACTTCGATGTCGGTCACCGGAGGATCTCCGGGTCAGCGGCGCTTGCCACCGCCGTCACGACAGCGCGAGCGACGCGCGGGGATGGATCTTGATCGTGCGACCGGTCTTCATCGAGCAGCAGGCGTGTTCCTGCACGGCCGGCCGGCCGATGGCCTCGGCGACGGCCAGCGCGCCGTCGGCGGGGAATGCGATGCCGTCGAGGCCCGCTGCGATCGCGTAGGCGTCGGTGACGCGCCGGTGCATGCCCGGGGGCCGCGCGCAGCCCAGCAGCACCGACCGGTCGGGGATGCGGCGCCGCGCTTCGAGGAAGATGCGGCCGACATCCGAAGTCCGCGGCGTCTCGAAGGTGCCGGGCTTCGCATAGAACGGCATGATCACGACCAGCACCAGCGAATGCACCGGATGGCGCGAGACGATGTCCAGCGCGTTGGCTTCGCCGAGTATCCTGCCGTAGTGCAGGCCGATGACGATGTGGGGAACGACCTCCATCGTCGTGCCGCACAGCGCTGCAAGGGTGGCTTCGAAATCGGCGACGGGCCGGTCGAGGTGATAGACGTCGCGGATCGTGTCCTGCGAGCCGATGACGTCCATCATCGCCGTATCCACGCCGGCCGCTTCCATGCCCTTGGCACGATCGGCGGACAACAGCGCGGAGTGGATCGCGACCTTGAGCTGCGGGTGGTCGCGCTTGAGTTTCTCGATGACCGGGAAGTAGCGCTCGTAGGCGATCTCGTTGCGCTTGTTCGAGCCCCCCGACAGCAGGAAGCCCTGCAGGTCCTGGCTGTCGATCATCTCGCGGACCTTGCGATCGAGCATCGCCGGATTGGTCGCCGGGATCATCGGCTCGAGGATCTTCGCCTGGCAGTGGTCGCAGTTCAGCGCGCAGCCTCCCGCCGTCACCGAGAACGCCGGGAATGCATTCTTGCCGCAGCCTTCGAGGTCGCAGCTCGAGTAGGCCTTGAACGTCGGCGTCGAGAAGCGGATCTCGCGACCTCGCACCGATTCGCCGGCGCGCTCGAAGTCCTTGATCAGGCCGGCGTCGAGTTCGGCATCCTCGAGCTCCTCGACGGCCGCAATCGATTGGAGCCAGCTCATCTCGAAACCTCCTCCAGCACGGTTGCCGCTTCGACCGGCGCGGCACCGACCGCCGTCGTTCCCGGAATTGCCGTTACCGCCAGTGCCGGCGCGTATGCCCGCCACCGGTCCGCGTCGACGCTCCCCAGCACCTCGTCGCGCAACGCCCTCACCTCGGTGCGCACCGCGGCCGTGGTCGGGGGATCGGCAAGCGTGGTCAGCCACTGCGGATGCATGTCTTCGTCGTCGATCAGGTCGCAATGCAGCCGCTCGAGGATTTCGCGGCCCTCGGCGGGAAGCGCATCGGGGATCGCGCGGCCGGAGAGGCGCCCCCACAATCCGGTCCAGTAGCGCGTCAGCGTCCACGGATTGTAGCCGCCGCCGCCCAGCACCACCGCGTGCGGCGCGAGTGCGACGATCCGCTCGATGGCGCTCCACAGCGCGACGTTGGTCAGCGCCATCTTCGTCAGTGGGTCGTCGGCCAGTGCGTCGCCGCCGCAGGTGAGCACGACCGCCTCGGGCCGGGCGCGCGACACCAGCGGCAGGATCACGTCGTCGAGCAGGAGCTGCAGTTCGTCGTCGTTGCATCCGGCGGGAACCGGCAGGTTGCAGGCCCGTCCCTCGCCGGTGTCCGACGCGGCGCCCGTGTGGGGCCAGCGTCCCGCTTCGTGGATCGACAGCGTGCGCACCCGCGGATCATGGGCGAACGCATCCTGCACGCCGTCACCGTGATGGGCGTCGAGGTCGACGTACGCGACGCGCGTGAGGCCGGCCTGCAGCAGACGCAGGATCGCGAACACCGGGTCGTTGAAATAGCAGAACCCGCTCGCCCGGTCGGGGCGGCCGTGATGCGTCCCGCCGGCCGGATGGAAGGAAACGTAGCCGTCGAGCGCGAGCTCCGCGGCGCGGATCGAGCCCCCCACGCTGGTCGAGGCACGCTCGAACACTCCGGGGAACAGCGGGTTCTCCATGGTGCCGACGCCGTGGCGCTGGCGGGTCGCCATGTCGACGGCCCCGGTTTCGGTCGCGTGGCGCAGCGCGGCCACGTAGCCGGGATCGTGGAACCACGCGAGCTGGGCTTCGGTCGCGCAGGGGCTCGTCTGGTACTCGCCCTCGTCGAACCAGCCCAGCGCATGGCAGAGGTCGACGACCGCTTCGACGCGCGGAATCGCCAGCGGGTGCATCGTCCCGTAGGCGCGTCGCCGATAGACGTCGTGGCCGACGAACACCGCGGGGCGCGGGGGCGCCATTTCGGGTCCACGATCCGGGTGGCGCCCGGCGGGGCGCCTGGCGCTCGCATCGGTGCCGGCGTGGCCGCTCACCGTCGCCACCTGCGGCGAGGTGTCACTTCTTCTTGAAGAAGAAAGTGAATTCCTTGCCGGCCGCCGAATGCTCGAGCAGCGCGTTGCCGGTCTGCTTGGAAAACGCCTCGAAGTCCTTGACCGAGCCGGGATCGGTCGCGACGATGCGCAACACCTGGCCGGTGGTCATCTCGCCGAGGGCTTTCTTGGCGCGAAGGATCGGCAGCGGGCAATTGAGGCCGCGGGCGTCCAGGTCCTTGTCGAAATCCATGGGTGTCCTCCTCCGGAAATTGCGGGCGATTCGATGGGCAACGGGCCCGGCTCGCGCGGGTTGTGCAACGGCCTCCGCGCCGGGCCGGGACCGGATATTAGCAATGTCTAATATATTGCTCGGGGGTGTCAAGTCCCTCCTGCCCCGGGTTGCCCGGCCGGGCGGCGCCCCGAGCTAGCGTGCGGGCGCGCCGGCGCCCTTGGGCGCGGCGAGGTGGTCGGCGACGAGCTCGAGCAGGCTGCCCATTTTCCGGTCCCAGCCGAAATGGGCCTGCCCGTCGTCGAAACTCTGCCGGCAGTTGCTGCACGATGTCACCATCTCCTCGGCGCCGGTCGCGTCCATCTGCGCCATCTTGATGCCGAACGCCTTGTAGCGGATCTCGTCGGCGCGATGGTTGGCGATCACGCCGCCGCCTCCGCCGCAGCAGAAATTGAGATTGCCCGAGTCCTTCGTTTCGCGGAGCTCGACGCCCAGCGCCTTCAGGACGTCGCGCGGCGCCTGGGTCGCGCCGCCGCGCCGCGAGATCTGGCAGGGATCGTGGAAGGCCGCGGACTTGCCGACGGCGGTCACGGCGATCCTGCCGCTCGCGATGTTCTCGGCCAGGAACTCGGAGATGTGCAGCACCTTGAACGGCAGCGGCCGGCCGAGCATGTTGGCCCCCTGCCAGCGCATCGCCGTGTACGCATGCCCGCATTCCGGCAGCACGACGACCTTCGCCTTGCACGCGATCGCGGCGTCGATCATCTTCATCGTCATGCGTTTCTGCCAATCGGCGTTGCCTGCGAGCATGCCGAAGTTCGTCGCCTCGTAGCCGGCGCTCGAGATGGTCCAGGTGTAGCCCGCGTGGTTCATCACCTGCGCGGTCGCGACCAGCGACTGCGGATACTTCATGATCTCGATCGACGAGAACGTTACCAGGACGTCGGCCTGCGGCAGGTCGACGTGGATGTCGACCTCGTTCTCGTCGGCGAGCCAGTCCAGGCGTTCCTTCAGCACTTTGGGCGTCGCCCCCAGCGGGCTGCCCTCGCGTGCGGCGCGCTCGGAGACGGCCCACAGCTCGTGCGGCACCAGCCCCGCCTGCGACATGCCGTGGCGCGCCAGGCCGACGAGGCTCGCGATGTCGATGCCCATCGGGCAGACCATCGTGCAGCGTCCGCACATCGTGCAGGCGTCGTAGATCAGCTCCTGCCATTCCTCGAGCTCGGCGACGGTCACTTTCGACTTCGCGCCCACCGCCTTGTACAGCCACGCGAACGGGCCGGCTTCGCGCTTGTACGCGCGCTTGAACGGCTCGAGCTTCCAGATCGGCGTGTATTTCGGGTCGCGGGTCGTCAGGTAGAAATGGCAGGCCTCCGCGCAGTTGCCGCAATGGATGCACGACTCGAGCCACGTCGCCGCATTGCGGCCGAAGTCGTGCGAGAACGCGGTCATTGCCGCGGCGAGGCGGTCGGAATCGGAGCGATCTCCCTGCATGTCGTAGCGGACCGCAGGTTTTTCGACCGAGAGCCTCGGGCTCTCCAGGTCGAGCGGATGGCCGAGGTCGGCGGCGCCGACGGAGGTGCCCGCAATGCTCACAGGCTCGCTCCCCTGCGCGCGAATGCGGCGCCGGTGGCGCCACGGGAGATGAACACGAGGAACGCGTGCGAAAGCTTGCCGAACGGCAGCCAGATCAGCAGCAGCTCGACCGACAGCAGGTGGATCGCGAGCGGTGCCGGGTACAGCGGCTGCGCCGGATACGACGAATCCAGCGGCAGGCTCAACACCGCCATCCCCGTGATCATCGGCAGGATCGTGATCACCCAGCTCGCGTAGTCGTCGAAGTTCGAGAGCAGGCGCAGCACCGGAGAGGTGAGCCTGGCCATCAACGCATAGACCAGGCCGACGAACACGACGGCGACCGCGGTCGCGAACAGCCAGCCCGGCACCGCGGGCCACGACAGCCCGGTGAGCCGCCCGATGAACGCGATGTGCGGCACGAACCCGAAGAACACGATCGCGAGGCCGATGTGGTACGCGTACGCGTTGAGCGTCCCGGCGAGCGTTCGCTCGCGGAACGTCTTGTGATGCCACATGCGCGTGACGATCGCCCCCAGGGCGCCGCGCACGACCGCGGTGCTGCGCGCCTCGGAGAGATCGGGCTTCGACGGGCGCCAGAGCAGGTGGAACAGCCGCCACAGGATGCCGAGCACGAGCACCGCGATCGCGATGACGAGCATGGGACCGCGTGCGAACTCGAGCAGTGTCAGGCTGTCCATTTCGCTGCGATTGTTGCACTGGGGCGCCGGCGGAGGTTGACCGAGGTCAACGACCTCGACTGGAC
This sequence comes from uncultured beta proteobacterium, assembly GCA_963734515.1. Classification (GTDB taxonomy): domain Bacteria; phylum Pseudomonadota; class Gammaproteobacteria; order Burkholderiales; family Casimicrobiaceae; genus VBCG01. Next base: position 267,292 of record CAVTHP010000017.1, on the reverse strand, counting down.
GCTTTCGCCGCCAGTCGCACATTCTGACCATGCCCGTTGATGCAGGTCAATCGCCGCGTCGCGCGGCAGGCCTAGGCTGGCATTACTTGTCCTTCCACTGCGCATTCGGAGGTTTGCGATGAAACTCGGCACGTTGAACCGGTTGGTGGTGGCACTGGGATTGGCGATCGCATCCGGTGCGGCCCTGGCGCAGCCCGCGGGCGGCCCCGGCTCGCCGCCTGGCGCTGGCCCGGGTCCCGGCATGATGCAGGGCGATGGTCCCGGACCGATGAGGGGCTACGGGCCCGGTTGTGACGGTGGTCCCGGCAAGGCGCGAGGCTACGGTGGCGGTGCGCAGTGGGGCGGCGGACCCGGAGCGATGCACGGCTGGGGTGGCGCTCCGCAGTGGGGCGGCGGACCCGGAATGATGCGCGGTCGGGGCGGCGGCCCCGGCTGGGGTGGCGGCTATGGCCCGGGTCGCGTCTTCGCCGAACTCGACCTCACTCCCGACCAGCAGGAGAAGATCGCAAAGGTCCACGAAGACATGCGCCGGAGCATCTGGGACACGGTGGGCCAGCTGCACGCCGAACAGTTCAAGCTGCGCGGCCTGTACCTGGCCGACAAGCCCGATCCGAACGCGATCGCCGACCAGCAGAAGAAAGTCGACGAGTTGCACCGTGCCATGATCAAGTCGCGGGTCGAGACCGGCAACCGGATCGAGGCGCTGCTGACCAAGGAGCAGCGCGAGCGGTTGCGCGAATACGCGCCGTGGTGGATGGAAGACGGCGACGATTAGGATGGTCCGGCCGGGCATGATCCCCCGGCCGGTTCCATGGAGCACCGGATGTCCAGCGCATACGTATTCGGCAAGTCGGTCGCCATGTCGCACGACGAGGCGGTCCGGAAAGCCACCGAGGCACTTGCGGCCGAAGGTTTTGGCGTACTCACCGAAATCGACGTCGCGGCGACGATGAAGAAGAGGCTCGGCAAGGACATGCCGCCCTACAGGATCCTCGGCGCCTGCAACCCGCAGCTCGCCCATCGCGCAATCGAAGCCGAGCCGCGGATCGGTGCGCTGCTTCCCTGCAACGTCGTCGTGCGCCAAGATGCCGCGGGCGGGACGTTCGTGGACATCATGGACCCGCGGTCGGTGCTGGATCTCGTCGGCCGCCCGGAGATCGAGGGCATCGCGGCCGAAGTGCGGGCGAAGCTCGAGCGCGTGCTGGCGTCACTCTGAGCTTGCGCGCTCCGCCATTTTCGCCTTCAGGCGCGCGCCAGCGCCGCGAGTGCGGCGCGATCGATGATGCGGATTCGCTCGCGACCGAGATCGACCCAGCCCTTGTCCTCGAACGCCCTCAGCAGCCGGCTCACGATCTCGCGGACGCTGCCGAGCTCGTCGGCGAGCGACTGGTGCGTCGCGCGCAGTGCGTCGCCCTTGGCGAGCAGCAGCGCGGCCAGCCGCTGGTCGAGCTTCTGGTAGGCGATCGCTTCGACCAGCGACAGCAGCGCTGCAAGACGCTCGCCGAACAGGCTAAGCACGTGATTGCGAAACACCTCGTCGCTCGCCATCAGCGCGTGAAAATCGGCCGGGGGCACGATCAGGAGCTCGGCGTCGGTCTCGGCGATCCCGGTTGCCGTGTAGTCGCTGTGCCCCAGCAGGCAGCTGCCTGAAAGCAGGCAGCTCTCGCCGGGCTTCACGCGGTAGAGCGGCATCTCGCGCCCGTTCGGGTAGCGCTGCAGGACCTTGACGATTCCGGACAGGACCAGCGGAAAACCCCCGCAGGGCGTGTGCGCGTCGAACAGCACGGTTCCGGCGGCGACCTTGCGGTGGATGCCGTGCAGGATGATGCGCGTCAGCGTCGCCGGTGCGGCGTCGGCGAGCGCGGGAAAGAGCTTGCGCAGGGCGACGGCAGGCGTCGCGGGTTCTGCCGGAGTCATCGATGCCGTCGGGCCGGGCGCCGTCGCCGCCGGCGCGTCCATTGAGAAGGCGAGCTTCGCTGCCGGCATTCTACAGGCGCGGGTCCCGGCGACCGGGGCGGCCCCTGTGTGATCCAGGTCACAGATTCGAGCTGCGTCCCGCCCTATGCTGCGTCTGCTGTTCAACCCCAAACGGGAGACCGAAATGGAAACGAATGTGGGCGGTGTCGATCGTGGCCTGCGCATCATTGCCGGGCTGGTGATCCTGAGCCTGTTTTTCTTCATCGAAGGGCCGCATCGCTGGTGGGCCCTGATCGGATTCGTCCCGTTGCTGACCGGAGTGATCGGCTGGTGCCCGGCCTACGCTACCTTCGGGATCAAGACCCGCAAGGCCAGGTAGATCGATGATGCGTCCTTTGCCGGTCGCAGGGCGGCTGCCCGCGCTCGCCCCACTCGCGGTCGCGCTGGTGCTCGCGGGGGCCGCGACGTTGGCCTTCGGGCAGCCCGCAGCGGGACCCGCTGCCGGACAGCCTGCCGCAGCGCAAGCTGCGCCGCAGGCCGCCCCGCCGAGCGCGACCGCCGCCTATCGCGACATCGACCGCAGTGCGCTGGCCGAGGGCGTCGTCGAGGCGGTTCGTCAGTCGACGATTGCCGCGCAGGTCGCGGGGCGCGTGGTCGCGATGCCGGTCAAGGCCGGCGACTTGGTCAAGGCCGGCCAGTTGCTCGTCCAGATCGACCCGCGCAGCGCGGTGCAGACCGAGGCCGCGAGCCAGAGCCAGCTGCGGGAAGCGCAGGCGAACCTCACGAATGCCAAGGCCAGCTTCGAGCGCAGCAAGCAGCTCGCGGCGCAGAAGTTCATCAGCCAGGCGGCGCTCGACCAGGCCCAGGCGCAATACCTGACAGCCCAGGCACAGGCGTCGGCGGCGATGGCCAACGCCGGGGTGTCGGCGACCTCGAAGAGCTACACGACGATCGTTGCGCCCTACGATGGCGTCGTCGGATCGACCGATGTCCAGGTCGGCGACATGGCGACGCCGGGCCGGTCGCTGGTGACGGTGTTCGATCCGCACGAGCTGCGCGTGACCGCGACGCTGGCGCAGGCGGTGCTGGCGCGCGCGGACCTCGCAGCACCGATCGCCATCGAGATCCCGTCGCTCAGGCGCTGGCTGACCGCGCGGCGCGTCACCGTGATTCCGATGGCCGACGTGCGGACGCACACGACGCAGGTCCGGCTGGACCTTCCGGAGGCGGCGGGACTGATGCCCGGGCAGTACGCGCGCGCGGCGATCGTCACCGGTCACGCGAAGGCGCTGACGATCCCGGAGGCTGCGGTGATCCGGCGCAGCGAAGTGACTGCCGTCTACGTGCTCGACGCCAACGGCAAGGCCCAGCTGCGCCAGGTGCGCCTGGGCGAGCCTGCGGGCAACGGCCTGATCGAAGTGGTGGCGGGCTTGAGCGCAGGCGAGCGCGTCTCGGTCGAACCGGTCCGAGCGGGCATCGAGGACAGCGGGACCGGCGGTCCGCGGTCCTGACCTGAAGCGCCATCGCGGATCGCGCGGCACCCCGTGGACGAGCCTTTCGACCACGCGGATTCGAGGAGGGAGACATGGCACATATCGTGATTCTCGGCGCGGGCATCGGCGGCATGCCGCTCGCGTACGAAATGAAGGACAAGCTTCGTCCGGGCGACCGCATCACCGTCGTCTCGAACAACCCGAATTTCCACTTCGTCCCGTCCAATCCGTGGGTCGCCGTCAACTGGCGCAAGCGCGAGGCGATCGAGTTCCCGGTCGAACCCTATCTCGCGAAGCACGGGATCGCTTTCAACGCCTCGGGTGCTGCGCGTGTGCATCCGGAGCGGAACCAGGTCGAACTGGGCAACGGGTCGATGCTGGACTACGACATCCTGGTCGTCGCGACCGGACCGAAGCTCGCCTTCGAGGAGGTCGAGGGCATGGGTCCCGATGGACATACCCAGTCGATCTGCCACGTCGATCACGCCGCGGCCGCGGGCAGCGCCTGGGAGGGTTTCGTCGCGAAACCCGGGCCGGTCGTCGTCGGCGCGGTCCAGGCCGCATCGTGCTTCGGGCCGGCCTACGAGTTCGCGTTGATCATGGACACCGACCTGCGGCGGCGGAAGATCCGCGACCGCGTGCCGATGACCTTCGTCACCGCGGAACCCTACATCGGCCATCTCGGCCTCGGCGGCGTCGGCGATTCGAAGACGCTGCTCGAGTCGGCGCTGCGCGAGCGCCACATCAAGTGGATCTGCAACGCCAAAGTGACCAGGGTCGACGCCGACAAGGTCCATGTGACCGAGCACGACGAGAACGGGCAGCCGAAGAAGCAGCACGAGCTTCCTTTCGCGTACTCGATGCTGCTGCCGGCGTTCAAGGGCATCGACGCCGTCGCCGGCATCGAAGGCCTCGTCAACCCGCGGGGATTCGTGCTGATCGACGAACACCAGCGCAATCCGAAGTACACGAACGTCTACGCGGTAGGCGTCTGCGTCGCCATCCCGCCGGTCGAGGCGACGCCGGTGCCCACCGGCGCGCCCAAGACCGGCTACATGATCGAGTCGATGGTCACCGCGACGGTCAGGAACATCCGCGACCAGCTCGACGGCAACGAGCCGGCCGCGAAAGCGACGTGGAACGCCATCTGCCTCGCCGATTTCGGCGACGGCGGCGTCGCGTTCGTCGCGCTGCCGCAGATCCCGCCGCGCAACGTCAACTGGTTCGCCGAGGGCAAGTGGGTGCATCTGGCCAAGATTGCGTTCGAGAAGTATTTCATGCGCAAGATGAAGAAAGGCACCTCCGAGCCGATCTACGAGAAGTACGTGCTGAAGGCGCTCGGCATCGTCAAGCTCAAGTCCTGACACCTTCCTGACATCCCATGGGCATTTCCGGCCGCATCGCGCGCTTCTTCCTCGAGTCCCGGCTCACCCCGCTGATTGCGCTGATCGCGCTGCTGCTGGGCGGGTTCGCGATTCTGGTCACCCCGCGCGAGGAGGAGCCGCAGATCGATGTCACGATGGCGAACGTGCTGATCCCGTTCCCGGGGGCCTCCGCCAAGGACGTCGAGACGCTGGTCGCCACGCCTGCCGAGCAGGTGATCTCGCAGATGCCGGGCCTCGAGCACGTGTTCTCGGTGTCCAGGCCCGGCATGGCGGTCGTCACCGCGCAGTTCAAGGTCGGCGTCCCGCGGATCGTCGCGCTGGTGCGGCTGTACGACACCATCCTGTCGAACAAGGACTGGCTGCCGACGCAGCTCGGCGTCGGCGACCCGCTGATCAAGCCCAAGGGCATCGACGACGTCCCGATCGTCTCGTTGACGCTCTGGACTCGCGACCAGGCGCGGGGAGCCTACGACCTCGAGCACGTCGCGCACGCGATCGAGGTCGAGCTGAAGCGCGTCCCCGGCACGCGCGAAGTGACGACGATCGGCGGTCCCGGTCGGGTGCTGCGGGTGCTCCTCGATCCCGAGCGCCTCGCCGCCTACGGCCTCGCGGCCTCGGACCTGCAGCGCATGCTGCAATCGGTCAACACGGCGCGGCAGTCGGGGACGATCGACGCCGACAACAAGTCGATCCTGGTCGAGACCGGCGAGTTCCTGACCAATGCCAAGGACGTCGCTTCGCTGGTCGTCGGTGCGTCCAACGGCAATCCGGTGTACCTGTCCGACGTCGCGCGCATCGTCGACGGCCCGCCGCCGCCCGCGCACTATGTCTGGCTCGGCGCGGGCGCTGCCGCGACGTCCGTCGGCATCAAGGCGAACGGCGAATTCCCCGCGGTGACGGTCACGATCACCAAGAAGCCCGGCGAAAACGCCGTCGACGTCGCCGATCGGCTGATCGCTCGCGTCCACGAGCTCGACAATACGGTCATTCCCGACGGCGTCCACGTGACGGTGACGCGCAACTACGGGGTGACCGCGAACGACAAGGCGGTCAAGCTCATCGAAAAGCTCATCTTCGCGACGCTCTCGGTCGTGGCACTCGTGTTCGCGACGCTGGGCCGGCGCGAGGCGGTGATCGTCGGCACAGCGGTGATCCTGACGCTCGCGGCGACGCTGTTCGCGTCGTGGGCCTGGGGGTTCACGCTGAACCGGGTGTCGCTGTTCGCGCTGATATTCTCGATCGGCATCCTGGTCGACGATGCGATCGTCGTGGTCGAGAACATCCACCGGCACCGCGGGCTCGAGCCCGGGGCACCGCTCACCTCGCTGATACCCAAGGCGGTCGACGAGGTCGGCGGGCCGACGATCCTCGCCACGCTGACGGTGATCGCGGCGCTGCTGCCGATGGCTTTCGTCACCGGCCTGATGGGGCCGTACATGAGCCCCATCCCGATCAACGCCAGCATGGGAATGGTGATCTCGCTCGCGATCGCGTTCGTCGTCACGCCGTGGCTCGCATTGAAGCTCGCCCCGAAAGCCGCAGGTTCGCACGGCCCGTCGCGCCTCGACACGCGGCTGGCGAGCGGCTTTGCCCGCCTGCTCGCGCCGTTCCTCGACCTGCGCAAGGGCAAGCGCAACCGGCGTTTCCTGTGGATCGGAATCGTCGCGGCGATCCTGCTCTCGATGTCGCTCGCGCTGCTGCAGCTGGTCATCCTCAAGATGCTCCCATTCGACAACAAGTCCGAGTTCCAGGTCATCGTCGACATGCCCGCCGGGACGCCGGTCGAGGGCACGGCCGCCGTGCTGCACGCGATGGGCGCGTACATCGCGACCGTGCCCGAAGTCACCGACTACGAGGGCTACGCAGGCACCGCGTCGCCGATCAACTTCAATGGCCTGGTGCGCCAGTACTACCTGCGCCAGCTGCCCGAGAACGGGGACCTTCAGGTCAACCTCGTCGACAAGCACCAGCGCGACCGCCAGAGCCACGAGATCGCGAATGCCGTGCGTCCCGAGCTCGAGAAGATCGCTGCGGGCTTCGGCGCGAAGGTCAAGGTCGTCGAGGTCCCGCCGGGACCGCCGGTGCTCTCGCCGATCGTCGCCGAGATCTACGGTCCCGACGAAGCCGGACGTCACGAGGTTGCCGAGTTCGTGCGCCAGCAGTTCGCGCGCGAGCCGGGGATCGTCGGCATCGACGATTCGATCGAGGCCAGCGCTCCCAAGATCCTCGTCCATGTCGACCAGGCGCGTGCGGCGTCGCTCGGTGTGGCGTCCTCGGACATCGTCTCGACGATGCGCATGGCGCTCGAAGGCGAGGACGTGACGATGTTGCACGACGGCCAGGCGAAGTACGGCGTGCCGGTGCGCCTGACGCTCCCCGCCGAGCGGCAATCGAAGCTCGACGAGTTGCTGGCGATGAAGGTCCATGGGGCCAACGGCGCGCTGGTGCCGCTGTCGGAAGTCGTGCAGGCGCGTCGCGTCGAGCGCGACCTCACGCGCTACCACAAGGACCTGCTGCCGGTCTCCTACGTGATCGCCGACGTCGCGGGCAGGATCGACAGTCCCCTCTACGGCATGTTCGGCGTGCGCAAGTACCTTTCGGCTGCGGCGCTGCCGGAGGGCGGGAAGCTCGGCGAGTATTTCATCCGGCAGCCGTCCGACCCGTTTCGCGCGTACTCGCTCAAGTGGGACGGCGAGTGGCAGGTCACCTACGAGACTTTCCGCGACATGGGGATCGCCTATGCGGTGGGGCTGATCCTGATCTACCTGCTGGTGGTCGCGCAGTTCGGTTCGTACATGACCCCGCTGATCATCATGGCGCCGATCCCGCTGACGATCATCGGCGTCATGCCGGGCCACGCGCTGCTGCACGCGCAGTTCACCGCGACTTCGATGATCGGCATGATCGCGCTCGCCGGCATCATCGTGCGCAATTCGATCCTGCTGGTGGACTTCATCAACCTGCAGGTCGGGCGGGGCACTCCATTCGCGGAAGCGGTGGTCAGCTCCGCCGCTGCGCGCGCCAAGCCGATCGCGCTGACCGGGCTCGCCGCGATGCTCGGCGCGATGTTCATCCTCGACGATCCGATCTTCAACGGCCTCGCGATCGCGCTGATCTTCGGGATCCTCGTGTCGACGCTGTTGACGCTGGTCGTCATCCCGGTTCTCTACTACGCCGTCAACCGGAAGCGGTTCCGGTGAGCGGTTGCCATCACTGACCTGAAGGAGACGTTCCTGCCATGACCACCAACCGCCTGATCCGCATGTTCGCCGGCAGCTTCGTGCTGCTCTCCCTCGCCCTCGGCATTCCCGGAAGCCCGCTGTTCGTGAGCGCGAACTGGCTGTGGTTCACCGCGTTCGTCGGCGCCAACCTGTTCCAGAGCAGCTTCACGCGCTTCTGCCCGCTGGAGATGGTCCTCAAGCGACTGGGTGTGCGCGAGGGCTGAGTCGCGCGCTCGCCGGACCGCGCGCCAACCGGCGCATCGGCGTCGGAACGAGTCGGCGGGGATCGAGTCGGTGTCGGATCGAGTCGGTGTCGGATCGAGTCGCCACCGATCGATCGGGGGCAGCGGTCGGGGCTCGCCGAGCGCGAGCGTGCGCGACGGCTGTCACGGGTGGCGCGGCAAGCGAGCCCGACTCGAACATTTTCGGGAGGATGTCCTCGAGCGCAGGCGCGCCGGGACCCGTAGGCCGGCGAATGCGCACTCCGAGCGCGCAGGCGAGCCTCGATCGCTGCCCATGGCACTGATCTCGCGACACTGATCTCGCGGCACTGATCTTCGGGCGCCGAGCTTGGGGCGCCGAGCTTGGGCGCTGCGCGGCAGGCGGTCCCGCGAAGACAAAGCGGCCACGGAGGACTCCGCGGCCGCCTGCGTGCAGCGATCGCCGGCGCCAGGCCGGCGGTCCGGTCAGCCCACCTTCACCGGAACGAAGATCTGCTGCCCGTTGCGCTCGATCAGCAGCGCGACGTTCTTGCCCGCTTTCTCGATCTGATGCCGCAGTCCCTCGACCGTCGTCACCTTGGCCGAGCCGACCCGAACGATCACGTCGCCCGGCTGGATGCCGGCATCGGCTGCCGGCCCGCTGGCGTTCTCGACGACGAGGCCGTCGTGACCGACTTCGCGCTTCTCGTCGGGCGTCAGCGGCCGCACGGCCACGCCGAGCTTGTTGCCCTGGCTCGCATCGCCGGTGCCCGCGCTCGCCACCTGCTCCTTGCTGCCCCAGGAGCCGACCGTCGCCGTCAGCGTCATCGGCTTCCTGTCACGCCAGATCTCGACGTCGATCTTCTTTCCGGGCGCCATGTTGCCGATGCGACTCGTGACGTCGGTGCTGTCGGTGACGGCGACGTTGTCGATCTTGCGGATGATGTCGCCGGTCTTGAAGCCTGCCTTGTCGGCGGGGCTGCCCTTCTCGACGCTGCCGACCAGCGCACCGTTGGAATCGGGGAGGCCGAAGCTCTCTGCCAGCGTCTGATCGAGCCCCTGGATGCCGATGCCGATGCGGCCATGGTTCACCTTGCCGTGGGCCTTCAGCTGTTGGGCGACGCTTTCTGCGACGTTCGCGGGAATCGCGAACGACAGTCCCATGAAACCGCCGGAGCGGCTGTAGATCTGCGAGTTCACGCCGACGACCTGGCCTGCGGCGTTCACCAGCGGGCCGCCCGAATTGCCGGGATTGACGGCGACGTCGGTCTGGATGAAAGGCGTCATCTGGCCGCCGGGCAGCGCACGGTGCACGCCGCTGACGATGCCAGCCGACACGCTGTTCTCGAAGCCGAAAGGCGAGCCGATCGCGATCACCCACTGGCCGGGCTTCACGCCGGGCGGATTCGAGAGATCGACCGCGGGGAGGTTCGTCGCGGCGATCTTGAGCAGCGCGATGTCGGTGCGCTTGTCGGCGCCGACGACCTTCGCGGTGAATTCGCGCCGGTCGGTCAGCTTGACCGTGACCTGGCTCGCGCCGTCGACGACGTGCGCGTTGGTGACGATGTAGCCGTCGGGGCTCACGATGAAGCCGGAGCCTTCGCCGCGCATCGGAACGACTCGCGGCTGCACCTGGAAGCCGGGACCTCCGAAGTGCTTGAAGAATTCGTTGAACGGACTGTCGGGACCGAATTCATCGCCGAATCCCGTGGTCTTGGTCGTTCCTACGGTGCTGATGTTGACGACCGCGGGTCCGACGCGGTCGACCAGCGCGGTGAAATCGGGCAGGCGCGCCGCTGCCGTCGGCGCGACGGGCGCGACGACCGCCGGCGGGCTCACCGCGGCGTTGGCCGTTCCGAGCACGTGCGTGTCGATTCTATTGAATCCTGCGCCCAGCGCCAGGCCGAAGCCAGCCGCGACCAGCGCGATCGTGAGCTGTTTCATCTTCATCGTGCATCTCCTTGGAGTCGGTGGGGCCCGGTCAATCGCGGGGCCTGCAGGTTCGACTCTAGGCCGTGGCGCTTAAGACCACCTTAAAGCGGCGTTGCAATTCCTGCCCTGTCACGCGGGGGCCGTGGCATCGAAGCGGACCGTAACGACGAGCCCGGTGCCGCTGGACGGGGCATCCAACGAGATGCTCGCGCCGTGCGCGTCGGCGATGCGCTTGACGATCGACAGCCCCAGCCCGCTGCCGGGCTCCTCATTGCCCGCGCCGCGATAGAAGCGGTCGAACACGCGCTCCCGGTCCTGCGGGGGAATGCCGGGGCCGCTGTCGGCGACGGTCAGCGTCGCCACGCCACCGGTGCTTCCGACACCGACGTCGATGCGTCCGCCTGCGGGCGTGTAGCGCAGCGCATTGTCGACGAGGTTCGACAGCAGGATCCCGAGGCTCGCCGCATCGCCATCGACGGTCGCCGGATCGGCATGCGCGAGCCCGAGGTCGATGTCCTTCTGCGCGGCGAGCGCGGCGCGCGCGACGATGGCGTCCTTGGCGATCGCGACGAGGTCGCAGCGGCTCTTCTGCGCGGCGAGCGCCTCGGGCTCGACCCGCGCGAGGGTCATCAGCTGCTCGACGACATGGGAAGCGCGCGCGACCGCCGCGTCGAGGTCGTCGAGAGACGCACTCGCCCCCTGCGTCGCCCCGGTCCGCCGCGCGAGGTCGAGCTGCAGCGTGAGCGCGGCAAGCGGCGTTCGCAGCTCGTGGGCGGCGTCGGCGGTGAAGCGGCGCTGTGCCGACAGCGCATCGGACAGGCGGGCCAGCAGGCCGTTGAGGCTGGCCCCCAGCGGCCGGAGCTCCTCGGGCAGTCCGCTCTCGCCGATCGGCGCCATCGCATCGGGGCGCCGCTTGCCGACCGCGCGCGACATCGCTTCCAGCGGGCGCAGACCGTGCCCGACGCCCAGCCACATCAGCAGGCCGAACACCGGCATCAATGCGGCGAACGGAAGCAGCGTCCGCAACGCCGTCTGGGTGGCGAGCCTGTCGCGCTCGTCCTGCGGCTGCGCGATCTGCAGTGCGTGGGTTCCGTGCACCATCGTGTAGACGCGCCATTGGCGGCCGTTGCGGCTGACCGTCGAATAGCCTTCGCGTGCGGGGACCGGCAGGCCCATCCCCGGCCGCGTCCAGTACACGAGCACGCCTTCGCGGTCCCAGATCTGGGTGACGAGCTCGGTGATCCCGGTGCCGCGGGGGACGTCGGGCGTGTCGAATCCGGGACGCTGTCCGCGCAGCAGGTCGTCCATTCGCGTGGAGTAGGCGAGTTGCTTCAGCTGCAGGTCGAGCAGCGAGCCGATTTCGCGTCGCGCGGCGACATAGGTCGCGGCGCTTGCCCCGAGACCGATGACGGCGAGGCCGGCAAGCAGCCAGACGAGGAGCGTGCGGCGGATCGAGTTCATCGCCGCGCAGTCACGCGAGCGCGTAGCCGACGCCGCGCAGCGTCCGGATCGCATCGACGCCGAGCTTCTTGCGCAGGTTGTGCACGTGGACCTCGATGGCATTGCTCTCGACTTCCTCGCCCCAGCGGTAGATTCGTTCCTCGAGTTGCGCCTTGGACAGCGCCGCCCCGGGGCGCTCGAGCAGCGCCGCGAGCAGCGCGAATTCGCGTGCCGAGACGTCGATTGCGCGCCCGCCCTGGGTCACGATGTGCGTGGCGGTGTCCAGCGTCAGCTCGCCGTGGCGCAGCAGGTTGTCCTCGCGGCCGACGTCGCGCCGCAGCAGCGCGCGCATGCGCGCGCTCAGTTCGTCGAGGCTGAACGGCTTGGTCAGGTAATCGTCGGCGCCGGCGTCGAGACCCGCGACCCGGTCCGCCACCGCGTCGCGTGCCGTGACGATCAGTACGCGCACCCGGTTGCCGCCGCGGCGCAGCTCGCGCAGCAGGTCGAGGCCGCTCTTGCGCGGCAGGCCGAGGTCCAGCAGCACGAGGGCATACGCGTCGCCGGCGGTTTCGAGCGCGAGCCGCGCGGCCTCGCCGTCGCCGACGCGATCGACGGCGTAGCCGTCCTGCGCCAGCGCCTGCTGCAGCGTCCTGGCGATCATCGGGTCGTCCTCGACCAGAAGGATGCGCATTGCCCCGCCTGCCCCCCTGCCGCATCGCGCGGCGCGCTTCGAAGCGTCGATTCTAAGTCGCCGAGCTTAAGGGGGCCTGAGCCTCCGGTGACGCGGGCCGTGCCCGGCGCGAAATCCTCGCGTCGCGCCTGCGACGGTGGCGCCGCCGCCGTCGAGACCAACCCACCCGGGGAGCCGGATATCGAGCATTTGCAGCCCGGCGCCTTGGATGCCGGCAGGTCGCGGCGCAGCGGGCTGGGGCAGGCCATCGTCGCAGGGGCGTGCATGCTGCTGCTGGCGGGCGGCGCGTCGGCGCAACTCGCCCCGAACCAGACCCATGGTTTCGGCAACGGCCGCCTGCTCGAATTCACCTATCAGCAGAATTTCGATTGTGTCGACGCGCCAGCGATGGATCTGGATTCCAACGGCGTCGCCGCTCCATGTGCTGGTACCAATGTTCTCGGTGGACAGCGACCGGAATCCGGCCGACGCGATGTCCTGCCCCGACGGCGGTCGCCCCGGGCGAGCTCTGCGGTGACGATCTCGGCAAGGTGCTGATCGCGCTGTTCGGCAACGCGCCGGAGGCCTGGAAGGCGCATCGGGCAGTCGTGACCCAGTGTCCCGACCCGGGTTCTGCCGCCGGGACCTGCACGATGCACGCTTCGTCGGTGGACCTGTCCACCCTGCTCGCGGCAATGGCCCGGCGCCCGCACCGCCCTGGCTCGCACTACGCGGAAAGGTACAATCGGCCGATGCGCAACTCCAGTCGCACCGCCGTGGCTTTCGCGGCGTCGGTGCTGCGGCCGCTGCTCCCGCTCACGGCGTCTGCCGCGACCCCGGCAGCGCCGGGATTCACGCAAATCCGTTCGGTGCGACGCCCCCCGCCGCTGGCGGTATTCAGATCGAGTCCGGGCCATCCGGCTCGTCCGCATCGGGATGCCGGCGGCTCCGCATGACCCTGGGGAGATATCCAATGCAAACCTTCCGCCTGCCCTTGCACGCATTCGCCTTCACCGCTGCACTTCTGTCCTGCGCTCCGGCGGTCGCGCGGGACTACACGCTGAAGTCCCTCACGATCGTCGACCCGCATGCGCGCGCGACGCCGCCGGGGGCGCGCACCGGGGGCGCCTACCTGACGATCGAGAACCGCGGCAGGGACAACGACCAGCTCGTTCGCGCGTCGTCACCCATCGCCGACAGCACCGAGCTGCATGCGATGCGCATGGAGGGGAACGTCATGCGCATGCGCGGCGTCACCGCGATCGGCGTTCCGGCCGGGTCGAGGATGGCGCTCACCCCCGGCGGCTACCATGTGATGTTCGTGGGCCTGAGGAAGCCTCTGGTGGCAGGCGACCACGTGCCCCTGGCGCTGACGTTCGAGAAAGCGGGAACGGTCGACGTCGAGGTGACCGTGACGCCGCTCGACGCCGCGGCGTCCAGCCCGCGCATGCCGGGGATGGACATGCCGGCGCCGCATCCGGTGCGCTGAGCGGCGACCCGGCACAGGCATCCCAGCGTGGCGTCGCATTCGGCCCGCATGCGGGCGCTGGCGGTCGCAGTGGTCGCGGTGTGGGCGCTGGGTCGCGGCGCCTTCGCCCATGCGCACGCGTTGCTCGAACATTCGGCACCCGCGGCGGGTGCCTCGGTGCAGGCATCGCCGCAACAGATGAAGCTCTGGTTCTCCGACGAGCTCGAGCCTGCGTTCAGCACCATCCGGGTCATCGACGCCGGCGGTCGGCGCGTCGACCGCAACGACGTTCATGTCGACGCGGCCGATGCGAGGATCCTGGAGGTTTCGCTCCCCGAACTCGCCGCGGGCCGTTATCGCGTCGTGTGGCGGGCACTGTCGATCGATACGCACGTCACCCACGGCGACTTCACCTTCGATGTCCGTCCCTAGCGCAGGCGCCCGATCCGCGCGACGTCGTGACCCAAGGGGCTCCCGGTGACGGGAACCGACGCGTTCGCGATCGTGCGCGCCGTTCACCAGGCGGCGACGCTGCTCGTGTTCGGCCAGCTGGTGTTCGTGCTCGCCGTCGCGCGGCCGGCTTCGCGCGGCGACGGCGTCTCGGTGCAGGCGTTCGAGCGCAGGATGCGCAGGATCGCAGGCAGCGCTCTTGTCGTGAGCCTGCTGGCGGCGATCGCGTGGCTCGGATTCGAGGCCTCGCGGATGAGCGGGCTGCCCCTCGCCGATGCACCCGATGGCGCGGTCCTCTCGACCGTGCTGCTGCAGACGTTCTTCGGCAAGGTCTGGATCTTGCGGATCGCACTCGGGACTGCGCTGGGCACAGCGCTGTCGCTGCGGCGCCGCCGCGCGATGGCCGGCGCGTGGTCCGCAGGCAAGCTCGAGCTGGGTCTTGCTGCGCTGTACCTCGGCACGCTCTCGCTCGTCGGCCATGCGGTCGCAGGCTCGGGGCTCGCGCGCGACGGCCGTGTCGGTTTCGATGCTGTGCATCTGTTGGCGGCGGGTGCGTGGCTGGGGGCCTTGCCAGGGCTCGCGCTGTTGCTCGCATTCGCAGGGCGCGCGCAAATTGAACGCCCATCGGTCATCGCCGCGGCCGCGACGCGGCGCTTTTCCGTGCTTGGAATTTGCTGCGTCGGCCTGCTCGTCGCCTCGGGCATCGCGAATGCGTGGTACCTCGTCGGCAGCCCGACCGCGCTGGTCGACACCCATTTCGGGCGGCTGCTCCTGGCCAAGCTGGTCCTTTTCGGAGCGATGGTCGCGCTCGCCGCGCACAACCGTCTGCGCATATCACCGCGGGTCGAGGCGCATGACCCAGCGGCGCTGAGTGCGCTGGCACGCAATGCACGTGCCGAGATCGTCTTCGGGATGGCGCTGGTCGCGGTCGTCGGCTGGCTGGGCATCGCCCCACCGGCGGCGGACATGGCGCAAATGCCGATGCTTGCGGCCGCTAAACCCCGGGGCGCGGTAGCGCATCCGGGGAGCGCAAGCATGCCGTAGACCGCCTCGAGCCGGGGCCAGGCGTCGCTCCGGGGAGCCGACGCCCGCGCCATAGTAAAATTCGTCCGTGGAAGCCTTGGCACCATCGTCCCCGACGCCGGTTGCGCGCGCGGTGCAGCGCCCTTTCGACGCACGTCGAAACGTCGCGATGTGGCTGTTCGTCTGCTGTGCGCTGGTGTTCGCGATGGTCGTCGTCGGTGGCGTGACGCGCCTCACGCACTCCGGTTTGTCGATCACCGAATGGCAGCCGATCGTCGGAACGATCCCGCCGCTGTCGGAGTCCGCGTGGAACGACACGTTCACCAGGTACCAGGCCACGCCCGAATACCGCGACGTCAATCGCGGCATGACGCTCGCGGAGTTCAAGGGCATCTTCTGGTGGGAGTATTTCCACCGCCTGCTCGGCCGCGGGATCGGCGTCGCGTTCCTGCTCCCCTACCTGTGGTTCCTGCTGCGCCGGCGCATCCCTCCCGGTTACGCGAAGCCACTCGCCGGCATCTTCGTGCTGGGTGGGCTGCAGGGCGCGCTCGGCTGGTTCATGGTCGAGAGCGGACTCGTCAGCGATCCGCGCGTGTCGCAGTTCAGGCTGACGGCGCATCTCGGCCTGGCGTTCCTGATCTACGCGGCGATGCTGTGGACCGGGCTGTCGCTGATGTTCACCGGGCGCGCCGATCGGGGCCTGCCGGGCGTGCGGCGCGCGCGCCGGCTGGCCTTCGGGGTCGCCGCGCTGGTGTTCGTCATGGTGCTCTCCGGTGGATTCGTCGCGGGGATCCGGGCGGGATTCGCGTACAACACGTTCCCGCTGATGCAGGGGCGCTGGGTGCCTCCGGAGATCATGATGCTCTCGCCGTGGTGGAAGAATCTCTTCTGGAACATGGCGACCGTGCAGTTCGACCACCGGATGATCGCGTGGCTGCTCGCCTTCTTCATTCCGTACACGTGGTGGCAGCTGCGCGGGTCGCAGGCGCCGCTGCGGGCGAGGCGCGGTGCCGACGTGCTGGTCGCAGGCCTCGCCGTCCAGGTCTCGCTGGGAATCGCGACGCTGGTCAACGTGGTCCCGGTCCCACTCGCGGCGATGCATCAGGCAGGGGCGCTGGTCGTGTTCACGCTTGCACTCAATGTCGCGCACGCGCTGCGTTGATGCCGGTCAAACTTGACGTTTCAACGGGAAGGCTGGCGACACATGGCTGAATTGCGCGCGCTCGACGAACCGCTGTCCGACGCCGAACTCGACGAGCTCGAGGTCTTTCTCGCGTCGGACGCGGTGCCGCAGGATTGCATGGACCTCGAGATGCTCGACGGCTTCCTGACGGCCATCGTCAGCGGACCCGAGTCGATCCAGCCTTCCGAATGGCTGCCGCAAGTCTGGAGCGACGGTGGACGCATGACCAACCCCGCGTTCTCGGACAACGACCAGGCGCAGCGGATCATGGCTCTGATGCTGCGGCACATGGTCGGCATCCAGCGCACGCTGTCCGAATCGCCGACGCGCTTTCGGCCGCTGCTCTACCTGCCGGAGGAGAACGGGCGCAACGACAAGACGCCGCCCGAGGCGTCGGCGTGGTGCGAGGGGTACATGGCGGGGGTCAAGCTGCGCGAGGACGAATGGCAGCCGCTCTACGATGCGCCCGACGCGCGCGACTGGGCGTTTCCGATCGAGGCGCTGGCTTTCGGCGACCAGGATCCGGAGTTCGCCGAGTGGATCGACGACAAGGAGAAGCGCGCGAGCCTCGTCGAGGAATTGCCGGTCGCCTCGGTGCTCATCTACCGCTTCTGGCAGGAGCGACACCGCGGCCAGGAATCGCGCAGCGGCGGATCGAGGCGCGAGCTACCCGAATCCGCGCGCAAATCGCGCCAGCGCCTGCACTGACGCCGGGCCGCGGCGCCGGCAGCGGCAGGCGCCCGCCAGTGCGACGGAGGCTAGAGCGTCACGCCGTCGGCAAGCAGGTCCGATGTCTCCGGATGACGGCGCATGTAGCTGCGGACATACGAGCAGGCGGGGTCCACCGACAGACCCTCCGCGCGGGCCCAGGCAAGTGCCGCGGCGACGAGCCTGGCAGCGATGCCGCGGCCTTCGAGTGCCGCAGGCACCTCCGTGTGGACGAGCCGCATGACGGTCCCCGCCATCCGGTAATCGCACCAGGCGAAGCTGCCTTCGACGCGGACCTCGAAACGGTGTTGCGCCGCGTTGTGCGCGACCGTCAGTCCGGATTCCGGCATCCCGGTCACCGGGTCCGGTAGACGCGGTTGTCGACGATCTTGACGCGGTCGCCCACGCGCAATTCGCCTTCACCGATTTCGCTGACTGCGACGGTTCCGCCCGAATCGAGCCGGACGATCACGCGATAGCGGTCGCGGGTGTTCGACTTCTCCACCTCGTGACCGACTGCCGCTCCGCCGATGGCCCCGGCGATCGTCGCCGCCGTCTGTCCGGTGCCGCCGCCGATCTGGTGCCCTATCACGCCGCCGGCAATGCCGCCGATGATCGCGCCGAGGCCGATCGGGGCGTTCGAGCCGCCTTGATACATCTGGATGGTTTCGACGACGCCATACTCGGTGCGTTGCGTGACGACCGGGCGCTGCTCGTACACCGGGTACGGCTCGTAGTAGGCGCAGCCGCCCGCAAGGACGCCAAAGGCGAGCAGCGCGAGTCCCCCGATGCGAAGTGTCGTGAGTTTCATCGATGTCTCCAGCAGGTTGTGAATTCGCCGACGGCTCCGACGCGCCAGGACCCCAGGCGCACTCCCGGGAGCCGAAGCTGGTGCATGACAGCAGTTGGACAGCGCAGCAACGCCAACGCTGCGATCCGGAATCGCAATGAAATGTATATGAGGCCATCGCGCACGCAATTCAAATCTAGCGATGCCCGCGCTCGTGGCCGATAGGCGATCGGCGCATTCGCCCGTCGGACGATGGCCGACAGGCCGCGATGGCGCAGCGCGGATCGTGGCGGCGGGCCCGGGGACGCGCGTGACGGCCCCTGCATCAGCCCGCTGCGCCGAACAGGTAGGAGTCGCGCGACAGCGCGCCGTTCTCGTAGCCGTCGACGACGCGTTCGACGCCGGGCGTCCGTCCGGCGGCACCGTACGCGACCAGCAGCGGCAGGTAGTGCTCTTCGGTCGGATGCGCGCGCACGGCCTGCGGTGCCTGGTCGCGATAGTCGGTCAATGCCGCATCGTCGTGAGACCGCAACCGCTGCCCGAGCCAATGCGCGAAATCGACTGCATAACCCATGGGCTCGTCGGCGTCACGATTGCCGATCCAGTCGCGCAGGTTGTGCGTCGCGTGCCCGGATCCGATGATCAGGACGTTCGCCTCGCGCAGCGGTTCCAGCGCGCCCCCCAGCGCCACATGATGCGCAGTTCCCCGCTCGGGCGAGACGGAGAGTTGGACGACCGGAATGTCGGCGGCCGGGTACATCCACCGCAGCGGCACCCACGCACCGTGATCGAGGCCCCTGCAGCCGTCGACGCCCGCAGTGATTCCCGCGGCCTTGAGCAACGCGACGACCCGAGCTGCGAGGTCGGGCTCGCCGGGCGCCGGATACTCGATCTCGTAGAGTGCCTTGGGGAAGCCGCCGAAGTCGTGGATCGTTTCGGGCTTCGCGCTGCCGGTCACCATGGGCAGCGCCGTCTCCCAGTGCGCCGACGCGATCAGCACGGCGTCGGGGCGCGGCAGCCGCGCAGCCAGCGCCTTCCACGCGTCGCCGACCGCGCCGGGGGAGACCGCGTGCATCGGAGAACCGTGGGACAGGAACAGGGTCGGCAGTGGTTTCATGGCAGCTTTCCGGTGAGTGTGGCCCGTGCGATTACCGCGCGCTCGGGTCTGCCGCGGGACGTCATCGCCCCCCGGCGCCGGCTGTGGGTCTTCAGGACTGCGGGCCGCCGAGATCGTCGCGCGCACCGTTGCCCAGCAGCGCGCAGGTGGCCGCAGCCACGGCCAGGAACGCCGGGTATTCCCAGCCGCCGCCCTTGGCGGTGAACATCCAGCCGTTTCCGAGGTGGGGCCAGGTGGCTCCGATCAATTCGACGGCAAGCACCGTCGCAACCCAGCGGGTCTTGATTCCGCCGATCAGCATCAGGCCGCCGATCAGCTCGACGGCGAAGATCACGTATGCCAGCGGGCCGGGCAGGCCCAGCGATTCGAAGAACCTTGCCGTTCCCGGCAGGGTGAAGATGAAGTACTTCTGCAGCGCATGTGCGATGAACATGACGCCTAGCGCCGTTCGAAGCAGGATGGCTGCAGTGTCGATTCGTCGATTGGACGACATGTCGATTTCCCGTGGGTGCGTCCTGGCGACGCGAGGAGGTCAGCATGTGCCTTGCCAATTGGAAGATAAAGTGTCAAATTGTCAAATGATCATTGCGTATAACGCGACAATCCATGGACCGATTCCAGGCCATTTCGAGCTTTGCCAAGGTCGTCGAGTCGGGAAGCTTCGCGCGGGCCGCCGACCGCCTCGGCGTGTCGGTGTCGGCCATGTCACGCCAGGTCGCCGACCTCGAGGCTCACCTGGGCGTCCGGCTGCTCAACCGCACGACCCGGCGGCTGTCGCTGACCGAGAGCGGTCGCGGCTTCTACGAGCGCTGCGTGCAGCTGCTCGCCGATCTCGAGGAGGCGGAGGAGGCCATCGCGTCGACCTCGGTCGTGCCGCGCGGCACGCTGCGGCTGACGGCGTCGGTCAGCTTCGGCAGCAGCTATCTTGCAGCGGCGATTGCCGATTTCCGCGAGCTGCATCCGCAGCTCCGCTTCGACGTCGCCCTTTCGGATCTGGCGGTGGACCTGGTCGACGAGGGCCTGGACCTCGCGGTCCGGATCGGAGACATCGGCAGCCAGGCCCTGATCGGACGCAGGGTCGGCGTGTCGCAACTCGTGTGCTGCGCGGCTCCCTCCTATGTCGAGCGCCATCCAGCACCGGGCAGCCCCGCGGATCTGGCGGCGCACCAGTGTCTCACCTACGAGTACTCGTCGATCGGCAATCAATGGCGCTTCACCGACGCGGCCGGGGCCGTGCACGAAGTCGGTGTGTCGGGACCCGTGCATGCCAACAGCGGCGAGATGCTTGCGGCGCTCGCGGTGGCGGGTGTCGGCATCATCCTCGAGCCCGATTTCATCGTGGCTGCCGACGTGCGCGCGGGGCGCCTCGTCCGGCTCCTGCCCGAGTACGCGGCACCATCGATGGGCATCCACGCCGCCTATCCGAGCCGCCGGCACCTGTCGGCCAAGGTGCGCGCTTTCGTCGATTTCCTGGTGGCGCGCTATGCCCGCGATCCGGCGTGGCGGCTCGCGCCGCCGGGAGCCCAGCAAGGCCCCGGCTGACGCCCGGTCGTGGCGCGGCGTCCGACGCGCCGCCGTCCCTTCGTGGGGATACCTACGGCAGCTGGATCTTGCCCCCGCCGCCCAGCGGCCCCCCGGGGGCAGCGAAGCCCCTGCCGGCGGCAGCACGATCGACGACGACGCCTGGCGGCGCATCTCCTGCAGCTCGCGCATCGCGCGCTCGATGCCGACCTTCGTCGCCTCGCCGTAACCCTCGACCGCCTCGGCGAAGCTGCGCGCCTCGATGTCGAAGCTGATCGGCAGCGGGCCCATGTTGGTCATCAGCTGGGCCTCGCCCTGGAACAGCGGCGGACGGGTGGCGTCGGGGCTGCCGTCGCTCTTGACGGGGATCAGCACGCGCAGCGTGCCGATCTTGCGGTCGGTATATATCTCCTCGCGATAGAGCGAGGTCGCGTCCATGACCGCTTCGGACGTGCGGGTGCCCGGTTCTGGAGCCATCGTGTATTCCCTCGTGAGACGTCGTCGGCGCCTGCCGTCGTGGATATCGGAACGCCGCCGCCATTATCCGCGAAACGCCTGAGCGGCCTCCCGGACGGCGCATGCACCCGCCGGCCGCACGCCGCAACCTCGCCGGCGCCATCATTCTCGTTGACGATTGCGGGTCCGCCAGCCTAGCATCGCGGCCTGGCAAGCTCGCCACCGACACGGAGTTCATGATGCGCCTTTTGAAAATCCTGCTTTGTGCCGCGGCCGCCGCAGTCGCGCTGCCGGCGCTGGCCGACACCTGGCCGTCGCATCCGATCAAGATCGTCGTGCCGTTCGCGGCGGGCGGACCGGCCGACGTCTACGCGCGGTATCTCGGCCAGCGGCTCGAGAAGACGCTCGGCCAGCCGTTCGTCGTCGAGGACAAGCCGGGCGGTGGTTCCGTCGTCGGCACCGAGATCGTCCACCAGAGCGCGCCGGACGGCTACACGCTGCTGATGATGTCGAACACGCACACCGTCAACGAATCGCTGATGCCGCACAAACCGTTCAAGCTGATGCGCGATTTCGTGCCGGTGGCGCCGGTCAACTACTCGGACCTCGTGCTGGTCGTGAATCCCAAGGTCCCGGTGAAGACCCTCGCCGACCTGATCGCGCTGGCCAAGAAGGAACCGGGCAAGCTCAATTTCGCATCGTCGGGTCCCGGCACGCCGTATCACATGGCTGGCGAGCTGTTCAACGCGATGGCCCACGTCAACATCGTCCACGTCCCGTACAAGGGAAGCTCGGGTGCACGCACCGGCGTGATCGGTGGGCAGGTCGAGATGATGTTCGACGCCGTCACCGTGATGAACGAGCAGGTCAAGGCCGGCAGGGTGCGCGCGCTGGCGACGACCGGCAAGGTACGCTCGGCCGTGATGCCCGACGTGCCGACGGTCTCCGAGGCCGGAGTTCCCGGTTACGAGGCGACGATCTGGCTGGGCCTGATGGCACCGAAAGGCACGCCGAAGGCCGTCGTCGACAAGCTGAACAAGGCGATCACGGCCGTCGAGTCGCAACCCGATGTCAGGGCCGACTGGGCGAAGCAGGGCGCGACGCCGATGACCATGACCCCCGAAGCGTTCCACAAGTACCTCGAAGGCGACATCGTCAAGTGGGCGCGCGTGGTCAAGATCTCGGGCGCACGGGTCGATCGGTGACGCAGGCGGTTTCGCGAAGGCTGCACCTGCTCTCCGCGGGTGCAGCCAAGGGGCTCGTGCAGGCACTCGCCGCATCGTTCGAACGCGACACGGGTGCGACGCTCGCCGCGACTTTCGACGCGGCAGGCACGATCCGCGATCGGTTTCTCGCAGGCGATCCCTGCGATGTCGTGATCCTTCCGGCGGCGATGCTGGATGCGCTGGCGGCGCAGGGGAAGGTCGAGCCTGATTCGATCGCCGCCCTGGGCGGGGTTCGCACCGGTGTCGCGGTTCCCTCCGCGGAGCCTGCACCTGCGATCGCGGGCGTCGACGGATTGCGTGAAGTCCTGTCGCGGGCCACTGCGCTCTACTGCCCCGACATCGAGCGCGCGACCGCAGGCATCCATTTCGTCGGCGTGCTGAAGAAGCTCGGAATCCACGACGGCGTTGCGGCGCGACTGCGGCCCTACGCCAATGGCGCGACGGCGATGGCAGCGATGGCGCGCGCCGAGCCGATCGGCCATTCCGGTGCCGTCGGCTGCACGCAGGTGACCGAGATCCTGTACACGCCCGGGGTCACGCTGGTCGCGACCCTGCCCGACGAAGTCGGCCTGACGACCGTCTACTCGGCGGCGGTGTCGAGCGGCGCCGATGATCTGGCGCTCGCCCGGCGCTTCGCCTCGCTGCTGACCGGCGAAGCAACCCGCGCGCTGCGCCGCGAAGGCGGCTTCGAGTAACGCGAAAATCCGGGTCAGACCCGGATTCGATCCGGGGGCCGCGCTCAGCGGGGCGGCTCCTGGCGCGGCGGCGGGTTTCCAACCAGCGCCTGGCGGATGGCGCGGAGCTTGGCTTTCACGCGCAGCTCGTTGTCGTGGCCCATGCGCACCATCATCTTCTGCCCTGCGGACAGCGATTCGAGCTCGGGGTCGGCGAACTTGTAGACGATCTTCGGCTGCACCAGCGCAATCGGCCCCGTCGGCTCGGGCGCCGCCAGCAGGTGATCGATGACGTTCACCAGGCGGTCGTTGAAGTACTTGCCCGGATAGCCCAGGTTCTCGTACGCCTGCTGGAACAGCGGGTAGAACCGCACGTAGGTTGCGACCAGGCGACCGGTGTCGGCGGCGTCCATCACGCTCACGTAGGGCGCGTAGCGTACCGCGTTGTCGGAGGCGAGAACGGTCTGGCCGTCG
This sequence comes from uncultured beta proteobacterium, assembly GCA_963734515.1. GTDB lineage: Bacteria > Pseudomonadota > Gammaproteobacteria > Burkholderiales > Casimicrobiaceae > VBCG01. Next base: position 243,944 of record CAVTHP010000017.1, on the reverse strand, counting down.
GCCTGCGCGGTCAGCGGCGATCCGCCGATCGGCTGCACCGGCATCCTCTGCACGGCCGCAGTCTGCCGCGGAAGGTTGTCGATCGTCGCCACGAAGCGCTGGACGATCTGCTGCAGGTGGAAGACCCGGTCGAGCGGCGCCTTGCCGAAGATCGCGGCCATCGCATCCTGCAGCGCGGGGTCGCTGTCCGCCAATGCGGGGAGCGCCGGGGGCTGCGTCGATGCCTCCGCACCCGCAGCCTCGATCGGATGCTCGGGACCCGTCGCCACCGGCGCTTCAGGTTGCTGCGCCGAGGGCGCAGCGGGCGGAGTCGCCTGCGGCGGCTGCGGGTGCATCTGCCTCCAGACCAGCCATCCCGCGACGACGACTGCGACGATCATCGCGATCGGCCAGAGCATGCTGCGCGGCGTCCTGCCACCGCTGCGCGGGTCCACCGGACGCTGCAGCGGCTGCTTGCCAACCGACGGTTCGACTCGTTCCATGACGCTCTTTCCAGGGAAGGTTGATGACGCGCGTTTAGCGAACCTTTAGCAAATTCCTACCAAAGAGTTAGCAACGCACAATCGGCGGCGGCCCGATACTGCATTGGACGCGTTTGGTGCCGATTCGATCCACGGATCGGGCCGACTGCGCCGGACAACCGACGGCCCCGATCGGGCCCCGACCACACCAGGGAGTCATCATGACGATGAATGCGCCATCCGTGCAACTTTCCGTGGCATCCGGGCCGCAGGTCCAGCCGCCGCGTCGGCAGATGCGCAACGCGCCTGCCACGCGCTACGACCCGTACCTCGTCGTCCACAAGGGGCTGCGTGCCCTGATGACCGACACGCTGCTGCGCGTCGGGCGCATGGACCCCCGCGACGACGAAGATACCGCGCAGGCGCTCGCGCAGCTCCGGGAGGCCGTGTCGCTGGCCGAGAGCCACCTGCATCACGAGGACCTGTTCCTGCACCCCGCGATGGAGGCGCGCGCGCCCGGCTCGACCGAGGGCGTCGCGGCCGAACACGCTGCACATCGCGCGGCGCTTGCGGGCCTGCTCGAAGGCTGCGCGAACGTCGAGGGCAGCGCAGGCGGTGCGCGCGCGTGTGCGGCGCTGGCGCTCTACCGGCGCCTGGCGCTGTTCGTCGCCGAGGATCTCCAGCACATGCACGTCGAGGAAACGGAGAACAATGCCGTGCTGTGGGCGACCCATACCGACGAGGAGCTCCACGCGATCGTCGACCGGCTCATCGCAGCGATTCCTCCGGCGACGAACGCGAAAATGGCGCGCTGGATGGTGGCTTCGAGCACACCCGACGAGCGGGCGACGCTGCTGCGCGGCGCGCGGCAGGCAATGCCCGCGGGCGCCTTCGAAGCGATGCTCGCCGCGCTCGCAGGCGGGCTCGGCGCCAAGGATCGCGTCAAGCTCGAGGCGGCGCTGGCGTGACGCCTTCCGCCATCTCGACCAGCCGCAGCGGACGCGTGACAGCGAGCCGGAAGCGGCCGCGCCCGGTCTTCTCGATGCGGACGCAGCCGCAGCGTTCCGACAGGCGGCGCTGCAGCAGGATGAGTCGCGCTTCGAGGTTCTCGGACAGCTCGGGCAGCCGGATCGCGGGGTCGAGCCGCAGTTCGCGGTTGGTGAACTCGCTGCGCCTCCCGCCGACGTGCTCGCGCAGGAGCTTCCAGAGAATCGCGCCGGCGACTCCCTTGATCAGGTAATCGTCGCCGACGAACACGCTTTCGTGACCGGGGTAGTGACGGATGGTCACGGTCGATCCGGCGGGCGAGGGCGACGGCGGGGACGCGGAATGGGCGTCGTCGTCGCGCTCGGCGCCCTGCTGCAGCAACCGGATCGCAAGCCCGAAGCTCGCTGCGATCGCGACCAGCGCGTCCTCGTCGTCGTAGCGGAAACGATTCTCGTCGGGGCTTTCGACATAGAGCACTCCGATCAGCTGGGTGCCGACGGCGATCGGCACTGCGAGCTGGCTGCCGCTGTCGGCGAGCCCGGGGAAAGGAATCTGCGGCGTCAGCGCGTCGCCCATGCCGCCCGCCTGCGCGCCCTCGCGGATTGCGCGGCCGTAGCTGTACTCGACGGCGGCGTGGGTGATCCGCACCGGCGTGCGCGCCTGCGCCGCGACGCCGATGACGCCGTCGCCGAATGCGATCTCCGAACCGACCCCCGAATGCTCGTAGCCCCGCGTGGCGACCGCGTACAGGCGTTCCCCGTCGGGTTCGGCCACCAGGACCATCGCATGATGGATGCGAAGGCTGGCATCGAGCGCGCTCAGGAGCTCGTCGAGCAGCGCCGAGAGGTCGCTGCAGCGCCCGAGACGCTCGATCACCTCGCGCACCGCAGGCAGGAGACTCGGCCGCGGGGGCGTCGCGAGCTCCCCTCCGGGCACGCGCTCGACGCCGAGAACCCGGTAGACGTCGGAGCCCTGCAGCCTGAACACCCCGCTCATGCCTTCGTGCGATGCGATGCCTGCGAGCTTGGCCTTCATGCGCTCGAACAGGCCCCCTCGCGTCTCGGTGCGCTGGTACTCGAGGTCGAAGCGGTATTGCGCGCCGGTCTCCGGGTGGAGCGCGAGCACCGTCGCCCTGGGATTGGCCAGCACGTTCGCGCGCGTCTTGCTGAAGAACTGGAACGACAGCGCGATGTGCGCCTCGTCGACGTAGTGGAGCTGCGACACGTAGCTGACGTTGGGTGTGCCGTCGGGCGCGCAGGTCGCGACCGTCGACGGGATGACCCCCTCCATCAGGTCGCGCAGCGCCGAGAGCGCGGGCATGCTCAGCGGCCCGGAAGCGGCGCGCCGGCGCCGGGCCCGGGGGTCTGCGCGAACCCGTCGCTGGGCGTGAACTCGATCGCGGCCAGGTCCTCGGAACGCGCCCCCAGCACCGCGTGCACGAACGGCGCAGCATGCCCCAGCGGTGCCAGCTCGACGACGAACGATCCGACGAAAGCGGCGACGAGCTGCGCGTCACCCGGCGCCAGCGGTACCGCGCGCGCATCGCTTCCCTTGAACTGCATCGTGCGATGAGTCGTCGGCCGGCTGAACACCACCGCGATCGCGCCGTTCGCCTCGATGTCTCGCAACAGCGCCGTGGCTTGCGGCCGCGAGACGAAGACGGTCACCAGGCGCCCGCCGGCCGCGACCCGGCAGCCGCAGCCCCGCACCGACGACGGGACGTTGTCGGCGCTGCGGCCGGCGATGGCCATCGACACGCGACGCGTGATGAACTCGATGGTCTCGGCGTCGAGCAGCGGTTTGGCGGAGGCCGGACGGGTCATCGGTCGATGATGGCCAAGCGCGGGTCAGGCCTGCGCGAGCCGCTGGCCGTGCTCGCGGGTCGCATGGAAACCGATCCTGGGCCAACGCTCCATCGTCACCTGCAGGTTGTAGCGATTCGTCGCGAGGAACACCGGATTGCCGTCGACGTCGGTGGCGAGCGCGGCCGCCTGTTCGCGCTCGAAGTTGCGCCGCGTGACATCGTCGGGGAAGGTCAGCCAGCGCGCGGTGGCGATGCTGGCGTTGTCGTAGATCGCGTCGACCTTGTATTCACTCGCGAGCCGCTGCGCGACGATCTCGAATTGCAGCGGACCCACGGCCCCCAGCAGCAGCGTGTTGGTGTGCGACGACGCGAACACCTGGATCGCACCTTCCTCACCCAGCTCCTGCAGGCCCTTGGCGAGCGGCTTGGCCTTGAACGGATCGCGCGGGCGTGCGACGCGGAACAGTTCGGGCGCGAAATAGGGGATGCCCTTGAACGCCAGGGCCTCGCCCTCGGTCAGCGTGTCGCCGATCTGCAGCTGCCCGTGGTTGTGGATGCCGATGATGTCCCCCGCGACCGCGTCGTCGCTGGCGACGCGCTCGTTGGCCATGAACGTCAGTGCGTTGGCGAGCTTCATCTCGCGGGCGAGACGCAGATGGCGGACCTTCATGCCGGGGACGTAGCGGCCCGAGCAGACGCGGAAGAACGCGATGCGGTCGCGATGGCGGGGATCCATGTTGGCCTGGATCTTGAACACGAAACCCGTGAACGGCGCTTCGGTCGGCTCGACACTGCGCGCGGTCGCATCGCGCGGCAGTGGCGGCGGCGCCCAGTCGATCAGTGCCTGCAGGATCTCCTGCACGCCGAAGTTGTTGATCCCCGAGCCGAAGAACACCGGCGTCTGGCGGCCTTCGAGGAACGTCGCGAGGTCGAACGGCGCGCTCGCGCTGCGGATCAGGTCGACGTCGTGGCGCAGCGCCCCGATCTCCTCCGGGAACAGCTCATCGAGCCGGGGGTTGTCGAGGCCTTCGATGTGCTCGGTGTCGGTCGACACGCGCTCCTCGCCCGCGGCAAAGCGCAGCAGGCGGTTGTTCAGCAGGTGGAACACGCCGCGGAAGCGCTTGCCCATGCCCAGCGGCCAGGTGACCGGTGCACAGTCGATGCCGAGCACCGACTCGATCTCCTCGAGCAGCGCGAGCGGCTCGCGCACCTCGCGGTCGAGCTTGTTGACGAAGGTGATGATCGGGGTGTCGCGCAGCCGGCACACCTCGAGCAGCTTGATGGTCTGCGCCTCGACGCCCTTGGCGGCGTCGATGACCATCACCGCGGCATCGACCGCGGTGAGCACGCGATAGGTGTCCTCCGAGAAATCCTCGTGCCCCGGCGTGTCGAGCAGGTTGATGACGTGGTCGGCGTACTCGAACTGCATGACCGAGCTCGTCACCGAGATGCCGCGCTGCTTCTCGACCTCCATCCAGTCCGAGGTCGCGTGCCGCGCGCTCTTCCTCGCCTTGACCGTGCCCGCGAGCAGGATTGCGCCGCCGAACAGCAGCAGCTTCTCGGTCAGCGTCGTCTTGCCCGCGTCGGGATGGGAGATGATCGCGAACGTGCGCCGGCGCGCGACGTCGCGCGCCAGATCGGCGGGACGCTCGGTCGGTGGCTCGGCGGTTCGCAATGCGTCGGACATCGGCTCGTGGGCGGCGCGGTTTGAGCCGCGCGTCGGATCGAAGGCCCTGCACGGCGCGTTGGCAGCCGCGGGCGAAAACAAAAAGCCGCCGGCAGGGAGCGGGCGGCAACAGGGCGAATTATATCAAGCATCCGCCGGGAATTCCCGGAGGCGTCGCGCCCGCGCGCCGCGGCCCTCAGGCCGGCGTATGCGTCGCGATCCGCACCGGGACGCGGCGCCTGCCGCGATTTGCGTCGAACGCCCCGTAGCGCCCCGGCAGCGGCGCGTCGCAGTGGTGGCAGCGGCCGTCGGGCGTCAGGTCATAGCGCAGGATCTCGTGCCAGTCGCGGACGATCACCGCGGCCCCGCAGCCCGGGCAGGACGTCGTTCCGCCGGCGGCATCGTGCACGTTGCCCGTGTAGACATAGCGCAGGCCCGCCCGCAGCGCGATGTCGCGCGCCCGCGTCAGCGTCGCGGCCGGCGTTGCCCGGAGGTCGGTCATCTTGTAGTCGGGGTGGAAAGCGGTGAAGTGCAGCGGCACGTCGGCGCCCAGCTCGCGCATGATCCATGCACACATCGCCTCGAGCTCGGGGTCGGAATCGTTCTTCCCCGGGATCAGCAGCGTCGTGATCTCGAGCCAGACGTCGGTCTCGTGCCGCAGGTAGACGAGCGTGTCGAGCACCGGCTGCAGATGAGCGCCGCAGAGCTTGACGTAGAACTCGTCGGTGAAGCCTTTGAGGTCGACGTTGGCCGCGTCCATCTTCGAGTAGAACTCGCGGCGCGCGTCGACGCCGATGTAGCCCGCGGTCACGGCGACCGTCCTGACCCCCAGCGCGCGGCAGGCGTCGGCCGTGTCCATTGCATACTCGGCGAAGATGACCGGGTCGTTGTAGGTGAACGCGACGCTCGCGCAATCCATCCGCGCCGCCGTCCCGGCGATGACGGCCGGGGATGCCGCATCCATCAGCGTGTCCATCTCGCGCGATTTCGAGATGTCCCAGTTCTGGCAGAACTTGCAGGCGAGGTTGCAGCCTGCGGTGCCGAACGAGAACACGCTGGAGCCGGGCAGGAAATGGTTGAGCGGCTTCTTTTCGATCGGGTCGATGCAGAAGCCCGACGAGCGGCCGTAGGTCGTCAGCACGATCGCATCGCCTTCGCGCTGCCGCACGAAGCACGCGCCGCGCTGGCCTTCGTGCAGGCGGCAGTCGCGCGGGCACAGGTCGCACTGGATGCGACCGTCGTCGAGGCGGTGCCACCAGCGGCCGGGATGGTTGCTCATGTCTGCGCCGGGGCGATGGCCGGGTCCGTCTCGCCCCATCTGGTCACCGCGTAGCGGGAGTAGCGGATCTGCGGGCTCCTGAAATTCGCCGGCAGCCCCGCCTTGCGCTTGAGCGCGCCGAGGAACTCGAGCGGATCGGCGAGTTGGTCCCAGACCTGCGGCAGGAAGGTCGCGCGCTGCCCGCCGAACGCGAGCGTCAGGCCGTCCTGTCCCGGGCGCAGCAGCGGCAGGAGATCGCACTCGTCCGCGACGTCGAGGGTCTCGCTGTCCGACAGCAGCGACACCTCGACCGACGTTCGGGCAAGTTCTCCGGCGGCGAGCGGCAGGAAGCGCGGATCGCGAAATGCGGCTCCGATCGCGTTCTCGCGCACATCGAGGGCCAGTGGTCGGAAAGCCTCGAGCGTGCCGATGCAGCCGCGGAGCTCGCCACGCTGCTTCAGCGTCACGAACGTGGCTGCCGGGCGGGACAGGGCGGGATGGTTCGCGTCGGCCGCCTCGCGCAGGCCCAGCGACTCGGCGATCGCCATCCGCGCGATCGCGAGCAGTGCACTGCCGAGATCGTCACCGGTCATTCGGAGGAGGCGCCGAAGGCGAACGAAGCGTAGCCGACGACGCGGGAGCGGTCCCCGGCCGTGTCGCCCGAGTTGCGCAGGTCGAGGAGCTTCGGCCGGAGTCCGTGCTCGCGCGCAGACAGCAGCAGCGCATTGACCGGCGTCGCGCCGCAGGCCTGCTCGTGGACGAGGGTCGCCGAGAGCGAGAGGATCGCAGCGGCGGTGGCACGATCGAGTGCCTGGGCATCGGCGTAACGATGGTAATGCGAGAGGTCCGAACTCACGACGAGCAGCGTCTCGGGACCGCCCCACAGCAATTCCATGACCTCGGCGACTTCCCCGGGCGTCGCGTCGCCGACGGCGAACGGAACGATCTCGAAGTCGCGGAGAACCGCCTGCAGGAACGGGAGCTGGACCTCCAGCGAATGCTCGAAGGCATGCGCGGCGTCGCTTGCCCGCACCTGCGGCAGCGCGAGCGCGGCGTTCACTGCAGCGCGGTCGACGCCGACGTTGCCCAGGGGCGTGGCGAACGCATGCGCCGAAGGAACCGCGAGACCGCGCAGCGGCACGCGGTGCGTCGGTCCGAACAGGACGACGCGACGGATCGGCTCGCCCGCGTCAGCCAGTCGGGCATAGGCGGCAGCGGCGATCGCGCCCGAGTAGACGTACCCGGCGTGCGGCACGATCAGGGCCTTGGGCCGGGATGCGGCCGCGACGGGTCGCGTACCCGGGGCGCCGTCGAAAGATCGCGGACGTGCGCTCGCCATGTCGGTCGCGCGCGCGCGCGCCGTCGCGTCATCGAAGCAGGCACCCACCGCGGCAGCGAGCTCCGTCGGCACTCTCGGGTAGAAGGTTCCGGCCACGGCGGCCGGGCGCAGGTCAGACATCCTTTTAATATCGGGTGGCGTCGCCCCGAAATCAACTGCTGCGGCCATCGCGCGCCGGCCCCGCAGCGCGGCGCGCTATGCTTGGCCGATGGCATTGCTCACGATCCGTGACGCCGGGCTCGCCTACGGCCTGCAACCGCTGCTCGATCGCGCCGACCTGACGGTGGGGGAAGGCGAGCGCATCGGGCTGATCGGCCGCAACGGCACCGGCAAGTCGTCGCTGCTGAAAGTCATCGCCGGGCAAGGGGCGCTCGACGACGGCGACATCGAGCGCCGCGACGGTGTCCGGGTCGTCCTGGTCGAGCAGGAACCCCAGCTGCCGCCAGCGTCGACGCTGCGCGAGAGCCTGGTCCGGCGCGGAGCGCTGGAAGCGCAGGACGAGCGCGATCGCTGGCGCGTCGAGGTGCGTCTGTCCGAGTTCCTGCATCGCTACGGGCTGACCGAAGCGCAAGCGCCGGAGAGCGCATCGGGCGGCGAGCGCAAGCGGGCGGCGCTCGCGCTGGCGCTGGCGATGCAGCCCGACCTGCTGTTGCTGGACGAGCCGACGAACCATCTCGACATCGACGGGATCGCCCTGACCGAGGACCTGCTGCTCAAGGTGCCGGCGTCGATCGTGGTCACGCACGACCGCGCGTTCCTCGACCGCATCGCGACGCGGATCGTCGAGCTGGACCGCGGACTGCTGCGCTCCTACCCGGGCAATTTCGCCGCCTACGAGAGCCGCAAGGCCGCGGAGCTTGCTGCGGAGGCGACCGCCGCACGCAAATTCGACCAGTTCTGGCGGCAGGAGGAGGCGTGGATCCGCAAGGGCGTCGAGGCCCGGCGCACGCGCAACGAAGGCCGGGTGCGCAGGCTCGAGTCGCTGCGCGAGCAGCGTGCGCAGCGCCGCCAGCGGATGGGGAGCGTGAAGCTCGCCGTCGACGCGGGCGAGCGCTCCGGGGTGCTGGTCGCCGAGCTCGACGGCGTCTCGAAGGCATTCGGCGCGCGCACGCTCGTGCGCGATCTCTCGCTGCGCGTCATGCGCGGCGACCGGCTGGCGCTGCTTGGGCCCAACGGCGCAGGCAAGTCGACGCTGCTGAAGATCATCCTCGGCCAGTTCGAGCCAGATCGCGGACACGTGCGGCTGGGCACGCGCCTCCAGGTCGCGTACTTCGACCAGATGCGCGAGCAGCTCGATCCCGAGCGCAGCCTGGCGCAGACGATCAGCCCCGGATCCGAATGGATCGACACCGGAGCCGGCCGCAAGCACGTGCTGTCGTATCTCGGCGATTTCCTGTTCCCGCCGCAGCGCGCGAACGCGCCGGTGAAAGCGCTGTCCGGAGGCGAGCGGAATCGCCTGCTGCTCGCGCGCCTGTTCGCGCAGCCGGCCAACCTGCTGGTGCTCGACGAGCCCACGAACGACCTCGACATCGACACGCTCGAACTCCTGGAGGCGACGCTGGAGGACTACATCGGCACGCTCCTGCTGGTGAGCCACGACCGCGCGTTTCTCGACAACATCGCGACGCAGACGCTGGTCGCCGAGGGCGATGGCGTCTGGAAGGAATACGTGGGTGGATACAGCGATTGGGTCGCGCAGCGTGCGCTGGCGCCTGCGCTGCCGTCTGCCGCCGAACACCGCAAGGACGCAGCGCCGTTGCCGACGTCTGCGACCCGCGCCGAAGCGCACCCCGCGACCGGCCGCGGCGCGCGACCCGCGCGCACGCGGATGACCCTCAAGGAACAGCGGGAACTCGACGCATTGCCCGGCGAGATCGAGGCGCTGGAGCGCGAGCAGCACGAGCTCTCCGGGCGGATGTGCGCCCCCGGCTATCATCGCCAGGGCGTCGAGCAGCTCAAGGCGGATCGCCATCGCGCCGAGGAGATCGAGGCGATGCTGGGCGAGCGTTTCGAGCGCTGGGGCGAGCTCGACGCCAAGGCGCAGGCGGGGCGGCCCGAGGTCGCCAGCGAACGTTGATCCAACGCAATGCGGCACGACCCGCCGGACGGGTAGGGTAGGCGTAGCGTGCCTGCGCGAACCCTGCGGCGCGGGAGGCCATGCACGATGCACGACCAGGCGAGGGGACATGTCCAGAATCCACAGCGAATTCCACCGCAGCGATCGAATCGGCTGGCTGCGCGCCGCCGTGCTCGGGGCTAACGACGGCATCGTGTCCACCGCCAGCCTGGTCCTCGGCGTCGCCGCCGCGGAGGCGTCGCGCAGCGGCGTGATGGTGGCGGGCGTGGCCGGCATGGTCGCCGGTGCGATGTCGATGGCCGCCGGCGAGTACGTGTCGGTGCGCTCGCAGGCCGATACCGAAGCGGCCGACCTGGCGCGCGAACGCAGGGAGCTGGCGAGCGACGTCGCCAACGAGGAGCGCGAGCTGGCGTCGATCTACGTCAAGCGCGGTCTTGATCCCGCGCTGGCCGGGGAAGTGGCAACCCAGCTGATGGCGCACGATGCTCTCGGCGCCCATGCGCGTGACGAGCTGGGCATCTCGGAGGTGTTGTCGGCGAGGCCGGTGCAGGCGGCGCTGGCCTCGGCCGCGAGTTTTGCCGCAGGCGCCACGCTGCCGCTGGTCGTCGCCGCGCTGGCGTCGAGATCGCTGCTGGGCACCTCGGTGGCAGGCAGCTCACTCGTTTTCCTCGCCGGCCTCGGTGCGCTCGCCGCCCGCACCGGTGGTGCGCCGGTCGTCGCCGGTGCCTGGCGCGTCACGTTCTGGGGAGCGCTCGCGATGGCGCTTACCGCAGGCATCGGCGCGCTTTTCGGCACTGCGGTCGGCTGACGTCGCGGCGACGCCGGGAGGCACCGAATGCCGTTCATGCCCAGGACGCCCCGCAGATGCCGATGCGCAAGTCTGGCACTGTGGATGCTCGCGGGCATGCTGCTCGCCGCGCGCATCGCGCAAGCGCAATCGCCGACCGACTGGCTGGCGGTTGTGCCGCCCGTGCAACCCGGCATCTACCCGGTCGGGTGCAGCAACGTCGAGCAGGATTTCTCGCGGATCGCGCCCGGCTCCGACGCGACGGCGTACTGGGAGGGCCGCGGCGGCAGCGGGTCGGGTTATGTGACCGACCTCCTCGTCGACCCCGCCGATGCGTTCGTCGTCGGCGTAGCACTTCCCGACGATGGCGAGCTGTACGGCGACTACCGCAATCGCGTCGAAACCTTCGGCACGCTGGTGTGCTATCCGACGTCGGGCGCCAATGTCTACGCCGATTACCCGCTGCCCACGGGCGAGGCCGTGCCGCGGATGCAGCGCGGGGCACAGCCGCCGGTGTTCGCGGCGGACCGACCGCAGTTTCCGGTGTTGCTGTTTTCGCACGGGCTGGGCGGCAGCCCGCTGTCCGGCGAATACGTCGATGCCATCACCCTGTTCGCGAGCCACGGCTACATCGTCATCGCGCCGTTCCACGGCGACGCGCGGTATGCCGATGTGCACATCGACACCTTCGGCGATCTGCTGACTGCGCTCGCCCAGTTCTCGAATTACACGGCGATGCAGGCGATCCGCCCGCATGCGCTGCGCGCGGCGCTCGACGCGGTGCTCGCCAATGCCGACTTCGCGGCAAGGATGGATGTCGCGGCCATCGGCGGCTTCGGCGGCAGCCTGGGCGGCGAATCGCTGCTGCTGATGCGCGGCGCGCAGCTCACCGTATCGCCCGGCCTGTCGTCGAAGAGCATCATGAACGACACTCGCCTGAAAGCCGCGGTCGGCTATGTTCCGTATTTCGGGCAACTGCTGCTGCCCGCATTCGGGCGCGACCAGAAGGGACTCGACAGCGTCGGCGTGCCGTACCTGGCGATTGCCGGCAGTGCCGACACGACGGCGCCGGCCGTGGTGACTGCGCTCGGCATGGCGCGACTCTCCGGCGCGCTGCAGTTCGTCGTGCTCGGCGGCGTGCGGCACGGTTTCGACGCCGAGGCGTCACCGGATATCTTCACCTGGTCGCTGACCTGGCTCGCGGCCTACGTGCAGGATGATCCCGATGCGCGAGCGCAAAGCGCCCGCATGGTCGCGGTCGCAGGCGGCGGCGACGACGTGCTGCTGCTCGACAAGGCGCAACCCTTGCCGCCGGCGCCCGACGAGCGGCTGTCGATCGAGTACTACAACGCCTCGCTCGACCACTATTTCATGACTGCGGAGCCCGCCGAAGCCGCGATGCTCGACGCAGGCATCATCGTTCCCGGGTGGCAGCGCACCGGGTTCGACTTCAAGGTCTACGCCGTCGATGCCGGCGCGGGTGTTCCCGCCTGCCGATTCTTCGGCAGGCCGGGTATCGGGCCGAACACCCACTTCTTCTCGATCCTGCCTTACGAATGCGCGATCGTGCTGGCCAGTCCGCTGTGGATGTCCGAGGGCATCGCCTTTCGCGTCGATGCGCCCGACGCCTCCAGCGATTGTCCGGCCGACCGCGTTCCGGTGATCCGCCTCTACAACAACGGCAAGGGCGGAGAGGCGAACCATCGCTACCTGACCAGCCACAGTGAAGTCGTGGCGATGCTGCTCGAAGGCTGGATCATCGAGGGCCCGGTGTTCTGCAGCCTGCCGTAGCGCCTGCCTGCGTCATCGAAGCTCCGCCTTCACGCGGGTGTGACCTCGGCCGTCACGTCGGCGCGACTTCCGCCTGCTTCTGCGTCGCGTACGAGCCGACGCAGGATCTTGCCGACCGGACTCTTGGGCAGTGGCTCGTCGCGGAAGAGGATGCGCCGGGGCACCTTGTAACCGGTCAGCTGCATGCGGCAATGGGCGATCAGCTGTTCGGCAGCGAGCGCGGGATCGCGCCTGACGACGACGACCGTGACGACCTCGCCGGAGCGCTCGTCCGGCGCACCGACGGCAGCGGCCTCGACGACGCCCGGGTGCGACATCACCACCTCCTCGATTTCGTTCGGGTAGGCCTTGAAACCCGACACCACGATCATGTCCTTCTTGCCGTCGGTGAGCTTGATGCGCCCCATCGCGTCCATGAAGCCCATGTCGCCGGTACGCAACCATCCGTTGCGGCCGAGCACCTTCGCCGTCTCATCGGGCTGGTTCCAGTAGCTCCTGGGCGTCACGGGGATTGCCGGCCACCAGCGGCGAGGCTTCGGTCAACCCGTAGCCCTCGATAAGGGGGGCGCCGGCGATGGCGGTGAACGGCACCCTGCCCAGCTCGGCGATCGGGCCCGGGATGTCCCGCGGGTTGGCGATCAGCACGTTGAGGGCGCCCCACTTGAAGAAGGTCAGCAGGTTCGCCGTCAGCACGAACACGTGGTAGAGCGGCAGCGGCGTGACGACGATTTCGGCGCCCTCACGGAACTCGGTGCCGATCCAGGCGGAGATCTGCTGCAGGTCGGCGACCATGTCGCCGTGCGACAGCATCGCGCCCTTGGGCACCCCGATCGTGCCCCCGGTGTACTGCAGGAACGCGATGTCGTCCCGGGTCAGGGCTACGGTGTCGAGGGGCCGTCGCCGGCCGGCGGCCAGCGCCGACTTGAAGGTGACGGCGCCGTCGATGTGCCACCGCGGCACCATTTTCTTCGCATACTTGACGACGAGGTTCGTGAATCGAGCCTTGATCGGCGGGAAGAGGTCGCCCAGCTGCGTGGTGATCACCGTCTCGACCTGCGTCCTGGCGACCACTTCCTGGAGGGTGCGGGCGAAGTTCTCGAGCACGACGATCGCCTTGGCGCCCGAATCCACGAGCTGGCGCTCGAGCTCGCGCGTCCTGCGATCGACGTCGCCATAGGTGGGGGTCGTCCCCATGCTCCTGAACGCAGGGCGATTGCGATAGCGCGCGCAGCTTTGCGCGAACATGTCCGCCAGCGACGCATAAGCCGAGGTGTCGACCTCGCGTGGAACGCCCGCCGGGTAGTGGGCCAACCAGATCCTGTCCATGACCGCCTCGCTGGAATCGCCTCCGGCGATGGGTCGCAAACCTGCGGCGGAGAAGATCCCCGCAGGATGGCATCGATCGCTGCCACGGGGAGGATGCGAATCCCGGCGCCGGTCCGCTTGGACCAGGATCAAGGCATGGTCACTTTTCCTGCTGGCCGCGCAGCATCCCCGAATCGAGGGCGGCCTGGTCCGCTGGTGGCGATTCGGCAGGCTTGACGACCCCGTTGCTGCGCATGACGTGCCTTGCGGCAGTCGCGTAGGAGCTGCCGACGGGCAGCCCGAGCTCCCGGCAGGTCGAGCTCGGCAACGGGTTGCCGCAACCCGTCAGATGCGCCGCCAGCTGCGCGGTGACGCCGGGGTCGTTGCCATCCAGTGCCGACAGGAATCGATCGCGCTCCGAAGCGAGGGCGTACTGGTTCTCGGGCGCATTCATCGGTCGCGTCCGTCGGAATCGGCGTTCGATCGCAGGCACATGATTCGGCTTTCCATCGGGACGCCCGTGGATTCGGGCGCCCGCACACCCCATGGGGAATGCACGGACGCAGTATGCGCCGATTCAGCAGTCGTTCCCGCCCGCCCCGCGATCGATCCGACCCGGGGCCCGCGTGCCCGGCCGATCAGATCTCGATGCGCGCGCCCAGCTCGACGACGCGATTGGCCGGGATGTTGAAGAAGTCGGTGATGCTTCCGGCATTGCGCGCCATCGCCGCGAAGACGCCGTCGCGCCAGCGCGCGAGGCCCTTTTCGCTCGCACCCGGGACGATCTTCTCGCGCGACAGGAAATACGACACCTGCATCGGGTCGACCTGCAGGCCCTGCGGCGCGCAGACCTCAAGCGCCAGCGCGACGTCGGGCTGCTCCATGAAACCATAGCGCGCGACGATGCGCCAGCAGTCGCCTGCCAGTCGCTCGCTGGCGACGCGATCGTCCGCCTGCACCCACGGCACGTCGCGAAACTCGACGTTCAGGAACACGTTCTGCTCGTGCAGGACCTTGTAGTGCTTGAGGCTGTGCAGCAGTGCGTTGGGTGTCGTGTCCGGGCTCGACGTGAGGAACACGGCGGTGCCGGGCACCCGGGGTGGCGGATCGAGAAACAGCACCTCCAGGAAAGCCGCCAGCGGTGGCGACGAGCCGCGCAGGCGCTCGATCAGCAGCTCGCGGCCGCGGCGCCAGGTCACCATGACGAAGAATACGAACGAGCCCAGCGCCAGCGGGAACCAGCCGCCCTCCAGCACCTTGTGCATCGCCGCCGCAAAGAACACGGTGTCGACCAGCATGAAGAACCCCGTGGCGAGGATGCACAGCCCGAGCGGATAGCGCCAGTCGTAGCGCAGCACGAAGAACGTCAGCAGCGTCGTGACCAGCATCGTCCCCATCACCGATACGCCATAGGCCGCGGCGAGGCGCGACGAGCTGCCGAATCCGAGCACCGCGGCCGCGACGACGATCAGCAGCGTCCAGTTCACGATCGGCACGTAGATCTGGCCCATCGTGCGCTCGGAGGTGTGCAGGATCGTCATCCGCGGCAGGTAGCCCAGCTGGACCGCCTGCTGGGTCATCGAGTAGGCACCCGAGATCGTCGCCTGCGATGCAATGACGGTCGCCGCCGTGGCGAGCACGACCATCGGGTAGAGCGCCCAGTCGGGGAAGGCGAGATAGAACGGGTTCGCGATCGCGTCGGGGCGGGCGATGAGCAGCGCGCCCTGGCCGAAATAGTTGAGGATCAGCCCGGGCGCGGCGACGCCGAACCATGCCATGCGGATCGCCCGCTTGCCGAAATGTCCCATGTCGGCATACAGCGCTTCGGCGCCGGTGACGGCGAGCAGCACCGATCCCAGCACGATGAACGACGCGTAACCGTGCCGGGTCGCGAAATGCAGCGCGTACCCGGGATCGAGCGCCCGGAGTATCGCCGGCGCCTTGACGATGTTGTGGACACCCGAAGCCCCGAGTGCCACGAACCACAGCAAGCAGACCGGGCCGAAGAACATGCCGACGACGCCGGTGCCGAAGCGCTGGATCGCGAACAGGGCGATCAGGATGCCGGTCGCGATCGGCACGATGAACGGCTGCAGGGCCTTGGTGCCGACCTCGAGTCCCTCGACCGCCGAGAGCACCGAAATGGCCGGCGTCAGCACCGCGTCGCCGTAGAACAGCGACGCGCCGAACACGCCGATGGCGAGCAGCGCCGCGCGCGTTCGCGGGCGGTCGCGCACCGACGAGGTGGCGAGCGCCAGCAGCGCCATGATGCCGCCCTCGCCGCGGTTGCTCGCGCGCAGCACGAGCGTCACGTACTTGAGCGAGACGATGATCGTCAGCGCCCAGAAGATCGCCGACACGCCGCCGATCACATTGACCGGCGTCAAGGGGATCCCGTGCTCCGGACTGAAGGTCTCCTTGGCCGCGTACAGCGGGCTCGTGCCGATGTCGCCGTAGACGACGCCGAGCGCGAGCAAGGCGAGCGCCGCGGTCGTCTGCCTGCGGTGGGCCGGACCGGTCGCTACCTGCGGCGGGCGGGATTCTGCGATCGCATCCATCGACGGGCAGCTTATCGGGTTCGCGGCTCGCGGTCGCAGGCGATCGCGATTATTTACGGGAAATTTACGCCCTCACTGCGCTAAAGTCACACGATGATGGCGAGACGGCATTGGATCGGCTACGCATGGGCCGTGGCGGCGGTCGCCGCCGCGACGCTCGCCGGCTGGGCGATGCACCCCCGTTTCGACCTCGTCAACATCGCGATGGTCTATCTGCTGGCGGTCGTCGTCGTCGCGCTGCGCTTTTCGCGCGGACCGGCGATCGCCGCGTCGGTCATGTGCGTGCTGGCATTCGACTTCCTGTTCGTTCCTCCGAGCGGGACCCTGACGGTCGACGACGCCCAGTACCTGCTGACCTTCGCGATCATGCTGGCGGTGGCGCTGATAATCTCGCGCCTGGTCGAGAGCGTCCGCCATCGGGCAGCGGCACAGGCGGCACTGGAGATCGAGGCCGAGACCGAGCGCATCCGCAGCGCGCTGCTCGCCTCGATCTCGCACGACCTGCGCACACCGCTGGCCGTCATGGCAGGCGCATCGTCGAGCCTGGCCGAAAATGGCGAGCGGCTCTCGCCGGCGCAGCGCCGCGCGCTCGCCGGCAGCATCTTCGGCCAGGCGCGCGAGATGTCCGAGCACGTCGCGAAGGTGCTGCAGATGACGCGCCTCGAGACCGGTGCGATCAAGGTCGACCGCGACTGGGTCGCGCTCGGAGAGATCGTCGGATCGGTGCTCGCGCGCCTTTCCGAGCGCATGGCGGGGCACCGGGTCATCGTCGATCTGCCCGACGATCTGCCGCTGGTGAAAGTCGATGCGACGCTGATCGAGCAGGCGCTCGGCAACCTGCTCGAGAACACCGCCAGCCACACGCCCGCGGAGACCGTGGTCAGGGTGCGCGCGCAACGCAGGGATGACGAAGTCGTCGTCACCGTCGAGGACTATGCCGGCGGGCTCAGCGACGCCGATCTCGAGCGGGTGTTCGCGAAGTTCCATCGCGGCACGGTCGAGGGCGCCGAAACCGGGATCGGCCTCGGGCTCGCGATCTGCCGCGCCATCGTGCGCCTGCACGGCGGGCGCACCTGGGCCGAGCGGATCCCGGGCGGCGGAACGGCATTCCGATTCACACTTCCGCTGGAAGAGGCGCCTGCGATGCCGCAGGAACCCGCGCCCGATTGACATGGCCGAAGCGCGCCCCGCGATCCTCGTCATCGAGGACGAGCCCGAGATCAGGCGCTTCCTGCGCGCGGCCTTCGTGCTGGAAGGCTATCGGGTGGTCGAGTCGGCGACGGGACGCCGCGGGTCCATCGATGCCGGGACGCACAAGCCGGATCTCGCGATCGTCGATCTCGCACTGCCGGACCTCGACGGCGTCGAGGTGATACGGCGCATCCGCGAATGGTCGCCGATGCCGATCATCGTGCTGTCGGCGCGCGTCCAGGAGCGGTCGAAGATCGAGGCCCTCGATGCCGGCGCCGACGACTACGTGACCAAGCCTTTCGGCATCGGCGAGCTGCTGGCTCGCGTGCGTGCGGCATTGCGCGGCGCGGTGCGCCCCGCATCCGGATCGGCGACCCTGCACTTCGGGAATGCCGTCGTCGACCTCGAACGGAGGACGGCGGCCCGCGACGGACAGGACATACGCCTGACGCCGATCGAGTACCGCCTGCTGGCAGCGCTGGCAAAGCACCTCGGCATGGTCGTCACGCATCGGCAGCTGCTGACCGAGGTCTGGGGCCCGACGCATGCGGCCGACACCCACTACCTTCGGATCTACATGAAGCAGCTGCGCGACAAGCTCGAGGTCGATCCGGTGCGGCCGCACCACCTGCTGACGGAGACGGGAATCGGCTACCGCTTGGTGGTGGACGAATAGGCCGCCGACGGGGGGCGGGGGTCACGTAGAATCGCGGTCGATGGGCGTCTACCCGCATCTGCTCGCACCGCTGGACCTGGGCTTCACGACGCTGCCCAATCGCGTGCTGATGGGATCGATGCATACGGGCCTCGAGGAGGCACCCGACGGTTTCGACAGGCTCGCGGAATTCTATGCGGCGCGCGCCCGCGGCGGCGTCGGCCTGATCGTCACCGGCGGCATCGCGCCCAACCTGTCGGGGCGGCTCGAGCCGCGCGCTTCGCAGCTCAGCTTCCCGTGGCAGCTGGCGAAGCATCGCCGGATCACCGACGCCGTCCACGCCGCCGGCGGGAGGATCGCGCTGCAGATCCTCCATGCGGGTCGCTACGCGTATCACCCCTTGTCCGTCGCGCCTTCGGCGCTCCGCTCTCCGATCACGCCGTTCAAGCCGCGCGCGCTGACGCGCTGGGGCATCGCGCGCACGATCGCGGCCTACGTGCGCTGCGCTGCGCTCGCCCAGCGTGCGGGCTACGACGGCGTCGAGATCATGGGCTCCGAGGGCTACCTGATCAACCAGTTCATCGCGCCGAAGACCAACCTGCGCGACGACGAATGGGGTGGGTCGTTCGACAACCGCGTTCGTTTCGCGACGGAGATCGTGCGCCGCACGCGCGAGGCCGTGGGCGAGGAGTTCATCATCGTCTACCGCCTGTCGATGCTCGATCTGGTCGACGGCGGCAGCACCTGGGACGAAGTGGTCGAGCTCGCGAAGCGGGTCGAGACTGCGGGCGCGACGCTGATCAACACCGGCATCGGCTGGCACGAGGCCCGGATCCCGACGATCGCGACGATGGTGCCGCGCGCAGCTTTCAGCTGGGTGACCGCGAGGCTGCGCGGCGCGGTGAAGTTGCCGCTGATCACCACCAACCGGATCAACGACCCCGCAGTCGCCGACGCGATCCTTGCCCGCGGCGACGCCGACATGGTGTCGATGGCGCGCCCGTTCCTCGCCGACGCGCAATTCGTGATCAAGGCGGCGCGGGGCGAGGCCGCATCGATCAATACCTGCATTGCCTGCAACCAGGCCTGCCTCGACCATATCTTCGAGCGCAAGATCGCCTCGTGCCTGGTGAATCCCTACGCCTGCCGCGAAACGCAGATGGTGCTCTCCCCCGCCGGGCTGCGCAGGCGCGTCGCGGTCGTCGGCGCCGGCCCGGCGGGACTCGCCTGCGCGACGACGGCGGCCGGGCGCGGGCACGACGTCACGCTGTTCGACGCGGCTTCCGCGATCGGCGGCCAGTTCAACCTGGCGCGAAGGATCCCAGGCAAGGAGGAGTTCGCCGAGACGCTGCGCTACTACGCCAACCGCCTGGCGGCGCTGCGCGTCGATCTGCGACTGGGCCGCCCCGCCGCTGTCGACGACCTGCGCGGCTTCGACGCGGTCATCCTGGCAACCGGGATCGTGCCGCGCCAGCCGACGATCGAAGGCCTCGGGCACCCGAGCGTGGCGAGCTATGTCGATATCGTCGACGGCCGCCGCAGCGCCGGACGCAGCGTCGCGATCATCGGCGCCGGAGGGATCGGCTTCGACGTCGCCGAGTTCCTGACGCACGTCGCGGACGGCGACGGGCACATGAGCACGGGCATGCACGACGATCCCGCGATCGATGCGTTTCGCGCCGAATGGGGCATCGACCCGGCATACGCGAATCGGGGGGGCATCGGC
Organism: uncultured beta proteobacterium; assembly: GCA_963734515.1. Classification (GTDB taxonomy): domain Bacteria; phylum Pseudomonadota; class Gammaproteobacteria; order Burkholderiales; family Casimicrobiaceae; genus VBCG01. Next base: position 224,339 of record CAVTHP010000017.1, on the reverse strand, counting down.
CCGGCCACCGAGCCTCCTCCACTGCGCAAGGTATGGCTGCTGCAGCGCAGGTCGGCGAAGGTCGGCGAGGGCCTCGCCAAGACCACCGGGTGGATACGCCGGACGCTGCTCAAGAAGCGCGGCGTGACGATGCTCTCGGGAGTCACCTATGATCGGATCGACGATGCGGGCCTGCACATTCGCATCGATGGCCAGCGGCAGCTCCTGGCCGTCGATACGATCGTCGTCTGCGCCGGGCAGGAGCCGCGGCGCGAGCTCGCCGGGCCGCTGACGGCCGGCGGAATCGATTACACGATCATCGGCGGCGCGGACGTCGCTGCCGAACTCGACGCCAAGCGCGCGATCGAGCAGGGGACGCGGGTCGCGCTCGGGCTGTGATTCCTGCCCCAGGGCAGTCGGGCAGGATTCGCGCGCGCTCGGAGTCGACGCAGTCGCAGGCTTCGGCGTCCGCGGTCGCCTGCGCTCGAGCGACGCGATTTGCGGCGCCGAAGCCCACGGCGAATACCCCTCACCGTGCGCCTCGCGCTGACCCGCGCGGCTCGATGCGTGCGGGTCGATGCGCGCAGGTCGATCCCTGCGCGCCGCGCCCCGATGTCAGCGACCGCTCGGCAGCGGCGGCCCGTTGCGCCTTCCGGCGAGCGTGCGCTCGATGCTCTGCGCAAGGCGCCGCTGCCAATCGGAGGTCAGCACGACGGGTGCCGCAGCCTTGGCGCGATAGGCCGCCTTCTGCGTCGCCTGCGCCTGCGCCGCGGTCGCGATCGACCGCAGTCCCGATGCGAAGATGTCGGTGCGGTTGGCGGCGTCGGGGTTCGTCTTTGCGTAGAACGCCGTGAAGTCACCGGTCGCGCTGCCGAGCCCCTGGTAGTCGCCGATGAAGAGCCCCCCCTCCGCCTCCGGGGCCGCGTCGAAATCGAAAGGGCCGGCGACATGGGTCTCGGTCCAGGTGACGCCGTCCGTCGATGTCGCAAGCCAGGCATCGACCAGCAGCGTGGTCGGATCCGGGGTGTCGTTGCGCATGTCGAAGTAGAGGACGCCGATCGTGCCGTCGGCGCGCACGGTGACCGACGGAAGGAACGCCTGCACGCCGGGCACGCGGTTCACCTGCACCGGCGGGCTCCAGGTGCTGCCGCCGTCCTGCGAGCGCGAGAACGCGATGCCATCGAGGGTTCCGGCGGAAAACCGCGAATCCTGCCAGGCGGCGACGAGCTGCCCACCGGGCCCGGTCGCGACCGACCCGAGGTTGGCGCCGTCGCGCAGCGTGCGCGCCGGATTCTGTGGATCGTGCGTGCCCAGCGCGTGCATCTCGGCGACCCGCGTCGCGCCGGTCCACGTGCTGCCGCTGTCGGCGGACCTGACCATCGCCAGGTGCGTCGTGACGGAACCGTTCGCGGTGACGTCGAACTCGGTGAAGAAATCGAACGTGTGATAGATGACGCCGGCCGCCGCCGGCACCACGATCACCTGGTTGTTCAGGGTCTGGTTGCTTCCACCCGGATCGTAGATCGGTCGAGCCGCCTCCCAGGTCAGCCCGCCGTCGATCGTGCGGGAGAAATACGTGGGCCCGTGGCCGCTGGGAACGAGTCGATCCCACACTGCGTAGGCGACGCCGGGCGTTCGGGCGTCCGCGGTGATCGATTCCTTGTCGTTGAAGAAAGCAGCGCCGTCGGCGATCAGGGTCGCCGGCGCGCTCCACGTGCGGCCGCCGTCGGTCGACCGGCTCGCGAGCACCGCACTCGACGAGCCGGCCGCAAACGTCGCGCCGTTGAAGGCGATGGCAATCTGGTAGGCGACGGCATCGGGCCCGATCGTCGCCCACGGGTCGCTGGCGCGTGCGTAATCCGCGCCGTTGGCGGCGTTGCCGCCGGTGCAGTGCGAGAACGCCGCCTGCGTCAGCGACCAGGTGAGCCCGCCGTCGAACGAATACCCGGTGCGCAGTCCGCGCGCGCCGCCGTCCGACCAGCGGTCCTGCTGGAAGACGCCAATCATGTGCAGCGGATCCCGAGCGTCGATGGCGATCATCGGCTCCACCTCGGCGCCGAGATAAGCCACGCCGGTGGGCGGCGCGCCGTCGCAGCCAGCCGCAAACGGCGAGGCGCCGGTCAGGCGCACCTGCGAATCGGAAATGCCCGCGCGCGGCGTGCACATCGCCACACCCATCGGCCCGTAGCCCTCCGGGACGTAGCCGCGCGCGACCATCGCGTCGCGTGTCGGAAGGTCGGCCGTGTAGCGGTGATTGGAATCGGCGCGATCGTTCCACAATCGGTAGACCGGGGCCGTCCCCGATGGACAGGCCCCCGTCGTCGTGTCGGGCAATGCGATGTAGAACTCGGCGGGCGTCTCGTAGAAGTAGCCGCTGAAGTCGGGATCGGTGCCGATCTTCGCGAGCACCGCCTGGCATTCGTCGGGAGACGCCGAGAAGAAATGCGAATCGCCGTGCTGCGGCGGAATGTAGAACCGGCACACCGGATCGACCGCGGCGCCGCCTGCGGCCGCGGCCGAGGCGAACGCATCGAACACGAGCCCGGTGCGTGTCCAGCCCGCGACGCTTCCGGAGTCCAGCGCGCTCGTCTCCGCGGGCAGCGGCGTCATGAAGTAATGGTCGAGGGTCGCGTTGTAGTACTCGACGACCGTGTACGCGAATGCCGGGAAGGCGAGGGCGGCTGCGAGCAGCGCGAGGGTCGCGCAGGCGGTCCGGCGTTGCGTGGTCCCGAAACGCCGGCGGGGTCGCGGCGTCGCCGGCACGGCAACGGTGAAAGACGGCGGCATCGGCACCTCCGGAGTCTGGAATGCCCCTCGCGTGCTGCCGGGGCGGCGGCGATTTTGCGCCGTTGTTGCGCGGATGTCGCGCCGTCCGCGGCGCGCGCGCTTGCGTGAACCGAAACGATTGCCGGCCACGGCGGGCGCCGATACAATGGAATCACTCGCCGCAATCGAGTTCCTGCACGAGAGTTCCTCGTGCGAATTCTCGCAGGATTCGAGCCATCGAACCGACGAGCGGATCGCAAGCGCATCGAAACCATGACCCGACGACTCGACACCGCCATCCATCCGACGCAGGGCTGCCCGAAACCGGGCCTCGCCGCCCGCGGCGGCGGCATTGTGCGTGGCGATGTCGTGGGCATGCCGACGCAGCGATTCACGCTCGGTGCCGTCCGCCGCGACGGCAAGCCGGCGACGTAGCTCCTCCCGACCGGACGACGTCCGCCGGGTGGCCGGCGGGAAGCGTCGAAAGGTCCGCCCGATCCCTTTCGAAGTCTGCCCGCCGCAGTGGCGAGGTGATCGCACGCATTGCGCGCGTCGCGCGCAGCGGGGCGTGAGGAAAGGAGCAGCGAACGCATGACCCACATCGTCGATTTCGACCAGCAGGCACAGGTGCGCGCGCGGGCGCGTGCGGCGGAGGCATTCCCCTAGGCGGATGCGCCTCCGTTGCAGGCCCGGCGCCCGCAAGGCCCCGGGCTTTTTTGTCGCCCGGAGCGGCAACGACATCGGAGCGAGGCACCCGAAATGGATTATTCGAGCGGAGCGTACCGGCAGCCCTACCGGTACGGCGACTATCACCTCGTCGATGCGAGGCATCGGGGCACGTACTGGCAATCGGCGGACGGCATGGTCGTCCGCCTGGCGAGTGCGGAACGCAAAGGATACGGCGACGGCGAATTTCCGGTTGCCGCCGATGTGGTGGAAGGTCGATGACCCTGCGATCGACCGCCAGGCGGTGCGCAGTGCAGCAGGGGGCAGGACGGCGATTTCGAGTGCTGTGCGCGGCACTCCCAACCGACAATGCGGGATCGCCGCCGCACCTGTGGCCGGAAGCAGGTGCGGTCAGCAGTCGCGAGGACCCCGGCGGGATGCCCCGCCGGGGTCCGTGACGAACGCCGTCATCCGGAACCGGTTCCGCGACGTTGATTGCCTTGTGGTCCCCGGAACGGGGCGATGTAAGGGCCGATGTCCGCGGCCCCTGGCAGGCATTAGAATCACCCAATGGATCCGCTGGTACTCACCGTCGACATGGCCGGGCTGCCCCAGGCATGGGTGGAGCTCGAGGAGGCCATCACCTACCACGCGCGGCAGATGGTCGCGTGGTCGCTGGGTGCGATCGTCCGCGAATTTCGCGGCGGATGGCAGCGCGATGGCACGCGCTCGCGGATCGCGACCAAATCGATCCTCGCCATCAAGGGCAGCGCAGGCCATCCGCTCGCGCATACGCCGAGCCTCACCAATCCGATGCTGTTCGCACGCGACCGGCAGGTGTGCGCGTATTGCGGCGAGCGCCATCAATACCGCGACCTGTCGCGCGACCACATCATCCCCGCGTCGCGCGGAGGGCGGGACACGTGGACGAATTCGGTCACCGCCTGCCGCCCCTGCAACACGCGCAAGGGCAATCGCGCGCCGGAGCAGGCGAACATGCCGTTGCTCTACGTCCCCTACGTTCCCAACCGGCACGAGCACTTCATCCTGCGCAATCGCCGCATTCTCGCCGACCAGATGGAATACCTGCTGGCCGGCGTCCCGCGCAGCAGCAGGCTGCATCCTTCCCCGCGCCGCGCGTAGCGGCGGGGCGGGCAATCGATGCGGGCGCGCCGGCCGGTCGCGGCCGGCAGCGTGCATCCGCTTCAATCGACGGAGGAATCGATGCCGGAGGTTCATGTACTCGACCATCCGCTGATCCAGCACAAGTTGACGCTGATGCGCCGCAGGGAAACGAGCACGACCAACTTCCGGCGCCTGCTGAACGAGATCGGCGCATTGATGGCCTACGAGCTGACGCGCGACACGCCGATGCAGGAGGTCGACATCGAGACGCCGCTCGAGGCGATGCGGGCGAGGCTGATCGATGGCAAGAAGCTGGTCTTCGTGCCGATCCTGCGCGCGGGCACGGGACTGCTCGACGGCTTCCTCGACGTCGTGCCGGGCGCCCGGGTCGGGCACATCGGCCTCTACCGCGACCCGAAGACCCTGGCCGCGATCGAGTACTACTTCAAGATGCCGGGGGGCATGAACGAGCGCGATGCCATCGTCCTCGATCCGATGCTCGCGACCGGCAATTCCGCAGTGGCGGCGATCGCCCGCCTCGAGCAAACCCGGCCGCGATCGATCCGGATGGTGTGCCTGGTCGCGGCACCCGAAGGCATCGCGACGCTGCGCGCCGCGCATCCCGACGTCCCGATCTACACCGCGGCGATCGATCGACAGTTGAACGACCACGGTTACATCGTGCCGGGCCTGGGTGATGCCGGCGACCGGATCTTCGGCACCAAGTAGCGCGCCGGAAAACCGGGTCCGGAAAATGGGGTCAGAGCTGCAATAATTTCGCGGCTCGGTGAGCGTCGGCGTTGCCCAATCCCGTGAAATTATTGCAGCTCTGACCCCATTTTCCCCGGAATGAACGCATTCGCGATTTCGCGATCTGATTGCTGATTGCCGATCGTTGTCAGCACGACGCTCGTACGTGGAATATCCCCAATTGCCGACGGCGCGATCCTGCCGTCACCGACTTTCGCCATGATCTACGCAATGGCCCAGGCTGCGTCGCGGGCACGGACGCGGCATGTGCTGCGCCGCCGCGCCTTCGCGCTCGCGTCGGCCCTGGTCGCTGCGCTGCCCCTGCTCGCGGTCGTCGCAGGCCTTGCCGGCACGCTGCTGCTGGCATTCGGCTACCCGTTCGACGACCCGTTCGCGGCGGGCGGGCGCGGCGCAAGCCTGCGCCCGTGGCACGACCTTGCCGCCATCCCCGGCATCGCGACCAGCATCGCACTCACGCTTTGGACCGGCATCGGCGCGACGCTCGTCTCGGTCGCCCTCGCCATCCTCGTATGCGCCTGGGCGCAGGGACACGGGATCGGGCGCAAGGTGGTTCGTGCCGCGGCGCCGCTGCTCGTCGCGCCGCATTCGGCGGTGGCGCTCGGTGTCGCAATGCTGGCGGCACCGACCGGCTGGCTCGTCGGCGCGCTGGCGCCGTGGCTGTCTGGTCACGCGGCCCCGGCGACGCCGGCACTCGGCGGCGACGCGCTGGGACTGGCGTTGATCGTTGCGCTGGTGCTGAAGCAGACGCCGTTCCTGATCCTGGTCATCGCCACTGCGCTGGGGCGGCTCCCTGCTTCGCAGACGACGACGCTGGCAGGAACGCTCGGCTATCGGTATGCCGAAGGCTTCGCGAAAGCGCTGCTGCCGCAGATCTATCCGCGAATTCGCATGGCGGTCCTCGCGGTGCTCGCCCTGTCGCTGTCGGTGGTGGACGTCGCGCTGATCATCGGGCCGAAGGACCCGCCGACGCTGGCTGTCGTGGCCCTGCGTGAATTGACCGCAGCGGGTACCCGCAACCGTTACGCCGGTGCAGCGGCGGCCTGTCTCCTGCTTGCGATCGTCGGCGCGGCGATCGCGCTGTGGTGGTCGGGCGAGCGCGTCGTCATGGTGCTCGGACGCGCGTGGATCGAGCGCGGGGCGCGCGGCATCGCGACGGCCTGCGCCGCGCATGGCGCCGTGGTCGCCGTTGCACTGGGATTCGCTGCGGGCGCGCTGTCGCTCGCCGATCTCGCCGCGTGGTCGTTCGCGGGGGCCTGGCCGACGTCGGCACCCTGGCCATCGGGTCTGACGCTCGCCCACTGGGTCGCACAAGGGCGCGATGCCGGCGGCGCGGCGCTCGCGACGCTGGTCATCGCGATCGGCGCCGGCGCGATCGCACTGCTGCTCGCCGTCGGCAGACTCGAATTCGAGGACCGCAGCGGGCCCCACCCGGCGGCGCGCAGGCCGTGGGCGTCGCTCCTGCCGCTGCTGGTTCCGCAGGTCGCGTTCCTGTTCGGCATCCGGATACTCCTGACCGGCACCAGGCTCGACGGAACCTGGGCTGGCGCGATCGCGACGCAGCTGATCGTCGTTCTTCCCTGCGTGTACCTGGCGCTCGCGGGGCCCTGGCGCGCACTCGACCGGCGCTACGCTCGCAGCGCGCTGACGCTCGGAGCGCCGCCGCGCCGCGCCCTGGCAAGAGTCAAGCTGCCCCTGCTCGCGGGGCCTATCCTGATCGCCGGCGCAGTCGGGGTCGCCGCGAGCGCCGATCAGTACCTTCCGGCGCTGCTTGCCGGCAGCCGGGGCGTCGTGACCCTGACCACACGCGCGGTGGCGCTCGCCACCGGCGGCGACCGGCCGGCGATCGGAGTCCACGCGACGCTGCAATGGCTGCTTCCCCTGCTGGTCTGCGCCGTTCTTCTCGCGCTGCCGGTGTGGCGTGACGGGGCCGGGCGTCGCCCGGGGATCGCGCGATGAGCGACGCGCTGTGCCTGACGCGCGTGCGCATCCACGACGGGACGCGGATGCTGGTCGACACGCTCGACCTCACGATAGTGCCCGGCGAGTGCGCGACGGTGATGGGGCCGCGGGGATCGGGCAAATCCGCGCTGCTCGCGTGGATCGCCGGCACCCTCGATCCCGGGTTCCGCGTCCGCGGCCGGGTCTCGATCGGCGGCGACGAAATCGCGACGCTGCCCATCCACCGGCGACGCATCGGCGTCCAGTTCGCGGACGATCTGCTGTTCCCGCAGCTGACGGTGGCGGGCAACCTGATGTTCGCGCTGCCTCCCGCGATTCGCGGCCGCGTCGCTCGCCGCGCGATGGCCGAGAAGATGCTGCGCGACGCGCGCGTCGGCGGCGGGCATGAGGACCTCGCCGACCGCCACCCGGAGGGCCTGTCGCCACTGCAGCGCGGCAAGATCGCTTTGCTGCGCACATTGGCGGCCGAGCCGCGGGCGCTGCTGCTCGACGACCCGTTCGGCAAGCTCGATCCCCAGGACCGGTCAGAGTTGCGCCGCTTCGCGTTCGACCAGGCCGGAATGCGCGAATTGCCGATGCTCCTCGCCACCCGCGATGCGGCGGACGCGCGCGCCGCGGGCGGGCCGGTCATCGTGCTGCCGGGCGACGGCGACGCTCCGGTATCCTTGCCGGTGTCGGCGGCCGCCGATGCCGCGGCCGAGCCGCGCCCGCGCGTAAGGCGGGCATGATCTCGCGCGACCCAGGATGCATCGACGACCAACGGAGGTGACCATGCGCCTTGTCCATACCGGATTGTTCCTTCTTGCCCTGGCGAGCGGCGCTGCGCAGGCGGCCATTCCCGACTACGCCGGGCCATTGCCGAAGCCTGCAGGCAGCGGCGATGCGACGGCAGTGTTCGCCGGTGGCTGCTTCTGGGGCGTGGATGCCGTGTTCAAGCACGTCAAGGGCGTGTCGAACGTCGTATCGGGGTATTCGGGGGGCGGCGCGGCCACCGCCCGCTACCTGCTGGTCGGCACCGGCACGACCGGTCACGCCGAGTCGGTGAAGGTCACCTACGACCCGTCGAAGGTCTCCTATGCCGAGCTGCTGAAGGTGTTCTTCGACGTCGCGCACGACCCGACGCAACTGAATCGCCAGGGCCCCGATGATGGGACGCAGTACCGCTCGGTCGTGTTCTACGCCAACGACCAGCAGAAGGAGATCGCGCAGCGCTACATCGCACAACTCGATCAGGCGAAGGCGTTCCCGAAGCCGATCGTCACGCAGGTCGTGCCGCTCGACAAGTTCTACCCCGCCGAGGACTATCACCAGAACTACCTTGAGCTGCACCCCGACCAGCCCTACATCGTCTACAACGATCTTCCCAAGCTCGCGCATCTCAAGAAGGATTACCCGGCCTGGTACCGGGCCAACCCGGCGAAGTGATCACAGGCGCGGGCCTGCCACTCACCCGTGCCCGACGAGCCGCGGCGACGCGGTGCCTAGGGCGCCGCGCGAACGTCGACCGATAGCGCGAAGCGACCGTCGCGCGACTTGTTCGCGAGTCTGATCATCGGGTTGACGCCGAAGACCGCGACGGTGAACGCATCGGGACCCACATAGCCGGTTTCGGGGACGTAATCGACGCGGCTTCCGCTGGCCTCGACCCTGCCGTGCTGCGGCGTCTGCTCGACTTTCCAGCTGCTCGGGTCGAACTTGCCGGCGAACTTGAAGTTGAATCCGCAGGGCCTGCCATTGTTGACGACGCGCATGGTCCCCCGCGCAACGCCCGACTGCACGAAGGGCTGATGCTTGACCGCGCAGGTCGGGGACTGCGCCCACGTCGGCGCGCTGACGGCCGCGGCCAGGATCAGGCCGAGCACGCATTGCCCTGCAGACGGCATGACGTTCTCCTTCGCGGAGTGAACGGGATCGCCGAATTGCCGGTTGCGAGTCCCAGTGCGCCACGGCTGCGCCGGGTCTGCCAGAGCCGGTCCATCGCAAATTGTTTCCTCGCCGGGACGGGGCGAGCGAACGCGTTAACATCGTGGTTGCGATGACGAAGTCTTCGAGCAACGGCCACAAAGCTGTGCACAGCGGCGTGCACGGCGTGTGCGTGGGCGCCGCGTGAGCGCGACGCGCGAAGCCACGCGCCAGGCGTTCCGCCGGGTATTTCCGGGCGTCATGGTCGCGATGTTCCTGGCAGCCGCCGACCAGACGATCCTCGCCAGCGCGCTGCCGACGATCGCGAGCTCGCTGCACGGTTTCACCGACCTGTCGTGGGTCGTCGTCGCGTACCTGCTCGCGGCGACCATTTCTGCCCCGCTGTACGGGCACCTGAGCGACCACTTCGGCCGCCGTCGGATGCTGATGGTCGCGCTGGCCGTGTTCACGCTGGCGTCGGCCGCCTGCGCCTTCGCGCCGACGCTGCTCGCGCTGATCGTCGCGCGCGCCGTGCAGGGGCTGGGTGGCGGAGGACTGATGACGCTCGCCCAGGCGCTGATCGGCGAGCACGTGCCGCCACGCGAGCGCGGCCGTTTCGCCGGCTATTTCGCGATCCTGTTCACGCTGTCGAGCACCGCTGGGCCGATACTCGGCGCCTACCTGACCGAGCATTTCGGCTGGCGCGCCATCTTCACGATCAATCTTCCGCTGGGCGCGATCGCCTGGCTGCTCGCGATTCGCATACCTCCGATGCCCTTGGCGCGGCGGCCGCAATCGTTCCGCCTCGATTACGTCGGCGCGACGCTGTTCGCGGTGGCGACGGCGGCGCTGCTCTATGCGCTGTCGTCGGCCGGGCATCGCTATGGCTGGGGTGACTGGCAGTTGCTCGCGCTGGTCGGCGTCGCGGGCGTGGGCTACTTCGCGCTGTGGTCCTGGGAGACGCGCTTCGAGCATCCGGTGATTCCCGTCCGCTACCTCGGCTATCCGGCGATCATCCGCTCCGACGTCGTCGTATTCTGTTTCGCGGCGACGCTGTTCGGCACCATTCTCTATCTGCCGCTCTATCTGCAGCTCGGCCGGGGCGTGGGCATCGGCACCTCGGGCCTGCTGCTGCTGCCGATCACGCTGACCATGGCGCTGGTGTCGTCGCTGGTCGGCAAGGTGATCGCGCACACCGGCAATACGACGCTGTTCCCGCAGGCCGGGCTCGCGCTCGCAGCGGTCACGTTCCTGCTGCTCGCGGCGAGCGTCGCCCGTGCGCCGACCTGGGTCGTGATGGCGCTGACCGGATTCGTCGGCATGGGCCTGTCGATGGTGATGCCGCCGACGCAGGTCGTCGTGCAGCACGCGGCCGGGCGCGAAGCGCTGGGTGCGGCGACGGCGACGATCTCGTTCTCGCGCTCGATCGGCGGCGCGGCCGGCACGGCGATCGTCGGCACGCTGCTGGTGGCGCTGCTCGGCACCGCCGGCGGCGGACTGCCGGTGAGCCTCGATCGCGCGATCGAGGCCGGCGGCGGCAATGGCGAGGCGCTGTCGCAGGCCGACCGCGAGTCGCTGGTTTCGCACCTCGACGGCGCGTATCGCGTGATATTCCTCGTGCTCGCCGGCATCGCTGCGACCGGGGCGCTGGTTGCACGCACGGTGCCGCAGCCCGACTGGGATGCCGACGATGCGGCGCCGTCGCCTGCGCGACGGGCAGGGCGATCGGCATGAAGCTCTCGGTCCTCGACCAGTCGACGTCCGCCAAGGGCGCCACCCAGGATGTCGCGATCCGCGAGACCCTCGCGCTCGCGCGCCATTGCGACGCCTTGGGCTATCACCGCTACTGGGTGTCCGAGCACCACAACAGCGACAGCATCGTCGGCACCGCACCCGAGGTCCTGATGGCCGCGATTGCCGCGACGACCTCGCGCATCCGCATCGGAAGCGCAGGCGTCATGCTGCCGCATTACTCGGCGTTGAAGGTCGCCGAGCAGTTCCGCGTGCTGGAGGCGATCGCGCCGGGACGCATCGACCTCGGTGTCGGCCGCGCGCCGGGATCGGACATGCGCACCGCCTACGCACTGAATCCGCATGCGGACGCTGCGAACGAATTTCCGCAGCAGGTGCTGGACCTGCAGGCCTGGGTCGGCGGCAGGGACTTGCAGGAAGGGCACCCGTTCGCCGCGATCCGCGCGCACCCGATGGGCCCGACGACGCCGGAGATGTGGATCCTCGGCAGCTCCGACTACGGCGCGCAGCTTGCCGCGCATTTCGGCCTTCCCTACGCGTTCGCATATTTCTTCAGCGACGGGCGCGGCGTCGAGCAGGCGCTGGAGCTGTACCGCCGAAACTACCGGCCGAGCGAGCGCCATCCGCACCCACGGGCGACGATCTGCGTATGGGCACTCGCCGCGGACAGCGAAGCCGAAGCATGGCGGCTGTTCAGGACGCGGGAGTTCTGGCGAGTTGGCTTCGAGCAGGGGATCCGCAAGCCCCTGGTCACGCCCGAGGAGGCCGACGCCTGGCCCTACAGCGACGCCGAGCGCGCGACCCTCGATTCGCTGCGCCGCAAGGCGTTCGTCGGCACGCCCGAGGTACTGCGCGAACGCCTGGCCGAGTTGGCGGCGCGGCTGGGCCTGGACGAGCTGGTCATCGTCACCTGGACCTACGACGCGATGCCCAGGCATCGGTCCTACGAACTGCTGGCGCAGGCGTTCGGACTTGCGAAGAAGGGAAGCGATGGAACGCAGGAAAGCGAGTGATTTTCCGCAGGAGGTCCTGAAGCTCTTCGACGGCTACATCCACGGCATGCTGTCCCGGCGCGAGTTCCTCGACCGGGCGGCCCGACACTCCGTCGGGGGCTTCACCGCGGCTGCGATGCTGCAGAGCCTCACTCCGGACTACGCGCTCGCCGAGCAGGTGAAGAAGGACGATGCGCGCATCCGCGCCGAGTACCTGAGCTACGCATCGCCGCAAGGCTCGGGAACGATGCGAGGCTATCTGGCGCGTCCCGCAGCAGGCAGCGGGCCGTGGCCCTGCGTCGTCGTCGTGCACGAGAACCGCGGGCTCAATCCCTACATCGAGGACGTTGCGCGCCGCCTTGCCGTCGAAGGCTACGTGGCATTCGCACCCGATGCGCTGACCCCCGTCGGCGGCTACCCCGGCAACGAGGAGAAAGCGATGCAGCTCTTCGCAGGACTCGACTCGAAGAAGCGCACCGAGGACCTGCTGGCTGCGGTGCCGTTCCTGAAATCGCGACCCGAATGCAACGGGCGGATCGGCGCCGTCGGATTCTGCTACGGCGGCGGCATCGTCAACCTGATGGCGGCGCACTTTCCCGATCTCGCGGCTGCGGTGCCTTTCTACGGCGTGCAGCCCTCCGCCGCCGATACGGCGAAGATCGAGGCCGCGCTGCTGATTCATTACGCCGGGCTCGACGAGCGCATCGACGCCGGCTGGCCGGCATGGCAGAAGGCACTGGACGCGAATCACATTCGCTACGCGATGCACATGTACGCCGGGGTGAACCACGGCTTCCATAACGACACGACGCCGCGCTACGACGAGGCTGCGGCGACGCTGGCGTGGTCGAGGACGATCGCGTTCTTCGACCGGCACCTCAAGCACTGAGGGTGATGTCGACCTTCATCTCGTGGGCGAGCGCCTGCACTGCCTGGCGCAGCGCGCCGTCGTCCAGCGCATCGGGCACGGCAAGCAGCGCCCTGATCCTGAACGCGCGTGCCCCTGGCGCCGGGGCGTCGACGATCTCGGTGTGGAGATTCTCGATGTCGATGCCGTGCTCGGCGAGGTGCTTCGACAGGTCGCGGACGATCCCCGGCCGGTCGGGGGCGACCGACTCGAGGCCGACGTGGCGTCCGGCAGGCGTCCCCTGCGCATCGCCCCTCGCGACGACGACGCGCAGGCCCTCGGATTCCAGGCTGCGCAGCGCGGTCGTCAGGGCTTGCGCATTCGCGGACGCGACCTGGAAGTGCACGACGCCTGCGAACTGACCGGCGATGCGGGTCATGCGGCTTTCCGCCCAGTTGGCGCCGAAGCCCTGGGCACGCTCTGACAACATGCTCACGATGCCCGGACGATCCTTGCCGACGACGGTGACGACCAGCGGCGTGTCGACCCTGCCGGCCTCGGCAGTCAGCGCGATCGAGCGGCGGATCATCGGCGCGCGCGTTGCGAACTGCTCGTCCTGCGCATAGGTCGGCAGCTCGCCGTGCTCCGCAGCGTGGCGCAGCACCTGGGTGAGGAGCCTCAGTCCCATCGGCGCCAGCGCGCGCTCCCACAGCTCGCGTGCGGTCTCGCCTTTCCGCACGAAGCACCAGTCCTGCGCGGCGATCGCGCCTGCATCCCATCCGTCGGCCAGGTGGTAGACCGATCCGCCCGCGATCGGATCGCCTTCGAGAACCGTCCACTCGACGGCGGCGATGCCGCGATGCCGCGGCAACAGCGACGGGTGGTAACCGATGCTGCCCAGCCGCGCGCGCGCCAGTGCCTGGTCGCTCACGCGAGCGTGAGTGTGCGCGGCGACGATGACATCGGTGCCCTCGGCGATCGCCTCGCCCGGCACGACCTTGGGGTCGTCGAGAACATGCACCGGCACCCCGGCGCCCTTGGCGGCGATCGCGAGCCTGTCGTCGGCGGCCGGCGCAACGACGCGCGCAATGTCGACGCCGTCGTTGCGCAGTGCCTCGAAAACCGTCGCACCGAAATAACGCGATCCCACCAGCGTGATCTTCATCGTAGTCCTCGTGTCCTTGGGCGGGCCCCGGGCCGCGGTCCTGCGCAAGATTACCTCAACGCGACGGAGGTCGGCGGCGCAGTCCGGCGGCCACCGATGGCAAAATCCCCCTGATGGCCTCCTTGCAGAACCCGCGGTTCTGGCTTCGCCTCCCGGCGTATGTCGTCAACGGCATCGAGGTCGCGGTCGGCGTCGGACTGATTCACGCCGTCGTCGGCGCGCTCGCGGGGCCCCAGGCGGGATTGCTCGCGAGCAGCGGCGCCATCTGCGCGAGCCTCCCCGACCTGCCGAGCACGGTCGGCAGGACCTGGCAGCGGGTCGCGATGGGCGCAGTGCTCGCCTGTGCCGCGTCCGCGATCGTCGCCGCGCTGATCCCGCATCCGTGGGGTTTGGGCGTCGCCATCGGAGCGATCGCCTTTGTCTCGCTGCTGACCCTGGGTTGGGGTCCGAGGGCGGGGCCGATTTCCTTCGCGCCGATCCTCGCCATCGTGTTCGCGGTGGCCGCACCGGCGCCCTCGGTGCTGGAGGCGCTGACCTGGAACGGGACGGGTGCCGCGGCCTATCTGGCGTGGGCCATGCTCGCAGCCTGGGCGCTGCAGCGTTTCTATCGGTGGAACTCTCTCGCCGAGGTCATGGATGCCACATCACGCCTGCTGCGATCGCGCGCGAGCCTGCTCGCGGTCGCGCGGCTGGAAGCCGCCGACATCGCGACCATACGCTCGTGGATCGCGGATGAAGCGGTGCTGGCCGAGCGTCTGCAGGCCGCGCGCGATTTCGTGTTCGTCGCGCAGGATGCGCGCGGGTCGGAGCGCCATACCGCGATCCTGCTGCGCCTGATCGAATTGCGCGAGGTGCTGTTCACCAGCCGGCTCGATCTCGATCTGATGGGTTCCGACGACGCGAGCGTCGTCGTGCGCAGGCGAATCGCGGATGCGCTCGAGGTCATCGCCGACACCCTGGTTGCGGCACGGGCGGCGTATCGGGGCGACCGTCGCGCGCTCGCCCGCGCCGCAGCGATGCCGGAGCGGGCAGCAGTGATGGAGGACATATCGCTGCCCGCGTCCGATCCGCGCGCGCGGCTCGTGCCCGCGCTCGGCGACCGGATGCGACGGCTCGCCGGCGAAGCCCGGGCGATCGTCGCGCTGCTCGCCGGCGAGGGGAGCAGCCCGGACATCCCGCTGACCCGCCAGGAGCTTCGCCTGTTCGTCGCACCGGACGGCTGGCCGCTCGCGGCAATCCGTGGGCACCTGACGCTGCGATCGCCGGTGTTCCGGCACGCGTTGCGCATGAGCCTCGCGCTCGCCGCCGCCTATTTCATCGCTCACGGATCGCCGTGGGCGTCGCATCCGGCGTGGGTGGTGCTGAGCGTCGCGGTCGTCCTGCGTGGCAGCCTCGAGCAGACGCTGGCCCGCCGCAACGCGCGCGTGCTGGGCACGCTCGTCGGCTGCGTGCTGGTGCTGCTGCTGTTCCAGCTCCCGTCGAACGGCTTCCTTGCCGCCGTCTTCATCGCCTCGGTCGCCATCGCCCACGCGTTCGCCGGCGTCCAGTACGTGGTCACGGCGGTCGCAGCCACGGTCATGGCGCTGATCCAGCAGCATCTGGCGTTTCCCACAGGCAACTTTGCGATCGTCGAGCGCATCGGCGACACGCTCCTCGGCGCCACGCTCGCCTGGGCGTTCAGCTACGTCCTCCCGTCATGGGAGCGCCGCAGCCTGCCGCAACTGGTCGAGCGCGCCATCGAGGCGTTGCGGCAATACGCCGCGACGGCGATGACGACCGGCGAGGGCGCCATGGTCGACCAGCGGTTGGCGCGCAGGCGCGCGTACGATGCGCTGGGCGCGGTCGCCGCGGCGTTCCAGCGCAGCGCCGCCGAGCCCGAGCGCGTCCGCCTGCCGCTGGTCGAGCTGGCGACGCTGCTCGATTACGCGCAGCGCCTGATGGCGCATCTGTCGATGATCCGGCTGACGCTCGCATATCGCAGCGTCCGGGTCGACCTGCCGCAGGTCGCGGCGACGCTGGCGCGCGCCAATGCGGACGTGCGCCAATGCCTGAGCCTGACGGGGAGCGAAGCGGCCGGCGCAGCCCACACGTTCGAGCTGCCAGGCGAGCTGCCCTCGGCGCCGCCGATCGACGACCGGCTCGCCTGGCTCAGGCGACGGCTGCGGGTGACCGTGCTCGATGCCGGGAATGCAGGACGCGCGGCGGCGGATCTGCTCGCGAGGCTGAGCGATGCGCGCCCGCCAGCAGGCACGGGGGTGTCGCGGTGAGCCGCACGACGCTTCGCGCAATCCATGCGCGGGAGATCCTCGATTCGCGCGGCAGGCCCACCGTCGAGGTCGACGTCGCGCTCGAGGACGGCAGCACCGGCCGCGCGAGCGTGCCTTCGGGTGCTTCTACCGGGACCTTCGAGGCGCACGAGCTGCGCGACGGCGATCCGGCGCGCCATGGCGGGCTCGGCGTGCGCAATGCCGTGGCGAATGTCGAGGGGGAGATTGCCAGCGCGCTGGCCGGCATGGACGGCGACGACCAGCGCCGGGTCGATCTGCGCCTGCGCGAGATCGACGGCACGCCACGGCTCGCGCGCCTCGGCGCCAACGCGGTCCTCGCCGTGTCGCTCGCCGCCTGCCGCGCCGTCGCGGCGTCGTGCGACCAGGAGCTCTACGAGCACATCGCGGACCTGGCCCGGACGCAGCCGATGCTGCCGCTGCCGATGACCAACATCCTGAGCGGGGGCCTGCACGCTGGCCGCGGCATGGACGTCCAGGATTTCCTCGCCGTGCCGATGCGCGCGGCGTCGATCGCCGACGCGATCCACCTGGTCTCCCGCGTGCGCACGGCGGCGACCGACCTGTCGCGGGAACGCGCACTGCCGACGCTGCTGGCCGACGAGGGAGGCCTCGCCCCCGGGTGCGAGACCGGCCGCGCGGCGCTGCAGCTGATGGTCGAGTCGATCGAGCGCGCAGGGTTGCGCCCCGGCGAGGACATCGCGATCGCGATCGACGTCGCCGCGACGACGCTGAAGGCTGCCGGCGGACGCTATCACCTCGCACGCGAGGGACGCGACCTCGACACCACCGCGATGATCGGCATGATCGATTCCTGGGCCCGGCATTTCCCGGTCGTATCGGTCGAAGACGGCCTCGACGAGGAGGACTGGACCGGGTGGAAGCTCCTGACCGGGCGGCTGGGTCGGAGGTTGCAGCTCGTCGGCGACGACCTCTTCACGACCAGTCCGGAGCGTCTCGCGCGCGGAGTGCGCGAGGGGGTGGCCAACGGCGTGCTGGTCAAGCCGAACCAGAACGGCACGCTGACCGGCACGCTCGACGTCATCGCGCAGGCAAAGGCCGCGGGTTACGCGACGATCGTGTCCGCGCGATCGGGCGAGACCGAGGACGCCTTCATGTCGGATCTCGCCGTGGGCGCCGGGGCCGGGCAGATCAAGATCGGATCGCTGCGGACGTCGAGCACCGTCGCCAAGTACAACCAGCTTCTGCGGATCGAGGAGCGCTCCGCTGCGCCCTACGCAGGCAGCGCGGCGCTCGCGCCGCATCGCAGCTGATGCCGCGCGCGAGGCAATCGTCCGGGCACGATGGGCAGGACCGCCGCGGCGACCCGAGGACTCCGGTTGCGCAGCCGGCTGCGGGCCTGCGCGATTTCCTGCGCGGGCAGGGCTTGGTGCAATCCGATGGCGATGCGCGATGGACACCCCTCGCGGGTGGCGTGTCATCCGACATCTGGCGAGTCGATCTTCGGGATCGGACGCTCTGCATCAAGCGCGCGCTGCCGCAGCTCAAGGTGGCACAGCCCTGGTTCGCGCCCGTCGAGCGCAATGCCTACGAATGGGCATGGATCGGTTTCGCGTCGAAGCATTGCCCGGAAGCCGTGCCCGCGCCCGTCGCGAGCGATCCGCAGCAGGGCGTTTTCGCGATGGAATTCCTCGACCCCGGACACTATCCGGTGTGGAAGCGCCTGCTGCTCGAGGGCACCGTATCAAGACAGACCGCGGCGCAGGTCGGGGCGATCCTGGCACGACTGCATGCGGCGAGCGCAGGCGATGCCGACGTCGCGCGACGGTTTCCGACCGACGCGATCTTCCGCGCGATCCGACTCGAGCCGTACCTGCTCGCGACCGCGGCGCGGCATCCCGATGTCGCCACCCAACTGGAGGCCCTTGCGCAGCGCACCGCGCAGACCCGGGTCGCGTTGGTGCACGGTGACGTCAGCCCGAAGAACATCCTCGTCGGCCCGCGCGGTCCGGTGTTCCTCGACGCCGAATGCGCATGGTATGGCGATCCCGCGTTCGACGCGGCGTTCTGCCTCAATCACTTCGTTCTGAAATGCATCGCTCGGCCGCAGTGGTCGGAAGACTACCTCGGCTGCTACGTCGCGCTTTGCGAGGCCTACCTGGATGGCGTGACCTGGGAAAACTGCGCCGAACTCGAAGCGCGGATCGCGAGCCTGCTGCCCGCGCTGACGCTCGCACGAATCGACGGCAAGTCGCCGGTCGAGTACATCGACGACGAGCGCGATCGGGAGCGGGTTCGGGATTTCGCGCGACCGCTGATCGCGGATCCAGTGGCGCGGCTCGACGCGGTACTGGCGCGCTGGCGCGCGATGCTCGCGCTGCCGTCCGATCGCCGTCAGGGCCGCTGAGCGGATGATGCGGCGATGAAGATCATCCGAGGAGCCACGCGCGTGGGCGGATGGCTGGCGCTCGCAGTCGCGCTGCTGCTGTCGGGCCCGCTGCTGACCCTCGCGCTCGGCAGCGCGTCGATGCACGGCGACTGGCGCAGCGCGACGCACCGGCCCGCGGGCCTCGCCCCCGTTCCTGCATCGGATCATGACGCGATCGTGCAGGTCTACGCGAGCCGAGCTTTCGGCTGGCGCGGTGCATTCGCCGTGCACACGTGGATTGCAGTCAAGCCCGCGGGCGCCGACCGCTACACGCGCTACGAAGTCATCGGCTGGCGGGCCCGCGCCGGTGGATCGGCGCTGTCGATCTCCGACGATGGCGCCCCCGACGCCGAATGGTTCGGCGCGAAGCCGCGAGTGATCCGCGATCTGCGCGGCGCCGCGGCCGAGGCCGTCATCGCCAGGCTCCCGGAAGCCGCAGCCGCATACCCCTGGGCGAGGTCCTACACCGCCTGGCCGGGTCCGAACAGCAACACGTTCATCGCCTACATCGGCCGCGCGATCCCTGAACTGCGGCTGACGCTGCCGTCGCTGGCGATCGGCAAGGACTATCTTCCGCCGGGCGACTTCGCGGCGGCCACGCCGAGCGGAACCGGCTGGCAGTTGTCCGTGGGCGGCCTTCTCGGCTTGACCGTCGCGCGCGACGAGGGCCTCGAGATCAACCTGTTCGGCCTGGTCGCCGGCATCGATTTCCGCCATCCGGCGCTCAAGTTCCCGGGGATCGGACGCTTTCCCGGCGGCGCCTGAGTCGCGCGCGGGCGCTAGACTGTCGGCACGCGTTCCAGGAGATCGAAGCCCGTGAGCAAGACCCGCATCGCCGTGGCCGGGGCCGGCTACATCGGCCTCGCCCACGCGGCGGTCGCGCAGAAGAGCCCCACCTGCGCGCTGTCCGCGATCGTCGACCCTGCGCCCGCCGCGGTCGAGGTCGCGGCGCGGGCCGGCGTGCCGCTCTACGAATCGCTGGACGAGCTGATCGCCCGCGATCGCCCCGACGGCGTGATCCTCGCCACGCCGAACCAGCTGCACGTCGGGCATGCGTTGACGTGCATCGACGCCGGATTGCCGATGCTGCTCGAGAAGCCGATCGCGCCGACGGTCGCGGAAGGCGAGCGGCTGGTGAAGGCCGCGGAAGGCGCCGGCGCGAGAATTCTGATCGGCCATCATCGGGCGCACAGCCCGATCATGGCCCGGGCCTGCGAGATCGTCGCGGGCGGCACGCTGGGATCGCTGGTCGGCGTCATGGGCAGCGCGGTGTTCTTCAAGCCCGACCGGTATTTCGCCGACGGTCCGTGGCGCCGCGAGATCGGCGGCGGCCCGATCCTGCTCAACATGATCCACGAAGTGCACAACCTGCGAATGCTCTGCGGCGACATCGTCGCCGTGCAGGCGTTCGGCTCCCATGCCATGCGGCACTTTCGGGTCGAGGACACGGTCGCGATCAACCTGCGCTTCGCCAACGGCGCACTGGGGTCGTTCATGCTCTCCGACACCGCCGCATGTGCGCGGAGCTGGGAGCAGACCTCGCAGGAAAACGAGGCCTACGCGACCTATCCCGACGAAGACTGCTACGTCGTGATGGGTACATTCGGATCGCTGTCGATCCCGACGATGCGGCTCAAGACCTACGACAGGGCCGAGGACCGCTCGTGGTGGAAGCCTTTCCACGCGAGCGTCGCGGACATGGTCCGCGACGATCCGCTGGCCCGCCAGCTCGAGCATTTTGGCGCCGTCGTGCGCGGCGAGGCGCAGCCGCTGGTCTCCGCCCGCGACGGTCTCGCGAACCTGCGTGTCACCGAAGCGATCGCGGCGGCCGCGCAGTCGGGCCGGGTGATCGAGATTCCCGCCGACTGAGCAGCACGCGGGCGGGCAAGCGCCGGGTCGCGCGCCGCCGCGTTCGCGCGCCGGTGCGAACTTTTCCCCCGAGTGCCGTTGCCTATCCTGGGCCACCGGCGCCGATACGACCCGTACGGCCGCGGGGCGAGCTTCAGGGAGAATCGCATGTCCGCAAGTTCAGCAATCCCCGGCGTCTGGACGCCCCGCGTCCTGAGCGTGCTGAGGATCGTCGCCGGTTTCCTGTTCATGACCCATGGATCCGCCAAGATCCTTCACGTTCCCGACGTCGAGAACCTCCATCACCTGGAGATTTTTTCGCTGATCGGCGCCGCCGGATTGCTCGAGTTGGTCGGCGGCACGCTGGTGATGATCGGGCTCTTCACGCGGCCGGCCGCGTTCGTCCTTTCCGGCGAGATGGCGTTCGCCTACTTCATCGCGCATGCTCCGCACAATTTCCTGCCGCTGCTCAACCACGGCGAGTCCGCGGTGCTGTACTGCTTCCTGTTCCTCTACCTTGCGTTCGCCGGGCCGGGGCCGTGGAGCATCGATGCCAGGTTGAGAGGTGCTCGGAGGTCGGCGCGGATCTAGGGCGGCAGGACAACGGCCGGGAACCGGACGTGAAAAGGCCGGCGCATTGCTGCGCCGGCCCGGGAATCGCCGAATCCTTGCGTCGCCTTCGCCGGAGCCGCTCGCTCAGAACTTGACGTCGTCGATCCTGGTCAGCGTCACCGAGTTGGAAATGATCGGCGCATTGACCAGGTGCCACACGACGTATTGCTCGATGTAAGTGGTGTCCCCCGATACGGCGTCGACCGGCACGATCACCTTGAACCCCAGCATCGCCGCGGTGCTCGCCGTGTAGATGACCGCGCCGTGCGACGCGGTGCCGGCGACGATGACCGTCTTGATGCCCTTGTCCTTCAGGACCTTCTCGAGATCGGTGTTGCGGAACTTGTCGACGCCGGAGGACACGATGTGCTCGTCCTTGGTCGGCGCGACCTCCTTGGCGATGTCGGACTCGTGGCCACCCCCGCCGAGGCTGTAGGCGACCATGGCGCCGGCGGCACGCGCTTCCTTCAGGAGCTTCTCGACCAGCGGGATCGACGCGACGCAGCGCGGCCGGCGCTGCATGTTGCAGGTCTGCTTGTTGAAATCGAGCATCAGCAGCGCGGTCGTCTTCGGGTCCACCGTGACCGCGTGCAATGCCGGCGGTGGCGGCGCCTTGACCGAGGCCCACTCGTCGATGATGTTCGCTCCTTGCGCGGGCCGGGCGGCGAAGCAGGTCGCAATCGCCGCGACGGCCGCGACGGTGCCCAGCACAGATCGGACTTGCGTCAACATGGTTCTCCTCCGTTGATGAATGTCGTTCTTCGACTACGGGTTGTCGTGGCTGGTTCGCGGAGACATCGCGCCCGCACGCCGAGGGCGAACCCTACCACGGTGCGCGGCCTCCGTGCCGACGGTCCATCGTGCCACGAGGCTTCGTCGGCCTCGCAGCGGCCCGGCATCGTCGAAAGCGTCTATCCGCCGCGGCCGGCGGAGGTCACGGGCCCTTCCGGGCCCGCGCCAGCACCTCGATCGGCACGATCCGCCCGTCCCCGAGGCCGCACGCGGTGTTTCGCATCGCGGCGGCGGCGACCTCGCCGTGGATCAGCATCACCGCGCGATGCGGCGGTTTCTCGCCGCGCTCGACCATCGCGCGCGAGCGCGCGCCGAACGCGAGCGCCTGCTCGAGGGTGCTGCGCAGGCGCAGGACGTCGAAACCCGCGTCCAGCAGACCCTGCCGCGTCTCCTCGGGCGTCGCCAGGAAGCTGGTGCGGGCGCTCGCCGCCCAAGGCGTGGGATAGTCGACGTCGCCGCCCGTTCCTTGCGCGATTTCGGAGAGCGCGAGCCACGCGCCCGGCTGGAGCACCCGGCGGATCTCGCGATAGAACGCGGCCTTGTCCGCGATGTTCATCGACACGTTCATCGAGTAGGCGCCGTCGAAGCTCGCATCGGCGAAGGGCATCGCCAGGGCATCGCCGACCTGGAAATCGACCCGGCCCTCGAGATCGAGCAGGTGCGTCAGATGACGGGCGACGTCGCAGAACTCTGGCGTCAGGTCGATCCCCGTGACGCGGCAGCCGAAGCGGCTCGCGACGAAACGCGCGGGCCCGCCGATGCCGCTGCCGATGTCCAGGACGTGGTCCGAGGCGCCGGCCGATACCAGCTCGGCCATCTCTTGCGTGGCCTCCAAACCGCGGCCATGGAAATGATCGTAGGGCGCAAGCGCTTCCATGCCTGGGTGATCCGGGTCGGCACCGTCCTCGCGCAGGGCTGCGTTCAGGCGGGCCAGAAGGTCGGCCTGGCCGTAGTGCGCAAAGGTGTCGCGGTCGCTGGTCATGGATTCGGACTGTGCGCCGAAAGCGGGAGGTGGCAGTGGGTGCCGCGCCAAATTACCGGAAACGGAATCGTCGCGCCAGATCGACTGCGCATCGCACTACGCGTGCTCCGTCGCGCCCTGCGCCAGAAGCCTGCCGGTCGGTCCCGACAGCACGTAGTCGCAGGCGCCGGGGCGGCCGTGCTGAGGCTTGCGGACGATGACATTGCGCACCCGGAACGAGCGCATGGCCGCGATGACCTGGGGATCGTCGACGTGGAGTCGAATGGGCGGGAAGTCCAGTTCCGCCGCGAGCGACTGCAGCAGGCGCATCGCGCGAAACACGTCGCCCATGGTCCGGCCTTCGTAGCGCAGGCGCAGTGGATCGACGCGTTCGAACGGGGACGCGATGAGCGCGCGCTCGAGCTCCTGGCTGTCGAACACGGCGACGCCGGTGTGCGCGTCGCCCTCGCCGTAGAACGCGAGCACACGCCCCGCGCGCTCGACCAGGGCGCTCACGTACAGCACACCGGGCTTGTAGCCGTCGACCACATCGGCGCCGTCGAGAAGGGTCCCGGTGCGCGCGCGCAGGGTCAGGTCCCGGTCGAGCAGGAATGCGCCCTGGACGTAGCGCCCCTCGACGCGCGTATGCCAGAAGCCGAGGAAGCCGCCCATGAACGGTATCAGGTTCGCGGAGTTGCTGAGCATCTGACTGAAGGCGCCGGCCCAGCCATTCTCCGTGTCCGCGACCAGCTCCCAACCGCCGTCGTCGTCGCGCACGAGGATGACCAGCGGATCCAGGCTGTAGAGGCAGTGCAGCCGGCGGTCCCGGACGAACAGCACCCAGTTCTTTTCGACGGGCCCGGTTTCGAATGGCAGGTCGAAGGTGTCGTAGAGCTCCAGGTGGTTCTCGGCGATGCGCGAAATGACCGGCTTGATGCGTACGCCCTGCACCAGCGAATGCACGGCAAGCAGCATGCCGTCGAACTCGATCAGCCGGAAATCCTCGATGCGCGACCCGGGTGGGTAGCCGTAGCGCCTCAATGTGCGATGGTCGCAGACCTCGAGGGTGTCAGGATCGACGGTGACGACCTCGGGAAACACGACCTCGGTGAAGCGGTAGTCGATCTCGCGGCGGCACAGCATGACGATCGACGAACCGAGCAGCACCGCGCCGGGGTTGTACACGCCGCCGTTGCTTCCCGGGATCTCGCCGCGGGATACGAGACGCTTGCGCGCGCTGCGCAGGCTCATCGCTCGACGGGTGGGACACACGCGTTGCGTCCGCTCAAAGCTCCTCCAGTGCCCGGCCATCGAACCAGTGCCGGTCCGGAAAGCGGCGCACCGTGTCCGCGAGGTTCGACTCGCGGAGGTCGGGCAGGAAATAGTAGTTGCCCATCGGTTGCGGCGAGCGCAGGCCGTACGCGATGTCCAGCAACATGTGGGAGCTGTCCCACGCGCCTTCGACCACGCGGCGCGACACGCCAAAGTCGGCCAGCCTTCGAACGTAGCGTCCCGGGTCGGCCGGCCTGTCGATGCGCTCCATCGACGGTCCCTGCCGGTGCAGTTCCTCGCTCTCCACCGTCAGCATGCTGCGGGCGTAGCGTATCCCCGCTCCGGCGAACTCCAGGCGTGCCCCGAGCTGCCAGTCCTCGCCGCCGATGGAATCGCACAATTCGTCGAAGCCGTTGACCTCGAGCAGCAGGTCGCGCGGCGCGCCGAAGCTGGCGCCGAAGAGCTGTGCGCCCTGGATCGGGACGCTCTTGCGGTCGTCGCCCTGGGCCCAGCGCGAATCGATGCCGCTCGGCTCGACGCGGCTTCCCTGCAACCTGCCATTGACGACGCACATTTCCCAGTGCTTCTGGTAGGCGCCCGCGACCACGTGGCCGTTGCGCGCCGCCTCCTGCACCGCGCGCCACCAGCCAGGCATCAGCACCGAGGCATCGTCGACGAACGCGACGTAGGGCCTGGTTGCGTGGACGATGCCGGTGTTGCGCGCGCTGGCTGCGGCGAAGAAATCGCGGCAGGTGCGGCGAAACGGCCCGTTGTAGGGCGTGGGCTTGGGCGGCACATGCCTGAACAGGAAGCGTCCGGCGACTGCCGCCGTCAGTTGCCGATGGCGTTCGGGGTCGTGCAGGCCGTCGACGAATATGACCTCGACGTCGCCATGGTCCGATTGCGCGGCGAGACTGTCCGCAAACCAGTCGAAGCGCGGCGTCACGCGATGCGTCACGTACACGACGCTGACGCCAGCCTGCTGCCCTTTCATGGCTTGCAGTAGACGCGCCAGGTGGCGTGATCCTCGGCCAGCACGAAACCGCGAGCCAGCAGGGCGGCCTGCGCCTTCCGGGTGGTCGCCCAGTCGGTGTCGTCAGCGACCCAGTAGCCGCCCGGGCGCAACTTGGGACTCCAGATCTCGACCTCCCGGACGGAGACCTGCTCTGAATGATTGCCATCCTGGTGCAGGACCGAAACGCTCACGTCATCGAACAGGCGCAGCGCGGTGTCGGATCGCTCGCGCATGACGCGGCATTGCCGGACCACGTCGTTTTGCACCAGCGCGCGGATGAAATGCTCGTAGATCTCGTCGTGGTCGATCTTCTCCCACCACGCATTGTTCTCGGCCGAGTTGTCACCCTCGACCGACGCGCGGACCTCCCAGGGATCGATGCCGACCGCATATCCCTTGCCGAGGGATTTGTGGGCGATGGCCATGGGGATGACGCCGCGCCCGCCGAACACGCCGATCTCGACCGACACGTCCGCCTGCATCTCCAGGATGAGCTCCGCCAGCCGCATCCCCTTGGCGATGGTTCCCCAGCCGTGCAGCGGCGTGATCGCCGACTCGATGCGCGACAGCAATTCGTGCCTGAATTCGGGCAATCGGAAGGCTTCCACCCGCGTCGTCCTTTCCGCGACGAGTATGCCACAGGGATTGCGACGCCGGCCCCGAGCGCGAGCCCGAAGGCGGATACAATCGCGCCGACGAACCGGGCTCCATCACCCATCGCGCACCATCCCGCAAATCCATGGAACGCCAGACGCGCCCGCGACGGGCGGAACGCATCGAGATCAGCGAAGCGGGTGACGGATTCATCGTCTACGACCCGCAGCGCGACCGGCTGCACCATCTGAACGCGACGGCCATGCTGGTGCTGGAACTGTGCGATGGCAGCGTGCTGGCCGCGGATCTCCCCGGTCTGCTCGCCGCGGCTTTCCAGTTGCCCGACCTCCCGGTGCAGGAGGTCGAAGCCTGCCTTGCCCGGTTGTTGCAGGAAGGCCTCGTTTTCGAATCGACCCCGCCGATTGCCGGGCCCGATGTTGCCGGGCACGGTGCGCCGTGCTAGCTTGATCGGCACCAATCGCAGCCGAACACCGCAGTCGAACCCCACATCAGCGAGGCGCAACGATGGACACGCAACCCGCACTGGAGTCGTTGCTCGACCGGGTCGAACCCGAGCGCCGCCGGATGCTCCGGACGCTCCTGCTCGGGACGGCGGCGGGCGCGGCGGTCTACAGTGCCCCGGTGGTCCTGTCATTCTCGATGGACAGCCTGGGCGGGGTGGCGCAGGCTCAGGTCTCCAATCAGGTCGCCACGCCGGTGCCGACGAACTCCCCGCTGGGGCTTGCCGCCACGGTCGCCGCGCTCGGCACGGCCGGCGCCCTGCTGCTGCGGCGTCGCGACAAGCGCTAGCGCTTCGCGCGAGACGGCATTCCGTTGCGGCGTCCGCTGCTCTCCGCGGCGCTGATCGTTCGCAACGAAGAGCGATTCCTCGAAGGCTGCCTGCGGTCGCTCGGCGGACGCGTCGACGAGATCGTCGTCGTCGACACCGGATCGACCGACCGCTCCCGCGACATTGCACGCGACCTCGGTGCGCAAGTGCACGAAGTGTCGTGGAACGATGACTTCGCCGCGGCGCGCAACGCCGCGATCGAGTTCGCGCGAGGCGACTGGATCCTGTACATCGACGCCGACGAGCGCATCGTCGAATTCGAGCGCCCCGGGGTCGAGATGCTCCTGTCCGACGCATCCTGCGCGTGCTGCACCGTGCTGTTTCGCCCGGTGCGCGGTTACACGCGCTACCGTGAGCACCGGCTATTCCGCAATCGACCCGACCTCCGTTTCCGCGGCGTCATCCACGAGACCCTGCTGCCCGCGCTCGAGGAAATCGCGAGCCGCGAGCACGTCCGCATCGGCAGGAGTGCCGTCGCCATCGACCACCTTGGCTACGATGGCGATCTCGCGCAGAAGCACCACCGCAACCTGCCCCTGCTGCAGGTGCGCCTCCGGCACGATCCCGCGCATGTGTACAGCTGGTGTCACCTCGGTACGACGCTGCTCGCCCTCGGCGATGCGGCGGGCGCCGAGGAGGCGTGGTCGCAGGGGATCGCGATCGCGCGCACGCTGGCCGACGGCGACCTCGCCAACAGCCTTCCCTACCTGCATCAGGCGAACCTGATGCTGGACCGGGGGCGCGATGCGTTCGCGCTGCTGGAAGAGGCGTGCCGCCGCTTTCCGGACAACCATGCGCTGGCCTGGCTGCGCGGACGCAGCCTGATGAAGGCGCAGGCGCATGCGGCGGCGATGCCGATCTTCGCCGCGCTGGCTGCCATCGATCCGGCGCAGCTCCAGGATGGCGTCATGGCGTTCGACGCGTCGATCTTCGGCGCCAACGCGCACGCCGCGGCGGGGTTGTGCGCGTTCCGGCTGGGGCGCTATGCCGAGAGCGAAGCCCATTACGCGTGCGCCGAGCACGCCGCGCCGGCCGATCCCGCCTTTCGCGCCAAGCGCATGCTGGCGCACGCCAAGGCGCAGCCGGCCGCGGGCGCCTGACTCGCGTCGCATCGAGCGCATGGCAACGCGGCCGTCGCTGCTGTTCGTGACCCCGACGATGCCGTCCCCCGTCGGCAACGGTCTCGCGATGCGCGCCGGCGCCTGGCTGGAGTCGCTGGCGGTCGACTTCGATGTCACCCTGCTGATGCTGCCGCTCGCCGGCTGGGCCCCCGACGCGACGCCCGTCTACGTGGCAGATCGCTGCCGCCGCGTCGTCGTCGCCCCATTGCACGACAAGGTCGACGCGGCGTACGTCCTTTGCGCGAGCGTCCAGCCGGCACAGGAGCGGGCCGCGGCCCTCGCATCCTATCCGCGCCCGGCCGCGTGCCGCTTCGCCACCCGCGCGTGCCTCGGCGTCATCGCCGACGCGCTGGCGGGAGAACGCTTCGACGCGATCCTCGTGCTGCGGAGCTATCTGACGCCCTATGTCGCTCCGCTGCTGCAGCGGCGCGAAGCGCAGGGCCGGCCGATCGCGATCCTCGACCTCGACGACGACGAGACGATCGGTCACGTTCGCCAGGCGGCGCTCTACGAGCGCAACGGCAGGCGCGACGAGGCGAAGATCGAAGCTGCCGAGGCGGAGAAATATGCGCGCCACGAGCGCGACTGGCTGCCCGGTTTCGACCTGCTCATCGCGTGCACCGACGAGCATGCCGCGCGCTTGCGCGCAGATTTCCGGACGCAGCCGGTCGCGATCGTCCCCAACACCGTCGCGGCGCCGGAGGGCATCGCCCGAGCGGCGCGGGGCGACCCTGCGCACCTGCTGTTCCTCGGCAACCTGAGCTACTGGCCCAACGTCGACGCGGCGCTCTTCCTGTGTCGGGAGGTCTGGCCGCAGCTGTGCGGTCGCAGCGGACGGGCGCTGCAACTGCGGATCGTCGGGAGCCGTCCTGCGCAAGAGGTCAGCCAGCTCGCTCGCCTGCCTGGGGTCGCGGTCATCCCCGACGTGCCTGAGGTCGCGTCCCACTATGCGTGGGCGGATGTCGCGGTGCTGCCATTGCGCGCCGGCAGCGGCACCCGGATCAAGCTTCTGGAGGCGTTTGCGCACCAAGTTCCGGTCGTGGCGACGCGCATCGGCGCCGAGGGCATCTGCGCGGACGACGGCAGGCATCTGCTGCTTGCCGACGACCCCGATGCGATCGCCGTCGCCTGCCTGCGCGTGCTCGACCAGCCGGCGCTGGCCCGCGGGCTCGCCGCCTGCGCGGCGGACCTGGTGACGACGCGATACTCGCGCGCCGAGGGGTTGCGCGCCATCCGGGCGACCGTCGCGAGCGCACTGGGGCCTTAGGCGCTGGCACCCGGCAAGACGTGGTGCGTGGCTGGTCGGGCTGCGGAGGGCCCGATGAGGCACCCGGCGCGTAACCGCGGAGGCACCGCCTACTTACGGGCTCACTCGTCCCGTCACCCGCGCGAGGATCGAGGCCGCATCGATCGAACTGTCGCCGCGCCACGCGACGATCTGGTCGGGCCTGATCAGGACCAGCGGTCTTTCGTAGAGCGCGAGCAACTCCGGCGCCGCGTGATCGACGACGGCCAGGTCCATGCCGAGCGCCAAGGCCGTGTCGATGAAGCGGCGGGCGTCGGGGGCGTCGGGCCCCAGGCGCAGCAGCGTCCACGCGAAACTGAACGTGTCGTAGAGCGACCGACCATCGGCCAGCCACGCATGCGGTGGCCGCCCGCCGGGGCAGGACGTCGGAACGTAGGTGTTCGCGGCGTCGGGAGGAGGCGTGCAGCCATCGCCGACGATGACCGCCGACCGGTCATAGCGCGCGCCAAAGGTCACGCCGGGGATGTTGAACTCCAGGCGGACGTGGGCATTCAGGTACAGGCCGGCACGCCCACGCTCCGCAGCGCCCGCCGCGGAATCCTCCTCGAGTAGCGGCGTGGCCGCGAAGAGCCCTACCGAATCGGCGAACCGGCGCGCGAAATCGGTGTTGCGCACGGCCACGGGCTTTCGCTCCTGCTCGTAGCTGTCGAGCAGCGCGAGCGCTCCGCCTCCCCGGACGACGCTGGCGAGCTTCCAGCCGAGGTTGACGGCATCCTCCACCGCAGTGTTGTAGCCCAGTCCGCCGGTCGGCGTGAACAGGTGCGCGGCGTCGCCTGCGATGAAGACGCGGCCGTGCCGGAAGCGCTGTGCGACCAGCGAACGCCCGGCGAGCCAGGTCCCCGTGGACAGCACCTCGATCGGCAGTTCAGTCCCCATCGCCTCGTTGAAGATCCGCTGCGCATCCGCGGCAGTCCACGCGTCGGCGTCCTCGCCATCGTGGATGGCCGCATGGAAAGCGAACTCGCAGATGCCGTCCACGCTGGCCATGAAAGCCCGGCGCTGCGCATTGACCGAAACGTACATCCACGCCCGGTCGTGCGGGAATGCCCGGTAGAAGCCGGGGGCGCGCAGGTACACCGCGAACATCTTGCCGCCCATGAACTCGCGGCGGACTCCGGTGGCGCCCGCCCACTCGATCCCCAGCGCCTGCCTGACCAGGCTGCGCGGTCCGTCGGCACCGACAAGGAACTTCGCCGTCACTCGCACCGGGTCCCCGCCGTCGACCGCCTGGACCGTGGCAAGCAAGGTTGCGCCGGTGTCCTCGAAGTCCGTCAGCTTCCAGCCGTAGCGGATGTCGTTGGATGGCCACGCCTCCGCATGCCGCCGCAGGATGGCCTCGACGAACTTCTGCGAGACCCGGTGCGGCAGCTCGGCTGCGGACCAGGAGCCGTCCAGCTGTCGGATCCGTTCGACCGCCTGCGCCGCGGTGGGCAGGCGCAGACGCGCGAGCTCGTGCCGCGAGTAGCGCGTGAAGTAGGCGATGTCGGTCGGATGGTGGGGTGGCAAGCCCCGGGACCGCAGCTCCTGCGCAAAACCGTGGCGGCGGAAATGCTCCATCGTCCGCGCCTGCGTGGCATTGGCCTGCGGGTTGAAGGCTGTTCCCGGCTTGGAGTCGACGAGCAGGCAGCGGATGCCGCGTCGACCGAGTTCGTTCGCCAGCATCAGCCCGCAGGGGCCGCCGCCGGCGATGAGGACCTCTGCTTCCACGCTGCGGCGGCTGGTCCGGGAGGAATGCCCGCGATCGCCAATCACCGATGCCCCACGGGTCTTGCGCCGGACGGCTCATCGCTCGCTGCCGATTGCGCCTCGGTCAAACGCGCCACCAACCCCGAATACCTCCGCGTCGGTGACAAGACCGCCTTCTCGACGACCTCGGCCCCGCCGACGATCGTCACGCCCGATCGCGACCGCGTGATCGCCGTGTAGAGCAGCTCCCGGGTGGCGACGCGGCCCGGCTTCGCGGGCAGCATCAGCGTTACCTTGTCGAACTCCGAGCCCTGGGCCTTGTGGACGGTCGTCGCGAACGCGGTTTCGTGCTCGGGCAGGCGAAGCGGGGCCACGGCGCGGAAGCCCTCGTTGCTGTCCGGGAAGAACACCACCGGCGCGTCCGACGCGTCGGGCAGGACAATGCCGATGTCGCCGTTGAAGAGCTTCAGCACGTAGTCGTTGCGCAGCACCATCACCGGTCGCCCCGGATACCACTCCGAGCGGCCGCCGGGATCGAGCGGATGGTCGAGGAGCTTGCGGAATTTCTGCCCGACGAACTGGTTGATCGCGTCCACGCCGCGCGAGCCCTCGCGCTCGGCGCACAGCACGCGGAAGCGCCCCAGCGCGTCGAACAGCGCGGTCCTGTCGCCGAGGCCGGCGCGCGCGGCATCGATGTAGCCCGCCATTTCGTCGATGATCCGCTGCAGCGAAGTGCCGAGC
Source organism: uncultured beta proteobacterium (assembly GCA_963734515.1). Taxonomy (GTDB): domain Bacteria; phylum Pseudomonadota; class Gammaproteobacteria; order Burkholderiales; family Casimicrobiaceae; genus VBCG01. The sequence continues at coordinate 192,943 of CAVTHP010000017.1, read as the reverse complement.
GGGGCCGGGTTCGCGTCCTCGATCCACTCGAGCGCCGGATCGCTGTCCGAGCGCAGGAAGTCGATCGCGGACTGGGCGTCGCCGGCATTGACGAGCGCGGCGAGACGGCCGATGCCCGAGTCCCTCGCGAAGCGGAAATTCTCGGTCAGCCAGACCACACTGTCGTGCAGCGGTGTCGGCCTGATCGGCGCCGCGCACGCGATGCGCGCGGCGGGGATGCGCGTGATTTCCGACAGGCGCTCGATGCACGCGCTGCTCAGCGTCGGATCGGCCGAGAGCTCCGAGAACACGGCGCCGGACTCGACGGCGGCGAGCTGGTCCTTGTCGCCCAGCAGGATGATGCGCGCCCCGAGAGGCACCGCCTCCACCAGCTTGGTCGCGAGCGAGAGGTCGAGCATCGACGCTTCGTCGACGACCAGGAGATCGATCGGCAGCGGGTTGCCGATGTCGTGCCGGAATCCGCCGCCGCGCAGCACGCCCAGCAGCCTGTGGACGGTGAACGACTCCACCGGCAAGCGTTCGCGCAAATCGGCAGGCAGGTGCGCGGCGGCGTTGCGGATCGCTTCCAGCATCCGCGCAGCGGCCTTGCCGGTCGGGGCTGCGAGGCGGATCCGGCAGTCCGGATTTCCGGCGAGGGCGCAGGCGAGCACGTTGGCGACGGTGGTCGTCTTGCCGGTGCCGGGGCCGCCGCTGATGATCGTCAGGGGACGTTCGAGTGCCAGCGCGGTCGCGATCTTCTGCCAGTCGGGTCGATTCCCCAGCCGTTCGGCGTTGGTGGCGAAAAGCTGGTCGAGCAGCAACTTCACGTTCTCGCCGATGCCTCCCGGCGGGGCGGGCGAAGGCGCCATCAGCCGTCGTGCCAGCCGGCGTTCGTAGTCGAAATACCGGTGCAGATAGACGCGGCCGTCGTCGTCGAGGATCAGCGGATGCGCATCGGGCGCCCGTGGCGTCCCGACCATGCCGGACGCGAGCAGCGCACTGCGCAATTCGTGCTCGTCGACCTTCGCGTCGGCTGCGGCGATGTCGGCGAGATGGCTGCAGACGTGGCCCGAGGCGGTGTCGAGGCTGGTTGCACGCGCTGCGATGCGCAGCGCGTCGAGCGCGTAGCCGGGGGCGCTGCGCTCGCGGGCCCAGTGCAAGACGTGGTGGGCGAAGCCTTCGGCCAGCGCCTGGTCGGGCAGCGCCGCCAGATTCACTCCCCGGGAGGGCGTCGCAGCGTTCACTGGATTACCTTCGTGCTGCGCACTCCGGTATTCGCCCTCGGGGCGGCCCGTCGGGCTCATCGCGACACCTTCGCTTGCGCCTTGGTGAACAGCGCGTCGAGTTGCGTGAGCGCGGCGGCCGTCGGCCGATGGTGGAACACGCCGGCCGGGGTGCCGTCGGCATTGACCCAGCCGGGGCGCACGCCGCGCACGAAGAGGTAGAGGACGCCGCCGAAATGCGTGTCGTGACGGTAACCCGGCACGCGGCGCTTCAGGTAGCGTTCGACGGCGAGCGAATAGAGCAGGTATTGCAGGTGGTAGCTGTGCTCGGCCATCGTCGCCTGCAGCGAGGCCGGTCCGTAGTCGGAGGGCGCGTAGCCCAGGTGATTCGATTTCCAGTCGAGCACGTAGTAGCGGCCACCGTGCTCGAAGACGAGGTCGATGAAGCCCCGCAGGTAGCCCTCGAGATCGCGGAACGCGAGGCGCGGCACGTCGTAGCCGAGGTTCTTCAGGGCGGCGTTCAGCGCATTCGCCGATACGCTGCGGCGAAGGCAGGCTGAATTCGAGCTCGGTGAGGCGCTGCGTCGCGGGGATCGACCCCAGCACGACGCCCTCGGGGAGCGTCGTGCGCATCACGTCGGTGACCATCCTCTCGGCCATGTTCGCGAGGGCAGGCGAGCGTCCGTCCGAGGGTGCGCCGGGGCCGAATTGCGGATGCGCGGACAGGCCCTCGGCGATGGCGTCGTGCCAGCCCGCCGGCGCGGTGAAATCGATTCGCTGGAAGATCGCGTGCAGGCACTCGCCGGCGCCGGTACCGCGCGGAAAGCGCAGGATGTCGTCCGGCGCGACCTGCGGTGGCGGTGGGCCGATTCTCCTCGCGCCTTCCGCGATCCGCGCGTCGTGGTCGTTCGCGGCGCTCTCGCTTTTCGCATCGCTGGCGATGCCGCTGAAGCTGCCCAGCCGCCACGCGGTGGCGATCGTCTTCGGTGGGGTCAGCGCGGTGAGGGATTCCGGCGCGGGCCCGGGCAGCGCGACCGGCGTGCCCATTCCGTCGGGCAGCAGGACGAGGGCGAGGTGGGGTGCCAACTGCCGGGCCAGGGCTTCCCATGCGGCGGCGATGTCGGCCGGCGAGCGTTTCCCGTCGAACCAGGCCTTCGGCGATTCGTTGCCGCCGGCAACCAGCCAGTTGAGCAGGCTCTTCGTGCTCTCGGAAATCGAGACGCCGCGGCCCTTGTTCGTGGCGTACGTGCCGGCGATCAGGTAGCAGCGATACACCGCACGCGTCAGCGCGACATAGATGAGGCGCAGCGACTCGGCCGACGACTCGAGCTTCATCTGATCGTCGACTTGCGCCTTCTGCGGGCCGAGCTCTTCATCGGAGCGAAAATCGATGAGCGCTGTGCCATCCTCGCCGTGATATTCGCGCCCTTCCGGCTTCGGACCGCCGAACCTCGCGTTGCCGTCCCACAGGAACGGGCAGAACACGATCGGGAATTCCAGGCCTTTCGCCTTGTAGATGGTGACGATCTGGACGAGATTGCGGTCGGACTCGAGGCGCAGCTGCGCGACTTCGTCGGCGGCGCCGTCGCGGCGCTGCGCTGCCAGCCAGCGCAGCAGCGCGTCCGGCGATTCGTGCGTCGCGGCAGCCTGATGGATCTGCTCGCCCAGGTGCAGCAGGTTGGTGAGTCGCCGCTCGCCGTCGTTGCGCCGGAGCATGCGCGCGGCTGACGCCTTCGGCGGACAGCAGCTTGCGGTACATGATGCCCACGCCTCGCCGCAGCCAGAGGTCGCGGTAGTCGGCGAAACGCTCGAGGTATTCCATGATCGCGTCCTCGCTGCCCGAGATCTCCGCGATCCTGGACGCGTCGCAGCCCATCATCTCGGTGGCCAGCGCGCCGCGCAGCAGCGCATCGCGCGACGGCTGGTTGATCGCGATCAGCACGCGCTCGACTTCCTCGGCGTCGGGCGACTGGAATACGCTTGCCTGCGACAGTTCGACGCTGCCGATGCCCAGCGTCGCGAGCTGGCGCTTCAGCTCGCCACCCTGCTTGTGGGTGCGCACCAGCACTGCGATGTCGCCGGGCCGCAGTTCGCGACCGCCGATGCTGATGCGGGCCCGCGCGCCTTCGGCAATGAGCCTCGCGATCTCTGCAGCGGTCGCCTGCGCAGCGCGCGTCATGGCCTCGGCCTTGGGGAGGGGTTCGCCGCCGGCTGCCTGCGGGAGCATCCACAGCTGCAGGTCGGCGCACCTGGCTGTCTCGTCGGCCGTCCTGTCGGCGAAAGGCTTTCGCGGCTTGTCACCCATCGTGACCGGGTGGTAGTCGAGGCCGGACAACATGAATGCATCCGGCTTGGTCGAGAAGATCCCGTTCAGCGCGTCGATCAGCCCTTGGGTCGAGCGCTGGTTGGCGGCGAGCGTCCAGGCGCCGGACGCGCTCCGGCGTGCCCGCAGGTAGATGTGCAGGTCGGCATGGCGAAAGCTGTAGATCGCCTGCTTGGGGTCGCCGACGAGAAAGGCCGGAAGGTTGCCCTTGGCGTAGATGCGGTCGAAGATCGCGAACTGCAGCGGATCGGTGTCCTGGAATTCGTCGATCAGCGCCACCGGGAATTTCTCGCGCAGCGACTTGGCGAGTTCCGGGTGATCGCCGCTCTCGAGCGCGGCGTAGAGGTTGTAGAGCATGTCGTCGAACGAGGTCACCCGTCGCTCGCGGTTGCGCCGGCGCAGATCCGGACCGACCGTGTCGATCAGGTCGCGGATCAGGCGCAGGCGGGCGAGATCGAGTGCCTCCGTGACCCCCTTGTGGGCGGCAAGCAGAGCGTCGGCGGCATCGAAGAACGGATGGCTGGGTGTCGTCTGATTCTTGTTGGTGCGCCTGGTCAGGACGGAAATCGACAACAGCTCGGGTTTCGCGTCTGCGTCGACCGGGCCGAGCGGCGCGGCTTCCCTGAACCACGCGTCCCAGGCAGCGGCGGCGCGATCGATCGTCGCGTCCTTGTACGAGCCTTTGTTGAGCGCGGGGATCGATGCCCTGACGAGCGCGACGATCGCGTCGCGCTGCACGGCCCAGAGCCTCTGCGCCGCGTCGTAGGCAGTGGTCAGCACTGTCGTGTCGGTCGGGGCCGCCGGCGCGTCGAGCGCCGCCGGCCACAGGGGTCGCGCCAGTGGCTTCGCCACGCTGCGCAGCAGCAGTCGCGCGTACTTGTCCGGGGAGTCCTTCTTCTGAAGCAGGTAGCCGGCGAGTTCCTGAGAGCATCCGGCATCGGCGACGCGGCGGCGCCAGAAATCGTGGACGGCCTCCATCGCCGTTTCGCGGTCGTCGCTCACGAGCTCGAGCGAGAAAGGCAGGCCCGCGGAAAAGGATGCGTCGGTGAGCGCGCGCTGGCAGAAGCCGTGGATGGTGAAGATCGCGGCTTCGTCGAAGAACTGCAGCGCCTGGTCGAGGATCCTGGCGAGTTGCGGACGGTCGAAGCCGCTGCGCCGCTCGACCTCCTGCACGAGCTTCGGGACGAACGGGTCGCCCGTCGACCCGGCTGCGTCGCCGTCGCGCAGATACGCCAGCGTCTCGACGATCCTCGTGCGGACGCGCTCGCGCAGCTCCGCGGTGGCCGCGTTGGTGAACGTCACGACCAGGATCTGCCGAACCCCCAACGCCCGTTCGAGCAGCAGCCGCAGGTACAGCCCGCAGATGTTCCAGGTCTTGCCGGTGCCCGCCGATGCTTCGATCAGGTTGATGCCGTCGAGGCTGCAGCCGAAGACGTCGAATTCGGCCGGAACGATCACGCCCTCCTCCCGAGCCGGTCGTCGGCGATGACGTCGAGGAGCGGTTGGTACACTGCCTTCGCGCATTCGGTGAATTCGCGGTCGAGCGGGTCGTCCACGCCGCGCAGCGCCAGGCGGTAGGCGGGGTCGCGATCTTCGCCACGTTGGTTGAAGGGCCTGCTGTACCAGGCGTTCGCAGCCTTGGACAGGCTTTCGTCTTCGAGCACGTACTTCCAGGCGGACTTCGGGAAGAAGTGGATCGGCCGCCGCAGCCCCTCGCGGTAGAGCGCGAGCAGCTGTCCGAGCCGTTCCCGCGCGTCGTCGATCGGGGGCAGGACGTATTGGCCGTCGCGCGAGTGCCAGATCGTCTGCGCGTCTACCCCGGGCGGCGCCATTGCGTTGACGAACAGGTGCTCGATCCAGCCATTCAGGTAATCGCGGGCGCGCGCGTCGTCGTAACGCTGTCGGATCAATCCACTTCGGCGCAGGTCACCGAAGCCACCCGTCAGACGCCACGCCTCGCCGTCGAGCGCGAATTCGATGGTCGTGCTCGCCGGAGGGACGGGCGGCTCGGCGAGCGCGGGGCCGACTGCGCGGGCGAATGCGTCGAGCCGCTGCAGCTCGCGGTCCAGTTCGACGTGGCCCAGGTTCCCGTCCGGATACTCGATGCCGGCCCGCGCGAATTCGCGAACGCCGGCAACGGATTCGCCACCCAGCAGCCGCGGCAATACGCGCCGTGCGAGGGTGTCGCGCGCAGGCCAGTCGGGAACGAAAGGCTCGTCGTCCTGCAGTTCCTCGTTGCCCTCCGGCAGCGCGATGCCCAGGCGCTTGCGCAACAGGTAGCTGCATGGATTGCGGAAGAAGCGAAGGAGATCGTCCAGCGCGACGTCGTGGAACTCCGGACCGGGCGCGGCCAGCGGAAGCGCGAAGAACTTCTGTTGCGGCTCTGCCGCCGCGTTCTCGTCTTCGGCCTCGTCCTCGATCGCGTCACCGGTCTCAGCCAGGGCCGAGCGTTCCCTCCCGGCGGCGAATGCCGCAGGCGCTCCTTCCACCGCAGGCGCCGCATCGCGCCCCGATACCGCCGCGGCCAGCCGCTCTTTCAGCGCGTCGCAATATTCGTCGTTGAAGCTCCGGCGACGGGGATCGGCGTCGGGCGTGAAATAGTCGAGCGCGAAGGACTGCAACGGGTGCTCGACGGAGAGCCGTTCGCGTGCGGCCTGCAGCGATTCCGGGGTGAACGGCCCCCGATCGGTGGCCGCGGCGCAGCAGTCCAGCAATTCCGCGACCAGCACCGACGCCGGCAATGCTGCGTTGTCGCGGACGCTGCGTCCCGTGTAGCTCAGGTACAGCCGCTCCCGCGCGGCGAGGAGCAGGTCGAGGAACACGTTGCGCTCGTCGATGCGTCGCTGGCGGTCGCCGGGCCGCGGGTCGCGCGCCAGCAGGTCGAATTCGCGAGGCTGCTGCGTCGAAGGGAACGTACCGTCGTTCAATCCCAGCACGCAGACGAACCGGTACGGCAGACTGCGCAGGCTGGACATGGCTGCGAACGTGACCGCGCCGCCGGGCATGCCGCCACGCGTCGGGTCGTCGAGCAGCGCCTGCAGCGCGGTGCGGACGACGTCCAGCTCGAAGGGCCGGCCGATCCCGCCGTGCGACATGTTGGCGTGGAGCGCGTGGATGGCGGCGACGGTTTCGCGCTGGTCGTCGATCTCGTCGCCCGTGGGCGCAGTGAAGTCGGCGATGACGTCCAGCAGCGTCTGCCGCCATTCGACCGGCGACTTCGGACGGGCAAGCTCGTCGTGCAGGCGCTCGAGCTGGCGGAAGAATTCGCCGAAGCTGCCCAGCGCCAGTGCGCCCGATCCTTCCGCGTTGCCGGCGGCGAGGCGACCGTTCAGCGGCGCGACGTTGGAGGCGGGCAGGGCGTAGCCGAGGAACAGGCGATCGAGACCGTCGCCGAAGCCGTGGCGGCCGGTCGCGGGCAGCCCGAACTCGCCGCGATGCCGGGCATCGATTCCCCAGCGGATGCCCGATTCGCCGATCCAGGCGTGGATGGCCTCGAGGTCGGCGCCGCCGATCGCGAACCGGCGCGCGATGATCGGTTGCTGCAGCAACTCGAACACGGCACTCGCCCGGAACCGCGACGTGGCAACGGCGAGCACGGTCAGCAGCGCCTGCGCGCAGGGGTTGAGCACGCTCGCCGGGCGCCCGGTGATCGCATAGGGAATCTCGCAGGCCTTCGGGGCGTTGCCGAACACCGCGTCGATCAGCGGGGCCGCGGCCTCGAGGTCCGGCGTCACGACCAGGATGTCGGAGGGCCGCGGCGGATCCTCCGTGGCGAAGACGGCGAGCAGCTGATCCTGCAGCACCTCGAGCTCGCGCGTCAGCGAGTGACAGACGTGGACTTCGATGCTGCGATCGTCGGGGCCGAGCTCGATGCTGCCGCGGGTGAGATCCGTCAGGTCGAGGATCGCGTTCTGGATCCGGGCGAGAAGTGTCTTGCCTTCGGCGGGCGCGAAGTCGGTGTCGTCGACCATGGCTGCGTTGTCGTTCTGCAGCAGGAGGTCGATGTGGGCCCGCGTCTGCCTGCCCCACGCAGCCAGCAGCCGGTTGCCGATTTCGTGATGGTCGGCGCGGTCTTTTGCGGCGAGGTACGAAAGCCGCTTGGGGTCGACGATGTCGAACCAGTATTCGCGGCAGGGGTTCAGCACGTACAGCCGCAGCTCGATCCACCGTGCCAGACGATCCAGGATGTCGAGATAGAGCGGCGGCGTGGTCGGCAGGCAGAAGACGTGGGCAGCGGCGGGAAGTCCCGCACGCGCCGGAGCGTCGGCCCCCATCCTGCTCATCGCGTCGAAGAAGGCCACCGACGGATGGCGGCTGTCGGTGCCGAGGTCGCGGGCGATGCGGCGCCACAGCGCGCCCTGCCAGCGCTCGTCTTCCCGTCGCGCGGCGTCGAGATCCCTGATGCCGGCGGGCCTGCCCTCGAGCCACGCCGCGAGCCAGTCCGGACGGTAGGTCAGGTAGTGTTCGAGCAGCGTCGCCGTGCTCGCGGCGAGTTCGTAGCGCATGACGGCATCCGCGTGCTGCAGGTAGCCGGCGAGCGGCGGATGCTCGGCGACGAACGCGTACTCGTCGAAGATCGCGAGCACGCGCCAGGTGAGCACCGACGCGGTGAAAGGCGACGTCTCCGGGACCGCGACGACGTGCCCGATCTGCCGCCACAGCCACTGGGCGAGGAAGGAAAACCGGACGTTGGAGCAGATCCCGAACCGGTCGGCCGCCGCGAGCTCGACTTTGCGCTTGATCGCCGCGCTGGGCACGATGATCTCCTCGCCCACGAATGGCGACGGCGGCGGCGTGGCCATGGCGTCGAGGAGCGCATCCTGCAGGCGCTCGAAGCGGTTGGAGAACCTGATGTGCAGCATGCGCTGCGTCTGCTAGCGCGATTTCCTGACGGTCTTCCTGCCGAGCTGCTCCAGGCGGGCGGCGGCCATGCGTTTGCTCATGCCCCGGAGGGCCGCGAGCGCGGAGACCTGCTCGGCGCGCGGCGTCGCATGGCCGCGCTCCCAGTTGTAGATCGACTGCGCGCTTACGCCGACCAGCCTTGCGTAGTCCTCGGCGGAGAGTCCAAGCCGTTTGCGTTGCGAGCGGAGTCCCTTGGCGACGAATCTCAGCTTGCGGGTCGTCGATTCGCCGGGAACTGCGGTCGGGGTCCGGACGGCTTGCCGCTGAAGCAATGCGACCTGGCGCCGCAGGGTCGCCACTTCGCGCTTCAGCAAGGCGATGTCGCGCCGATGCTGCGCCGATGCTTTCTTCGTCGCCTGCACCTGGGCCCGAATCTCCCGGCGGGACAGGCGCGCGATCTCCTGTTTCAACACTGTGCCGATGTTTGGCATGAGCATCCTTCGCTGGATCGAGGAATGCCAGTTTGACACCATCGACAGGTTCCGGGTCCACGACGACAGATCGGCAAGAAAAGGCACAGATCCGTCAAGGCCTTATGCGGGGGGGTCGGACAGGACGGAGAATCGCCCATTCCCGCCCTGCGGCGCCGAGCGCGCCGCTGCGCTGCGCCTTATCCGGATCGCACGCGCGGCGTCATGGCGGCAGGGGCGCGGCGCTCGATCTCGATCAGGGCGGCGTCGCGATTCTCCAGGGCGAGGCGCCGATTGATGTCCTCCGCGGCCTGCTGGTCCTTCGCGGCGACGGCCTGCACCAGCCGCCGCCAGTTGGCGAGCGAGTGTGCGCGACGCTCCCGCGACGCCAGCCCCAGCCGGGTGTAGCGACCGATCCGCTGCGCGAATCCGGCGATCATCTCGGCGAGCTGGTCGTTCTTGGACAGTCGCGCGACGCAGTCGACGAGCTCCGCGCTGGCACGCGCATACGCCTTCGCATCGTCGCGTCCGGCGGCGAGTGCGGTGATCCGCGCCTGCAGGATTGCCTGGTCCGGGGCTTCGTAGTTGCGCGCGGCGTGGCGTGCGGCGAGACCGAGCAGGACCGCGCGGATCTCGAACAGGTTCTCGAGCTCGATGCGCGACAGCTGCGTCACCTGCGCGCCGCGCTGCGGAAGGATCCGTACCAGTCCGCGATTTTCGAGGATGCGCAGCGCCTCGCGCACCGTGGTCCGGCTCACGCCGAAAGCGGTGGCGAGGTCCATCTCCTTGAGGCGCTCGCCGGGCGCGAACTGCTCGTCGACGATGGCTTCGCCGATGCGCTCTGCGATCTGCAGCGGAAGCGTGGGTGTCAGCGTGGCCGGCGTGAAAGGCGGGGCCTTCGGTGATGAAAGGGTGGATCCAGCCTGCGATCGATGCGCCATCGGCACTTGCCTGAATGTCGACATTCAGACTATTATGCCATCGCCGCCTGGCCCTAGGAACGTTTCGCGTGAAGGTACCCGCCGCAGCACATCCAACTCCCCCGATCGTTGGCACTGAATCGACCGCATCGGCGTCTGGTCGCACGGTGACGCGCGGGCCGATTGCCGGTTATCGGGTGCTCGAACTCGGCTCGACCGTAGCCGGCCCTTTTTGCGGCCGCCTGCTCGCCGATTTCGGGGCCGAGGTGATCAAGGTCGAGACCCCCGAGGGCGACCCGGTGCGGACGATGGGCAAGCGCTTCGCCGGCAAGTCGCTGTACGCGAGCAGCATCTTTCGCAACAAGTCGCTGATCGCCCTCGATCTGCGGAAGCCCGAAGGCCAGGCGATCGTTCGCGAGCTTGCCGCGCAATGCGATGCGGTGATCGAGAACTTCCGCCCGGGTGGCCTGGAGAAGTGGGGTCTCGGATACGACGATCTCGCGGCGATCAATCCGCAGATCGTCATGGTGCGGATCAGCGGTTTCGGGCAGACCGGGCCGTACAGCCAGCGCGCCGGCTACGGTGTCATCAGCGAAGCCGTCAGCGGCATGCGGCACATCACCGGCGACCCGGACCGGCCGCCGGCGCGTGTGGCGGTCTCGATGACCGATTACATCACCGGTCTCTATGCCGCGTTCGGCACCGTCATGGCGCTGCTCGCGCGGGAGAAGACAGGCCGGGGCCAGTACATCGACGCTGCATTGTATGAATGCGCGTTCAGCTTCATGGAACCCTGGATTCCCGCCTACGAGAAGCTCGGCCACGTAGCCAACCGAGCCGGGTCGAGGTTACCCGAAAGCACGCCCAACAATCTCTACCCCACTGCCGGTGGTGGATTCATTCACATCACCGCCATGGGCGACGCCGTGTTCCGGCGGCTCGCGGCGGCGATGGGCCGTCCGGATCTCGGATCGGAAGCGAAATTCAGCACGGCGATCGCCCGCTCCGACAACCACGAGGAACTCGACGAATTGATCGCCGGGTGGACGGCGACGCGCGAGCTCGCCGACCTCGAACTCACGCTCGAGAAGAACAGCGTGCCGGCCACCCGGATCTTCACCATGGCCGACATCTTCAGCGATCCGCACTACCGGGAGCGCCAGGCCATCGTGGCGGCCCCCGACGACGACCTTGGCTCGGTGGCGATGGCCGCGGTCGTGCCCCGCCTGTCGGCGACACCGGGACACATCGCGCACAGCGGCCATCGCATCGGCCAGGACACGCGACAGGTGCTGTCGGACCTGCTCCACTATCCGGAGGCGAGGATCGCAGCACTCCAGCGCGCAGGCGTCATCCAGTGCGACCCGGGCGAAGCAGGCGCGGCGTCGATGGCCGGGCGCGCCGCAACCTCCGAGGCGGGCTCACCGTGAACGCACCCGAATCTCCCCCCGCGTCGCAGTCCGAATCCGTTCTGCTCGAATACCAGGAGCAGCTCGCGCGCGCGATGTCGATGGGCGGGCCCGAAAAGCTGGCGCGCCGCAAAGCGGCGGGAATACTGAATGCACGCGAGCGGATCGCGTACCTGTGCGACGAAGGGACGTTCATCGAGTCGGGGCTGTTCGGAACATCGGCGTCGAATCCCGCCGACCGTCATCGCACGCCGACCGATGGCAAGATCGCCGGCTTCGCCAGGGTCGACGGCCGCGAGGTGGCCGTTGCCGCGAACGATTTCACGGTCATGGGCGCGTCTTCGAGCTCGACCAACGGACGCAAGCTCGGCCACCTCAAGCGCGTGGCGACGCAGCGCGGGATGCCGATGGTCTTCCTGGGCGAGTCCTCGGGGGCCCGGATGCCGGACCACATGGGCGCTCGCGGCATGGCGACGCTGCTGGGGAACGACCCCGTCCAGTACCAGCGCCTGCGCGAGACACCATGGGCATCCGCCACGCTGGGCATGAGCTTCGGCTCCTCGTCCTGGTATGCGGTCCTGTCGGACTTCAACGTGATGCGCAAAGGCGCGGTGCTCGCGGTCTCGAGCGCGCTCCTCGCGTCCCTGGCCATCAAGGAGGAGGTCGATCCCCAGGATCTCGGGGGATGGCGCCTGCACGCCGAGGTCACCGGTTTCGCCGATCTCGTCGTCGACACGGACGAGGAGGCGCTCGACGCCGTGAAGACGTTCCTCGGCTATCTTCCGCGGCACCACAACGAGGCGCCGCCGGAGCACCCGGTCCCGCCCGGATCCGGAGCGACGATGACCGACGTGCTGAACCTGCTGCCGGCCAGCCGCACCCAGGTGTACGACGTGCGCAAGATCCTTCGCGCGGTCTTCGACAGCGACAGCCTGTTCGAGCTCAAGGCGAGGTTCGGAAAGGTCGCGGTGACCGCGCTGGCGCGCCTCGACGGCAGGACGGTCGGCGTCATCGCCAACAACCCGCTGTTCAAGGGCGGTGCGCTCGACGCGGATGCCTGCGACAAGGTCACGAGCTTCATCGTGCTGTGCGATTCTTTCAACGTTCCCATCGTGATGTTCGTCGACACCCCGGGCTTCGCGATCGGCACCGAGGCCGAGCGCAAGCGGGCGCCGGGGAAGATCATGAACTGGATGAACGCGCTGCAGCTGGTGACGGTACCCAAGGTCTCGATCGTCCTGCGCAAGACCTACGGGCAGGCTTACCTCAACATGGGCGGCGGTCGCAATTCCGACGAAGTCGCGGCCTGGCCTACGGCCGAGATCAGTTTCATGGATGCGCAATTCGGAGTGCGCGTCGTCCACGGGAAGGAGCCCGGGCAGGAGGGCTTCGACGATCTCCTCGCGCAGATGGATCGCGACAGCGCGGTCTGGGACGCGGCATCGGTCTACGCGGTGCAGTCGGTGATCCGTCCGCAGGATACGCGGGACTACCTGATCCGCACGCTCGACGTGCATCGCCTGCGGCTGACGGGCGGTGTCGGCCAGCACCTGATGCGCGCCTGGCCGACCAGCTACTAGACCAACGATCCAAACAGGGAACGCGACGTGGCGAACTATGAAGCGAAGGCCGAGGTCACCGGGTCGGTCTGGAAGATCGTGACCGCCGTCGGGCAGAAGCTCGAGCCCGGCGACACCATCATGATCATCGAATCCATGAAGATGGAGATTCCGGTCATCGCCGAGGATGGCGGAACGATAAGGGAATTCCGGATCGAGGAAGGCAAGAGCGTGACCGAAGGCCAGGTGGTCGCCATCCTCGCGGTGTGATCCCGGTCATCCATCCACTCGATACTCATTCATGGGAACACCGGATCCGAAGAATCCCGACGCCGCGGACGACTGGTCGCCCGAGGTCGAAGAGCTGCGCCTGCGGCGCGCCGACGCCGAGCGGCTGGGCGGGGACGAGGCGGTCGCGAAGCACCACGATCGCGGGCGCCTGACGATCCGCGAGCGCATCGCGTCCCTCGCCGATCCGGGGTCGTTCCAGGAGGTGGGCAAGCTCACCGGCGCAGGCCACTACGACAAGAACGGGCGTGTCGTGAGCGTGAGCCCCGCGCCCTACGTGATGGGGATCGCGCAGATCGACGGCCGCCCCGTCGCAGTCGGTGGCGAGGATTTCACCGTGCGCGGCGGGACGAGCTGGAGCGGCGATCGCAAGAAGGGCGGCCAGGGCGGCTTCATCGAGGACCTGGCGTACCAGTACCGGATTCCGCTGGTGAACCTGATCGACGGCGCCGGCGGCAGCGTCACGTCGATCCAGCGTCGCGGCCACGCGGTCTTCCCGGGCGTGCATGGGTTCGAACGCTCGGTGGCATTGATGGGGACCGTGCCGGTGGTCTCTGCCGTCATGGGAACTGCCGCGGGAGGTCCTGCGGGTCGAGCGATCCTTTCCCATTTCACGGTGATGGTGAAGGAGACGGCCCAGGTGTTCGCCGCCGGTCCGCCGGTGGTCGAGCGCTCGCTCGGCCAGAAGATCAGCAAGGAGGAACTGGGCGGATCCCAGCTTGCCGTCGACGTGGCCGGCACGATCGACAACGCGGTTGCCGACGAGGCGGCGTGTTTCGCCACGATCCGCCGCTTCCTCGGCTACATGCCCCAGAACATCTGGGAGCTGCCGCCCGCCATTCCGTGCGACGATCCCGTGGATCGCCGCGAGGACGAGCTGCTGCGCATCGTTCCGCGCGATCGGCGCAAGCCCTACAACATGCGCAAGCTGATCGAGCTCGTCGTCGACCGCGGCTCGGTCTTCGAGATCCAGCCGAGCTTCGGCAAGGCCGTCATCACCGCGCTGGCGCGCCTCGACGGGCAGGTCGTCGGGGTGATCGCCAACAATCCGATGGTCTACGGCGGTGCCATCGACGTGCGCGGCGCACGCAAGCAGACGCATTTCATCGAACTCTGCGACTGCTTCCACATTCCGATCGTGTTCCTGGTCGACGTGCCGGGATTCATGGTCGGCAAGGACGCCGAAGCTGCCGCGACGCTGCGCGAAGGCATGCGCAGCGTCTACGTGGCCCTGCAGGCGACGGTGCCCATGTACACGGTCGTCGTTCGCAAATGCTATGGAATGGCGGGAATGGGCGCGACGGACAAGAACGGTCTCGACTTCAAGATTGCCTGGCCGTCGGCCGAGTGGGGCTCGCTGCCGATCGAAGGCGGCGTCGCCGCAGCGTTCCGGCGGGAAATTGCCCAGCATGCCGATCCGAAGGCGCGCGAGGCCGAGATCGAAGCCGGTTTGCGGGCCTTCGCTTCGCCGTTTCGCACTGCGGAAGCGTTCGGCGTCGAGGACATCGTCGACCCGCGCGAAACCCGGCCGTATCTTTGCCGCTTCGTCGGGGCGGCGCAAGGCAAGCTTCGTACATCAGTGGGTCCAAAGCCAAAATACGGCGTCCGGCCATGACCGCGATGACCCATCGCGGGAACCGGTCGAAGCCGAATCGTGCAGTAAAGCGAAACTACCCGGAGGCGTAAATCATGTGGAATCGATACACGAGGATGCTGGTCGCGGCCGCATCACTGGCCTTGGCCATGGCCACACCCGTTCGTGCCGAAGTCAGCAAGGTCACGCTCGCCACGCAGTACGGCATCGGCTACCTGGCGCTCACGATCATGAAGCACGACAAGCTCGTCGAAAAGCACCTGGCGCAGGTCGGGCTTTCGAACACCCAGGTGGAATGGGTGAAGCTCGGTGCGGGCTCTGCCGCCAATGACGCGCTCCTGTCCGGATCGCTCAATTTCGCGTCCGGCGGCACCGGACCCGCGTTCATCCTGTGGGACAAGACCCGCCACAACGTCGACGTTCGCGGGGTCGCGGCGCTGACTTCGATGCCCAACCTCCTCGTCACGCGGGATCCGAACGTCAAGACGATCCGCGACTTCACCGACAAGGACAAGATCGCGATGGCCGGCGCCGGATCGTCGGTGCAGACGATCTACCTCGAGATGGCGGCGGCCAAGGCGTTCGGGCAGAAAGACTACAAGAAGCTGAACACGCTGATGGTGAACCTGCCTCATCCCGAGGGCCTGGCCGCGCTGCTCTCCGGGGCCTCGGACGTCACCGCGCAATTCACCTCGCCGCCGTTCCAGTACTACGCGCTGGAGCGGCCCGGCATCCACGCCGTTCTCAACTCCTACGACGTGATGGGTGGCGCGAACACGTTCCTGATGGTGTGGGCGACGAACAAGTTCCGATCCGCCAACCCGAAGACCTACAAGGCCGTGCTCGCTGCGCTCAAGGAGGCGACCGACTCGATCAATGCCAACAAGCGGCGGGCCGCGGAAGTCTACGTGGAGGAAGGCGGCAACAAGGACAACGTCGACAAGATCCTGAAGATGATGGAGGACCCGCAGGTTTCGTACACGCTGACCCCGGAGCGCGTCCTGCCCTACGCGCAATTCATGCACAAGGTCGGGATCCTCAAGAACCAGCCGAAATCCTGGAAGGACCTGTTCTTCCCCGAGATCCACAACCTGAAGGGAAGCTGACGCAGCGGGCGGCGCGCCGCGGTGGCGGGCCGTTTCGACGGCCCCGCCGCCGGGGCTGCGCATTCGAGGAAACGCGCAGTTGAAGAAGATCCTGATTGCGAATCGGGCGGAAATCGCCTGTCGCATCATTCGCAGCTGCAATCGGCTGGGGATCGGGACGGTCGCCGTCCACTCCGATGCCGACGCCGACGCCCTGCATGTCGAACTGGCCGATGAAGCGGTGGCGGTCGGTGGCGCGATGCCTGCCGAGAGCTACCTGCACGTGGAGCGCATTCTGGACGCCGCGCGTGCCACCGGCGCCGACGGCATACACCCCGGATACGGCTTCCTGTCCGAGAACCAGGGGTTCGCCGCTGCCGTGCAGCGCGCCGGAATCACCTGGATCGGTCCCGACGCCAGGTCGATCGAGGACATGGGCGACAAGGAACGCGCGCGGCAACTCGCCTCCGCTGCCGGCGTGCCGATCCTGCCGGGCAGTCCGCGCTTCGCGCCTGGCGATTCGGCGGGCATGCACGAGGCCGCTGCGAGGGTCGGCTATCCGTTGCTGGTCAAGGCGGCGAGCGGCGGCGGCGGCATCGGGATGCGATGCGTCGAGCGGCCGGAGGACCTGGCCGAGGCGGTCGAGCGCGCGCAATCGATGGCCCAGCGTTCGTTCGGCGACGGGACCGTGTACTTCGAACGGTTCATTCCCGAGGCGCGGCACGTCGAGGTTCAGGTGTTCGGCTTCGGTGACGGCGAGGCCGTGCATCTTTTCGAACGCGATTGCTCGCTGCAGCGGCGTTTCCAGAAGGTGATCGAGGAGAGCCCGGCGCCCGGCATCGCCGACGCCACGCTCGAAAGGATGTATGCCTGCGCCGTCGCGTTGTGCCGCCAGCAGCGCTATCGAAGCGCCGGGACGATCGAGTTCATCCTCGACGCGCGAACCGAGCAGTTCTACTTTCTCGAGATGAACACCCGGATCCAGGTCGAGCATCCGGTGACCGAGATGACGACGGGCCAGGATCTCGTGGCGATGCAGATCCAGCACGCGGCGGGGCTTGCGCTCCCGCTGACCACCCAGGCGGACATCCGCCGCACGGGCCATGCGATCGAGTGCAGGCTGTATGCCGAGCGTCCCGCAAAGGGTTTCCTCCCTTCGCCAGGCACGCTGAGGAAGTTCCGGATGCCGCGCTCCGGGCCCGATGTGCGGATCGACACCGGCGTACGGGAGGGCGAGCAGATCACGCATTACTACGATCCGATGATCGCCAAGATCGTGGTGCATGGCGAGGATCGCCCCCGCGCCATATCGAAAATGCTGTCGACGCTCGCTGCCGTCGAGGTCGAGGGCGTGGAGACCAACCTGGCATTCCTGCGCAACACCCTCGCGCACCCGGAGTTTCAGAGCGGTCGGGTGCGGACCAACCTCATCGAAAGACATCGCGCGGAGCTGGTGCGCGGAGCTTCGTAGCGGCGAAGTCTTCGGAAATGCGCCTGCGTCGATCGCGCCGCCGACGACCGGATGATCTGCCCCGCCAAAGAGTGACCGCCTGATTCGCACGGATCCATTGGAGGACCACCAATTGCCTAAGACCACAGGAGGCGGCGCCGTCGTCGCTGCATTGGAAGCCGAGGGCGTGCGTCACGTCTTCGGACTCATCGGATCGGCCGGCATGGAGATCTTCGATGCGCTCTACCAGCGCCCGAGCATCAGGTTCATCGGCGTGCGCGACGAGCGGACCGGCACGCACATGGCCGACGGCTATGCGCGCGCATCGGGCGGCGCCGGGGTGTTCCTCGCCGGCCAGAACGGACCCGGTGCGACCAACACGGTGACCGGACTGGCGCAGGCGTACGCCGCGTACTCGCCGGTGGTGGTGCTGGCCGGGTCGCTCTCCTCCGCGCATGTCCACCGGGATGCATTCCAGGAAGTCGACCAGCAGGCGCTGTTCAAGCCGATCACCAAAGGGTGCTGGACGGTGACGCAGGCGGCGCGGATCCCCGAGGCCGTGCGCGAGGCTTTCCGCACCGCGCTGGCGCCAAGGTGCGGACCGGTGGCGCTCAACCTGCCGCGTGACCTGCTCGCCGAGACGCGCGAGTTCCCCGACCCTGAACAGCGCGCGGCGAGCAGTGCGACTGCGCCTCCCGGCGGCAATCCCGACGCTGTTCGGGCGGCAGCCGGCCTGCTTGCGGCGGCCCAGCGACCACTGATCCTCGCTGGCGGCGGGGTCAAGAATGGGCGCTCGCACCAAGCGGTGTCGAAGCTCGCGGAGCTTCTCCATGCGCCGGTTGCGACGTCGCCGGGCCATGGCGATGCCCTGCCATGCACGCATCCACTGTATGCAGGACAGGTCGGACCGCGAGGCAATGCCGTCGCGTCCAGCCTCGCGCGCGAGGCCGACGTCATCCTCGCGCTGGGCACACGTCTCGGTTTCAACACGACGTTCTATTCGTACGACCACCTCAATCGGGACGCCAGGATCATCCAGGTGGAGATCGAGCCGACGGCGCTGGCCCGTTTCTTCCCGGTGGAGATCGGGATCCATGGCGATGCGGGGGTGGTGGCAAGCCAGCTCGCCGATGGCCTCGCTGGTCACGCCGCAAGCGCGGCACTCACCTGGGAGCAGCGCTTCCACGTCAAGCGCAAGGCGCTGCTGAGCGAGCGTGATGAAGCGGGAAGCCGCGGCGGCGTTCCGATGCAGCCGGCCTCCCTCTTCCGCGCACTGCGCGCGGCTGCACCTTCCAACGCCATGTTCACGATGGACGCGGGAACGCTTTGCCTGCAGGCGACCGACCAGCTTCAGTACGTCGAGCCACCGGCGCTGTTCACGCCGCTCGACTTCGGCCTGGTCGGCTTCTCGTATGCCTGCGGCCTGGGCGCGAAAGTGGCGTGTCCCGATCGCGCCGTGATCAGCCTGATGGGAGACGGCGGATTCGGGATGACGATGAGCGAGATCGGGACGGCGGTCTCGAACGGCATCAACACCGTGTGCGTCGTGATGAACAACGGTTGCTGGGGCGCCGAGAAGGCGTACCAGCGCGATTTCTTCGGCGGTCGCTACATCGGCGCCGACGTCCCCAACCCCCGCTACGACAAGGTGGCGGAGCTCTTCGGCGCCGCGGGGTTTCGCGTCGAGAAGCCGGGCGAGGCCGAGGATGCCATCCGGGCGGCGCTCGCCTGCGGCCGACCGGCGATCGTCGACGTCATGATCGATCCGGACGCGCTCTACAGCTTCCGGCGCGACTCCTTCCAGCATCGCGCGAGTCCGGAAAAGAAGGAAAGATGAGCGACGCCGAGTACGACTACATCGTCGTCGGGGCGGGATCGGCAGGCTGCGCGCTGGCTGCGCGCCTGACCGAGAGCGGCCGCCATCGCGTCCTGCTGCTGGAAGCGGGTGGCGAAGACCGCAGCATCTGGATCCACCTGCCTCTGGGTGTCGGCAAGCTCCTGACCAACGAGCGCTTTGCATGGAAATTCGAGACCGAGCCGCAGCCCGAGCTCAACGGCAAGCGCGTCTATTCGCCGCGCGGCAAGGTGCTCGGAGGATCGAGCGCCATCAACGGAATGGCGTACGTCTGGGGCGACCCGCGGGAGTTCGACCGCTGGCAGGCGATGGGCAATGACGGCTGGGCGTTCCACGACGTCCAGAGCTATTTCCAGCGGCTCGAGTCCAACGAGTACACGACCGATCCGATGCGCGGCCACGCCGGTCCGGTGAAGATCACCGATCGCAAGCGGCGCGACCCCGACGTGCTGTCCGATGCGTTCATCGCCGCCTGCCGTCAGGTCGGGATTCCGGAAACGGAGGACTACAACACCGGCAGCTATGAAGGCGTGCGCTACCTCGAGCAGACGGCTTACCGTGGACGGCGCTCGAGCACCGCGACGGCCTACCTGCGGGATGCGGCCCGGCGCGCGAACCTGCGGATCGAGTCGCATGCGCTGGTGTCCTCGATCGTCTTCGACGGTACGCGCGCCACCGGCGTCGGGTACCTCCAGCACGGCGAAAGGCGCAGCGCGCGTGCCGGCCGGGAAGTGCTGCTCGCGGCCGGCACGATCCAGTCGCCCCAGCTCCTCGAGCTCTCGGGTGTCGGCAATCCGGAACTGCTGCGTTCGCTGGGGATTCCCGTCGTGGCTGCGCTGCCCGCCGTCGGCGAGAACGCGATCGACCACCTTCAGGTGCGTTGCACCTATCGCACCAACGTTCCCATCACCATCAATGACATCATGCGGAGCCGGTGGCACAAGGTGCGGGCAGGCATCAGGTATCTGCTGACGCGCCGTGGCTTGCTGGCAGGGACGTCCTCGACTGCGCACGCGATCACGCGAACCCGCCCGGAGCTCGACCATCCGGACGTGATGATTCGCATCTATCACATCAGCGGGCGCGATCGGTTCTCGCGCTCGGTCGAAGGCGGCATCGATCCGTACTCGGGTTTCTCGATCGGCGGATTCAAGCTCCAGCCCGAAGCGCGTGGCTCCATCCACATTCGTTCCCGCGATCCCCGCGAGTTTCCATCGATCGATCCGCGGTATTTCGCGACCCAGGGCGATCGCGACACCGCCGTCGGCCTGCTGCGCCTGGTCCGCCGGATCGCGGCGCAACCAGCATTGTCCCCGTACATCGTCAAGGAGGAGCGCCCCGGAGCCGAGGTCGCCGACGATGCGCTGCTCGCCTACGCTCGCGAGACGGGGCAGACCGCGTGGCACACGGTGGGCACCTGCAGCATGGGTGCTGCTGGCGTCGGGGTCGTCGACGCACGCCTTCGCGTCCACGGCGTCGCCGCGCTGCGGGTCGTCGACGCCTCGGTGATGCCGACCATTCCGTCCTCGAACACCAATGCTCCTGCCATCATGGTGGGAGAACGAGGCGCCGATCTCATACTGGAGGATGCTCGATGACAGCCAAGCCCGGGAAGAAGCCCGCGAAATCCACGACGCCCCACACCGACCGGCAGATCGCGCGCGGCGACTGGAATCCGCTCTGGAGCACGTTGCGGGAATGGGATCCCGAATTCGTCGAGGGTTACCTGACGATGCGCAATGTTCCGTTCGGCAAGGGGCCGCTGCCGGACAAGACCAAGGAGCTGATCCTGATTGCCGTCAATGCCGCGACGACGCATCTGTACGGACCCGGCGTGCGGCGCCACATCCAGAACGCACTGAAACTCGGCGCGACGCGCGACGAAATACTGCAGGTCATCGAGATCACCACCGTCGTCGGGATCCACGCGTGCAACCTGGCGGTGCCGATCCTCGCCGAGGAGCTTGCAAAGAGGTCGGGGACCCGGGCTTCAGCCTGACGTGAAGCCGTAGAAGCGCGCCGCATTCCCGCCGAAGATCCGTTCGCGCTCGGAGGTGGAGATCGTCGACAGGCACGCATGGGCCGCCTCGTGCCAGCGGCGATAGCCTCCGGCGAGTTCGACGACGGGCCAGTCGCTGCCCCACATCAGCCGGTCGGGGCCGAAGCAGTCGAGCAGGTGGGAGACGCAATACGCGAGGTCCTCCGTCGTCCAATCCGGCTTCGCCTCGGTGACGAGGCCCGAGAGCTTGCAGCACGCAGCGGTCTCGCTCGCGATCTCCCGCATCTCGCGCGCCCACGCGTCGAGCGCTCCCGATCGAAGCGCGGGCTTGGCGCCGTGATCGATCACGACCGCGAGGTCGGGGTTGCGGTCGAGAAACGTCAGGAGGGGGCGCAGGTGCTGCGGCTTGACCAGTGCGTCGAAGCGCAGGCCGAGCTCCGCCATCGCCGCCAGCGCAGGCTGCAGCTCGTGTCCCAGGATCCATTCCGGATCGGGCAGGTCCTGCAGCATCGGCCGCACGCCGCGCAGCAGCGGGTTCGCGGCGAGGGTCGCCAGTCGGTCCGGCGCATTGCGCGCCGCGAGGTCCACCCAACCGACGACCGCGGCGACGCAGGGCGTCGCGGCCGCGAGGTCCAGCAGGTAGCGGGTCTCTCCCTCGGTTGGCGCGGCCTGCACGAGCACCGTGCGATCGATCCGCGCCTCGTTCAGAAGGGGTGCCAGATCCCCCGGCCCGAAATCGCGATAGATGCTGCCCGATCCGGGCGTGAGCCATCCATAATCCCCCCGGGCCAGCGACCAGAAGTGCTGGTGTGCGTCGACAGTGCGGGTCATGCAGCGCTTCCGTCGAGAGGGCACGGCGCATCGAATCGCATCAGCCCTTCGGCTTTCAATTCGTGCCACAGACTGGCGGGGATTGCGAGCTGCAGCAGTGCGATGTTCTGTTCGACCTCGGCGCGCGTTCTCGCGCCCGGGATCACCGTCGCGACGGCCGGGTGGCCGTACGGGAACTGGAGCGCCGCCGCCGCGAGCGGAACGCCGTGCCGGTTGCAGGCCGCCTCGATCCGTCGGACGCGGTCCAGCACGGACGCTGGCGCGAGCCCGTAGTCGTAGCGGGCTTCCCCGCTCGCGCCGGTCGCCAGGATTCCGGAGTTGAACGGCCCGCCGACGATGACGCCGATCTTCCGCGTCACGCACAGCGGCAGGAACGTGTCGAGCGCGCCCTGCTCCAGCAGCGAGTAGCGTCCCGCGAGCAGGACGCAGTCGATGTCGACTCGATTGGCCGCTGCCGTGCAGACTTCGACCTCGTTGACGCCGAGCCCGATCGCCCCGACGGCGCCTTCGGCCCGCAGGCGTCGCAGGGCTTCGAACGCGCCGTTGACGGCTTCGTCGAAGCGTCGTCTCTGGCCGTCGACGCCGTGGGTGCGCACATCGATGTCGTGGACGAGCAGGATGTCGATGCGATCGGTGCCCAGTCGCTGCAGGCTGTCCTCGAAGGAGCGCATCGCGCCGTCGTAGCTGTAGTCGTAGACCGGGCGGAACGGCAACGCATCCGCATACCCGTCCCACGCATCGCCGGGGTCACGCCCCGGCAGCAGCAACCGGCCCACCTTGCTCGACACGACGAAGCTGTCGCGCGGGTAGCGGCGCAGCGCTTCGCCGCAACGGTGCTCGCTCATCCCGTGACCGTAGAGTGGGGCGGTATCGAAGTAGCGGACGTGCTGCGCGTAGGCCGCGTGCACGGCGGCCAGCGCCTCGTCCTCCGCGACCGGTGCATAGAGGTTGCCGAGCGGCGCCGCCCCGAAGCCGAGCCGGGTGACCTTGGTCGCGCTCCCGCCGAGCGTCGTCCACCGCGAGGCTTCGGTCGGCGCGATCATTGCCTAGGAATCGCCGGCGAGCGCGCCGGCCACCAGCAGCACGTTGCCGTAGAGTCGGCGCTCCCCGGTCGACACGACGGCGAAGGCCTTCTTCGCCCGCTCGTAGAATTCGAAACGCTCGAGCTCGGCCACCGCGACGCCGCCGGTCGCGCGATCGAGCGCGACGCGAATGGCGCCGATCGCCGTGGTTGCGATGTCGACGCCCTCGGTCGGTCGCATGATCGACGCTGGGCAAGGAAGCGTCCGGTCGAGAGGCAGCACCGACAGGATCGCTTCGACCATCTCGGCCGACTCGACGCCGCGCATGCCGACGAGGCGGCGGGCCATCGACGCCGCGGGGAAATTGGCGTCGACGATGGCGATCTCGTCGCCGTGGCCCATCGATGCGAGCGCGAACAGCAGGTCGGCCCCGAGCAGCGGATGGATGGACTTCAGCACGATCATTTCTCCATCAATCGAGTTCGGCGCTCGCTCGCGCGAATCATGATGTCGTGCATCAGGTACGCGAGACGGCTGCGGCACCAGGGCTGGCCCGATTGCGCGTCGTACTGCCCCGGCATCGCGTACCCGCCCGGCACGTACGCGTCGAGTCCGAACTGCCGCACCGTGGCGACGCAGCGCCACAGGTGGTCGGCGAAACCCACGACACCCACGACCCCGAGCGAGCGCCGGTCCGCCTGCATCGCGACGATGGCCGACACCACACCCGACGTGCTGAGATACACCGGCTCGGCGCGCTCGTCGCGTCCCGGGTAGATCGCCACGACCTGGTCCTGCGGCACGCGCGATCCGATCGCTTCCGCGACCTCCCATTGCGCATAGATCCGGGCGGACTTTTCGCGATGCAGGCGCACCGCAACGTCGGCGAGCGCCTCGTTGACCGGGCCCGGCGCGCGATTGCCGTTCGGCAGCATCCGGTTGCCGAACGTGAACGCCATGATCGTATCGATCCGCGCCGCAGCCGTCTCGGGCGCACGCCACGACAGGACATCCTCGTGGAGCGCCTCGGCGAGCACGTGCGCGGTGTCGCGATCGCCGAGCTCGTGCGCGAGGTGGGCTTCGATGGCGGCGAGTAGGGTGGGACTTTCCATGGTTCGACTCCGCTCGGGTCAAGTCGGGCAGTGGGGGTCGACAGGGGCGGCGCCGGTGCCGATCCCCCTCGGGCTCGCGGCAGCACTCATTCCTTGAGCCCGCCCGCCATCAGGCCGCGCACGAGGTAGCTGCGCACGAAGAACGTGAAGACGATGACCGGCAGCATCACCAGCGTTCCCGCCGCGGCGATCTTCCCCCACTCCCAGCCTTCGTACTGCATGAAATCGACGATCGCGACCGGCGCCGTCATCGCGTTCGTGCGGGTCAGGATCAGCGCGAAAAAGAAGTCGTTCCACGACAGGATGAAGCACAGCACGCCGGTCGCAGCGACGCCCGGCGCGGCGAGCGGCAGCACGATGCGCCGGAACGCACCCCAGATCGTGCAGCCGTCGATCCACGCCGCCTCCTCGAGCTCGCGCGGAACGCTGTCGAAGAAGCTCTGCATCATCCAGACCACCAGCGAGAGGTTGAACGTCAGGTAGATGATGACGAGGCCCGTCACCGTGTCGAGCAGGTGCAGGTAGCGGTAGGCGAGGAAGAAAGGAATCGTGAAGGCGATCGGCGGCGCCATTCGCGTCGCGAGTATCCAGATCGCAACGGCGCGCCGCGCCCGGAAGCGCCAGCGAGACAGCGAATAGGCCGCAGGCACGCCGATCAGCAGCGACAATACGGTCGAGCTCGCGCTGGCGGCGAAGCTGTTGGCGAACGACTTGGGGAAGTTGCCGGTCCACAGCGCGCGGTAGTTCTCGAGCGTCGGGACGAACCCGAGGCTGTAGCCCATGATGTCCTTGTTGGGCCGCAGGGACATCTGCAGCATCCAGATGAACGGGAACAGCACCAGCACGAGGAGCACGACCGACGTGCCGAGCAGCAGCACGCGCCGGCCTCTCCGCGGCCGGGTCCGTGGCTTCGCCGGCGTCGCGCGCAACGGCGCGGGCGCGGGAGCTTCGGCGAGGCTATTCATGCGCACCGCGTCCGGTGTCGAGCCGCCCGACGAGCAGGCTCAGCAGGAACACCCCGGCGACCATCATCGTCGCGATCGCGCTCCCGTAACCCCAGTACGAGAAGTTGAAGGCCTGCACGAAGCCGTAGTAGTTCGTGACCTCGGTCGCGGTGCCGGGTCCCCCGTTGGTGAGGACGTAGATCAGCGGGAAGGCCTTGATGCTGTCGATGAGGCGGAACAGGCCGCAGACGACCAATGTCGGCCGCAGGTAGGGCAGCAGGATGTACCAGAAGAGCTGCAGGCGGTTCGCGCCGTCGATGGCGGCCGCCTCGAGGGGCTCGTTCGGGATCATCTGCAGCGCCGCAAGCGTCATCAGCATCGTGAAAGGAAACCATTCCCAGGTCTCGGCGGCGACGATCGCCCAGATCGCCGTGTCCCCGTTGGCGATCAGCGAGCCGAGGGGCATGCCCATCGCGGCGAGCGCGCGATGGATCGGGCTCACGTCGGGCGTGTAGAGCACCTTCCAGATGATCGCCACCACGATCGGAGGCAGCACCATCGGGATCAGGAACGCCGTGCGGATGGCCTCGAGCAGGCGCGAATGCGCATTGAGCAGCAGTGCGACGGCGAGGCCGACCGCGAGCTGCAGGACCACCGTCGCACTCGACAGCTTGACCTGCACCCAGACCGAGTTGAGGAAGCGCGAATCGGTCAGCGCGTCCTTGTAGTTGCCGAGCGGGCGCGAGAAATCGAACGCGGACTGCGGATTGACCAGGTTGAGCGGGGTCAGGCTGGTGACGACGAGATAGATCGCCGGCCCGAGCGTGATCAGCGTCAGCACGATCAGCGCCGGGGCGAGCCCCAGCGCGAATGCGTGCGAACGATTGCGCGCCCGGTCCGTCGGCCTGGTCGGCGCAGCCACGCCGGCGCGCCTACAGCTTGATGCCGGAGCGCTTGAGCTGCGCCACCGCGTTCGCCTGCGCGTTCTGCATCGCAGCCTTGGCCGACATCTGCTTCGACGCGATGTTCTGGATCGCGATGTCGATCTCCTTGTCCACCTGCGGATAGACGGGCACCGTCCGGTACTTCATGTAGCCGCTCGCCCCGAGTTCGACCGTGTCGAGGTAGATCTTGGCGACGTCGCGTCCGTTGATCATCAGCTTCTGCTTGAAATCAGGACGCTCGATGAGCGAGCGGCGGGTGATCGACGTGTAGCCTTTTTCGCGCACCATCCGTTCGATGAGCTCCTTCGACATCGCCCACTTGATGAACTCCCAGGCGGCGTCCTTGTTCTTCGAGCCGACCGGAATGCCCCACGCGTGGGTCGAGACCGCCGGGAACCGTCCCTTGGGACCCTTTGGAAAGAGCGCGAAATCGCAGGTCGACGCGACCTTGCTGTCGGGCGCACCCATCTGCACGAGGAAGGTCTGGTTGTTCGGCGAATAGTTGGCGCGGCCCTGCTTCAGCGCCGCCACCACCTGGTCGTAGGTGTAGGAGATGACGCCGTTCGGGCCGTAGCTGGTCAGGAGGTTCGCGAAGAAATCCGCCGCGGCGATCGCCTCGGGCGTGTCGAGGGTCGGCATCAGGTCGCCCGGCGGGTCGCGGAAGACGTTGCCGCCGAAGCCCTGCAGCCAGGGGATCCACGTCCAGCCGTAGTGGTTGTCGATGATGAACCCGGGAACGCCGTCCTTGCCGTTGACGGCTTTCATGACGCTCGTCACTTCGTCGAACGACTCCGGCATCCGCTTGCCCGCCTTGTGGATCAGGTCGGCGCGAGCGGCCCCGGACATGATGACGTCGGCGATCCACGGAATGCCATAGAGCTTCCCGTTCTTGTCCTTCATCGACGCCGTCGTGCCGCCGAGGAAATCCTTGGGATCCCAGTCCGGCGGCGTCTTCTTCGGATCGCTCATGTAGCCGTCGAGGGGCTCGAACCAGCCGGCGCCGATCCAGCGGCCGGCGTAGATGAACGTGATGTTGAGCACGTCGTAGGAGGTCCCCTGGGTCGACAGCTCGACGTCGATCCGCTGGTTGTAGATCGGAAACGCGGGGGTCTCGTAGTTGACCTTGGCGCCGGTGGCCTTCTCGAATTCAGGGATGTAGTCGGCCAGATACTTGGGGTAGGGCGCGCTCCAGCACGAGACGTTGAGCGTGGTGCCCGACAGCGGCTTGTCGGCGGCCCGGGCTCGCGCGATGAAAGGAAATCCCGACACCAGCGTTGCGCCGCCCACGGCGGCCGCCGCGCTGGTCGCCAGGAGCTGGCGCCGCGTCGGCGAATCCACGCAGTCGACCGATTCCGGGGTTGTTGCGACTGCCGGGGCTTGCGTTCCTTGATCGACTGGCTTTTCCATTTCCATCCTCCGCATGTTGGCCGTGGCTTCGAAAGACCCTTCGAGGACTTCAAGTGCGCTTGCCTGCCCGCGGGCGCCTGCCATCGGGTGGACCGCAGGAGCCCCGCAGGTGCAGGACCGCCTGCATCTTCGCGACCTCGGGCGAATGACCGTCGTCGCGTCGACCGATACGCTTCAGTGCGATTTCCACCGCCTTCGCGCCGATCGCCGTCGTCGGCTGGGCGATGGTGGTGAGGCCCGGCGTGAAGAGGCTGGCCTCCTCGAAGTCGTCGAACGCGGCGACCGAGATGTCTTCCGGGCAGCGCAGTCCGAGCTCGCGGATCGCGCGCAAAAGCCCGAGCGCCATCAGGTTGTTGGACGCGAAGACCGCGGTCGGCCGGGGGTCCATGCGCAGCAGGCCGAGTGCGGCGTCGTGCGCGCTCCCCGAGCGGAAGTTACCCTGCACGACCAGTCGCGGGGAGGGTTTCAGTGCGTGCGCCGCCATCGCGTCCCGATAGCCCTGGAGCCGCTCGCGGCTCGTCGACAGGTGCGGCAGCCCGGTGATGAGGGCGATGCGCCGATGGCCGAGGCCGATCAGGTGCTCGATCGCCTCGCGGGTCGCGCGCACGTTGTCGACGACCACCGCGTCCATCGGCATGCCGGCGACCTGCCGGTCGAGCAGGATCGTCGGTGCGCGGTGACTGGCGCGATAGTCCCTGTAGGTCGCAATGTCGCCGGCGGGCGCCCAGATCAGCGCGTCGACGCGCCGGCGCCGCATCAGCTGCAGGTAGACGCGCTCCTTCTCGACGTCCTCGTCGGAATTGCACAGCAGCACCGCGTAGCCGGCGAGGTGGGCCGCGTCCTCGACGCTGCGCGCGACGGCAGTGAAGAACGGGTTCGTGATGTCGGTCACGATCAGGCCGAGCGTCTGGGTCGTGCCGTTCTTCAGGCTGCGGGCGACGCCGTGCGGCTGGTAGCCGATCGCGTCGATCGCGTGCCGGACCCGTCGCGCGAGCGGATCGCTGACGAACTTGGTCCCGTTGGCGACGGCCGAGACCGTTGCCACCGAGACCCCGGCGACCCGTGCGACGTCCTTGATCGTGGGCATCGTCCCTTGCCAGCGAATCGTTTAGCTAAACGATTCGCTACAGTAGCGAGGGGATGCCGGATTCGTCAAGTCCCTGCCCCCCGCAAGCGCCCCCCGCCGGACACCGCAACGGCCGGCGGGGAGAAGCGCCGGACGAGGCGCTCGGCCTCGCTTCTCGCGATCCTTCCTGCGATTCCGATCGCAGGGCGCGCGTCCAGCATCCGCGCGAATGCGGCGCGCACCTGCGCTGGCGTGACCGCGGCGATGCCGGCAAGCAACGCCTTGCGCGAGCGCATGCGACCCAGCGCGTAGAGGTCGAGCGCGGCCAGTTCCAGTCGGCGCGATGGCTCTTCATGCGCGGAGAGGATGCGCACGCCCGCCTGGTTGCGGGCGCGCTCCAGTCCGACGCGATCGGTGGCCCCGACGTGCTGGTGAAGCAGGCGGGTGACCGCGCTCAGGTATTCGCGCAGATTCCCGGGCGCCGTCGACGTCTCGATCACGAACTGGCCGCAGGCGTCGCGCACGTCGGTCCAGCAGTCCGCGTGGTAGACCAGACCCCGCCGCTCGCGCAGCTGGTCGAGCAGCGGGGAGCTCATGCCTTCGCCCAGCAGGGCCGCGGCAACGACGAAAGCCTGGTGCGCGCCCGGCAGCGACGGCGTTGGGAAACCCAGGACGGCGTGCACCAGGCTCGATCCCGGCAGTGGACGCACGCGGGCCCCGCCGCGCCAGGTGGGCGCGGCGACGAGGTTCTGGTTGCCCGCCGGCATGTCGCCGAACGCCGTCCGCGCTGCGGCGACCATGCGGTCGGGATCGACATTGCCGGCGACGCCGATGATGGTGTTCGCGGCGGTGTACTGCTGCCGCACCCAGGCCACGAGCTCGCCGCGGGTGAACCGGCGGATGTTGGCCCGCGTGCCGATCACCGGGCGGGCGGCAGCATGCGCGCCGAAGCAGGCCCGGTCGAACTGCTTGAAGGCCGCCGCCATCGCGTCGTCCTCGTCGTCGGCGTACTCGTGGAGGATGACGTTGCGCTCACGCTCGAGCTCGGCTGGCGGAAACGTGCTCTCGCGCACGATGTCGCCGAGCATGCGGA
Source organism: uncultured beta proteobacterium (assembly GCA_963734515.1). GTDB lineage: Bacteria > Pseudomonadota > Gammaproteobacteria > Burkholderiales > Casimicrobiaceae > VBCG01. The sequence goes on along the minus strand of CAVTHP010000017.1, from coordinate 163,528 downwards.
CGAACGACACGGCGTCCTGCGCCAGCCCGCGCATGTGGAACGCGGTGTGATCCTTGTCGGTGTGGGCGTTGACCTCGGCGCCCAGGCGCTCGGCGTCGAGGTTGATCTGCTGGCAGTTGCGCGACCGCGTGCCCTTGAAAGCCATGTGCTCGATGACGTGGCCGATGCCATTCAGGCGTGCGCTCTCATGCTGGCTGCCGCTGCGCACGAATACGCTGACTGCCGCGGTCGCCAGATGCGGCAGGCGGATGACCACCACGCGCGCGCCATTGTCGAGCGTGGCGATCAGCGTGTCCGCATCGCCTCCAGCGGTGCCGATGTTCGACATGCAACGATTCAGGACGGGGTCGCCACGGTCCGGGAGGCTCTGGTCTGCGGTCAGTGCAGCCGCTGCGCCCCGCCGTGGCAGTGCTTGTACTTCTTCCCCGAGCCGCAGGGGCAGGGTTCGTTGCGCCCGACCTTGTCCGGATTTCGCAGGGGCTCACCACGAATGACCGGGGCGTTGCCGGCGGCCGCCATCGCCTTGCGCTGGTCGAGGAAGAAGGCGTGGATGTTGCGCACCGTGTGGGCAATGCCGGCGGCGAGTTGCCGGTGCTCGTCGAGCGAGGGATCGCGCCGCTCGAGCTGCTCCCATCCGTCCTCGCACCCATAGAGGACGATCGTGGACAGCCAATCGGCATGATCCGCGGTGACCGGCGCCCAGCCTTTCGGGTCGAGGCTCACGCCTTTCATGAAGCCGACGCACCATTCATCGATGACCGGGACCGGGTCGCCATCGTTGGGGTTTTCCAGGAGCAGCGGCTCGTACTCCTCGGGGGCTTCCAGCAGCGTGGTGGTGACGTCGTTCATGTGGCGCATCATCAACCCCATGATGCGCTCGGCGTGGGCCGTGCTCGAGAACACGGGCGTGTCCTCACCCTTCTCGACATCCCACACCCAGCGCATCCATTCGCTGGGCAGGATCGTCGTCGGCCCGGACAGCAGCGCCGCGAAGTAGCCGTCGAGCATCGAGATGTCCATCGACTCGTCGACGCCCTCGGCCTCGATCAGGAAGCGATCGAGCTCGTCGAGCTCGGCGTCGGTGAGGATGTCAGACGGGATCAGGTTCATGCATCCATTCCGGGATGTCGCGCTGGGCGTGACGCACGCACCAGACATCGATGTGGTCGGAGCGCTCGACGTAGAACACGATGTGCGGATAGCGTGTCAGCGGCCAGGCACGCGGCCCCTGACCTGATCGCCGGATGCTTCGGATCGCGCACATGGATGTCGGCGCTGATGTCGCGACCTAATTGCGGAGGTGCAGTTTGAGCGCCCGCGTTACGATGGGTTTCGCCCATTCCGGGGTCTCTGCCGTGAGCGTGTCGAGGCGCGTTGGCGCAACGATACGGCCGCGCCTGCAGTCCAGAAGCAGTCGTGGCGCTGGCGCAACACCATGATCTGGATCGGCCTCGGCAGAGTTGTCGAATACCCGCAACGCAGCCAATCGCGGCAGAAGCCGGATCAGATTTTCGCGCCCGCGCCGATAGCGCTCGCGCACCTTCGCTTCTGGTATGTCGTGCCCGCCCTTCGCGACGCGGCGGCGCACGCGTTCGAGATGCAGTTCCACTGTCGCAAGGCCGACGAACCAGACATTGACTGCGATGCCACTGGCAGCGGCGCGCTCCAGCAGCTCGGTGATCGTATTGCCACCCAGGGTCGTTTCGAAGACGAAATCCAACCTCTCATCGATCGCACGCTCCAGCAACCGCCTGCCCTCGTTCCAAGCCGCGGCGTTGACTTCCTCTTGCGTCAAAGGCACCGCCCGCTGCTGGTTGGCAGCCGCGATCCTCCGGGCTGCAGCGTCCGGGTCGTAATAGTCCCAGCCGGTCCGAAGCAGCGCGGCGCCCCCTATGCTGCTCTTGCCGGCTCCATTGCAGCCAGCGAGCACGAAGATGGTCGATGCGCGTGTCCTAGCCACCCGTCGCGCGGGTCTTCGCTGCGCGCTTGTGGCTCGCCACTGCTTTTGCGCGGCGCGGCCGGGCATTTCCGACCGCCGCCTGTACCGCTGCGAGCCCCAATTCCTGTGGAGCCATGTCAAATGCGCGTTGCATCGCCTCGGCCGCTCCAGGCGTCTGCATGCGTTCCAGCAGCGCATCGAACTCGGCGGACAAGGTATCCAGTACGCCGGCTTCGGTCCCGGCAAGCCGGGCATAGGTCTCGACCGGAATCACGACCGCGACGGGTTCATGCCGGCGAGTGATGGTGACGCCGCCGTCCTTTGCGACCCGATCGAGGATACGGCCGAAGTTGTTCTTGGCGTCGCTCGCAGACACTTCGGTCGCTTCGATCAGCTCGCCACGTGCGTTGCGGATTCGAATCAGGCTTGGCATTTGGCACTCCGTCCAAGCAGCCATGTTACCAGACTTAGCCAAATTGGCCAATTCGTCCAAAGAGTGAGACGGAAGCCACGATATCGTTCATGTGCCGCATCCTCAGTCCGATGATGCGCTCCGCGTCAGCCGTGCTCGAGAAAATGGGGGTGTCCTCGCCCTTCTCGACATCCCACACCCAGCGCATCCACTCGCTGGGCAGGATGGTCTTCGGTCTCGACAGCAGCGCCGCGAAGTAGCCGTCGAGCATCGAGATGTCCATCGACTCGTCGACCCCCTCGGCGTCGAGCAGGAAGCGATCGAGCTCGTCGAGCTCCGTGTCGATCGGCATCGTGCAAGAAAAAAGGCCCGAATCGGCATCCGGGCCCTTGAGTGGGTGGTGGAGACGAGGAGGATCGAACTCCCGACCTTCGCATTGCGAACGCGACGCTCTCCCAGCTGAGCTACGTCCCCATGAACCGCAAATTATAGCTCAAGCGGCCGACCGGGGAAGATACCCGGGGAGCAGCACGCTGCGGTCGATGTCCCCCACATTAGTGCGGCCGCAGAACGCCATCGTCAGGTCGAGCTCGTTGCGGATGATCTCCAGCGCCCGGGTGACGCCCGCCTCGCCCATCGCGCCCAGTCCATAGATGAACGAGCGGCCGATCAGCGTTCCCTTGGCGCCCAGCGCCAGCGCTTTCAGCACGTCCTGGCCGGAACGGACGCCGCCGTCCATCCACACCTCGATGCGCGAGCCGACGGCGTCGACGATCGGCGGCAGCGCCTCGATCGACGAGGCTGCGCCGTCGAGCTGGCGGCCGCCGTGGTTCGAGACGACCAGCGCGTCGGCGCCCGAATCGGCGGCGAGCCGGGCGTCTTCCGGGTCCTGGATGCCTTTGAGGATCAGCTTGCCGCCCCAGCGCTTCTTGATCCATTCGACGTCGCCCCAGTTGAGCGCGGGGTCGAACTGCGAATTGGTCCACGACGCGAGCGACGCCATGTTCTCGACGCCTTCGACGTGCCCGACGACGTTGCCGAACTGGTGGCGCCTGGTGCCGAGCATGCCGAGGCACCAGCGTGGCTTGGTCGCGAGATTGAGCAGGTTGGCGAGCGTCGGCTTGGGCGGCGCCGTCAATCCGTTCTTGAGGTCCTTGTGGCGCTGGCCGAGGATCTGCAGGTCGAGCGTCAGCATCAGCGCCGAGCAGCGCGCGGCCCTGGCGCGTTCGATCAAGCGCTCGGCGAAAGGGCGATCGCGCATCACGTAGAGCTGGAACCAGAACGGCCGGGTGGTGTGCGCGGCGATGTCCTCGATCGAGCAGATGCTCATCGTCGAAAGCGTGAACGGCACGCCGAACTTCTCGGCGGCGCGGGCGGCGAGGATCTCGCCGTCGGCGTGCTGCATTCCGGTGAGTCCCACCGGTGCGAGCGCCACCGGCATCGCGACGTCCTCGCCGATCATCTGCGTGCGCACCGAGCGGTTCTCGAGGTTGACCGCCACGCGCTGGCGCAGCTTGATCTTCTGCAGATCCGCCTCGTTCGCGCGGTAGGTGCCCTCGGTCCACGACCCGGAGTCGGCGTAGTCGTAGAACATCCGCGGCACGCGCTTCTTGGCGAGCACGCGCAGGTCTTCGATGCAGGTGATGGTGGTCATGGCGCGGTTCCGGGCACAGGACAGGCGACATTGTAGGGGCAACGTGCCCTGCTAAACTGCAATGCTGACGATGGGAGGCGAGCAATGACCAAGCAGGTGATCCAGAGCCCCGACGCGCCTGCCGCGATCGGTCCCTATTCGCAGGCGATCCGCGTCGGCGACATCGTGTTCATGTCGGGGCAGATTCCGCTCGACCCCAAGACGATGCAGATCGTCGAGGGGATCGAGGCGCAGGCGCACCAGGTGTTCAGGAACCTGCGCGCCGTCGCCGGCGCGGCGAATGCGACGCTCGACGACATCGTCAAGCTCGCGATCCTGCTGGTCGACCTCGGCGATTTCGCCAAGGTCAACGACATCATGGCGACGTACTTCACGGCGCCCTATCCGGCGCGCGCGACCTACCAGGTGGCGGCGCTGCCGCGCGGCTCGCGCATCGAGGTCGATGCGACGCTGGCGATTCCCGCGGCAGGAGCGGGAGGAACCCGGACGCCCAACGCCTGACGCGGGACTTGCGGCCGGATCGAGGCCGGTGGGGTCCCCTCGGCAGCCCTGATGCCGATGCGTCACGATCCGCTGTCCGCTTGGGTTGCGCGACGATGAGCCGACGACCTGCGGTGAAGCCGGCAGCGAAATCCCCGAGCGAACGCGGCGCGACGCTGGCGGACAAGCTCGCCCGCGTCGGCGTGCTGCGCGAGGAGGACCTCGTGCTGCACCTGCCGCTGCGCTACGAGGACCACACGCGGCTGGTCCCGCTGGCGCGGGTCCGCTCGGGCGCGACGGTGCAGACCGAAGGCGTCGTCGCGAATGCCGAGATCCAGTACCGGCCGCGGCGCCAGCTGGTGTGCCTGCTGCGCGATGCCGAGCGCGGCGATGCGACGCTCACGCTGCGTTTCTTTTCCTTCTATCCCAGCCATCAGAAGGCGCTGGCGCCGGGGACGCGCGTGCGCGTGTACGGCGACGTGCGCGACGGCTATTTCGGCCCCGAGATCGTCCATCCGCAGTTTCGCGTCGTCCACGACGACACGCCGCTGCCCGACCGCCTGACGCCGGTGTATCCGACGACCGCGGGACTGTCGCAGGACGTCCTGCGCAAGGCTGTCGAGCGCGCGCTCGCGGCCGACGCCGCGCGCACCGCCGAAGTGCTGCCCGAGGCCTTGCTGCGCCGCCGCGACCTGTGGAGCTTCGCCGATGCGCTGCGTTTCCTGCACGCACCGCCGCCGCGGCTGTCGGCGGGTGCGCAGAAGGCGCTCGACGAGCGCACGCATCCGGCGTGGACCCGCATCAAGTTCGATGAGCTGCTTGCGCAGCAGCTGTCGCTGAAAGCGCACCGCAAGGCCCGCGCGGCGCGCCGCGCCCCGGTGCTGACGGGAACCGGCGCGCTGACGCGCGCGCTGCTGGAGCGCATTCCTTTCAAGCTGACGCGGGCGCAGGAGCGCGTCTGGCACGAGATCAGCCACGACCTGCGCCGCGGAATGCCGATGCAGCGGCTGCTGCAGGGCGACGTCGGTTCGGGCAAGACGATCGTCGCTGCGCTCGCCGCGCTGCAGGCGATCGAGAGCGGCAAGCAGGTGGCGTTCATGGCGCCTACGGAAATCCTGGCGGAGCAGCATTACCGCAAGCTGCAGTCGTGGCTTTCCGGGGTCGGCGTCGAGATCGCCTGGCTCTCGGGCTCGCTGCCGGCCAAGGCGCGTCGCAAGGCCGCCGAGGCACTGGAGAGTGGCGCCGCGCAGTTCGCGATCGGCACCCACGCGCTGTTCCAGGAGGGCGTGGCGCTGCCGCGGCTCGGGCTCGCGATCATCGACGAGCAGCATCGCTTCGGCGTCGCCCAGCGGCTCGCGTTGCGCGACAAGGGCATGACCGAGGCGCACCAGCTGATGATGAGCGCGACGCCGATCCCGCGCACGCTGGCGATGACCTTCTACGCCGATCTCGACGTGTCGGTGCTGGACGAGATGCCGCCGGGACGCACGCCGGTGGCCACGCGGCTGGTGAGCCAGAGGCGGCGCGCGCAGATCATCGACTGGGTCGGCAAGTCCTGCGGCGAAGGCCGGCAGGCGTACTGGGTGTGTCCGCTGATCGAGGAATCGGAGAAGCTCGAATTGCAGACGGCGGTCGCGCTGCATGCCGAGCTGACGCGGGCGTTCGCTGCCGGAGAAGCGCCGGCGCCGGCGGATGGGTCGCAATCGGTGTCGGCGGCGGCCAGGCGGTCGATCGTCGTGGGCCTGGTCCACGGTCGGATGAAGCCCGACGAAAAAGCCGCGACGATGGAGGCTTTTGCGCGCGGCGACATCGGCGTGCTGGTGGCGACGACGGTGATCGAGGTCGGCGTCGACGTCCCCAACGCGTCGATCATGGTCATCGAGCACGCCGAGCGCTTCGGGCTCGCCCAGTTGCATCAACTGCGCGGGCGCGTCGGGCGCGGTGCCGCCGAGAGCACCTGCGTGCTGCTGTTCGAGGAGCCGCTGACCGACACCGCCCGGCAGCGCCTCAAGGTCGTCTACGAGACGACCGATGGCTTCGAGATCGCGCGCCAGGACCTCTCGATCCGCGGTCCCGGCGAATTCCTGGGCGCGCGCCAGTCGGGGGTGCCGCTATTGCGCTTCGCCGACCTGGAGCGCGACGCCGCGCTGATCGAGCAGGCGCGCGATGCCGCCGACGAGCTGCTGAAGACGGACCCGGCCGCGGCCATGCGTCATCTCGACCGCTGGCTGGGCGGCCGGCAGGCATTCATCAAGGCGTAAGTTCGCCTCCGCCACGGGACCGGGATAGGCGCCCGGCCCGATGGCACGCTTGGCTTGGCTACTTCAGCGGACCGTTGAAACCCAGCATCTGGTGCGGCGACTTCGCGACCGGCGGGAATTTCTCCGGTCGGTGATCAGGTATGAAGCCGTTACGGTTGGGCATCTTCACCGCGGCCAGCGACTTCGCGTCCATGGTGCTGTCGGCGGGGACGATCTTCGCCTCCGACAGGATGTACGCGCAGAGCGCGTAGACCTGGTCGTCGTTGAGGCTGCCCGGCGTCGTCTGCGGCATCGCGCGCTTGATGTAGTCGAACAGCGTGGTGGCGTAGGGCCAGTAGCTCTCGACGGTCTTGATCGGCGCTTTCGCCGGGTTGTCGTTGACCAGCGTTCCCCGGCCGCCGATCAATCGGTCGCCGATTCCACCCTGCAACTTGTCGCCGTGGCAGGATGCGCACTGGCCCTTGTAGAGCGTGTCGCCCTGCGCGACCGTTCCGGAGCCCGCGGGCAACCCGCGCCCGTCGGGCAACGGCGAGGTGAAGGCCGCGAGTTCCGATTCCGTGGGCGTGGTCCCGAAGCCGTAAGGCGCGTGGCCACCGGCCGCCCATGCCGACGCCGCCGATGCCGCCAGGACCAGGAACCCGACCGCGATGCGGCGGCTGGCGCTAGTAGTAGTGGACATTCGACACCTTTCCGTCGTTTGCGACATGCCAGCTCTGGATCGCGTTCAGGTGGTAGATGGACCCGATCGGGCCGTTGAGGCCCCGCATGGCGATCACCTGTCCGAGGGTCGGCTGGACGTAGCCGGTACTGTCGACGCAGCGGCTCTGCAGGATCGCTTCCTTGCCGTCCCACTGCCACGGCAGCCGGAAACGCGTGTGGCAGACCGGCATGATCGGCCCCTGCAAGGCCGCCTGGCGCCAGGTCTTCCCGCCGTCCGCCGAGATGTCTACGCGCCGGATGGCGCCGCGTCCCGACCATGCGAGGCCGGTGATCTCGTAGAACCCAGGGCCATCGAGCATCATGTCGCCGGAAGGCGAGGTGATCACCGACTTCGCTTCCATCTCGAACGAGAACTGGACGGCCTTGCCGCTGGGCATCAGGTCGGTGTACTTCGACGTTTCCTCGCGCGTCATGAACGGCGCGTCGGAAACCTCGATCCGCCGCAGCCACTTGATGTGCACGTTGCCCTCGAAGCCGGGCACCATCAGGCGCAGCGGATAGCCCTGTTCGGGGCGGATCGCTTCGCCGTTCTGCCCGTAGGCGAGGAAGCAGTCCTTCATCGCCTTTTCCATCGGGATGCTGCGCGTCATCGCGGCCGCATCGCCGCCTTCGGCGAGCAGCCACTTGGCGCCGGGCTTCACGCCTGCTTCCTCGAGAATCGTCCGCAGCGGGACGCCGGTCCACTCGGAGGTCGACGTCAGGCCGTGCGTGCCCTGCACGGTCTTCAGCGTCGGCTTCGACCATTCGGTCAGGCCGTTGCCCGAGCACTCGATGAACATCGTCCGCGACATCGACGGAAAGCGCTTGACGTCCTTCATCGAGAATTTCTTCGGCGACCGCACCATGCCGTGCACGAACAGGTTGTGCTTGCTCGGGTCGATCACGGCAGTGCCGCCGTGGCTGCGCTCGAAGTGGAGACCCGACGGCGTCACGATGCCGAGGCTGCCCTGCAGCGGCGTGAACGTCCACGACGACAGGGGCGTGGCGGTCTTGAACCGCACCCGCACCTCGGTCTCGAACTGCGAGCGCGTGCCGTAGCTCTCGTCGGCGAGCGGATAGCCGGGGACCTTGGTCGCATCGGCGGGGACGTCGTGCTCCTCGGAGCCGAGCGAACCCTTGGCCCGCGCCAGTCCCGGCAGGCTCGCGACCGCGCCCGCGACTGCGAGCGAGCCGAACATGAAGCGTCGGCGCCCGCTCGGCGCGGCGTTTGCGTCCTGGTAATACGGCGACTGCGGATCGGATCGGTCGGCGGCCAGCGCGCGGTCTTCGGCCTCGCGCAACATGTCCGCTACGGAATCCTGCGGTCCCGACTTCTCCGCAGGCATACGGCGTTCCCTCATCGTGCCTCCTGTGCGTTGTTGCAGCGCGCTTCGACGACCCGCTTTCTCGACCTTGTGATCGGTCTTCAGTTGCCATGCGTTCTGGCTGACTCGCACTTCACGATCGCCGGCGACGTCGGTCGCCGCGGCCGAGTTCGGATGCTACTCCAAAGTCTCGTGAACGCAACGATTCGTCCCCTCCTGTCGCATCGACCGGAAGGCCGATGTTGTCGGCGCATCACATCCGATACGGTGAGCCGATCCGGCCGACATACCGACGTCATGAGATACGTTCCGCTGGGCAGAATGGGCGAGGCCCGCGCGCTTGCCTGGCGCATCGCGGCGGCGACCCGTCACGGCGCTCCGACGTTCGCGGATTTCGCCTCGGGCGCGGCAGTGGCGGGCGAGCTCGCACTGATGCAGACATCGGGGTTGTGGGACATCGTCGCGTGGGTGCTGCTCCCATCCCGCTTGGAGGCGCTCGTCACGCTGCGTCGCGGCAACGTCGAGGACGCGACGGCGGCGTTCCTGGCGCGCGCGGCGGAGCGCGTGAGATGCCGCCGCGATCGGGGAGGCCCGGTCTGGGACGTTCGTTTCGAATGGCGCCCCGTCCGCGGCGACGCCGAGATCGCCGCCGCCGCGCGCGAGCTCCTGCGCCGGCCGCTTCGCGCCCACCTCGTCGAGCGCCTCGCCGATTACCCGTTCTGGGACAGCTGCTGGGTGCCGGCGGGGCGCAGGGCGTCGGCCCCGCCGAAGGCGGTCCTGGCTGCCGCGGCGGGCCGGGTTGCAGCGGTGCGGCAGCCCGATTCCGCGTTCCCCCCGACCAGTCGCGGCGCTTCATTGACCGAAATCAAAGGCTCGTCCTCGCCTCCCCCGCCGGCGCTGCGGTAAAATCCGTCCGGCGTGGGTGCCGTCGCGCCGCCTGGAGCGGCAGCGGACCGGCGCCACCGACCGACCACCATGGCGCTCTATACGCTGGGACTCAACCACACCACGGCTCCGCTCGATGTCCGGGAGCGGGTGACGTTCGCGCCCAGCGCGCTGTCCGACGCGCTGCGCGAGCTCACCGCGCAGGGCACGGTCAAGGAGGCCGCGATCCTGTCGACCTGCAACCGGACCGAGGTGTATTTCCACGGCGGCGAGCCGGGGTCGGTGGCACGCTGGCTCGAGGACGCGCATCAGTTGCCGCGTGCGGCGCTCGACCCCTACGTCTACACGCTGCCTCGCGATCGCGCGGTGACGCACGCGTTCCGCGTCGCGAGCGGGCTCGATTCGATGGTCCTGGGTGAGCCCCAGATCCTCGGCCAGATGAAACAGGCGGTGCGCTCGGCGCAGGCAGCCGGGTCGCTCGGCCTGGTGCTCAACCGGCTGTTCCAGCGCACGTTCGCCGTCGCCAAGGACGTGCGCACGCAAACCGACATCGGCAGCGCGTCGATCTCGATGGCCGCGGCGGCGGTGAAGCTCGCCGAGCGCATCTTCCCGTCGATCGCCGAGCAGCGGCTGCTGCTGGTCGGTGCGGGCGAGATGATCGAGCTCGCGGCGACGCATTTCGCCGCACACAAGCCGCGTTCGATCACCGTCGCCAACCGGACGCTCGATCGCGGCGAAAAGCTTGCGCAGCGCTTCGGCGCCGAGGCGATCACGCTGACCGAGCTCACCGGGCGCCTGGCGCAATTCGACATCATCGTCACCTGCACGGCGAGCACGCTGCCGATCATCGGCAAGGGGACGCTCGAGCGCGTCATCCGTCAGCGCCGGCATGCGCCGGTGCTGATCGTCGATCTCGGCGTGCCGCGCGACGTCGAGTCCGAGGCCGCCGCGCTCGACGACGTCTTCCTCTACAGCATCGACGATCTCGCCGAGATCGTGAAGGGCAACCTGCAGGTCCGCCGCGAGTCGGTCGCGCAGGCCGAGCAGATGATCGCGGCGCAGGCGGCGCATTTCCTGCACTGGCTGCAGGGTCGCAGCGTGGTGCCGACGATCGCCGCGCTGTCGCAGCATCACGATGCGGTGCGCAGCGCCGAGCTCGAGCGCGCCCGTCGCCAGCTCGCCGCGGGTTCGAGTCCCGAGGCCGTCCTCGAATCGCTTGCGCGCGGACTCAGCAGCAAGCTCCTGCACGCCCCGCTCGCGGCGCTCAATGCCGCGGGCGACGCCGAGCGCGCCGAAATGATCGCGCTGTTCGCGCGCGTCTACGGCCTGCCCGAACCCTCCGCCGACCGCGAGTCGTAGCGGCGGGCATCCGCTGCCCCGGTTCCGCCGGCTGCGGGCAGGGGCGCCCTCGGCAGTCTCGGCAGTGCCTGCGGGCTGCCATCCCCCGGCCGATCCGGTCCTGCCCGGAAGCCGATCCGATTCCGAATCATCCGACGCGCCCGACGCAGCTACCGACGCACCTCCGGACCCGACGCATCCGATCCGCATGAAACAGTCGTTGCGCACCAAGCTCGATCAGCTCAGCGCTCGCATCGCCGAGCTCGACGCACTGCTCGCGTCCGAGGACGCGACGCGGGACCTCGAGCGTTATCGCGCATGGTCGAAGGAGCGTGCCGAGATCGACCCGATCGTCGCCAGCTACCACGATTTCGGGCGCGCCGAGGCCGATCTCGCGACGGCAGCGGAGCTCGCGCGCGATCCCCAGATGCGCGATTTCGCCGACGACGAGCGCCGCGCGGCCGAGATCCGCCTGGCGGCGCTCGAGAGCGAGCTGCAGGCGATGCTGCTTCCGAAGGATCCCGACGACGAGCGCAACGTCTTCATCGAGATCCGGGCAGGAACCGGCGGAGACGAATCGGCGTTGTTCGCGGCGGACCTGTTCAGGATGTATTCCCGCTACGCCGAGCGGCGGCGCTGGAAGGTCGAGGTCGTCTCCGAGTCCGCGTCGGATCTCGGCGGCTATCGCGAGATCATCGCGCGCATCGTCGGCAGCCGCGTCTATGCACGGCTGAAGTTCGAGTCCGGTGGGCATCGCGTGCAGCGCGTCCCGCAGACCGAGGCGCAGGGGCGCATCCACACCTCGGCCTGCACGGTGGCGATCCTGCCCGAGGCCGACCCGGTCGTGGACATCGAGATCAACCCGTCCGACCTGCGCATCGACACCTTCCGCGCCTCGGGTGCGGGCGGGCAGCACATCAACAAGACCGATTCGGCGGTGCGCATCACGCACCTGCCGAGCGGGCTCGTCGTCGAATGCCAGGATGACCGGTCGCAGCATCGCAATCGGGCGCAGGCGATGAGCGTGCTCGCGTCGCGGCTCGTCGACCGTGATCGCCGCGAGCGGGCGCAGAAGGAGGCCGCGCAGCGCAAGAGCCTGATCGGATCGGGCGACCGCAGCGAGCGCATCCGCACCTACAATTTTCCGCAGGGGCGCGTGACCGATCACCGGATCAACCTGACGCTCTACAAGATCGACGCGATCATGGACGGCGACCTCGACGAGCTGATCGGCGCACTGGGGCAGGAATTCCAGGCCGAGCAGCTCGCGACGCTGTCGGGGGAGGCATGAGCGCCTGGCTGACGACGCGGCGCCTCGCGCTGCACGAAATCGCCGCCGAGCATGCCAACGAGCTCCACGAGCTCGATTCGGATCCCCGCGTGATGCGCTACATCGGCACCGGCCGCCTGTCGACGCGCGCGCAGGTCGACGATGCGATCCGGCGCATACCGCGCATCTACGCGCTCTATCCGGGGCTCGGCACCTGGCGCGCCACCCGGCGCGACGGCGGCGAGTTCATCGGCTGGTTCGCGCTCAAGTACATTCCGCGCACGGCCGAAGTCGAGGTCGGCTACCGCCTGCGCTTTCCCGCGTGGGGCAGGGGCTATGCCACCGAAGGGGCGCGCGCGCTCGTCGACTACGGGTTCGACGACCTCGGCCTGTACCGGATCATCGGCGTCACCCATCCCGACAACGCCGCATCGCAGCGCGTGTTGCAGAAAGTGGGGCTTCACGACGCCGGCTGGGGTCACTACTACGGTCGCCGCGTGCGCTTGTTCGAGTCGGTGCGCAACGACGCGTGGAAGCCGCGGTGGCCGCAGGAGGCCTCGCGGTCGCCCGCCGCGCCATGACCCCGCTGCCGACGGTGCGCCAGGCACTGGCGCAAAGCGGCCTCGTCCCCGTCGACGGGCAGGCGCTGCTCGCGCACGCACTCGGGCGCGATCGCGCGTGGCTGATCGCGCATGCAGGCGACGTCATTTCGCGCGGGGATGCCGATCGCTTTTTCGCGCTCGCCAGGCGCAGGCGCGACGGCGAACCCATCGCCTACCTGACTGGCTGGCGCGAGTTCTGGGGATTGCGCCTCGTCGTCGATCCGTCGGTCCTGATCCCGCGGCCGGAAACCGAAACCCTGGTGGAGATGGCGCTCGCGAGGCTTTCCGTCGATCGATCGCCGAGCGTACTCGATCTCGGTACCGGATCCGGGGCGATCGCACTCGCCATCGCGCACGAGCGCCCGCTCGCGCGGGTCGTCGCGAGCGATCGTTCGCAGGCGGCGCTCGACGTCGCCCGCGCCAATGCGCAGCGCCTCGGCATCGCGAACGTCGACTTCGCGAGCAGCGACTGGTATGAGGATCTTTCGCCACGAACCGCGACGGGTTTCGATCTGATCGCCAGCAATCCGCCTTACGTCGCTGCCGGCGATGCCCACTTGCGTGAAGGGGATCTGACCTTCGAGCCGATCGGCGCCCTTGCGGCAGGCGCCGACGGTCTCGATGCACTGCGGATCATCGTCGCGGGCGCGCCGCTGCGGCTCGCAGCGGGGGGCTGGCTGGTCGTCGAGCATGGCTACGACCAGTCGGACGCCGTGCAGCGCCTCTTCGCCGACGCGGGGCTCGCCGACATCGCATCGGCGCGTGATCTCGCCGGCATCCCGCGAGTCGTCGCCGGCCGCCACCCCTGAAAATCAGGGACGTGAAAATCAGGGACGGACCACGTTTAAATTCGGGGTCAGACCCCGTTTTTCGAACTTCCGGGCATCGCGTCCGGTCAGTCGTGTGTCGGATCGGATCCCGCCCGGCTGGATAGAATGCCGGTCCCAGCGTTGCTGGCGGTCACGCGCCGGCCCCGTCGACATCCTACGGAGGATTGCTTCGTGCTGACCCGTTTCGCCGTCGCCGTAATTGCCCTCGGCATCGCCGTCGCTCCCGCGTATGCGCAGCCCCGGCCCAGGATCGAAAAGGCCGCGGACCTTCCGCGCTTCACCTACAGGATCGAAGGCCGGGTCGAGGACGTCGTCCGCGACGCGTCGAAGTTCAAGCCTTTCGCCGCCGAGGTGCGACGTGACACCGAGTCGGTGCTGGCCAAGTACCAGATCGACGACCGCGCGACGCTGCGTCAGCTCCAGAGCGAGGTTGCGCTGCTCGACTACCTCGACGGCAACTACGACGAGGCCCTGAAGCGGGCGGCGCAGATCCGCGAGCTGCAGGACAAGCCCGCCGAGAAGCTGCTGTCCGGCATGCAGTTGCGGGCGATGATCGACGCCCAGCGCGTCGAGGGCAGCAACGCCAGCGAGGCCTATCGCAACGAAGTCGGGCGCCTGATCGCGGCCGAGCTCGCGAAGATGCCCTATGCGGTCGTTCAGAACGAGGTCAAGGAAGCAAAGGCCGGTGCCGAGATCTCGAGCGAGGCGCTGATGCTGGGCTACGTGCGCAACGTCATCCAGCCGACCGTCGACAGGACCGGCTCGTTGAGCTCGGATCTCGCCCCGACCATCGTCAACGCGAGGTTCAGGCTGGTCGCGGCGCTGCCGCTCAAGGACACGCTGGTCGCCACCTATGGCGCGTACCTCGCCGCCCACCACGTCGAGAAGCCCGACATCTGGGCCGCGCGCGATGTCACGCTGCCGCCGGGCAGGCCGTATTCGCACGTGAACATCGGTATCTGGGACAGCGGCGTCGACCTGTCGCTGTTTCGGGACCGCGTCGTGAAGGACGCAGGCAAGCCGGCGATCATCGCGTTCGACCGCTATTCCGAGCCGGCGAGAGGCGAGCTGCAGCCGATTCCGGCGGACCTCAGGGGCCGCATACCGCAGATGAAGGCGCGGCTCAAGGGTTTCTCGGACCTGCAATCGAACGTCGACAGCCCCGAGGCCACCGATCTCAAGAAATACCTGTCGACGCTCAAGTCCGACGAGTACAAGAGCACGATCGAGGAGCTCGACCTGTCGGGCAACTGGATGCACGGGACGCACGTGGCGGGCATCGCGCTTGCCGGCAATCCCTACGCGAGGCTCGTCGTCGGTCGCATCGAGTTCGACTGGCACCTGCTGCCCGATCCGTGTCCCAGCAAGGTTCTTGCGGAGCGCGATGCGCGCAATTCGCAGGCTTACGTCGATTTCTTCAAGCGCAATCACGTCCGCGTGGTCAACATGAGCTGGGGCGGCAGCGTCAAGGGTGTCGAGGAAGCGCTCGAGATGTGCAACATCGGCAAGGATCCGAACGATCGCAAGGCGATTGCCCGCGATCTCTTCGACATCCAGAAGAATGCCCTCACCAGGGCTTTCGCGAGCGCACCCGGAATCCTGTTCGTCACGGCGGCGGGCAACAGCGACCAGAACGCGTCGTTTGCCGAGGACATTCCCGCCGACATCTCGCTGCCCAACCTGATCACGGTCGGCGCGGTCGACAAGGCCGGGGACGAGGCGTCGTTCACGAGCTATGGGCCGACGGTCGTCGTCGACGCCAACGGCTACCAGGTCGAAAGCGTCATCCCCGGCGGCGAGAAGCTGGCCGAATCGGGGACGTCGATGGCCTCGCCCCAGGTGGCGAACCTGGCGGCGAAGATGCTCGCAGTCGATCCGCGACTCACGCCGTCGCAGTTGATCGCGGTCATCCGCGCCACGGCCACGACGAGCGCGGACGGACGCCGCAACCTGATCGACCCGAAGAAAGCGCTGGCGATGGTCGAGCCGCGCACGTCGCCGTAAACAAATTGGGGTCAGAGAAATTGGGGTCAGAGCTGTAATGATTGGTTGGAAGAGGGATCGCCTCGGGTGGCGCAGCGGCCCAATCATTACAGCTCTGACCCCAATTTCTCTGACCCCAATTTCTCGGGCGGCGCGACGCCGAGCCTCTCCGCGCACGGTGCGAGCGCCGGCAGGATCGTCGGGTGGAGTGCGATGCCTTCGGAGCTCTGCTTTCGATGGAGCGCCAGCGCGCGCTCGCCGGGGAGGCGCACCGGCAAGCCGCCGGGCCGCGGCGTCGCCTCGCGGCAGGCGCGGACCAGCCAGTCGGTCTGCCGCGTGAACGCGTCGAGGCCCCCGAACGCGGCGGGATCGAGCGCCTGCACGAACACCGTCGCACCCCAGCCTTCCGCGGGATCTGCGCGGCCGTGGCCCGCGAGGCCTGCGGTCAGCGCCTCGACCAGCAGCGCGAGCGCGAATCCCTTGTGCCCGGCATCGAGCCCGCCCAGCGGGAGCAGCGTGCCCTTGGGCTCGCCGAAAAGTACGGCGGGGTCGCGCGTCGGATTGCCCTGCGCGTCCTGGATCCACGGGTGCGGAAGCAGTTCGCCCGCCTTGTGCAGGCGCGCGGTCATGCCGTTGGTCGTGTAGCTCGCCGACACGTCGAGCAGGATCGGATCGCCCGAGGTCGGAATGCCGGCCGCGAGCGGATTGGGCGTGAACACCGGCGTGATCGCCCCGAACGGCGCGACGCTGCGCGTCGACGGGTCCGAGCACTGGATGATCGCCATCATGCCGCGATCGGTCGCGCGCTTCGCGTACGCAACCAGGGCGGCGATGTGGTGCGAGCGGCGGACCACCACGGTGCCGCTGCCGCATTGCGATGCCATCGACATCGCCGCGTCAAGCGCGCGCAGGGTCAGCCATGGGCCGGGCAGGCGGCGGCCATCCCAGGCCTGGGTCGCGGCACGAGCGCTGGTCAGTTCGGGCTCGCCCTCCGCGGCCATCGTGCCCCGCGCGAGCTCGTTCAGGTAACCGGGCAGCAGCGCAAGGCCGTGGGTCGTGTGGCCCATGAGGTCGCCGTCGACGAGTATCGATGCGACATCGTTCGCGATGTCATCGCGCATGCCGGCGCGAATCAGCAGCTCCCGGCCGTAGGCGATCAGCGCTGCCGGGCTGTAGCGGGGCATGCAGACGATTCTAGCAGGCTGGTACAGTCGCGATTCTCGCCTGTCAGGCGAACCTCTGCGGTCACCGGACTGATTCGTGCTGCCTTCGTCGCTGCAGATCAGCATCGTCACCCATCGTCCCGACCTGGCGCTGCTCGAGCGTACGCTCGACACGCTGCGCGTGGCGATCGCTGTCGCGCAGGACGCGGACGCATTGAGGAGCGTCCATCTCGCACTGATCGACAACAGCGAGGATCCGGCGATCGCGGCGCGCGTCGCCGAACTCGGGCGCGCACGCTTCGCTGATGCGCAGGTGCACGTCATGGTCCTGAACGGCCATGCCAACATCGGCTATGGCGCGGCACACAACCTGGTGCTCCACGGCACCGGCTCCGATTACCACCTGGTGCTGAATCCCGACGCGGAACTCGCGCCCGATGCGCTGGTCAACGCGATCCGGTGGCTGGATTCCCACGAGGACGTCGGGGCGCTGGCACCGGCGGTGACGGGTCCCGATGGTGCGCGTCAGTACCTGTGCAAGCGCTATCCGGCGGTGCTCGACCTGCTGCTGCGAGGCTGCGCGCCGCGTTGGATTCGGCGGGCGTTCGCGCGGCGTCTCGCACGCTACGAGCTGCGCGACATCGTCGACGCCGATCCGCCGCGCGATGCGGTCGGGATTCCGATGCTGTCGGGGGCGTTCATGCTGGTGAGGCGCGAGGCGATCGACCGGAGCGGAGGATTCGATCCGCGCTTCTTCCTCTATTTCGAGGACTTCGACTGGAGCCGGCGGCTCTCCGCGATCATGCGCAACGCCTACGTGCCCAGCGTGCGCATCGTCCATCACGGCGGAGGCGCGGCACGCAAGGGCTTGCGCCACCTGCGCTGGTTCGTCGCGAGCGGTTTTCGCTTCTACCGCAAGCACGGCTGGAAATGGCGGTGAGCGAACCCGCGATCGCCATCACCGGCGCGACAGGGTTCATCGGCCGCGCTCTCTGCGCAAGGGCCGCGTCGGGAGCGCAGGTGGCTGTCGAGGCGCGGGCGGCATCGTCAGGCGGCGGGGCCGTCGATTCGCCGCTGCGCGTGCTGGTGCGTGACCGGCGCCGCGCAGCGGTGATTCTGCCCGCCGGGGTCGAGATCGTCGAGGCGGACCTCGAGAGCGCGGACGTTGCCGATCTGGCCCGGGCGCTGACCGGCGTCGCTGCGGTCGTCCATCTCGCCGGTCGCGCCCACGTGATCGACGAGTTTGCCGCGGATCCCGACGCGGCATATCGCCGGGCCAATGTCGACGCAACGGCGAAGCTTGCCGAGGCGGCGGTTGCCGCCGGTGTCGGGCGCTTCGTGTTCGCCAGCACGATCAAGGTCAACGGCGAGTCGACGTTCCCCGGCCGGCCGTTTCGTCCCGACGACGCGCCGCGGCCCACGGACGCCTATGCGCGCAGCAAACACGCGGCGGAATACGCACTCGGGCGCATCGCGCAGGGCACGCCGATGCTGGCGCTGATCCTGCGGCTGCCGCTGGTGTACGGTCCTCATGCGGTCGGCAACTTTCGCCGGTTGGTCGACGCGGTCGCGGCGCGGCGCTGGCTGCCGTTCGGGGCCATCGACAACCGGCGTTCGCTGCTCGGGTTGCCGAACCTGCTCGACGCGATCGACGCTGCGCTCGCTGCGCCGCGCGCGGTGGGCGGGATCCACCTGCTCGCGGACGCCGACTCGGTTTCGACGCCCGACCTGGTGCGCGCCATCGCGCATGCATTGGGTGTCGAGTCCCGCCTCCGTGCCGTCCCCGTCCCGCTGTTGCGCATCGGTGGCGCACTGACCGGACGCGCCGCGCTCGTCGAGCGGCTGACCGGGTCGCTGGAGATCGATTCGACGTCGTTCGCGCGCGCGACGGCGTGGCGACCGCGGCCGTTCGCCATCGATGCAGCGATGCTGGTCGCATAGCGGCCCCGATTCCCCGTCGGCGCCGGGAGACTGCCATCGCCTATAATCGACGCCTTCAGATGACCTGCAAAATGCATCCTTGCCGCCATTGCGTACCACGCCTGCGTGGAGGGCACGTCGCATGACGACGCGCGCCCACGGCCGACGCGCCGACGAGCTGCGTACGCTGACGATCGCGCGCGGCTGGACGAAGCACGCCGAAGGGTCGGTGCTGATCGAGGCGGGGGACACGCGCGTGCTGTGCACGGCGAGCGTCGAGGAGGGCGTGCCGGCGTTCCTCAAGGGCAAGGGCCAGGGTTGGCTCACCGCGGAGTACGGAATGCTGCCGCGCTCGACCAACACGCGGATGCGCCGCGAGGCGGCGGAAGGGAAGCAGTCCGGGCGCACTCAGGAAATCCAGCGCCTGATCGGCCGCTCGCTGAGGGCAATCACCGATCTCGCCGCGCTGGGCGAGCGGACGATTCGGGTCGACTGCGACGTGCTGCAGGCCGACGGCGGGACGCGCTGCGCGTCGATCACCGGCGCCTATGTCGCGCTGGCCGACGCAATCACCTGGTGTCGTGGGCGCGGCCTGCTGGTCGGGGAGCCGTTGCGCGACCGCGTTGCGGCGGTGTCGGTGGGTGTGGTGGAAGGCGCGCCGCTGCTCGATCTCGATTACCTCGAGGATGCGGGCTGCGACACCGACATGAACGTCGTCATGACCGGGGCCGGCGGTTTCGTCGAACTGCAGGGGACGGCGGAGGGCACGCCTTTCACGCGCGAGGAATTCGACGCGCTGCTCGAGCTCGCCAAGCGCGGCATCGGGCAACTGCATGCGGCGCAGCGCACAGCGCTCGCGAAGTGATCACCCGCCTCGTACTCGCGTCGAACAACGCCGGCAAGCTCCGCGAGTTCCGGCGTCTGTTGGAGCCCCTCGGACTGGAGGTGGTGCCGCAGGCGGACCTCGGCGTCGCCGAAGCCGACGAACCGCACCTGACCTTCGTCGAGAATGCGCTCGCCAAGGCGCGGCACGCGAGTGCGCAGACGGGACTTCCGGCGCTGGCCGACGATTCGGGCGTGTGCGTCGATGCGCTGGGCGGGGCTCCCGGCGTGCGCAGCGCACGCTACGCGGGCGAGCCGAAATCCGATGCGCGCAACAACGCGGCGCTCGTCGAGGCGCTCGCCGGCATTGCCGACCGCCGCGCCCATTACTATTGCGTGCTCGTGCTCGTCCGCCACGCCGACGATCCGCAGCCGATCATCGCCGAAGGCGCCTGGCATGGCCGGATCATCGACACGCCTCGCGGTAGCGGCGGATTCGGCTACGACCCGCACTTCCAGGACGCCGTGACCGGGCTGACCGGCGCCGAGCTGCCGCTCGAGACCAAGAACGGGCTGTCGCATCGCGGCCAGGCGATGCGCGCGCTGATCATGTGTCTCGAAGAGGCGCGACGCCATGAGCCCGACGGGCCGCCCCGACGGCGAACGCCGGAGTGCGAAGCACGAAGGTCGTCCAGTGAGCGCTGATCTCGAGTCGCCGGCCGCGGTGGCGGCGGAACGCATTGCGTTCGACGCGTCGGCGCTGTCGAAGCCCCGCTTCACCGCGCTGCCCCCGCTCTCGCTGTACGTCCACATTCCATGGTGCGTCGCGAAATGCCCGTACTGCGATTTCAATTCGCACGCCGCGCCCGAAGCGTTGCCCGAGGAAGCGTATGTAGATGCGTTGATCGCCGATCTCGAAACCTCGCTGCCGCTGGTCTGGGGGCGCAAGGTCGGCTCGATCTTCATCGGCGGAGGCACGCCGAGCGTGTTCTCGGCCGCGGCGATCGACCGGCTGCTCGCCGCGATCCGCGCAAGGCTGCCGACCGCCCCCGATGCCGAGATCACGCTCGAAGCCAATCCCGGGACCTTCGAGCGGGAGAAATTCGCGGGTTACTACGCCGCGGGCGTGAACCGCCTGTCGCTGGGCATCCAGAGCTTCGACGACCGGCATCTGCGTGCGCTAGGTCGTGTCCACGATGCGCGCGAGGCGCGGCGTGCCGCGGAGGCGGCGCTGATGATATTCGGCAACGTGAATTTCGACCTGATGTTCGCGTTGCCGGGCCAGGACGTCGACGATGCGCTGAAGGACGTGCGATCGGCGCTCGGATTCGGGCCGCCGCACCTGTCGTTCTACCACCTGACGATCGAGCCGAACACGCTGTTCCACCGCCATCCGCCGCGCATTCCCGACGACGAGACCGCGGCGGACATCGAGGATGCGGTCCTGTTTGCGCTCGATGCCGCGGGCTATCTGCACTACGAGACCTCGGCGCACGCGAAGCCGGGGCGCGAGTGTCGGCACAACGTCAACTACTGGCGCTTCGGCGACTACCTCGGCATCGGTGCCGGCGCGCATTCCAAGCTGTCGTTTCCCGATCGCGTCCTGCGCCAGCTGCGCTGGAAGCGGCCGAAGCAGTATCTGGAACAGGTCGCGAAAGCTGCGCCGCTGCAGGAGGACCTCGAAGTGTCGCGGCGCGACCTCCCATTCGAGTTCATGCTGAACGCGCTGCGCCTGACCGACGGCGTGCCCTCCGCGATGTTCGCCGAGCGGACGGGGCTGCCGATCGCGGCCGCCGCATCGGCGATCGAGGAAGCGACGCGCAGGGGCCTGCTCGAGCCCGATCCCGCGGTGCTGCGCCCCACGCCGCTCGGGCGGCGCTTCCTGAACGACCTGCAGTCTCTGTTCCTCGCCGATCGCGGGGCGCCATCATGAAGCGGGCCAAGCGTCACCCGCAGCCGGGGTCGCGCCCGCAGGTGAAGCCGCGAAACCCCGTCGCGCGTTCGCCGCTGCTGGGCAAGGGGGCGCGCACGGCAAGTCGGGTGGCGCGCTGCGGCGCAAAGCGAAGGTCGAGCTCGGGAAGCTCGGGCGAAATCCGGGCGAATTCGACGAGCGATGACGCTGTCGCGACGCGATCTCGAGGAAGGACGCATGCGCGCCGTCTACGTCGAGGCGCTGCCGGGGCACCGCACGCTGAGCGACGAGCAGCTGTCGGCGTCGATGAAGGAGACGCTCGCTGCCAAGCCGACGGGCGCCGGGTGGTGGGTATTCGCCTACGGCTCGCTGCTGTGGAATCCGCTGTTTCCTTTCGTCGAGGCGCGGCTCGCGACGCTGCACGGCCTGCATCGCCGGTTCTGCATCTGGTCGCTCGCCTCCCGCGGCACGCCGGATGCGCCGGGGCTGGTCCTCGGGCTCGATCGGGGGGGGTCGTGCCGCGGCGTCGTCTACCGCCTGCCCCCGGCGAAGGCGCAGGAGGAGTTTCGCCTGCTGTGGCGCCGGGAGATGGTGACCGGTGCGTATGCGCCGCGGTGGCTCGCCGTCGACTGCGGCGGACGGCGCCTCGTCGCGCTCGGCTTCGTCGTCAGGCGCGATCATGCGCAATACGCGGGCAAACTGACGATCGACGCGCAGGCCGAAGTCGTCGCGTCGGCCCGCGGCGCATTCGGCTCGTCGGCCGACTACCTGGAGCGCACGCGGGTCGCGCTGGTCACGCACGGCATCGTCGAGCCCTACCTCGAGCGACTGGCTGCACGCATCGCCGCGAAGCGCTGTGCCGCAGCGGGGGAACCGGCGTGATCGTCAGGGTGCCGCGACGGGTCCTGGCCGCGCGTCACATCGCGATGTTGCGCCCACCGTCGACGTTGATCGTCTCGCCGGTGACGTAAGGCGCTTCGGCGATCAGAAAATGGACAGCCTTGGCGATATCGTCGGGCGTTCCTTCGCGCCGCAGCGGCGTATGCGAAATGATGCGCTGGCGAGCGAGTTCGTCGAACACCTCGGCGTCGGGCCACAGGATCGGCCCGGGGGCGATGGCGTTGACGCGCACGTCGGGCGCGAGCTCCCGCGCGAGCGAGCGGGTGAGCCCCTCGAGGCCCGCTTTCGCCACCGAGTAGACGACGTAACTCTTGAGCGGCCGCTCGGCGTGGATGTCGGTGATGTTGACGATGGAGCCCTGCGACTTGCGCAGCGCAGGGGCGGCCGCCTGGGCCAGGAACAGCGGCGCCTCGAGATTGGTGCCGATCAGGTCGTTCCAGTCCGCGGGGGTGATCTCCCCGATCGAGGTCGGGTAGAACGTCGACGCGTTGTTGACCAGCGCGTCGAGCCGGCCGAAGGTCTGCACGGTCTGATCGACCAGCGACGGCAGCTTGACGACGTCGAGCAGATCCGCCTGGATCAGCGCGACCGAGTTGGGGCGAAGATGATTGAGTTCCGCCTGCAGCAGGCGGGCTTCGCCGGCGGACGCCCGGTAATGCAGCATGATCGACGCGCCTGCACGGTGCAGGCGCCGGCAGATCGCCGCGCCGACCCGTTTGGCGCCGCCTGTGATCAATACGACGCTGTCTTCCAAGCCGCGCCTCTCGAGGCCTGCCGGCCGATTCGACTGCATGCGAATCTAGCATAGTCCGGTGACCGCGGCGCCGCTGCCCCTCCCCGACGATGCTGCGCGCGAGCATAGCGCGCGCGTCGTCGAGCGCGTGCGCGACGAGATCGCGCAGGCCGGCGGCTTCATTGCGTTCACGCGGTACATGGAGATCGTGCTCTACGAGCCGGCGCTGGGATATTACGTCGCGGGGGCGCGCAAGTTCGGCGGCAGCGGGGATTTCATCACCGGCCCGGAGCTCAGCACGCTCTACGGCGCGGCACTCGCCCGCCAGTTGCAGGCGATTCTGGAGGCTACGGGCGCGAAGCGCATCGTCGAGCTCGGCGCGGGCAGCGGGGCGCTCGCGGCATCGATCCTGAACTCGCTTGCGCGGCGTGGTGTCCCGCCGCAGACGTACTCGATCCTCGAGGTGAGCCCCGAGCTGCGCGAGCGGCAGCGCGCGACCGTCGCGACGGCCGCGCCGGGCGAAGCCGCCCGCGTCGACTGGCTCGACCGGCTGCCAGAGGCCATCGACGGCATCGTCGTGATGAACGAGGTGCTCGATGCGCTCGCGCCGCGGGTGCTCGCGCGACGCGGCGGCGCGTGGCTCGAGCGAGGCGTCACCTGGAACGACGGTGCGCTCGCGTGGGACGAACGCCCGCTCGCCGACTCGCGCCTGCTGTCGGCCGCGAGCGCGCGCTTCCCGGCCGAAGGCGATTACGTGAGTGAAATCAATCCGGCAGCCGAAGCGCTCGTTGCGACCCTGGCGCGCCGTCTGCGCTCGGGCGCCTTGGTGATCGTCGACTACGGTTTTCCGCAGGCCGAGTATTACCACCCGCAGCGCCGCGATGGCACGCTGATGGGGCATTACCGGCATCGGTCGCACACGGACCCGTTCCTGTGGCCCGGGCTGTCGGATCTCACTGCGCACGTCGATTTCACGGCGATCGCCCGCGCCGCCGAAGGAGCACGGATGGAGGTCGCCGGTTTCGCGACCCAGGCGTCGTTCCTGCTCGGCTGCGGAATCCTCGACCTGCTCGCGACGACGGGTGCGCCCGAATCCCTCGCCTACCTGCGCGAGGCCGCGGCGGTGCAGAAGCTGGTCTCGCCCGCCGAAATGGGCGAGATGTTCAAGGTGCTGCTGCTCGCGCGCGGCGACGCCGCGTGGTCCAGCCTGGCGATCGCCGACATGACGCATCGGTTGTGATCGCGGCGCTCCCCTCACCCGCGTCGCGCTCGCCCGGCACCCTCACCCGCCTCGCATTCGCCCGGCAACCTCTCCCGCGAGCGGGAGAGGGCAGGGGTGAGGGCTGTGCGAACCGACGCTACTTCCCGTCGCCGTATTCCTTGGTCAGGTACTTGGCGATCGGCTCGATGTCGGCGTCGGCGATGTTGGCGCCGTAGAGCTTCTTCATCTTCTCGACCTCGACCTTCCAGAACGCGAGCGGCTTGCCGGAAGGCTGGGTCTTGATGTAGTCGGCGGAGTGGCAGGTCTTGCAGTTCTGCTCGGCAAGCTGGACCCCCGGGCCCGGCTTGAAGTCGGCAGTTTCGGGAGGGAGCTGGATCGTGAGCCCGGCGGCGCCAGCGGCGGAAGCGGCGAGCAGCACGGCGGCGCCGGCGACGAGGGTGCGGATGCGGATCTTGGTCATGATGTTCGCTCCCCTCAAGCCGCGTGGACGTGCGTCGTCTCGACGATGTTGCGCATGTACCCTGCCGGATTCCACAGAGGCTCCGAAGGTTGCGACTGGCCGATGCCGTTGACCGCGCGGACCTTCAGCGTCCGCGCGCCCGCCGGCAGCGTCACCGTGGCGTGCCACTCGCGGAACGAGTACTTGCCGAGGTCCTTGCCGAGCTGCGCCTCGTGCCAGCTCCGTCCGCTGTCGGTCGACACCGCGACGTCGCGGATGCCGTAGCCGGCGTCGAAGGCCATGCCGCGGATGGTGAACGGCTTGCCGGCGGGGACCTTGGCGCCGTCCTTGACGCTGGTGATGAACGAGCGGACGTCGAACTGGCCGATCGGCCGCCACTTATCCGGCAGCTTGCCGGGAGGCGTGCAGGCGCAGGTGTTGTCGGGTATCCGGTAGGCGACGCCCATCCAGAAGTTCTTCAACGTGTCGTCGATGACCGTGATCTCGTTCAGGTGCTTGACCCAGTAGGTGCCGTAGTAGCCGGGGACGATCAGGCGCACCGGGTAGCCGTTCAGCATCGGCAGGTCGGCGTCGTTCATCTGATAGGCGATCATCACCTCGCCGTCCATCGCGTGGTCGATGTCCAGCGCCTTGGCGAAGTCCGGGGTCGTCGGGAGCACCGGCCCGTCGACGCCGCCGAACGTGACCTGCCTGGCGCCCTTCTGCACGCCGGCCTTGTCGAGGACGCTCTTCAGCGGCACGCCGCGCCACTTGGCATTGCCCATCGCGCCATTGGCGAGCTGCCCCCCGGCGACGCGCGGTTCGAACAGGCCGCGGCTGTTGCCCGAGCACTGGTTGACCGCGTAGTACTCGATCCACTGGAACCGCTTCAGTTCGTCGACGGAGAGCGAGATCGGGGTGTCGACCTTGCCCTTGATGTTGATCCGGAACGTGTCGAGGTCGATGCTGGTCGGCACGCCCGCGAGGTGGTAGCGGACGAAGAAAGCGTCGTTGGGGGTGACCACGCCGTCGTTGAAGATCTCGAAAGGTGTTTCGAGCTGCGGCGGCCGGCTGGTCAGTACGATCAGCGGGCGCTTCTGCGGGTACTGCACGACCGGCCGCTCGCCGTTGCCGATCGGCAGCATGTAGGTGTTCGCCGCAATTGCGCGCAGGGCCGTCGAGCCGAGCATCGCGCCGGCGCCGAGCGAGGCTGCGCCGCGCAGGAACTTCCGGCGATCCCCAGGGAATTGCCGCTTGAAATCCGGATTGTCCATGACCCCTCCGTGAGACGTTCGTGAATCGCGGTCGTGGGGCATGCTCCCCGCGGCTCGTCCCGGCCTTGGCGCGACGATGCCTTGTTCCACCGCATTGCGCGGTCGAGTCTATGTTGCGGCCGGCACTGCGCACAAGACCGCGGACAGATCGCACGCGGTTTGCTGCGCTGCGCTGTTGCGCAATGGATACGGATACGGGTATGGGTACCGCTACGGGTCACGCGCGAGTCAGCGGACGATCAGGGTCCCCTTCATGTTCGGGTGGAAGCTGCAGATGTAGTCGAATCGCCCGCGCTTGGCCGTGGTGTAGCGCCAGGCCCCACCTGCCGCGATGGCGCCGGAGTCGAAGACTCCCGGCGCCGTCACCGTATGCGGAACCGGATCGTCGTTGCGCCATGCGACGGTATCGCCGAGGTCGACAGTGACCGCCGGCGGCTCGAACGCGAACGCGTCGATCCTGACCGCGTGCACTTTCGCCGTCGCCGGGTCCGCGCGCGCCTGGCGCAGCAGGCGGCCGGCGACGACGGCAGCGGCGGCCGCGAGCAGCCGCCGTCGCGCCCGGTTCGCCATCATCGTCCGCCCTCAGCCACCGAGCTGAGCCTGCAACGCCTTCGCGTGCTCGAGGTGGGCGACGAACGCGGGCCGCACCTTGACCAGCAGCGCCTTGAGGTCGGCGTTGTGGGCGCTGGGGATCAGCGTCTGGTCCACCGCAGCGATCACCGCCTGATGGTAGGCGACCTCGTGGTCGATGTAGGCCTTGTCGAATGCGGGGCCCGCGAGTGTGACGAGATGGGCGATGTTCTGCTCGCCGCCTTTCTTGAGGCTCTCGGCGGTCGGATTGTCCTCGGGCGTGACGTGGAGCCTGGTCACCAGCGCGACGGCGGCTTGGTTGACCCCCGTGTGGTCGGTGACCATCATCTTCCCGAACGCCATGACATCGGCATTGGTCGAGCGGGATTCGGCGAGCCTGCCGGCGTCGATGTCGACCTGGTTGGCGGTCACGACGATCGCGGCGATCTGGGGATCGGTGGGGCCGGCGCCTTGCGCATTGACGGCGAACGCGGCGACGGCCATGGCAACGGCGAGTGCTGACTTGACGGGGTTCATGGATTTTCCTCACGAAATGTCGCGCCCGCGAAAGTGCGAACGCGTTCACACGCCCGATGGATACGGGTGGGCAGGTCAACTGGATGCAGCGTGGCGGTCGCGGGGGCGGCGCCGGCCGGGGATTTCGGGCGTCGGGCGTCGGCGTGTGGCGCCCGCGCCGGGCCTCAGCCGCCGGGGTCGGGTCCCGGCATGATGCGGCGCAGAACCGCGGCGACGATGCGATCGCAGCGGTTTCCGTCGAAGGCGAACACCCCTTGCGCGGCGATGTCCAGTTCGCAGGCGAGCGCCTCGCGCAGCCTCGCCTTGGCACGGAACAGGCGCGTACGGACCGTCGCTTCCGGAAGGTCGAGGCAGCGGGCGGTCTCCTCGACGGTCATCTCCTCGACCTCGCGCAACACGAACACGGTCCGGAAGGCCGCGGGCAGGTCGTCGATCCTGCGTTCGATCAGCCGCCGCAACTCGGTGCGAAGCATGGCGTCCTCCGGGGTGCCTTGCGGCGATTCGTCGGCGATCGCGTCGATCGGGTCCGGGCCGCCTTCGTCGAGGTTGCCGATCGGAACGACCACGCGCTCGCGCCCGGACTTGCGCAGCATCTGCAGCGCCTGGTTCACGACGATGCGCGTGAGCCAGGTCGCGAGCTGCGCCTCGCCGCGAAAGCCATCGAGCGCACGAAAGGCCGCCACGTAGGCGTCCTGCAACGCATCCTCGGCGGCCGCGTCGTCGCGCAGGATCGCCCGCGCGGTGCGGAACAGCCTGCGGTTGTGGCGCCGCATCAGCGCCTCGAACGCGGCATGACCGCCGGGTGCGCCGATCGGCGAGGGCCCGCGTTCCGTTACAGCTTCGAGGGGAGGGCGTGCGTCGGGGGCTACCATGTCGTCGCTAACAGGGGTGATCTGGCCATTCGATGCTCCGGCATCGACCGGCGTTCCCGGGCGGCGGGCGTCCGCCCGGGTCCCGGCCGCGGGATTGCCCCCGGCCTTCATCCCCGGTCACCTGCACCCACCGCCCATCCGATGAGTCGTCTCGCCCACCGCCTGTGCGTCGCCCCGATGATGGACTGGACCGACCGGCACTGCCGGTATTTCCTGCGGCTCGTCTCCAGGCACGTGCGCCTCTACACGGAAATGATCACCGCACCGGCGCTGATGCACGGGGACGTCCCGCGCCACCTGGATTTCGACCCGGCCGAGCACCCGGTGGCACTGCAACTGGGTGGAAGCGATCCCCGGGCACTCGCTGGCGCGGCGCGGCTCGGGGCGCGCTGGGGCTACGATGAAATCAACCTGAACTGCGGCTGCCCCTCCGAGCGGGTGCAGACGGGCAGCTTCGGCGCCTGCCTGATGGCGGAGCCGGCGCTGGTCGCCGACTGCGTGCGCGCGATGCGCGATGTGGTCACGGTGCCGGTGACGGTCAAGCACCGGATCGGACTCGACCACGAGGAAAGCTACGCATTCGTCAGGGACTTCGTGGGGACGGTCGCGGAAGCCGGCTGCGGCGTATTCATCGTCCACGCGCGCAACGCGGTACTGAAAGGCCTGTCACCGAAGGAGAACCGCGAGATTCCGCCGCTGCGCTACGACGTCGTCCGGCGCCTGAAGGGCGACTACCCCGAACTGACCTTCGTGCTGAACGGCGGGCTCGCCGACTGGGACGGGATCGAGCGCGAACTCGCGAGCGTCGATGGCGTGATGCTGGGCCGCGCCGCCTATCACGACCCCTGGCTGCTCGCGGAAGCCGACCGCCGGGTCTTCGGCGATTGCGCGCCACCGCGATCGCGTACCGAGGTGATGTCCACGCTCGCCGAATATGCGGCGCGCCAGATGGCGCAGGGCGTGGCATTGCGATCGATCGCGCGGCACGTGCTGGGGCTCTATCACGGCGTCGCGGGGGGGCGCCGCTTCCGGCGGATCCTGTCGGATGCGGCGCGCCTTCACGCCGCCGATGCATCGCTGCTTCACGACGCGCTGCGGGCGGTGGAGACGCCGGATCAATTGCGCGACATGTCGTCGGCGATGTAGGCGCGGACGATGCTGCGGAAATCGTCGTCACCGCGCATCCCCAGCGCGGGACCGAGTCGGGGTGCGAAGTTTGCCGGCCAGGTCGACACGATGCGGTCGATCGCGGCGTCGTAGCGCCAGTGCACGCGCGCGGCGACGGCTTCGCCGGCGACCTCGCGCAGCGCGTCGACCATCTCCCCGACCC
Organism: uncultured beta proteobacterium; assembly: GCA_963734515.1. GTDB lineage: Bacteria > Pseudomonadota > Gammaproteobacteria > Burkholderiales > Casimicrobiaceae > VBCG01. Next base: position 134,156 of record CAVTHP010000017.1, on the reverse strand, counting down.
CGACGCAAAGCCCCGGAACGTTGACCGAGCGCGTATGGGTGAATGCAGTCGCCGGCGCTTCGTGCCCGATGACCAGGTTGTCGACGACGGTGCGCGGCGAGGTCACCCACATCCGCGTCGTCGGGGCGACCGGGCAATCTGCGTCGACGCCGGCGAGCGGCTCGCGCACGATGCCGCTCGCGAACGACGAAGCGGCGCGGTTGGGCTTCCCGGGCCGCACGGTGACCGTCGGCAGCCTGAGGCTGCGGCCGTCGACGAAACCCTTGCGCGTCATGTCATGGACCAGCAGTTCGCCGATCGCCTTTTGCGTGCCGTAGGATGCCTGCGGCATCAGCGGCGCGTCGTCGGGGACGGGATCGGGCAGCGCTCCGCCGAAGACGGCGAGCGAACTCGCGAACACGAGCTTGGGCGGTCGCGCGAGCTTGCGGCAATGCTCCAGCAGCAGGCGCGTCGCATCGAGGTTGATGCGCATGCCCGCGTCGAAATCGGCCTCGGCCTGCCCGCTGACGATGGCGGCCATGTGGAACACCGAGTCGACGCCGCCCGCGAATGCGCGCTCGATCGTTGCGGGGTCGCCGAGATCGCCGGTCTGGTAAGCGATCCGCGGGTCGTCGGTGGGCGAGCCCGGGGGCGCGATGTCGAGCAGCAGTATCCGGCGAATCCCGCGCGCGACGCCGGAGGCGTCGGTCAGGGTGTTGCGTTCGAGCAGACGCTGCGCAAGCCTGGACCCGAGGAATCCGCAGCCACCGGTGATGATGATGCGCATCCGTCTATCATAGCCTGCGCACCGCCATGCTCATCCCGTCGACATCGCCGCTGTCCACTCCCGCCCCCCAAGCTGCGCCTTCCTGCGCGGCGATGAACGCGCTCGTCGACGGCGTTGCGCGCGACGGCTACGCGATCACGCCGGCTTTCCTGTCCGCCGCGACCGTCGCGGCCCTTCGACGCCGGGCGCTCGCGCTCGACGCCGCGGGCGGTCTGGTACCCGCGTCCGTCGGACGCGGGCAGATCCGCCGGCGCGCGAGCGAAGTTCGCGGCGACCGCATCGCATGGCTCGACGAGTCGGCGCCGTCCCCGGCCGAGTCCGCCTCCCGCGCGGCGTTCGAGACGCTGCGCGTGGCCATGAACCGGGAGCTGATGATGGGTCTCGAGCGGTTCGAGGCGCACTACGCGATCTATCCCCCCGGCGCACGCTACGTGCGGCACCTCGACCGCTTTCACGACGACGACGCTCGCGCGCTGTCGTGCGTGCTGTACCTCAACCGCGCCTGGCGCCCCGAGGACGGCGGGGCGCTGCGCCTGCATCCCGACCGCGGAGACGCCCGCGACGTGCTGCCGCAGGGCGGAACGCTGGTCGTGTTCCTCGCGGGTCGCCTCGAGCACGAGGTACTCCCGGCGCGACGGACGCGGGCGTCCTTGACCGGCTGGTTTTCCCGCCGGCAATGCTAATATGGTTCTTTGGACCTTTCGCGGCGCCGCTTCAATTCGTCACCCAGGCTTTCGCGAGACGCGCTTTCGCCCTCAATGACGCCAACGGTCGCGCCGCGACGCCTGACGATCGCGACGCGTGAATCTGCGCTCGCGATGTGGCAGGCCGAGCACGTCCGCGCCCGGCTGGAGGCGCTCCATCCCGGCACGACGGTCGAGCTGCTGGGCCTCACGACCCAAGGCGACCGCATCATCGATCGACCGCTGTCGGCGGTCGGTGGCAAGGGTTTGTTCATCAAGGAGCTCGAGGCGGCGCTGCGCGACGGGCGCGCCGATCTCGCCGTCCATTCGCTGAAAGACGTGCCGATGGATCTGCCCGAGGGTTTCCTGCTCGGGGCGATCACCGCGCGCGAGGATCCGCGGGATGCCCTGGTGGCCAACGATCACGACACTCTCGACGCGCTTCCGGAGAATGCGGTCGTCGGTACGTCGAGCCTGCGCCGCGAGGCGCAGTTGCGCGAGCGTCATCCGGGGCTGCGGATCGAGTCGCTGCGCGGCAACGTCAACACGCGCCTGCGCAAGCTCGACGAAGGCGGCTACACGGCGATCGTGCTCGCGGCGGCGGGGTTGAAGCGCCTCGGCCTCGGACTGCGCATACGCGCGCTGCTCGACCCCGACGAGAGTCTGCCGGCGCCGGGGCAGGGAGCGCTCGCCATCGAGTGTCGCAGCGACCGCCAGGACGTCGTCGCCGCGCTCAAGCCCCTCGTCGATCCGGCAACCACCCTCGCCACTGCGGCCGAGCGGGCGTTCTCGCGCGCGCTGGGCGGAAGCTGCCAGATGCCGCTCGCCGGCTACGCCGAATGGGAGGAGGGCCGGCTGTGGCTGCGCGGCCTGATCGCGAGCCGCGACGGGCGCGACGTGCTGCGCGGCGAAGTCGAGAGCGCGGTGAGCGAGGTCGCGGGCGCCGAAGACCTCGGACGGGCGCTGGCCGACGATTTCCTCTCGCGCGGCGCACATCGTTTCGCGCCTGCAGCATGACGGACCCGCTGGACGTCTATTCGTTGTCCGCGCCGCCGCGGGAATCGGCCCCGCTCGACGGCATCGGCGTCATCGTCACACGTCCGCAGCGGCAGGCCGCCGTATTCGCGACCAAGATCGCGGCGCTGGGCGGTTCCCCCGTCATCTGGTCGGCGATCGTGATCCTGCCGCCGGTCGATACCGCGCTGCTCGCGCAGGCGCACGCCCAGATCGCCTCGTACGACATTGCGGTTTTCGTCTCGGCCAATGCCGTCGAGTACGGCGCACCGCCCGCGAATGCGTGGCCGTCCCATGTCATTGCGTTCGCGCCCGGACCGGGCACCGCGGAGGCGCTCGTTGGTGTCGGCATCCCGGGCGCGCGGGTGCCGACCGTGTCGCACGACAGCGAAGGCCTGCTGCAGATGCCCGAGCTCGCCGACCTCTCGGGCAAACGCGTCGTCGTGTTCCGCGGCGAAGGCGGGCGCGAGTTCCTCGGCAATGCGCTGCGCGCCCGCGGTGCCGTCGTCGATCACATCCCCTGCTACCGGCGGGTCGCGCCACAGTCCGGAACCGAGGGTCTGGTCGAGGCGATCCGCGACGACCGTGCCCATGCATTGACGCTGACCTCTGCCGAGGGCCTCGACAATCTCCTCGCCGCACTCTCGCCAGAAGGCTTCCGTCGCGTGGCGAGTCTGCCGGTGTTCGCCGGGCATCCGCGGATTGCCGAGCGCGCCCGCGAGCGCGGGTTCTCCGCGATCGAGACCGCGGGAGGCGATGCGGGGATGCTCGCCGGAATGGTCGACTGGTACCGTGCGCATCCGCGCAAGGCGCCGGGCGACGCATGACGCGGGCGACCGTGCCCTGAGGCCCGGCGCCGCGCATCGGCGCGGCGGCCCACGATCCCTCACGACCCTCGGAAGAGAACCCATGCCCGACGTCGACATCCTCGTCACCGCAGCGCTGCCGCCGTTCCTCTACGATCCGCTGAAGGCCGATTACCGCTGTCACGATTACCATGCTGCGGGCGACCGGGCCGCGCTGATCGCGGCAGAGGCCGGCGTCGTGCGCGGCCTGGTGCAGGGCGGCGGCACCGTCACGCCGACCGAACTGCTCGAGCAGCTGCCGAAGCTCGAGATCATCTCGGTGTTCGGCGTCGGCTACGACGGCGTGCCCGTCGCCTATTGCCGCACGCGCGGGATCAAGGTCACGCACACGCCCGACGTGCTGACCGACGACGTCGCCGACGTCGCGGTGGCGCTGATCCTGATGACCGGTCGCGGCTTCGTGCGCGCCAACCGCTTCGTGCATGCCGGCGAGTGGAAACGGCGCGCGCCCGAGCTCACGTCGAAGCTCGCCGGCCGCACCGTCGGCATCCTGGGACTGGGCCGCATCGGCAAGGCGATCGCGAAGCGCGTCGACGCGATGGGAATGAAGGTCGCCTACACCGGGCGCAGGCCGCAGGACGTCGGCTGGCGCTACGTCGCCGACCTCGAGGCGCTGGCGCGCGAGGTCGATTTCCTCGTCGTCGCCTGCCCGGGCGGCGGCGCGACGCGCAACCTGGTCGACGCCCGCGTGCTGGAGGCGCTGGGCGCCAAGGGCACGCTGATCAACATCGCACGCGGCTCGATCGTCGACGAGCCGGCGCTCACGCGCGCGTTGGCCGACGGGACGATCAAGGCGGCGGGACTCGACGTCTTCGCCGACGAGCCGAACGTTCCCGACGCGCTCCTTGCGCTGGACAATGCCGTGCTGCTGCCCCACGTCGGCAGCGCGACCCACGAGACGCGCAAGGCGATGGGCGATCTGTGCAAGGCGAACCTCGACGCCTGGTTCACCGGGCGCGGGACCTTGACGCTGGTTCCCGAGCTCGCCTGAGCCAAGCTGCGGCGCCTCAATCGGGAGGCGCGATCGGCGTACCGGCGCCCGCTCTCCGATCGGGCGCGAACATCACGATGAACAGCGCCGCGACGACCAGGGCAAGCGCGGCCCACTCGTTCGGGCCCGGGCGCTCGCCGAGAAGCACCATGCCCGCGAACACCCCGACGACGGGGATGGGCAGCGACGACAGTGACGAGACCGCGACCGGCAGCGTGCGGGCGAGGGTGAACCAGGCCCAGTTCGCGACCGCGCCGGCGAGGACGATGTTGTACGCGACCGCGAACCAGCCGCGCGGCGACAGCTCAGCGAACTCGGCAGCGAGCGGCTTCGGGTCGAACGCCGGCGCGACGAGCACGAGCGGAACCCATCCCAGCAGCAACATCCACCCGGTCAGCGTCGTCTGCGGCACCGGCAGCGGCCACTTGCGCATCAGCGCGGTGCCGAAACCCCAGGACACGGCGGCGATCAGGACCATCGCCACGCCGTAGGGCGCGCTGCGGATCAGGCCGAGCTGATCGCCGATCAGGAGCGCCATCCCCGCCATGCCGCATGCGAGGCCCAGCAGCTTGCGCCGTGACAACGGCTCGCGAAGCAGCAGCGCCGCGAACAGCGTCGCCCACAGCGGCATCGTGTAGGCGAGGATCGCGCTGCGGCCCGCCGGCAATCGCTGGACTCCGAACAGGATGAAGGCGTTCCAGCCGGCGATGTTGAACAGCGTGAGCAGCGCGACTTTCGGCCAGAGGCTGCGCGAGATGCCGACCGGCTCCCCGGTGAAACGCGCGATGAGCAGCAGGCCGAGGCCCGCGAACGGCAACGTCACCGCGCGAAAGGTCAGCGGCGCCAGCTCGGCAACGCCCATCTTGAGGATCGGCCAGTTGCATCCCCAGAGCAGCGTCAGCGCGGCGACCGGCGCGAGGCTGCGCGCCTTCAGGGGCGCTCCCCGTACTTGCTCTGGTGCAGCGCGCGCGCCTGGGTGACCCACGCGTCGCGGCGGATCCGGCCCGGGAACTCGGCGAGCTTGGCGTCGATTTCGTCGATGTCGCGTTCGCTCCAGCGGGCGATCTGGCGGTAGTTGGTGACGCCCAGCTGGTAGAGCATGCGCTCGAGCGCGGGCCCGACGCCGACGATCAGCTTGAGGTCGTCGGGCGTGCCCGGAGCGTCGAGCAGCGGCGGCGGGGCGTTGCGCTCGATGTCGACGACGATCTGCCGATAGCGCGCCGTTTCGGCCTGCGCGTCGGCGAGACGCGCGAACAGCCGGTGACGGTCCTCCGCGAATTCGGCGCATTGCGCGCATCCGGGTAGGACAGGAGGCGACGATGCGTCGATGGCATTGGGTGCGGACGGGGGCACCGGCGGCGGCGCTTCCTTTGGAGGCGTTTGCTGCGTCGCGGCGGCCGGTGCGGGTGCGGCAACGCGCTCGACCGTCCAAGGCGCGGCCCTGCGGGTCGAGCGTTCGCCCCGCACGACACCGATTCGATACGCAACCCCGCAGGCAGCGGCCACTGCGATCAGCGCAATAAACGAGAGACCGTTCACGGGAATCGGTTTGTGGCAGCACGCAAAGGCGCGCGGAGGGCGCCGCCGCATGCGATTGTATGCGAGCGGGCTGGCGCGGCCAATTAGCGCACCGCGGCAAGTGCATATGAGCGGCTGCTAGAATCGTCGGCGGCATCGATCATGCAGACATCGTCCGGCACCGAATCGGATCGCAATGCGGCGGGCGCGCCGGCTGCAGGGGCACCGGCCGGGCCCGCGGCGCGCGACCCCCGTCCTGCGGGCGGTGCCGGGTTGGGGCTGCGCATGCTGTGGCTGGTCGTCGTCCTCGCGATCGCGGCCGGCGGGTACGCCCTGCTCGATCAGCGCCGGGCAGCCCAGGCGCTGCAGCGCGAGACCGCACAGCGCCTGGCCGTTGCCGATGCGGCGGCCGCCCAGGCGCAGGTACGCGACGCAGACATGGGTAACCAGCTGCGCGAGGCCCAGGCCCAGATCGCGTCCCTGGAGACGCGGGTGAACGAGTCCCGGGCGCAGCAGGCGTCGCTCGACGCTCTCTATCGGGACCTCGCGCCATCGCGCGACGAGCTCGCGATCACCGAAATCGAGCAAATCCTGGTGCTCGCGAGCCAGCAACTCGCACTTGCCGGCAACGTCGAAGCCGCGCTGACCGCGCTGGAGGTGGCCGACAGCAAGCTTGCCCGGCTCGACCGCCCGCAGTTCGGGCCGTTGCGCCGCGCCCTCGCGCACGACATCGCCAGTCTGAAATCGGTTCCGTACGTCGACGTCGCGGGCATCTCGATCAGGATCGATCAGGTGCTCACCGCGATCGACACGCTGCCGCTCGCCCGGGACGAGCGCATCCCGCCTTCGCCACTGCCCACAGCGTCCCCGAGCGAATCCGCGTGGCGGCGACTCCTGCGGGAAGTGTGGGCGCAGGTCCGGGATGTCATTCGGATCGAAGTCACCGACCACCCTGTCGCGCCGCTGATCACGCCCGAGCAATCGTTCTTCCTGCGCGAAAACCTGCGGCTGCGCCTGCTTTCGGCGCGGATCGCGTTGCTGTCGCGTGACGACCGCAACTTCAATGCCGACCTCGAGGCGGCCACCGGCTGGCTGCGGGAATATTTCGACCCGAACGCCAAGGCGGTGCAGTCCGCGATCAGCACCTTGAACCAGCAGGCGGCGGTGACGATGCCCGGCGCAATGCCCGATCTGGCGCGCAGTCTCGACGCCGTGCGCGCGCTCAAGGCTGCGGCCGAGCGAGTGCCGGAGCACGCGCCGGCTCGCGCTCCGGCGCGCGCCAGGTAGCGACGACGTGCGCGCGTTGCTCGCTTTCCTGCTGCTCGCTGCCGCGGCGGTCGCGCTCGCGATGCTGTTCCGCCTCAACAACGGCTACGTGCTGTTCGTCGCGTCGCCGTACCGGGTCGAGCTGTCGCAGAATGCGTTCATCATCCTGGCAGTGCTGGCCTTCGTCGCCGTCTATGCCCTGATCCGGGCCGCGGTGCACCTGTCGCAGTTGCCCGCCGACGTCCGCGAGGCGCGCAGGCGGCGCCAGGCCGAGCGGTTCCGAACCAAGCAGGACGCGGCCGTCGTCGCGCTGATCGAGGGCCGGCACGGCAAGGCGCGCCAGTATGCGCAGGAAGCGCTTGCGATTCCGAACTCGTCGCCGGTTCCGGCACTGGTCGGGGCGCGCGCCGCGCTGGAAACGCGCGATTACGCGGCTGCGGCAGCGATGCTCGAGCGTCCCGATGCGCAGGCCACCAAGCTCGCGGTCCCGCGCCTGATGCTCGAAGCCGAGCTCGCGCTCGAGCGCGGGCAGCCGGCGGATGCCCTGGCGCGCCTCGCCGAGCTCAAGCGCGAGGCGGGGCTGCACACGGCGGCGCAACGCCTCGAGCTGCGGGCGCTCACGGCTGCGGGTCGGCCGGGCGAAATTCCTCCGCTGGTCGACCAGCTCGTCAAACGCAAGGTCTACGATGCGGCGCAGGGCGACGTGTTGCGCGCCGGTGCGCATGCCGAGGCGCTCAAGGGTTTCACCCACGATGCGGCTGGACTGCGCGCGTACTGGGCGCGGGTCGCCGAGGGCGACCGGCTGCAGCCGAAGGTCGCGAAAGCCGCGGCGCGCAGCTTTCTCGCGCTCAACGGCGATCGGGAAGCGGCGGAGATCCTGGTCCGGAGTCTCGAGCGCCAGTGGGATTCGGGGCTGTTGCTACTGTACGCACAATGCCGGGCGCCCGATGCGACGCGTCAGCTCGAGACCGCCGAGCGCTGGCTCACCACCCACAACCAGGACGCGACGCTGCTGTTCGTCCTCGGGCGCCTGTGCGAGCGTCAGCAGCTGTGGGGGAAGGCACAGACCTACCTCGAGGCGAGCCTCGCGCTGGACAACCATTGGCGCACGCACGTCGCGCTGGGCGAGATGCTGGCGAAGCTCGGGCGGCACGACGAGGGGGATGCCCACCTCGCCGCCGCGCTCCGGCTGGCGCTGGCAGCGCTCGAGTCGGTCGAGCCCTGACCCGGAAAATGCGGAAAATGGGGTCAGAGCTGTAATATTTGGGCACGTCGTGGCCGGGTCGAATGCGGTGCGCTTAAATTACAGCTCTGACCCCATTTTCCGCATTTCCCGGGTTTCGGACTCGGCGGCGTAGGTGAAGCTGTCGGCGAAGAATTCCGCCGCGGGCAGCTTGCGCAGCGCCGTGAAGTCGCGCCTGGCCGCGTCGATCATCGGCGGCGCCCCGCAGGCATACACCTGGTAGCCTGACAGGTCCTTGAAATCGTCCATCACCGCCTGGTGCACGAGTCCGGTGCGGCCGGGCCACGCATCGTCGGGGGCGGGATCCGACAGCACGGGGATGAACGTGAAGTTGGGATTGTCCGTCTGCCACTTTCCCGGCAGGTCGGCGAGATAGAGGTCGCGTTTCGCGCGCGCACCCCAGTACAGAACGATCTCGCGCGGAATCCGGTGATGGAGCATGTGCTCGATGATCGCCTTGATCGGCGCGAAGCCGGTGCCGCCGGCGACGAAGATCACCGGCTTGTCGCTGTCCTCGCGCAGGTAGAACGCGCCGAGCGGCCCCTCGAAGCGCAGGATCTCGCGCCCCTTGTAGGTCGTGAACAGCGGATCCGTGAAGAATCCCCCCGGCGTGTGGCGGATGTGCAGCTCGAGCAACTCGTCGGCGTGCGGCGGTGTCGCGAGCGAAAAGCTGCGGCGATGACCGTCCTTCAGCAGCAAATCGATGTACTGGCCGGCGAGGTACTGGAGGCGCTCCGACGTGGGCAGCTTGAGGCGCACGATCGCGACATCGGGGGCGACCTTGTCGATCGATTCGACCCGGCACGGGAGCCGCTTGATCTGGATGTCGCCCGCGCGGCGGACCTCGCGCACCTCGATGACCAGGTCGGTCTTCGGCCGGGCACAGCAGAAGAGCGCGAGTCCGCGGCGCTTTTCGTCGTCGGTGAGCGTCGACGCCTGGTGGGGACCGTAGTCGACGTCACCGTCCAGGATCCTGCCTTTGCAGGTGCCGCAGGCGCCGTTGCGGCAGCCGTAGGGAATCATCAGGTCGGCACGCATCGCGGCCTGCAGCACCGTTTCGTCGGCATCGCAGGCGAACGCGTGGCCGCTGGGCTGTATGGTAATCTGCAGCGTCATCAAGGGGTCCGGTGCAAGGTTGGGTAGGCAAGCGTGCGCGACGGCCGCGCACGGCGCAGGCCCCAGTCATCGATCGGTCGGCGGCAACGCCATTTCGACGTCATGGCGCAGAGGATCCTGCTCGTGGGTTGCGGCGATGTCGCGTTGCGCGTCGCGGAGCTGTTGCGTCACCGCGCACGCCTCGTCGGCATCACCCGCAATCGCGACGATGTGCGCAGGATGCGCGCCCACGGCATCGTTCCCCTCGTCGCCGATCTCGACCAGCCGCGCTCCCTCGAGCGCATTCGCACCGCGCCGTGGGCCGTCCTGCATTTCGCGCCACCGCCTTCCGACGGCAGGGACGATCCGCGCACCAGGCGGCTCCTCGCCGCTCTCGCGAGGGCGCGGATTATACCGCAGCGCTTCGTCTACATCTCGACATCGGGGGTCTATGGCGACTGCGCGGGAGCGCGCGTCGTCGAGACGCGGCCGCTACGGGCGCAGACGCCCCGCGCCCGCCGTCGCGCCGCCGCGGAAGGGCATCTGCGCCGCTGGGCGGCGCGCCACGGGGTCGGGCTCGCGATCCTGCGCGTGCCGGGCATCTATGCGCCGACCCGCCTCCCGCTCGATCGGCTGCGCCAGGGCACACCGGCGCTGAGCGCCGATGACGACGTCTTCACCAATCACATCCATGCGGACGATCTCGCACGGGCGGTCGTCGCGGCGCTCTATCTCGCACGGCCGAATCGCGCCTACAACGTCAGCGACGACAGTGAGATGAAGATGGGTGCGTGGTTCGACGCGGTCGCCGATGCCTACCAGCTGCCGCGACCGCCGCGCGTGAGCTGGGACGATGCGGAGCGGCAGATCGCTCCGATGCTCCTGTCCTTCATGAGCGAGTCACGGCGTCTGTCGAACCGGCGGATGAAGCGCGAGCTGCGCCTCGTCCTGCGCCACCCGACGCTCGCATCGATGCTCGCCGAAGCCGCACCGCGGACCTTGCGCAAGCAGCTCGCGCTGCCGATATGACGGTGACGGCGTGACGGTGCGGGCATGACCGGGCAGGTTCCCGCATTGCGACCGAGGCTCACGTTCGTCGAGCGCCTCGACGCCTACGAGCGGCTGCTGCGCCTCGACAAGCCGATCGGCACGCTGCTGCTGCTGTGGCCCACGCTGTCGGCGCTGTGGCTCGCCACGCGCGGCCAACCCTCGCTCTCGCTGGTCGTCATCTTCGTGATGGGCACCTGGGTGATGCGCTCTGCCGGCTGCGCGTTCAACGACTGGGCAGACCGTGATTTCGACGCTCACGTGAAGCGCACCGCGCAGAGGCCGCTCGCGGCTGGCGTCATCGCGCCCTGGGAGGCGCTGGTCGTCGGCGCAGTGCTCGCCGTGGTCGCGTTCGTGTTCGTGCTGTTCACCAACCGGACGACGATCCTGTGGTCGTTCCCGGCGCTGGGGATTACGATCGCCTATCCGTTCTTCAAGCGCTTCTTCTCGATTCCACAGGCATTTCTCGGCATCGCCTTCTCGTTCGGCATCCCGATGGCCTACGCCGCGGCGCAGGATCGCATCGCGCCGATCGCATGGATCCTGCTCGCGATCAACCTGTTCTGGGTCGTCGCCTACGACACCGAGTACGCGATGGTCGATCGCGACGACGATGCGAAGATCGGCATCCGGACTTCCGCGCTGACGCTCGGCCACTACGACGTCGCGGCCGTCGCGCTCTGCTACGCGATCTATCTCGCCGCGATGGCGTGGATCGGGCGAGTCCATGCGCTCGGCTGGGCCTACGCCGCCGGGCTGGCGCTGGCGCTGGCGATCGCGGCGCATCACCTGTGGATCATCCGGCGGCGCGAGCGGGAAGCCTGCTTTCGCGCATTCCTCGGCAATCACTGGCTCGGCCTCGCGATCTTCGCGGGGATCGCGTTCGACTATGCGCTGCGCGCCGGTCGCTGGCCGCGGGCGTGGTGAGCCGACCCGCTGCGCCTCGCGCCACGCGCCGGCGCGGCCTGCCGCCGGTCCTCGGCCCCGACGCGCGGGTGCTGATCCTCGGCAGCTTCCCGAGCGAGGCTTCGCTTGCCGCGAAGCAGTACTACGCGCATCCGCGCAACCATTTCTGGCCGATCCTGGGCGCCGTCCTCGGCGAGGCGCTCGCGGAGCTTCCCTATGACCGGCGGCTCGCCCGCGTTCGTGCTCACAAGCTGGGGATCTGGGATACGATCATCGCCTGCGAGCGCACCGGAAGCCTCGATGCGGCGATCCGCAATGCCGAGCGCGGCGAGATCGCGCGTGTGCGGCGCGTCGCCCGCGGGCTGAAGGCGGTCTGCTTCAACGGAAAGACTGCAGGCCGCGCGAGTGCGGCATGGCGCGACGCGGGCTACGCGACGCTGGTCCTGCCGTCGACGAGTCCGGCGTACACGTTGCCGGTCGAGGCCAAGCTCGCCGAGTGGCGCACGCTCGCGACCTGGCTGTGATTGCCGTTCACTGGAGGGGGATGCGACCATGGTGTCCGCGTTGCGGTTCGTACTGATCGCAGCATTTGCCGCGTTCATGCATGGCGCGGCCGCCCAGCCGCTCGCCCCCGACATCGTCGTGACCAAGGTGATCGACGCGCCGGTGGCGGAGGTATGGAAGGCATGGACGACCCCGGAGGGCATCGAGAGCTTCTTCGCCCCCAAGGCCGCGAAAGTGGTCCCGGAACCGGGCGGGGCGTTCGAGCTGTGGTTCGGTCTGGACCAACCCGAAGGCGAGCGCGGCAGCGAGGGCTGCATGTTCCACAGCGTCGTGCCGATGCACCAGCTCGTCTTCGAATGGAACGCGCCGCCCACGCTGCCGACGATCCGCAAGCTGCGTACGCTCGTCTACCTCGATTTCTCCGAGGTCGACGCAAACAGGACCTCGCTGACGCTCCGGAACTTCGGCTACGGGCAGGGCGCGGACTGGATGAAAGCGAAGGCGTATTTCGCGAGCGCGTGGCCGGAAGTGATGGCGAGCCTCGAAAAGCGCTACGCCAAACACTGATCGGGGGAAGGACAATGGATTTCGGGCTGCGCGACAAGGTCGTCGTCGTCACCGGCGCGAGCATGGGCATCGGTTTCGCATGCGCGCAGGCGTTCGCACATGAATCGCGTCCGCGTTCGGTCGATAGGCGATCGATGGCGTACCGATCATCAAATTAGAAGAGGGGTCGATGCGGGCTCGCAAGTCGCTTGGGGCACACGCGGTGGTTGACGCAATGACGCGTTCGGGGGTGAAACGCGTTTTCACCGTTTCGGGAAACCACATCATGTCGCTGTTCGACGCTTCGCTCGATGCAGGGGTGGAGTTGATCCACACCCGGCATGAAGCGGCGGCCGTTCATATGGCGGATTCGTGGGCGAGGCTGACCGGAGAGCCGGGGATCGCGTGGGTGACCGGGGGGCCAGGGCACGCGAACGCCGTATCGGCTTTGTTCACGGCAAAGCTTGCCGAGTCGCCCGTGGTATTGCTTTCCGGACACGCGCCCCAGGACCAGATCGGTCGCGGCGCTTTCCAGGAGATGCGTCAGGCCGAGATGGCGCAGGGAGTCACCAAGGCCTCCTGGACCGCGAGCGACGCCCGCGTCGTAGGGCAGGACGTGACGTCCGCCATCCGTGAGGCGATATCGGGGCGACCGGGTCCCGTGCATCTGAGCCTTCCCACCGACGTGCTCGAGCGCGACGTGGACGCGCATGGGCCGGCTGACGGACGCGATTGCGCCGCGCCAAACGCCTCTTGGGCGAGACGATGCCGATGGAATCCTCGCCTGGTTGCGCCGGGCGTCGTCGCCATTGGTACTTACGGGGCCCTCGGGACTCTCGCATGCGTTGCGCGGCCAAATGGACGGACTCGGGGATGCCCTGGGCATTCCCGTAATCGGGATGGAGAGCCCCAGAGGTGTACAGGACCCGTCCCTGGGTACATTCACCGAGGTGCTCGCCAAGGCCGACGCCGTGCTCCTGCTCGCCAAGCGCCTTGATTTCACGCTGCGATTCGGGGCTTCCGCGCTGTTTGCGAACGGATGTGAATTCGTGCAGATCGATCCTGATCCGGAGGAGATCCAGCGCGCCCAGCGTGCGCTGGGCGGACGGCTGAAGCACGCCGTGGTCGCGGACATTCGTTCGGCGGCCGAGGCCCTCAAGGTCGCAGGGGCCAGTCGGTCCAATGGTCGAGCCTGGAGGCAGGACGTCGAGGCAGCGATTCGCTACCGGCCGGAAAGCTGGGACACGGCGAAGAGCAGCCAGGTCGGTCGGCTGCACCCCGTTCAGGTGTGTCGGCCGTTCCAGTCGGTCCTCGACCGGCACCCTGACTCAGTCCTCGTATGCGATGGCGGTGAATTCGGACAGTGGGCGCAGGCCTGTCTCCGGGCATCGAATCGCGTCGTCAATGGTCCGGCCGGAGCGATCGGGGCCAGCCTCCCGATGGCGGTGGCCGCTCGTTTGGCCAAGCCGAACGCGCCGGTAATCGCGTTTCTGGGCGACGGCTCCTTTGGCTTCCACGCGGCCGAGTTCGACACCGCGGTTCGTTACCAATTGCCATTCCTCGCCGTGGTCGGCAACGACGCTCGCTGGAACGCAGAATTCCAGATCCAGCTGAGAACGTATGGTCAAGATCGCGCCGTTGGCTGCGACCTGCTCCCGACCCGGTACGATCAGGTGGCGGCCGCATTCGGCGGATACGGGGAGATGGTGGATCGTCCGGACCAGTTGAGTGCTGCGATCGGACGTGGCCTCGAATGTGGTCGGCCCGCATGCCTGAACGTCGCGATCGAAGGCGTCCCGGCGCCGGTGATCGAGCGTCGGCCGGGCTGATGGAGTGCCGACCGGACGGGTCGGCCGGGCCCTTCCGCGGAGGCCGGTGCCGGCAACGACGCCCGGCTCGTCGTCGACCGGATCGGGCGCGCGGGATGACACAAGACTGTCATACAATTAGAATCCGGCACCCGGTCGGATCCGGAGGAGGCTCGTGATGCGTACTCTGTCCCGCGTAATTGCCGTGCTTCTCGCATGTGCAGCATCGGTCGGCGTCGCAACCGCGCAGACCCATTATCCTGACCGACCGATACACGTAATCATTCCTTGGCCTGCCGGGGGCATTGCGGATGTCGTGCTGCGCGCCATGCAGGACCCGCTCCAGAAGGCGCTCGGGCAGCCAATCATCATCGAGAACAAGGCAGGGGCCGGCGGAACGATCGGAGACGACACCGTTGCGAAGGCGGCGCCGGACGGCTACACATTGCTGTTCACCTCGTCGGCGCTGAACATGAACGTCGCGCTCGGTCGCAAGCTTCCCTACGACGCGGTCCGGGATTTCGTGCCGGTCGTGAACGTCGCGTCTGCGCCGATGATCCTGGTGGCCTATCCGGGATTGGGCGTGAAGACGGTGAAGGAACTGGTCGCCCTGGCGAAGTCGAAGCCGGGAAAGCTGACCTTCGCTTCGGCAGGCAATGGTTCGCCAGCTCATTTCACGGCCGAGATGTTTCGCGCGGCGACTGGAATCGACGTCGTTCACATCCCTTATCGCGGATCGCCGCAGGCGATGATCGACCAGATCGCGGGACGCGTCGATTTCCATTTCGCGAACTCGGTCGCCGCCATTCCCCAGGTGAACTCAGGCAAGGTCGTCGCGCTCGCCGTGACCAGCGACAAGCGATCTGAAGGTTGCGCCCGGCATTCCGACAATGGCAGAGGCGGGCATTCCGGATTTTCATGCGAGCCAGTGGGAGGCGTTTCTTGCACCGCGGGGAACCCCGCAGGCGATCGTCGACCGGATCGCGAAGGTGGTCGATCAGGTGCTGGCTCAGCCCAAGGTCGTCGCAGCCTTGGAGCCCTTTGCGATCGAGGTCGATGGCAAGAGCACGCCGAAGAGTTTCGCGGCCCTGATGACAAGCGATCGCGCGATGTGGATCAAGGTGGCAAAGGAAGCGAACATCAAGGCCGAGTAAGGCGACGGCCGGCAATGCCGGACGACGAATTTCGCATCCCGAGTCGAAGGAGCGATGGGAATGCCTGCTGAACCGAAGGAACAAGGTCGCAATGCCCACTTCCGGCGATGCATTGAAGGACATGGAATGGCCTCGTCAGGAATTCGCGGTCAGTCATTTGTCGGACGAGGATTTCAAGGGCGATGGATTGCGTCCTTACGCCATTTACCGCGACCTCGGCATGGCAGCGGCCACCGGGGGCATGGTGGAAGCGCATGTCGCCCGGCGTGCCCGCCCGTTCAACAGGGCCGACGTCTCCAAGCGTCATTTCCACGATGTGCAGTTTCAGATGGTGTACGTGCTCAAGGGATGGGTGCGCAATGAATTCGAAGGTCACGGCGAGCACCTGATGCGCGAGGGAAGCTGCTGGATTCAGCCCGCGCGGATCAAGCACACGGTACTCGAGTATTCGGACGACCTCGAGGTCCTGGAGATCGTGATGCCCGCGACCTACCAAACCGTCGAAGTCGACGAGCCGCCAGGCGGCGGTCGGCTGAGCCGGCGTTGGGGCATCGTTCGGTGTCTCGACGCAAGCCAAATCGGAAGGTTCCGATCTTGAGTCAGCGGCTCGCGGGGCGCCTGGCGCTTGTGACCGGCGCAAGCGCGGGAATCGGTCGCGCATGCGCGCTGGCTCTGGCTCGCGAGGGCGCAGAGGTCATCGTCACGGGTCGACGGAAGGATCGACTTGACGCGCTCGCTGAAGCGGTACCCGGGCATCGGACGCGTTTTCGCGTCGTACCGGGTGATCTCGCCGACAGCGCTTTCGTGCGGCGGTTGATCGACGCGGCATCTGCCGCAGACATCCTCGTCAATAACGCGGGCATCCTCACGTACGCGCCATTCCTCGAGCTCAAGCCGGAGGAATGCGAGGCGATGTTCCGGGTCAACGTTCTGGCACCCATGCATCTCTGCCAGGGAGTCGGCGCTGCCATGGCGGCGCGTCGCCGCGGCCATGTGATCATGATCACTTCGCTGGGAGCCCGTACCGTCAACCGGTTCGGCGTTGCCTACGCAGCGACCAAGCACGCCCTTTCAGCGATAGCGAAGGGCATGCGACTCGAGCTCAAGGCGTTTGGAGTTCGGGTCACCGAAATCGCTCCCGGAATGGTCGATACCGAGATCCGCGAATCGAGTACCCACCCGGACGTCGTGGCGGCAATTGAAGGGCGTAAATTCGCGCCGCTGCGTCCGGGTGATGTCGCGGATGCCGTGATCTACGCCACTACGGCGGATGACAATTGCTCCGCGGACCTGATCGAATTGCGCCCGCGGGAAGCCTGAGCCAACCCAATTTACGACGACCGGCGTCGGAGTTCGCGAATCGGGCCGCATGCCGTGATTCCGACGTGATGATGAATCCGGCCTTGAAGAGTGATTCCCGGCTGCAGCGAGGAAGTTGAATGGATCTCGGACTCGCCGATCGCACCGTACTGATTACCGGCGCTTCGCGCGGCATCGGTCGTGCTATCGCTGAATCGTTTGCCGCGGAAGGCTGTCGGTTGCGCCTCGTTGCCCGCGATCGTGACCGGCTCGCGGCCGCCCGCGACGCGCTGGTCCGCGACCATGGGGTCGAAGTAGAGTTGCTGGCGGTGGACCTTGCCGAGCGCGGTTCAGCCGAGGCGATTTCCGAGAAATGGCCCGATGTCGACGTCGTGATCAACAACGCAGGCGCCATCTCCCGCGGATCGCTGGGAGACATCGACGAAGCTGGCTGGCGCCATGCCTGGGACCTGAAGGTCTTCGGCTACATCAACATGACGCGGGAATATTACCGACGAATGTGTGAGCGTCGTCGCGGCGTGATCGTCAATGTGATCGGGCTCGCGGCCGAAAAGCTCGACTACGACTACGTTGCAGGGTCCGCCGGGAATGCCGCGCTCGTCGCCTTCACGCGGACGGTCGGGAGCATGAGCCTCGATTTCGGCGTGCGCGTGCTCGGCGTGAACCCGGGCTGGGTCGATACGGAGCGTTCAATGAGGTCGTTGCGCGGACGTTCGCGCGAACTCTTCGGCGACGAGGAGCGGTGGCGAGAGTTGATTGCGGACTGGCCCGCCGGCCGGTTGATCGCTGCGACGGAGATTGCCGACGTCGTCGTCTTCCTGGCGTCTGATCGAGCCGGATCCGTCTGCGGGCAGGTCGTCACGATTGATGGTGGTTTCGGCGCCCGGTCCTATCCTTCCCTCGGCGAGAGGCCGCAAATCGGTCCCGTAGCCGATCCATCGCGCGCTCGCCCGGGAATGTTCTCGATCGCCAATCCAGCAAAACGCAAACTGGCCGCCGGCGAGTTTGTCCTTTGCATGGCCATCCGCCAGGTGTCGACGGTGAACGTGGCGCTCATGGTGGCCTCCTGCGGCTTCGACGCGTTGTACGTCGATCGCGAGCATGGGATCTTTTCGGACGAAGCTGCATCGCAGCTCTGCCTGATGGCACGCGCCGTCGGTCTTACGCCGCTGGTCAGGGTGAAAAGTGCAGCGGAGAGCCATATCGCTGAAGCACTTGAAGGAGGGCGCTCGGCGTCATCGTTCCCCACGTGCAGGACGCAGCCGAGGCCGAAGCCGTCGTCCTGCACGCGAAGTTTCCTCCGGTCGGGCATCGATCGATCGCCGCGATGTCGTCCGCGACCGGATATGCGGCAATGCCGATTGCAGAGAGCATTCAGGCGCAAAACGAGGCGACGATGATCATCGCGATGCTCGAAACCCCGGAGGCCGTCTCGAACGCACGAGCGATTGCCGCAGTACGAGGCATCGATGCTCTGATGGTCGGACCCAACGACCTGACCGCGGCGCTGGACGTTGCGATCGATTCTGCCGAGCAGCATCTCAAGGATGCCTACACGACGATCTCTGCCGCCTGCAGAGCCGAGGGAAAGCATTGGGTGGCGGGGGGCGCGGGACGCGATCTCCTGCCGATGTGCATCTCGCTCGGCGCCCGTTTCATCATGGGCGGCAACGATGTCGGCTATCTGTTGAGCGCTGCTCGCCGAGACGCGTCGATGCTGCGTGAGGTCATCGGGCTCGGCGCTCGGAACATCGTTTCGTGACCGGTCGGCGGCGCCGCCTCGGTCATCTAGTCGGCACGTGTCGCCGGAGGTCGGCCGATGCCGGGTCATCGCCCCGCGCCGGGGGCCGGTTTCGGGAGTGTCGGCGGGTTCATTTGCTGATGCAGCAACTCGGGATCGACCGTTTTGACGTCCAATACGCCACCCCGATCCCCTTTCGCGATGTTGCTCCCGGTCTGGTAGACCTTTGCTTCCCGACGCTCGGACGTCTGTTCGGGAGTCGAGCCGCACGCGCCACCTAGCACCAAGCTGGATGCAACAAGTACTCGGACCGGCAAGAGTGCATGCATGATCGTCTCGATGGCAACCGACATCGCCGATTCCCAGGTGCGAGCCGGCGAGACCGGACTCGCCGCTTCGCGCAACACGCGCATCCTTCCGGAGCCCGCGTCGTCACCGCAAGCGTCGTCATTCCTTCGGCAGGAGCCTGGCGAAATCCCGGTAGCTGAAGTGGCAGATCGGCTCGATGCGCTGCACGTGGCGCCGCAGCGCCGTCGCACCCTGCGTTGCGGCATTGACGAGACGGGCAGCGCCGCGACCGAACGCGGCGCACGGCGGCCTTGCGCCGCCGCGAGGTCGTCAGTTCAATACGCGAGAAGAACCAGCTTGCGCGTCTTGCCGGGGGATGCCGGCGCCGCGCCGGCAGATGGGCGGGCCTGCGCGCGATCGTCGGGGTCCGCCACGCCGGGCAACGCCGGGTCGTCGCCGCGCCCGGCGCTGACCGAGAACGTCAATCGGGAGAGTCTTGCGAGGTCGTCGCGTTCGTTGCATGCGCGCGGCGCATCGAAGCGGAGCACCCCGCCGCTTTCCACGTTCACCCCCCGCAGCCGCCGGACCGTCGCGGTCTTCGCCTTGTGGCGTTCGTGTGCCGGCAATCCGGCTCCGGCGAGGCTTGCGTATCGCAGCAGTTCATCCATCATTTCCATTCCTCGGCAAGGCAGCGCTCGAAGGGCGCGGCAGAAGTCGCGGTAAACTCGGATGGCAAAATCCCGTTGGATCCTTTCCGGTTCCGGGACCCCATCCTCGAGATGATTCGACATCGACCGGCGCGAATGATTCAAGTGTCGCGGGTTCTGCGCATCGGCGCCGGCGAACAATCGTCGCGATCTGCGCGGAATAATCGCATTCACTCGGCCGTTCCCGGCGCATGCCGGCTGGCGGGGCACGCCTCCGGGGGCAGCGCCGCGGAGAATGCCGCGAGCGTGGGGGTCGTCTGATGCCGTATGCGGACCTGCGCGATTTCATCGGCCAGCTCGAGGCGGCAGGCGAACTGGCGCGCGTGCGCGAACCCGTCGATCCGAAGCTCGAGATGACGGCACTGTGCGACCGGGCGCTGCGCGCGCACGGGCCGGCGCTGCTGTTCGAGTCGCCGAAAGGAAATTTCCGCAGCCCGTCGGGTGCCGCGATCCCCGTGCTCGGCAACCTGTTCGGAACGCCGGAGCGCGTCGCCAGGGCAATGGGTGCCGATCCCGCCTGCTGGCATGAAAGCCTGCGCGAAGTCGGGCGCCTGCTCGCCTACCTGAAGGAGCCCGAGCCGCCGAAGTCCTTGAAGGACGCGTGGCAGACGACGCGGCCGGTGTTCATGAAAGTGCTCGACATGGCGCCGAAGGAGCGCCGGTCGGGCCCTTGCCAGGAGGTGGTGTGGGAAGGGACCGATGTCGATCTTTCACGGCTGCCGATCCAGACCTGCTGGCCCGGCGATGCAGGGCCGCTGATCACCTGGGGCCTGACGGTGACCCGCGGGCCGCACAAGAAGCGGCAGAACCTCGGGATCTACCGCCAGCAGGTGATCGCCCGCAACAAGGTGATCATGCGCTGGCTAGCCCACCGCGGCGGCGCGCTCGATTTCCGCGACCACGCGCTCGCGTCGCCAGGCGCGCCGTTTCCGATCGCGGTGGCGCTGGGCGCCGATCCTGCGACGATCCTCGGCGCGGTGACGCCGGTGCCCGATACGCTGTCGGAATACCAGTTCGCAGGCCTGCTTCGCGGCGGGCGCACCGAGATCGTCAGGTGCCTGACGCACGACCTGCAGGTTCCTGCCACCGCCGAGATCGTGCTCGAAGGCTTCATCCAGCCCGATGCGAACGACCCCACGGGTTACGAAACCGCGCTCGAGGGGCCGTTCGGCGACCACACCGGCTATTACAACGAGACCGAGCGCTTCCCGGTGTTCACGATCGAGCGCATGACGTTGCGCCGCGATCCGATCTATCACTCGACCTACACCGGGAAGCCGCCCGACGAGCCGGCCGTGCTGGGCGTCGCATTGAACGAGGTGTTCGTTCCCCTGCTGCAGCGCCAGTATCCGGAGATCGCGGATTTCTACCTGCCGCCCGAAGGCTGCAGCTATCGGCTCGCCGTCGTCGCGATGAAGAAGCAGTATGCCGGACACGCGAAGCGCGTGATGTTCGGCATCTGGAGCTTCCTGCGCCAGTTCATGTACACGAAGATGATCATCGTCACCGACGATGACGTGAACATACGCGACTGGAAGGACGTGATCTGGGCGCTGACGACGCGCGTCGACCCGGCACGCGACACGCTGATCGTGCCCAACACGCCGATCGATTATCTGGACTTCGCGTCGCCGGTCGCCGGACTCGGCAGCAAGATCGGCATCGACGCGACCAACAAGTGGCCCGGCGAAACCACGCGCGAATGGGGTCGCCCGATCGCCATGGATGCGGCGGTCGAGGCGCGGGCCGACGCGATCTGGAGGACGCTCGGGCTCTGACCTAACGGCCGCGCAGTCCGCCGATGAGGCGGAATGCGACGAGCCCGACCGACAGTGCGCGCGCAAGCAACCCGAGGCGGCTCGCCCCGAAGAGCGGGATCGCAAGCCGGATCAGGCGCGCGACCATAGGATGCATCCGGCCGAGGCGTCCGGCCTCGGGGTGAGGCTCGAACGCGTCGGCGAGATCGCGCACCGCGACCGCGAGGTCGATGCGCTCGAGATCGGTCCGGGCCACGAGCAGGGCCTTGCGTGTCGCGAGATCGTCGAGGGTGCTCATGGCCTGGCCGGCGGCTCGCCGTCGCGATGGTGATGCAGCCACTCGGCGTCCTTGCGCAATGCATCGATCGATGCTGCGAACGGCGTCGGCGCGGCCCTGCGCAAAGACGCCTGGCGCCACAGCGCCGCGGCGCCGACGAACGCGTACAGCAGCGCGACGACGATGATCGTCTCGTACCGGTAACTGTCCCAGAAGTACGCGATGACGCCGAAAGTCACGACGACCGCGGCGAAAGCGAAGGCGACGACCGCAACGGCGACGAGGCCGATCGACGCCTTCAGGCGCTCGCGCTCCTCGGCGAACTCCACGCTGGCGAGCTCGATGCGCGTGCGCAGCAGCGAGACCGCCGACGCCGAAAGCCGCGTCGCCACGAACCTGACTCCGCCCTCGGGGACGGACATGATGATGCGACGATCAGCGCCGGTTCATCAGCAGGCCGGCGACGAAGCCCGCCGCGGCCGCGGCGCCGATCGCCCACCAGGGGTTGTCGTGCACGTAGTCGTCGGTCACGCGCGCTGCGTCCTTCGCACGGTCGACCGCCTCGCCTTGCAGTTCCTGCAGGCGCAGCTTGGCGGCGAGGAGCTTGGCCTCGACCTGTGCGCGCAGATCCTTCGCTCGCTCGCCGCTCTCGTTGCCGGCGCGCTTCAGCAGGTCTTCGGCATCCGAGAGCATCGATGAGAAATCGTCGAGGAGCGTTTCGCGGGAAGTGGTCATGCTCGACTCCTTCTGAATGGGGACAGGGCCGCGGTGTCATCCGCCGGGATGGCTCGGAGCGCGGTCGATCCAATCCATTATAGCGGTCGGGCATCTCGTGCGGGCAAAGCGCGCCCGGCGGTGGTCCCCGCCGCCGGGCAGGCCCGTCGCTTGCACCGCCTGGCGAAGCGTGCTGTCATCCAGGCACCGGTCATCGCCGAGGCCGTTCCGCCATGGGCAAACTGACTCTCCCCGCGCTGGACCCCGAATCGGTGTCCGAGACCCGCGGATCGGTCTATCCCGAGCCATTCCGTTCACGGGTGGGCGACCGCAGCAAGCGGCGGCTGGGGAACGCCTGCGGGCTCACCCGCTTCGGCGTGAACCTCGTGACGCTCGGCCCCGGCGGACAATCCGCATTGCGGCATTGGCATACGCTGGAAGACGAGTTCGTCTATATCCTCGAGGGCGAGGTCGTGCTCGTGACCGATGCCGGCGAGCAGGTGCTGCGCGCGGGCGACTGCGCCGGATACCCGGCGGGGAGGCGCGATGGCCATCATTTCCTGAATCGTGGAACGGCCGCGGCGCGCTACCTCGAGATCGGCAGCAGGATCGAAGGCGACAAGGCGTTCTATCCGGACGACGACCTGATGTGGGGCGCCGACGAGAACGGTGTGTTCGCCGCGCACAAGGACGGTCGGCGGTACTGACGGTTTCACCGGGCTCCGGCGACCGGCCTGCTTGATACGGCTACGGGCTTCCCCAATCTAAGGGGACGTTACGGGCGCCGACGCGCGGCGCGAATGGAATCAGGGAGATTTCGATGGCCGACTTTCCTGCACCGGTCCCGCCCGAGGCTTCGACGCCGCCCGGAGCTGCACGGCCGCTGCCGATCAACGCAGCGCTGCTTGTCTACGCGTTGTTCGCCATCGCGGCGCTGATTGGCGTCGCGTCCCACGGCTTTCCCCTGTTCGCGCCGTTGCTCGGCGTGGTCGGCATTGTCGCGATCATCATCGCCTACGTGAAGCGCGACGAGGCGGCTGGCAGCTGGCTCGCATCCCACTTCCGCTGGCAGGTTCGCACGTTCTGGTGGTCGCTGCTGTGGGCGATGATCGGAGCGCTGATCTTCGTCACGCTGGGCCTGATCCTCATCGGCATCCCGATTGCCTTCGCGATCTGGGCCGCGGATACGATCTGGGTCATCTACCGTGTCGTGCGCGGCTACCTGCTGTTCCACGAGAGCCAGCCGGTGCCGGGGATGTAGCGCTTTCCCTCGCCCGCCTCGCCGTCGCTCGGCTACCTCTCCCACGCCGTGGGAGAGGATCGGGTTGACGGACGCAATCAGCGCCGCAGCGCGGGATCGAAGTCCGCAGCGTTGGCGTACACCCATTCCACCAGGTAGTCGAGCGCGGGCGCGGCGCGGCGCGCATCGGGAGCGTTGACCAGCGCGACGATCGAGAACCATCGGCCCGAACGGTCCACGACATAGCCTGCGAGCGCCCGGACGCCTTCCAGGGTTCCCGTCTTGAGCAATGCCTGCCCGGCCACGCCGTCGTGCACGAATCGCCGCTCGAGCGTGCCGTCGGTCGCGGCGACCGGGAGCGAGCTCGCGAACTCGTCTCGAACCGTGCTTCTGCTCGCTGCCACCAGCAACCCGTTGAGCCCGCGCGCGGTGATGCGCTCGCGGCGCGAGAGTCCCGATCCGTTCTCGAGCACCAGGCCCGGCATTGCGAGCTTTCGCGCAGCGAGGAAGCGCCGGACGACCGCAGCGGCCCTTGCCGGCGTGGCGGGCGGCGGATTGGCCGTCGTTGCGAGCGTCAGGTAGATCTGGCGCGCCATCACGTTGTTCGACAGCTTGTTGACGTCGCGCACGATGTCGTAGAGCGGCGGCGACTCGAGCGTGGCGAAGGGCGCGGCGCCGGGTGCCACGAGTCCGCTCTTCACGCCCCCGGCGAAACGTCCGCCGGCCTCGCGAAAGTACGCCTCGAACATCGCCTGCACGTAGTGCGCATGGTCGAGCAGCGAGACCCACCAGTCGCGCTCGCCGCAGCTCGCCGAATAATCCCCGGCAAACCGGATCGACGCACGGTCGCCCCGGTCGACGAACTGAGGCCGCGCGCTCGCGCGCCAGTCGCCGCAGGTGCCGGTGTCGACGAGCGCGGGCGCCCGCTGCAGCGTGACGTCGGGCAGAGGTGGATCGATCGAGACGGCGACCTGTGCGGTGGCTGCATCCGGCGTGAAGCTGAGGTGCACTGCCTTGAAGTTGACGAGCAACGCGTCGGGCCCGACGTTGTAGGGCTTGCGGGGCTCGTGGTCGAAGGCGCCCGCGTCGTAGCGGGGGAGCGCGAAATAGCTCCGGTCGAGCACGAGGTCGCCGTCGATCGCGTCGAGTCCCTTGCCGCGCAGCGTGGCGATGAATGCCTGCCACTGCTCCTTGGTGATCTTGGGGTCGCCATATCCTTTCAGGATCAGGTCGCCGTGCAGGACGCCGTCCACCAGCGGACCGCCGAGGTAGGCCTCGGTCTTCCAGCGGTAGTCGCGACCGAGGAGCTCGAGCGCCGCGTAGGTCGTGACCAGCTTCATCACCGATGCGGGGTTGCGGGCCCGGTCGGGGTCGTAGACGAACATGGGGCGCGGCTTCGCCGTGTCCTGCACGACGATCGACACGTCGGTCATCGGAATGCCCGCATCGAGGAAGGCGCGGCGAATCTCGCGTGGCATCGCCGCCTGCGCCGCGGTCGCGCACAGCGCGGCGGCGATGGCGAGCGACGCCGCGAGCCGTCGCGCGATCGCCCGTCGACGGTTGCGCGCCCGGGCCGGGGATTCGCAGGCGCGGCTCATCGCTTCACACGGTGTCGAGGATGTCGAGCGTTCGCTCGACGAGCAGCGCAAACTCGGCATCGGTGACGACATACGGCGGCATGAAATAGACGGTGTTGCCGATCGGCCGCAGCACCAGCTCCCGCGCCAGCGCTTCCGCAGCGAACCAGCGGGCGAATCCGGCGCGGGCGTGGTCGACGTCGAACGCGACGATCATCCCGCACTGGCGGAAGTTGCGCACGCGGGGGTGATCGGCGATCGGCTGCGCGATCCGGCCCCAGCGCAGCGCCTTGTCGCGGTTGGCGACGATGACCTCGTCGTCGCGGAAGATGTCGAGCACGGCCAGCGCCGCGCGGCAGGCGAGCGCGTTGCCCGTGTACGAGTGCGAATGCAGGAAGCCCTGGCCGAACTCGTCGGCATAGAACGCACGATACACGTCGTCGGTCGCGAGCACGCAGGACAGCGGCAGGTAACCGCCGGTGATGCCCTTGGACAGGCACAGGAGATCCGGGGTGATCGCCGCCTGCTCGCAGGCGAAGAAGCTGCCGGTGCGGCCGAAGCCCGTCATGATCTCGTCGGCGATCAGGTGGACGCCGTGATGCGCGGTGAGCTCCCGGGCGCGCGCCAGGTAGCGCGGCGCGTACATCGCCATTCCGGCGGCACCCTGGACCAGCGGCTCGACGATCAGGGCTGCGGTACTCGCGTGCTGCGCCGCGAGGAAGGCCTCCAGCGCATCGATCGCGGCGTCGACCGCGGCATCCGCGCCTCCGCGGTGGCCCTCGCGGGCGGCCGGCGATGGCAACACCGGGTGCTCGCGCAGCAGCGGCGCATAGGCGTCGCGGAACAGCGCAACATCCGTAACGGCGAGCGCTCCGACGGTTTCCCCGTGGTAGCCGCCGGCAAGCCGCGCGTAGTGCGTCTTGCCGGCAGCGCCTCGATGCTTCCAGTAGTGGAAACTCATCTTGAGCGCGATCTCGGTCGCCGACGCGCCGTCGGACGCGTAGAACGCGTGCGACAGTCCCGGCGGGGCGAGTGCCGACAGCCGCTCCGACAGCTCGATCACCGGGCGGTGGGTGAAACCCGCGAGCATCACGTGCTCGAGCTCGGCGAGCTGCGCGGTCAGCGCCGCGTTGATCCGCGGGTTGGCGTGGCCGAACAGGTTGACCCACCACGAGGCCACCGCGTCCAAGTAGCGACGGCCCTCGAAGTCGTAGAGCCAGGCGCCCGCTGCGCGCGCGACCGCCACCGGCGGCGCGTCCTCGTGCTGCTTCATCTGCGTGCACGGATGCCAGACCGCGTCGCGGCTGCGCAGCGCCCAGTCGCGGCTCGATGTCATGGTTTCCATCGGAGGGTCTTGCGCATCCGGCGCACCGCCTCCACCAGTTCGCGCGCGATGCCGGGCTCGCGCACCGAATGCCCGGCGTCGGGGACCACGATGCACTCGGCGCCGGGCCAGGCGCCCGCCAGCGTCAGCGCAGTGACGGGTGGGCAGACGACGTCGTAACGCCCCTGCACGATCGTGCACGGCAGGTGGGCGATGCGGGGTATGTCCGCGAGGATCCGACCGGGGGCGAGGAACGCATCGTGGACGAAGTAGTGCGCCTCGATGCGCGCGATCGCGAGCGACGCAGCAGCGTCGTCGATGCGCCCGGCATCGTGCCGCGGGAGCAGCGTCGAGCACGCGCTTTCGTAGCGGTCCCAGGCAATGGCGGCGGGCAGGTGCACCGCGGGGTCGGGATCGTTCAGCCGCCGGTGGTAGCTCGCGAGAAGGTCGCCCCGCTCCCCCGGCGGCAGGAAGTGCGCGAAATCGCGCCACGCTTCGGGGAAGAATTGGCGCATGCCGGCCATGAACCACCGGATCTCCTCGGCGGACGCGAGGAACACGCCGCGCAGGACCAGGCCGAGGACGCGGCCCGGATGCGCCTCCGCGTAGGCAAGCGCCAGCGTCGAGCCCCAGGATCCGCCGAACAGCACCCAGCGCTCGATGCCCAGGTGCTCGCGCAGGCGCTCGATGTCGTCGACGAGGTGCGCGGTCGTGTTGTCGACGGTGTCGGCGGTCGGGGTCGAGCGGCCCGCGCCCCGCTGGTCGTAGAGCACGATGCGCCACTGCGAGGGGTCGTAGAAGCGCCGGTGGTGCGGCAGGCTTCCGCCGCCCGGTCCACCGTGCAGGAACAGGATCGGCGCAGCTGCCGGGTTGCCGCAGCTCTCCCAGTACATCGCGTGTCGCCGATCCAGCACCAGCATGCCGCTCGCGTACGGCATGCATTCCGGATAGAGGCTCGCCTCGGGTGACTGGGCGAGGATGGAGTCGATCATCGACCGTATGATCGCATTTCGCGCCGATCGGTTCGGCCATTCACGAAGAAGCGGCCGCGACGCGCGGCAGGCATCGGCCGCCATCGGGTGCTGCGGGATCGGCGCGAACCCTCGGGCGACGCGCCGGTCGCGCATCGTGGGCCGCCGCGGCGGCCCACGATCGGGGAGTCGACTAGCCGCGCCCCTTGAACGGCACGATCTTCTGCCGTTGCTCGCCCAGTCCGGAGATGCCGCAGGTCACGATGTCGCCGGGCTTGAGCCACCCTTTAGGCTCCCTCATGCCCAGCGCCACGCCCGGCGGGGTTCCGGTCGTGATCACGTCGCCTGGAAGCAGCGTCATGTAGCGCGAGACGTCGGAGACGAGTTCGGCGACGCCGAAGATCATCGTCCGCGTGTTGCCGCGCTGGCGCGGCTTGCCGTTGACGTCGAGCCACATGTCGAGGTTCTGCGGGTCCTTGATCTCGTCGGTGGTCACGAGCCACGGTCCGATCGGCCCGAAGGTGTCGCAGCCCTTGCCCTTGCTCCACTGGGAGGCGCCGCGCTTCAGCTGGAAATCGCGCTCGGACACGTCGTTGATCACGCAGTAGCCGGCGACGTAGCGCAACGCGTCCTTCACCGCGACATGGCGCGCCTTGCGGCCGATGACCAGGCCGAGCTCGATTTCGTAGTCGAGCTGCGTCGAATCCTTCGGCGTGATCGTGTTGTCGTTCGGGCCGCAGATCGACGTCTCGGCCTTGAAGAAGACGACCGGGTGCGCCGGAATGGGCACGCCGGCCTCCTTCGCGTGATCGGCGAAGTTGAGGCCGATCGCGACGAACTTCGGGGGGGTCGCGACGCAGGCGCCGAGCCGCGGACGGCCTTTCACCGCGGGCAGGCGCTTGGGGTCGAGCTTGCGCAACGCGGCGAGCGAGGCCGGCGCGAGCGCTTCCGCGTCGATGTCCTTCACCTTGCGCGAGAGGTCGCGCAGGTTTCCGTCGGCGTCGATCATGCCGGGCTTCTCGCGCCCCGCGGGTCCGTAACGTACGAGCTTCATCGAGTCCTCCTCAGATTGTCATCCCGCCATCGCAGGAATAGGTGTTGCCGGTGATGAATGCCGCCTCGTCGGACGCCAGGAACACGACCAGCGGCGCGATCTCCTCGGCTTTCGCGAGCCGCCCCATTGGCTGGCGCGCGACGAACATGCGTCGCGCCTCGACCGGATCGGGGAATGCGTTGATCCGCTGCGCGAGCGACGGCGTGTCGACGGTGCCCGGCGCGATCGCGTTGCAGCGAATGCCTTTCTGCACGTAGTCGGCGGCGACGGACTTGGTCAGGCCGATGACGGCCGCCTTGGTGGTGCCGTAGACGAAGCGGTTGGGCAGTCCCTTGATCGAGCTCGCGATCGACGACATGTTGACGATGGACGCGCCGTGCCCGGTCGCCTCGTGATGGGCGAGCATCTTGGGCAGCGCCGCACGGATCGCGACGTACATCGCGCGGACGTTCAGGTTGAAGCTGAACTCCCAGTCCTTCGACGCGCACTCGAGGACCGTCCCGTGGTGGACGTAGCCTGCGCAATTGAACAGGATCTGCAGCGGCGACAGGGACTCGATCGTCTTCGCTACCGCGGCGTCGTCGAGCACGTCGAGACGACGTGTCGTGATGTTCGCGATGCCGCGCAGCGTGTCGAGCGCATCGCCGTCGATGTCGGTGGCAAGCACCTCGGCGCCTTCGCTCGCGATTGCGATCGCCGCCGCGCGCCCGATTCCCTGGCCCGCCGCGGTGATCAGCGCGGACTTGCCCGTCAGCCTTCCACTCATCGCATACCTCCGCAGCCGGCACCCGGCGCCGGTCGGCCCAACGCCGCAAAAAGCGCGGATTCTACGCTGCCGGCGGGCTGGCCGGCGCCGGGCAGTGGATGGACGGTCCGCGGGAGGCGCCGGACCCCGGCCGGCGACGCGTCAATGCATGAAGGTGTCGACGAGGAATGCGAACGCGATCCGCCAGGCCGCCTCGGCCGCCTCGGGAACGTAGCTCTCGCGGTCGACGGTCGCGAAAGCGTGTCCGGCGTCGGGAAGGACGGCCAGCGTGTAGCGGCGGTTGGCGTCGGACAGCGCCTTGGCGAGCCGCGCGTGCTCGTCGCTCGCGATCGCCGCGTCCTTGGCGCCGTAGACCAGGAGCTGCGGCGCCTTCAGGTCCTGCGCCCGGTCGAGCAGCGGCTTGCGCTTCCCCTTCGGTTCCAGCGGCGCGATCCCGCCTCCGTAGAACGATATCGACGCCGCGAGGCGCGCTCCGTGGACCGCATTCGCGAGGAACGCGAGCCGTCCGCCCATGCAGAAGCCGATGACCGCCAGCCGGCCGTCGCGCGCGCCCTGCGCCACCAGCGCATCGAGCGCGGCGCCCGTCTCCTGCATCGCCTGGTCGTCGTCGATTTCCTGCACGCGCGCGATCGCGCGCTCGCGGTCGGAATACTCGAACACGTCGCCGTGGTACAGGTCCGGCGCGATGGCGATGTAGCCGGCGCGCGCGAAGCGTTCGCATACGCCCTTGACGTAGGTGTTCACGCCGAACGCCTCCATCATGACCACCACGCCGATGCCCGGGACGCCCGCCGGTTTGGCGAGATACGCAGAGACCCCCGTCGCGATCGTCAGGAACTCGGTGGTCAGTGCGGGCGCAGGCATTGGAGCACCTTCGAGCGGAGAGAGATCCTGAGCGCCAAGGATGCGACGTCACCCGTCAGTCCGCAAGCGGCGCGGCCCCGAAGCGTGGCCGCGTCGGTCGTCTTGTTGCGCGCGCGATGAAAGCGCCGGGTCAGACGACGATCCTGGAGTCGATCTCGGGCACCGACCCGGTTCCGCACTGGTGTACGGTGCGCGCGAGCTCGTCGGTCAGGATTTGCCGTGCGCGCCGCGCGCCAGCCTCGCCCGCCGCTGCAGCAGCATCGCGCTCATCGCCAGGCGACCACGCCCGCTCCTCAGGTCGTGCGGCCGGCCTGGCTCGACGGACGGCCACGTCCCGAAGGCCGTGACTTGGGCGCCCCGACCTTGTGGCGCGCTCCGGCGCCGGGCGGGCGCCTGCCTGCGGACGCGCCGGGTTGCGCACGCCGTGCCGCTTCGCGCGCCGTCGGTTGCACGGGCGCCGCCGCGCGGGGCGCGAAACCGGGAACGTGCTCCAGTGGAATCGTCTGCTTGATCAGCCTCTCGATGCCGCGCAGGAAAGCGCGCTCCTCGACCGAGACCAGCGACACGGCCTCGCCGGTCGCGCCGGCGCGACCGGTACGCCCGATCCGGTGCACATAGTCCTCGGGGACATTGGGCAGGTCGTAATTCACGACCTGCGGCAACTGGTCGATGTCGATGCCGCGGGCTGCGATGTCGGTGGCGACCAGCACGGTGAGCCGGCCCTGCTTGAACTCGGCCAGCGCACGGGTGCGCGCCGCCTGGCTCTTGTTGCCGTGAATCGCGAGTGCGGCGATTCCATCGTGGCCGAGCTGCTCGGTCAGCTTGTTCGCGCCATGCTTGGTGCGGGTGAAGACCAGCACCTGCGTCCAATCCCGCGTCCTGATCAGATGCGCGAGCAACTCGCGCTTGCGGGCGTGGTCGACCGGGTGCACCTTCTGCTGGATCATCTCGACGGTCGAATTGCGCCGCGCGACCTCGATCATCGCCGGCGAATTCAGGAGGCCGTCGGCAAGCGCCTTGATCTCGTCGGAGAACGTCGCCGAGAACAGCAGGTTCTGCCGTTGCCGGGGCAGCAGCGCCAGGATGCGCCTGATGTCGCGGATGAAGCCCATGTCGAGCATCCGGTCGGCTTCGTCGAGGACGAGGATCTCGAC
Source organism: uncultured beta proteobacterium (assembly GCA_963734515.1). GTDB lineage: Bacteria > Pseudomonadota > Gammaproteobacteria > Burkholderiales > Casimicrobiaceae > VBCG01. Next base: position 102,995 of record CAVTHP010000017.1, on the reverse strand, counting down.
CTGCGACAGGTTGACGGCACGCTGGCCTGCAAGGTCGAGCAGCCGGCCGGGCGTGGCGACCAGGATGTCGACGCCGCGCTTCAGATGACTGATTTGCGGGTGGATCCCCACCCCGCCGAAGACCACAGTGGAGCTCAACTTCGAGTACTTGCCGTAGGTGCGTACCGATTGCTCGACCTGTGCCGCGAGCTCGCGGGTCGGGGTCAGGATCAGCGCGCGGATCGGCCGGCCCGATGCCCGCGGCGACTTCGCCGCTGAGGGCGTGGACAGGAGCTGGAGGATCGGCAGCACGAATCCGGCGGTCTTGCCGGTGCCGGTTTGCGCTCCGGCGAGGAGATCGCCGCCGGCGAGTACCGCAGGAATGGCCTGCGCCTGAACGGCCGTGGCTTGCGTGTAGCCGTGTTCGGTGACGGCGCGTACAAGGTTCTCGGACAGGCCGAGCGTGGAGAAGGACATGAAAGCTTTCGGAAAAACATCGGCCTGTCCTCCCCTGTGGGAGGCCAGTCGCAGGCAAACGGAGGAACTGCAGGAGGTCGGAATCGACAGCGGCGAAAAGGACTGGAACCCATGCCGCGTGGCCGGATTATACCAGCTCGCGCAAGCGGACAATTGGTAATGCCACTTGACCAGTCGACCAGGCGCGCGTAGCCTTCGCCGATCCGAACCATCGTCGCGCGCGGTGCGCCGCGGCGCCGGACCCGGTCCCATGCCGTTCCAGAGCATCGAACCCCGTCGGCTTTACCGGCAGATCGCGGACCAGATCCGCGCGCTGATCAGGAGCGGCGAATATGCCACCGGTTCGCGCCTGCCGCCCGAGCGCGACCTCGCGAAGCAGCTCGGCGTGTCCCGCCCGTCGGTCCGCGAGGCCGTGATCGCCCTCGAGGTCGAGGGACTGGTCGATGTGCGCATCGGTTCCGGCATCTACGTCCGCCCCTGCGACGGCGCGCAGGCTGCGCCGCCGGCCGAAGGCGAGGCGGGTCCTTTCGAGCTCCTGCGCGCGCGCTACGTGATCGAGTCCGAATGCGCCGCGCTGGCGGCGAAGACCGTGACCCGGGTGCAGCTGCAGGCGATGGAGGCCGCGCTGAACGACATGGAGCGTGAAATGGCGGACGGGATCCACCCGCTGCCTGGCGATCGCCTGTTCCATCTGCGCATCGCCGAGGCGACGGGCAACGGCGCGCTGGTGCACGTGGTCCGGATGCTGTGGGACGAGCGCGCCGGGCCGCTCTACAAGCAGCTCGAGCACCACTACGATTCGCCGGAACTGTGGCAGGCGGCGATGGCCGAGCATCGCGTCGTGCTGAAGGCGATCGCGGCGCACGATGCCAGGAGCGCCCGCGCCGCGATGCGCCGGCATCTGAACCAGGCGTACAAGCGGTTCAGCACCGGCTGGGACATGTTGCACTGAAGTCGCACCGGGGTTGAGCCGTGGTTGCACTGAAGGAGTTTCGATGCTTACGCGTTCTTCGCTGACGATCCGCCTGCATCCGGCAGACGATGTCGTCATCGCCCGCTCGCAGCTCGTCGGCGGCACGACGCTGATCGACGAGGGCGTGGTCGTCGCGGGCCTCGTGCCACCGGGGCACAAGGTCGCGACCCGCGCCGTACGTGCCGGTGCGCCGGTGCGCCGCTACAACCAGATCATCGGCTTCGCGAGCCGCGACATCGCGCCCGGCGAGCACGTGCACCTGCACAACCTCGCAATGGGCGCGTTCGATCGCGATTACGCGTTCGGGGTCGATGCGAAGCCGACCTCGTACATCGAGCCTGCGGCGACTTTCATGGGCATCGTCCGCCGCGATGGCGCGAATGCCGGCAAGGTGGCGACCCGCAACTACATCGGCATCCTGTCGACGGTCAATTGCTCGGCAACCGTCGCGCGCAGCATCGCCGGCCATTTCACCCGCGAGCGGCTCGCCGCGTTTCCGAACATCGACGGCGTCGTCGCCCTTACCCACGGCTCCGGCTGCGGCATGGACACGCAGGGCGAGGGCATGCAGATCCTGCGCCGCACGCTGGGCGGCTACGCCAAGCATCCGAACTTCGCCGGCGTGCTGGTCGTGGGGCTGGGCTGCGAAGCGAACCAGATCAGCGCATTGCTGGGGACCCAGGAGCTGCAGGAAGACCCGCTGCTGCGGACCTTCTCGATCCAGGACACCGGCGGCACCGCGAAGAGCATCGCGCGCGGCATTGCGATCGTCGACGAGATGCTCCCGCACGCCGACATCGTGACGCGCGAGCCGGTGCCGGCGTCGAACCTGACGATCGGCCTGCAGTGCGGCGGATCGGACGGCTATTCGGGCATCACCGCGAATCCCGCGCTCGGCGCGGCGGTCGACCTGCTGGTGCGCCATGGCGGAACGGCGATCCTGTCGGAGACGCCCGAGATCTACGGCGCCGAGCACCTGCTGACCCGGCGCGCGGCGTCGCGCGACGTCGGGGAGAAGCTGATCGCGCGCATCCGCTGGTGGGAGGACTACACGGCGCGCGAGCGCGGCGAGATGAACAACAACCCGTCGCCCGGCAACAAGGCGGGGGGCCTGACGACGATCCTCGAGAAATCGCTGGGCGCGGTGGCGAAAGGGGGAACGACCAACCTGGTCGCCGTCTACGAATACGCGGAGCCGGTAACCGCGAAGGGATTCGTCTACATGGATACGCCGGGCTACGACCCGGTGTCCGCGACCGGCCAGGTCGCCGGCGGCGCCAACATGATCGTGTTCACCACCGGGCGCGGGTCCGCGTATGGCTGCGCGCCGTCGCCGTCGCTCAAGCTGTCGACCAACACGCCGCTGTGGGTGCGGCAGGAAGAGGACATCGATCTCAACTGCGGCGCGATCGTCGACGGGGATGCGACGGTCGCCCAGACCGGCGAGCGGTTGTTCGGACTGATCCTCGACACCGCGTCGGGCACGAGAACCAAGAGCGAGCGCCATGGCTATGGACAGAGCGAATTCGTGCCCTGGCATCTCGGCGCGGTGATGTAGCGCGGCTCAGTCCGTCCCCGGTGGAGCCCGCCGGAGATGCGCTCAGGTCGCGCGGCAAGTGTGGAAGGCCGGAAACGGTCCCGCATGCACATGGATGGGCAATCGCCCGGAGGGAGGCATCGATGAAGCCGTTCACCAAGTTCGTCGTCGCGCTGTTCGCGCTGGGAGTGCTTTGCGCGGCCGCGCCCGTGTCTGCGCAGGAAAAGCTCGTCGTCTGGTGGGTCAAGGGTTTCTACAAGTCCGAAGACGACGCGCTGTACGCGATGATCAGGAAATACGAGCAGAAGACCGGGGTCAAGGTCGAGCTCTCGCAGTACGCGGTGCAGGACGGCATTCCGAAGGTCGTTGCCGCGCTCGACGCGGGCAATCCGCCCGATGTCGCGTACATCGACGTGTTCGACTTCCAGGTGACCGGCAAGTGGGCCTACGACGGCAAGCTCGAGGACCTGTCCGACGTGCTGACCCCGATCAAGGACAAGTTCCTGCCGAACACGCTCGAGACGACGCAGCTGTACGACGCCAAGGCGAACAAGCGCGCGTATTACGCGTTCCCGATCAAGCAGCAGACGATGCACATCAACTACTGGAAGGACATGCTTGCCCAGGCCGGTCTCAAGGAGTCGGACATCCCGACGACCTGGAAAGCGTACTGGTCCTTCTGGTGCGACAAGGTTCAGCCCGCGTACCGCAAGGCGTCGGGCAAGCGCATCTTCGCCACCGGTTTCCCGATGGGGGTCGACTCGAGCGACTCGTACTACTCGTTCCTGACCTTCATGGACGCCTACGACGTCAGGCTGGTCGACGACAGCGGCAAGCTGCTGGTCGGGGATCCGAAGGTGCGCCAGGGGCTGATCAACGCACTGCGCGACTACACGCAGCCATACATGAAAGGCTGCACGCCGCCTTCGTCGACGAGCTGGAAGGACCCGGACAACAACGTCGCGTTCCACAACAAGACGATCATCATGACGCATAACGCGACGATCTCGATCCCGGCCAAGTGGTACGACGACATGAACAACACGACGCTCTCGGCGCAGGAGCGCGAGCAGGCGAAGAAGAACTACTACGACAACATCGCCACGTCGGGTTTCCCCAGCAAGCCGGACGGCACGCCGATGAAATACCGAGCCGCGGTCAAGACCGGCGTAGTGTTCGCGGATGCGAAGAACAAGAAGCGCGCCAGGGAGTTCGTCGCATTCCTGCTCGAGGACGAGAACCTGATTCCATACGTCGAGGGCTCGCTCGGCCGCTGGTACCCGGTCACCAAGTCGGGGGCGGCGCGGCTCGCATTCTGGCTCGCGGACCCGCACCGCACGTCGGTCCAGCGCCAGTTCTCGGAGGGGACCAACACGTTCGAGTTCACGAGGAACTGGAAATTCACGATTCTCAACAACGAGAACGTCTGGGCCAAGGCGATGAATCGCGTCGTCAGCGAGCATTGGCCGGTCGAGAAGGCGGTCGACGAGATGATCGGCCGCATCAAGGAAGTCGCGGGCTGACGATCCGCAGTCGCGCCGCGCGCCGCCGGGCAATGGCCTTGGGCGCGCGGTTCGCGCGAAGGAGGCGACGAGGTGTCGACGGTCGCGCTGCCGGGAGTCGAGGCCGCCGCAACGGGGGGGCCGCGCCGGCGCCTGTCCCCGTGGCAGGCGTGGGGGCTCGCGCTGCTCGCACCCTATGTCGTGGTGTTCCTGGTGTTCGTGCTGTATCCGGTCGGGTACGGACTGTGGCTCGCGCGCCATCCGCAGAGCTACGCGCAGCTCTTCGCCGACCCGGTTTTCGCGGGCTCGGTGGTCAACACGCTGATCTTCCTGATCGTCGGCATCAACCTCAAGATGGCGGTGGCGCTGTTCCTGTCGGGGTTCTTCGTGACCGCGCGGCCCTGGATCCGCTGGCTGTCGGTGCTGTTCATCCTGCCGTGGGCCGTGCCGTCGATACCGACGATCCTCTCGATCCGGTTCATGCTGAATCCCGAATGGGGCGTGGTCAACCAGGTCATCTTCAGGCTGACCGGCGCCGACGGTCCGAACTGGCTCAACGACCGGTGGATCGCGCTGTCGATGGCCATGCTCGTCCACATCTGGAAGAGCCTGCCGTTCTGGACGATGATCCTGATCGCCGGCCGCCTCGCGATCCCGGGCGAGCTCTACGAGGCAGCGAGCGTCGACGGCGCTTCGGTGTGGCAGAAATTCCGCTTCGTCACCTGGCCGTCGCTGTCGACGCTGTACCTGACCTCGGCGATCCTGTCGATGATCTGGACGCTGGGCGATTTCAACAGCGTGTATCTGCTGACCGGCGGCGGGCCCGCGGACCTGACGCACGTGCTGGCCACGCTCGGCATCCGCTACCTGCGCCTCGACCAGGTCGACCTGGCAATGGCGACGATCGTCTCGGCGCTGCCGCTGGTGCTGCCGCTGGTCTACTTCATGATGAAGCGCCTGTCGCGATGAAGCGCCTGCTGACCGAAGCGAGGCTCGTGCTGATCGGGATTCCGGTCGCGATCTGGACGCTGCTGCCGATCTATCACATGTTCCTGTTCTCGATATCGACCAAGGAAGAGGCTTTTGCCGGCGAGCTGTGGCCCGCGCATCCGACGCTGCGCAATTTCGGCGTCGTATTCCGCGAGCAGAACTATTTCCTCAACCACTTCTGGCGCCAGTTCGCCAATTCGCTGCTGATCGCGGTTGCCGTCGGCGCGATCACGCTGGTCGTTGCGGCGGGCGCCGCTTTCTCGATCAGCCGCCTGCGGACGCGCGGCGGCCGGCTGGTGCTGAACTGCGCCCTGTTCACCTACTTCATCCCGGCCGCGTTCCTCGCCGTTCCGATGTACAAGGCGATGGGGACGTACGGGCTGCTCAACACGCAGTGGGCGCTGATCCTGGCGATGGTGACGATCGCGTCGCCGTACGCGATCTGGGTGCTGAAGCAGGCCTCCGACAAGCTGCCCTGGGAGCTCGACGAGGCGGCGCGCATCGACGGGGCGTCGCCGCTGCAGCTGTTCCGGCTCGTCTACCTGCCGCTGATCGCGCCATCGCTGGTCGCCGTCGGCACCTACGCGTTGCTGCTGGCATGGAACGAATACCTGTATGCGTTCCTGCTGCTGTCCAACGACAAGGACATCACGCTGCCGGTCGCACTCGGGCACTTCCTCTCGGCGGACGATTCGCCGTGGGAGCTCCTGATGACGACCGGATTGATCTATGCGCTGCCTCCGGCCGCGATCTACTATGCGTTCAAGCGCTACATGGTGGCCGGATTGACCGCCGGCGCCGTCAAGGCGTGAGCGGGTGCCGCGTGCGTGCGATGCGCGCCCGTCGCCGGGCGCATGACGCGGTGCCTCTGACCCCTGTTTCCTGACTCCCGATCCCCGACCATGGCCTCGGTTTCCTTCCACGGCGTCGCAAAGACCTTCGGCAGCACCGATGTCATCCGTGGCATCTCGTTCGACATCCACGACGGCGAATTCATGGTGCTCGTCGGGCCATCCGGCTGCGGCAAGTCGACGCTGCTCCGCATGCTCGCCGGCCTCGAGGAGATCACCGCCGGCTCGATCGCGATCGATGGCCGCGTGGTCAACGACGTCGACTCCAAGGATCGCGACATCGCGATGGTGTTCCAGAGCTACGCCTTGTATCCGCACATGAGCGTGCGCGACAACATGGGCTTCAGCCTGCGGCTGCGCCGGGCGGATCGAGTCGAGATCGACGCTCGCGTCATGCGCGCCGCCCGGATCCTGAATCTCGAACCCTACCTCGACCGCCATCCGCGCGAGCTGTCGGGCGGGCAGCGCCAACGCGTCGCGATGGGACGCGCGATCGTCCGCGACCCCAAGGTGTTCCTGTTCGACGAGCCGCTGTCGAACCTCGATGCCAAGCTGCGGGTGCAGATGCGCTCGGAGATCAAGGCGCTGCACCAGCGGCTCAAGACGACCACCGTGTACGTGACGCACGACCAGATCGAGGCAATGACGATGGCCGACCGCATCGTCGTCATGCACGACGGCGCGATCGAACAGATCGGCACGCCGCTCGAGCTCTACGACCGGCCCGACAACCTGTTCGTCGCCCAGTTCATCGGTTCGCCGGCGATGAACGTGGTCCGGGGCACGTTACGACGGACCGGTGGCGCCGCGCACGTCGAGACGGCGGACGGGGTGCGCTGGCCGGCCGGCGGCGGAGCCGGCGTCGACGGGCAGGCGGTGGCCTACGGCGTGCGGCCGGACCATCTCGAGCTCGGGGGCGGCGGCGAGCGCGCGGTTCCGGGCGAGATCGTCGTCGTCGAGCCCACCGGCTCGGAGACCGAGCTGGTCGTCCAGATCGGCAATGCGCAGATGACGGTCGAGACGCATGGCCGCACGACGCTGCAGCCCGGTGACAAGGTCGGTTTCGCGATCGATCCGGCGCACGTGCATCTGTTCGATCAGGGGTCCGGCGCGAGGCTCGTTTCGTGAGCGCACCGGCACCGATCCGTCGCGCGCCGAGCCGGTGGTCGCAGTGCCCCTTCGTTCCTTTCCGATGATCGCAGGCGCCCGATGAGCCGCAAACCGAAACGCAAGCTCCGCTCGGCCGAATGGTTCGGCCGCCACGACCGCGACGCGCTCGTCCATCGCTCGTGGATGAAGAACCAGGGCATTCCGCACGACCAGTTCGACGGCCGGCCTGTCGTCGGCATCTGCAACACCTGGTCGCAGGCCACGCCGTGCAACGCGCACTTCCGCGAGCTCGCGCAGCACGTGCGCGACGGCGTGCTCGACGCGGGCGGCTTCCCGATCGAGTTCCCGGTGATGAGCCTCGGCGAGACGCTGATGCGGCCGACGACGATGCTGTTCCGCAACCAATGCGCCATGGACGTCGAGGAATCGATCCGCGCCAATCCTTTCGATGGCGTGGTGCTGCTGATGGGCTGCGACAAGACCACGCCTGCGCTGCTGATGGGTGCAGCGTCCTGCGACCTGCCGACGATCGGCGTCTCGGGCGGGCCGATGCTGAACGGCAAGTTCCGCGGCGAGGACATCGGCTCGGGAACGCACGTCTGGAAGTTCACCGAGATGCTGAAAACCGGACGGATGAGCGAGGCGGACATGATCGAGGCCGAGAGCTGCATGTCGCGCTCGGCCGGCCACTGCATGACCATGGGCACCGCATCGACGATGGCGTCGATGGTCGAGGCCCTGGGGATGGGGCTGCCGACCAATGCCGCGATCCCCGCGGTCGATTCCCGCCGCAGGGTGCTCGCGCGGATGGCGGGACGCCGCATCGTCGACATGGTGCGCGAGGACCTGCGGATGTCGAAGATCCTGACCCGACAGGCCTTCGAGAATGCGATCATGGTCAACGGCGCGATCGGCGGGTCGACCAACGCCGTCGTCCACCTGCTGGCGATCGCCGGACGCATCGGCGTCGACCTGACGCTGGATGACTGGGACCGGCTCGGGCGCAGCATGCCGTGCCTGGTCAACCTGATGCCGTCCGGGAAGTTCCTGATGGAGGACTTCCACTACGCCGGGGGGCTGCCGGTCGTCATCCGCGAGATCCGCAAGTGGATCCACAGGAAGGCGCTGACCGTGAATGGCCGGACGATCTGGGAAAACTGCAAGGACGCGGTCAACTACAACCACGACGTCATCACTCCGCTCGCAAAGCCGTTCAAGCCGCAGGGAGGCATTGCGGTCCTGCGCGGGAACCTCGCCCCGGACGGCGCCGTGCTCAAGCCCTCGGCGGCGACGCCGAAGCTGATGAAGCACCGGGGCCGCGCCGTCGTGTTCGAGGACATCGACGATCTCAACCGGCGCATCGACGATCCCGGTCTCGACGTCGAGGCCGACGACATCCTCGTGCTCAAAAACTGCGGACCGAAGGGCTATCCGGGATTTCCCGAAGTCGGCAACTTCGCGCTGCCCGCCAAGCTGCTGAAGGAAGGCGTCACCGACATGGTCCGCATCTCGGACGCCCGGATGTCCGGCACCGCGTACGGGACCGTCGTTCTGCACACGGCGCCGGAGGCGGCGGCAGGCGGTCCGCTGGCATTGGTCGAGAATGGCGACGTCATCGAGCTCGACGTTGCCCGGCGACGCCTGCGCCTGCAGGTCTCGGAAGACGAGCTTGCGCGCCGGCGCGCGCGATGGAAGGCGCCGGAACCCCATGCCGATCGCGGCTGGGTGAGGCTCTACTGCGCGACGGTCCAGCAGGCCGACAAGGGTGTCGACCTCGATTTCCTGGTCGGGGGGTCGGGCGCGAAAGTGGGCCGGGAGAGCCACTGACGCGAGGGCAGCGGCCGCGGCGACCCGGACGGACCCGCCGGCCGGGGCGCGGACCCCGGCTCGCCGTCACCGGCGGCGAATCAGCGGATCACTGTTTCTGGCGGAGGCTGCGCGCGTCGCCGTGCCCGGACAGGTGGTCGAAGAACCCCGACAGCTCCGGTCCGATTCGCTGCAGCTCGGCGCGATGCGCGGTGGCGAGCTTCTCGAACATCCGCGTACCCTTGGGCGTCAGGATCAGGTTGACCTTGCGCCGGTCCTGGCGGGCAATCCGCCTGACGATCAGGCCCTCGTCCTCGAGGCGGTCGACCAGACCCACTGCGCTGTTGTGCTTGATCATCAGCTGCTGCGCGAGGTCATTGATCGTGACCGGACCCTCCCCGGAGGCGCCCTTGATCGCGAGCAGCGCCTGGTACTGCTGTGGCGTCAGGCCAACCACGCCTGCGGCGGTTTCGCTGAACGACAGGAAACGTCGCAGCGTGTAGCGGAAATGGGCCAGCGCCTCGTACGCGCGTTTGTTCAACGCGCGCGGCCTGCCGATCCTGCGGTTCGGTTTCATGATTCCGGCGGCCGTCCGATCTGTCATCGGGACGGCAATCTGGCCGGTTCCTTTCTCGGGAGGTGCCTCTGCTGCATTGTGATGGCTGCGCCAACGGTTGACAACAGGTCGAACTCCGATACACTTTGACGAGGATCAAACTTGCGACAAAACGACGTCCGGGGCCGCCCGCGCGCCGCGCGCCATTCCGGCGTCGAATCCAGCGAAGCTGGCGCGACGCCAGCCGACGATGCCGAGCGGCCGCGGCAACTCCGAATGCGGGTAATATCGCCGGGTTTGCGGCGGTGGTCCTGGCCTGCGACGTTTCATCGGCAATTCACCTGGAGGAGGATGTGATGCGAGACAGCAAGTCGAAGTTCCATGGCAACAGCCGCCGTGACTTCATGCGTACGGGCCTCAGTGTCGCCGGCGGGCTCGCCCTCCCGACGGCATTCGCGTCGCGGGCCTTCGCGCAGGACCGCCCGCCGATCGGCACCTGGCCGGCCGGTTCGACCGGCGACTCGGTGTTCATCGGCATCGCCGTGCCGCGCACCGGCGCCTATGCGCTGCAGGGCGAGGACGAGCTCAAGGGCTACCAGCTGGCGGTCGAGCACATCAACGAGGGCCATCCGCTGATCAAGAAGATCTCGCCGAAGACGACGAAGGGCGTGCTCGGGAAGACGGTGAAATTCGGCGTCGCCGACTCAGCGGCCAAGCCGAACGACGCGGTGCAGGCGGAGCAGCGCTTCATCAGCGAGAACAAGGCGGTACTGATGACCGGCTCGACCTCGAGCGCGGTCGCGGTGGCGCTCAACAAGCTGGCGCAGCGCGAAAAGGTGCTCTACGTCGCCGGGATCTCCGGCTCCAACGACACTACCGGCAAGGACTGCGTGCGCTACGGCTTCCGCCAGTGCTTCTATGGCGAGACCGCAGCCAACGCCATCGGCCCCATCCTGCTCAAGACCTTCGGCAAGAACAAGAAGGCGGCGTTCATGACTCCGGACTACACGTACGGGCACACCGTCACCAAGTCGATGAACGACTTCCTGAGCAAGAACGGCGGGTGGACGATGGTGACCAACCAGGTGTCGCCGCTCGGCGCTCCTGACTTCAGCTCGTACCTGACCAACATCGCCAACTCCGGCGCCGAGATCCTGATCAACGTAAACTGGGGGCACGACGCGGTCCTGTCGATCCAGCAGGCCAAGCAGTTCGGCATCCTGCCGAAGATGAAGCTGGTGATCCCGTATCAGATTCCGTTCCTCGCCCGCGAAGTCGGCGCCGACATCATGGAAGGCGTGTACGCCGCCACCGACTTCTGGTGGACGCTGGAGGACAAGTACCCTCTGGCCAAGATGTTCGTCGAGGCGTTCGACAAGAAGTACGGCTACAAGCCGGAGTGGGGCGCCGAGAACGCCTACATGGAATTCGCGCTGTGGGCGGAAGCGGTCGAGAACGCCGGCACGTTCTATCCGCCGGAGGTGATCAAGTCCTACGAGGCTGGCCGCAAGATCGACTCGGTCGTCGGCGAGGTCTACTGGCGCGCTGCCGACCACCAGCTGGTGCGGCCCGTGATCATCGTCCGCGGCAAGAAGCCATCCGAGATGAAGAACAAGGAAGACTTCTGGGAAGTCACCGAGATCCTGCCCGGCGCTCCGCTGATGCAGAAGCCCGATGCGTTCGGGTGCAACCTCGGCGGCTACACCTGACACCGAAGGCACCTCGGCGCCGCGGGCGGCAATCGCCGTCCGCGGCGCGCAACCTGCGGCGGCACGGGCGGCAGCTTGAGCCCGCGGAATCGCACGGGCGTTCGGCATGATTACGTGGCCTAATTTCGTCTCGCAATTGTTCAACGGGCTGGCGCTTGGCGCGCTGCTCGCACTGATCAGCTCCGGGCTGACGATCATCTACGGCACGCTCGGCGTGCTGAACCTCGCGCACGGCGCGATGTTCATGCTCGGCGGCTATGCCGGTTACGTCGCGTACGAGGCGAGCGGATCGTTCTTGGTCGCAGTGATTGCCGGCACGCTGTTCATGCTGGTGGTCGGCGTGGTGATGGAACGCGTCATCATCCGTCATTTCTACGACCGGCCGCACGAGGATCAGCTGCTCGTCACGTTCGGGCTCGGCATCGTCATGGTCGAGACGGTCCGCCTGATCTTCTCGGGCCTTTCCAAGACCGTTCCGCCGCCGCAGATGCTCTCGGGCATCACCTCGCTCGGGTTCCTGTTCTATCCGACCTATCGCCTGGCCGCCGTCGGCATCTGCGCCGTGGCGCTGCTGGTCCTGTTCATCGTCCTCTACCGGACGCGTCTGGGCATGATCGTGCGCGCGGGAATCGAGGATCCGGTGATGGTCGATTCCCTCGGCATCAACGTCTACCGCGTCTTCATGGTCGTGTTCGGCATCGGTTCCATGGCGGCGGGGTTCGCGGGAATCGTGAACGCCCCGGTGGTATCGCTGACGCCCGACGTCGGCGAGGCCATCCTGGTCCAGACCTTCGTCGTCGTGGTCATCGGCGGCGTCGGATCCTTTCCGGGCGCCGTGCTCGGGGGCTTGATCGCGGGCGAGATCATCAGCATCACGTCGATGATCAATCCCGCCTACGCCTACGTCATGCTGTTCGCGGCGATGACACTCGTGCTGATGGTCCGGCCCCAAGGGCTGCTCGGCGTGCGGGGCCGCGAGTGAACGCGGGCGTCCGATGCTGAGGCAGCACGGCTTTCTCGTCGAAGGCGCGGTGGCCGCCGGACTGATCGCGGCGCCGTTCGTGCTGCCGCACGTCGGGTTTGCGCCCGACACCGTCAACCGGATCCTGGTCTGGGGCCTGTTCGGCATCGGTTTCGACATCCTGTTCGGCTACACGGGCCTCCTTTCGTTCGGCCAGTCGGCTTTCTACGGCACCGGCGGGTTCGTCGCCGCCTACCTGCTGACCCGGGCAGGCTTCCCCTACGTCGTGCTCGCGCTGATCATCGGCATGATCGCTGCCGCGGCGGTCGGCTACCTGGTCGGCCTGGTGGCGCTGCGGCGCACCGGCATCTACTTCGCCATGATCACCGTTGCAATCGCCGAGGTCTTCTACTTCGTCGAGTTCAACCCGCTGGCGCACTGGACCGGCGGCGAGAACGGATTGCCCGGCGTGCCGGCGCCGACCCTCTACCTCGGTTTCACCACGTTCCGGATGAGCACCGGCTGGTCGCTCTATCCGTTCCTCGCGCTGTGCTACTTCGTCGGCGTCGTCCTCGCGCTGCGCATCGTGCGCTCGCCAGTCGGCGCCATCTTCACTGCGATCCGCGAGAACCCGCTGCGCGCGGCGGCGGTCGGCCACAGCGTCCACGCCTACAAGCACGCCGCCTTCGTCGTCGCCGCGGCCTATGCCGGGCTAGCGGGCGGACTGCTCGGCGTGCTGCAGGCCTTCATGCCGCCGGAGGCGTTCACCTTCGACACCTCCGGCCAGCTCGTGATCCTCACCGCCATCGGCGGCCGCGGCACGCTGTTCGGCCCCCTGCTGGGCGCGTCGATCTGGCTGTTCCTGCAGGACTACCTGCAGGGCACGCTCGGGCTCGGCGCCGCCTGGAAGCTCGTGCTGGGACTGGTGTTCGTGCTGCTGGTGAGCTTCCTGCGGCACGGGATCATCGGCGGCATCACGTATCTCTACCATCGCCTGACCGGCAAGGCCGGATCGGCCGGGGGAGGCGAGTCCGGATCCGAACCCGACGCCGGGAAACCATCCGGCCAGGCGCAGGACTCGCAGGCAGTCGGGGCCGGTCACGGGAGCTTCGCGAAGGATGGACCAGCGCGCAGGCGGCGGTCCTCCGCCTCTCCCGGGCCGATCCTGCAGGCGACCGGGCTCAGCAAGTATTACGGGGGCGTCGTCGCCAACGCCGACATCGATTTCTCGGTGAACCGGGGCGAGCTGCGCGGCATCATCGGACCGAACGGCGCGGGCAAGAGCACGTTCTTCAAGATGCTGACCTGCGAGGTGTCGCCCTCGTCTGGAAAGATCGTGTTCGAGGGCCGCGACATCACAGGCATGACCGTCACCGACGTGTGCCAGCTCGGCCTTACCAAGAGCTACCAGGTCAACCAGCTCTTCAACCGCCTGACGGTGCGCGAGAACCTCACCATCGCCGCCCTCGCCGAGCGGCGCGGCAAGTTCAAGCTCGACATGCTGGGGAGTCTGCGAAACATTCCCGGACTGCGCGAGCAGGTCGACCATACGCTCGAGCTCGTGAGCCTGCGCGAACGCGGCAATACCCCCGTGTCGCAGCTCGCCTACGGCGAGAAACGAAGGCTGGAGGTGGGCCTCGCGCTCGCCTCGTCGCCGACGCTGCTGCTGCTGGACGAGCCGCTCGCGGGCATGAGCCCGAGCGAACGCGCGGAAACCGTGACGCTCCTCAAGTCGATCGCCGAGGGGCGCACGATGATCATCATCGATCACGACATGGACGCGCTGTTCAACCTGGCCGAGCGCATCACCGTGCTGCAGGAAGGCCGCGTCCTGGTCGAAGGGACGCCGGACGAGATCAAGAGCAATGCCGCGGTGCAGGAAGCGTATCTCGGCGGCGTGCACGGAGTGCTCGACGCATGAGCACCGCCGGGCCGTCCCGAGACGCGAATTGCACCCCCTCCGGGGGCAGCGCAGCGGCGCCGGCCGCAAGCGTGGGGGTCATATGAGCACCGCCGGGCCGACCCAAGGCGCGAATTGCACCCCCTCCGGGGGCAGCGCAGCGGCGCCGGCCGCAAGCGTGGGGGTCGTATGAGCCTGCTCGAAGCCGATGGGCTGAACAGCTACTACGGCGACTCCCACATCCTCTTCGATGTCTCGTTGCGCGTCGAACGCAACGAAGTCGTGGGGCTGCTCGGACGCAACGGCGCCGGCAAGAGCACCACCCTGAAATCCCTGATGGGCGTGGTGACCCCGCGCAGCGGCTCGGTGAAGCTCGAAGGCATCGAGCTCGCGGGGAAGAAGAGCCACGACATCGCGAAAGCCGGCATGCAGCTCGTGCACGAGGACCGCCGCATCTTCGGCAGCCTCGATGTCGAGGAGAACCTGATCCTCGCCGCATTGACCGCGCCGCAGAAATGGCCGCTGGATCGCATCTACGAGATGTTTCCGCGCCTGAAGGAGCGGCGCGGCAGCAGCGGCACCGACCTGTCGGGAGGCGAGCAGCAGATGCTGGCGATCGCCCGCGCGTTGATCCGCGATCCGAGGATCATCCTGCTGGACGAGCCGTTCGAGGGGCTTGCGCCGGTGATCGTCCAGACCCTGATGGTCGCCTGCCGCGAGCTCGCGGCGGCGGGGCAGACGATCGTGCTGGTGGAGCAGAATCTCGCGGCGACCCTGGCGCTGGCGCAACGCGTCTACATCATCAACAACGGGCACATCGTGCACGAAGGCCCCGCTGCGGAGATCAAGGCCCAGCCGGCCTTGCTGCAGCGTTACCTCGGCGTTTGAGCCTCCCCGGACGAGCGGCTCACGCAGGCCGTTTCCAGCCGCCGATGATCGCCCCGGCGATCGCCAGTCCGAGAACGACATAGGTGGCGTTGATCAGCCACAGCGTCACCGACCGCGATTCGAAGCCATAGTTGAGCGCGAGCGTGGCGGAGACGAATCCGAAGGCGATGGTTGCGCCGAGGCGCAGTCCTCCGGCGAACGTCGACGCCTGCAGCCGCTCGATCAGCCACGAGAGCGTGTAGCACATCAGCAGGATTGCGGCGAAACCGATCGCATACGGCAGCGGCGAGCCACCCTGTTCGCGCGTGATCTGGTCGAATGTCTTGCCGATCGCCTCGGCCCACGGCCCGGCGAACACGCTGTACCAGATCGCGCCGAGGACGAAAAAGACGATCGCGGCCACCCACGCCGCCAGATGTCTCGCACCACTCATTGCCGAGCCTCCTTCCCGGGTTGAACCCGAATCATGACAGCCTGTCGCAGTCGCCAGTGGTCTGTGCCGTCTCGAACAGGTCCGGCTGCCGGCAGTCACCGGCCTGCCGCAGCGCGGCTGCGGGTGGGCGGAAACGTGTGGCGTCGAGACCCTCGTGGCTGCGACCGCGATTGAGACCGAGGCGAGCGCAGGCAAGTTCGAAGCGCCGGTCGATCAGCGCCGAGAACGCACCGTCTCCGCGCATCCGCGAGCCGAATCCCGCCTGGTAGTCACGGCCCCCGCGCATCTGGCGCACCAGGCTCATGACGTGCGCCGCGCGCTGCGGGTAGTGGATGTCCAGCCATTCGCGGAACAGCGGCGCGACTTCGCGCGGAAGCCGCAGGAGCACCCAGCCTGCCGAGCTCGCCCCGTGGGCCGCGGCCGCCTCGAGGATGGCTTCGAGGTCGCGGTCGTTCAGCTGGGGGATGATCGGCGCCGTCATCACGCCGACGAGGATGCCGGCATCGGAGAGCGTCCTGACCGTCTGCAGCCTCCGCTGCGGCGCCGCAGCGCGCGGCTCCATCCTGCGGGCGAGCTCGCGGTCGAGGGTCGTGATCGAGACGTAGACGCGGGCCATGCGCTTCGCGGCCATCGGCGCGATCAGGTCGATGTCGCGCTCGACCAGCGCCGATTTGGTCACGATCGTGAACGGATGCTCGCACTGAGCGAGCACCTCGATGATCGATCGCGTCACCCTCCATTCGCGTTCGATCGGCTGGTAGGGATCGGTGTTCGCGCCGAGTGCGATCGGATCGCAACGATAGCCGGGTCTCGCGAGCTCGGCGCGCAGCAGCTCGGCGGCTTGCGGCTTCGCGTACAGCCGTGTCTCGAAATCGATGCCGGGCGACAGGTCGAGGTAGGCATGCGACGGCCGGGCGTAGCAGTAGATGCAGCCGTGCTCGCAACCCTGGTAGGGATTGATCGACTGGGTGAACGGGATGTCGGGCGAGTCGTTGCGTGCGATGATGCTGCGCGCGAGCTGAACGGTGACCGTCGTTTTCGGTGGCGGCCGGTCCGGGGGCTCTCCCGCGCGATCGTCGACCGGCTCGCTTTCCCAGCCGTCGTCGCAGGGCTCGCGCTGCTCGGCCCGGAACCGGTTGTCCGGATTGAAGGTCGCGCCGCGTCCCTTGATCGGCGGCGGTGGGGCGTCGTGGCGATCCATGAGTCGATCCGGTCCAAGCTTGCTAGCATTCCGCCGCGGGGCACGGTAGCCAATCATAGTCCTTCGAGGCGAGCACGACCAAGCATGGATGAACGCAGCGCCCGCGATGTCGTGCTGGTACAGGCGATCGAAACCGCCGACGCCGCCCGGACGGTCTGGCGCGATGGCGATCGCATTGCCGTCGGGCAGGCTGCCGCGCAGGCGGTGGGCGAACGCGCGACGGTCGATTCGTATCTGGGCCGCCGCGCGGCGCTCGCACTGTCGGCGCTCGAGGCGCGCGACCCGCGGCTGCGCGCGCTGCGCGGGCGAAATCCCGCAGGCGGAACCGGCATCGCCATCGCGAGCGCGGTCGCGCTCGTCGCCGGCGTCGCGGTCGCCCACATCGGCCCGACACACCGGATCAACCTGCTCGCGCCGCCGGTGCTCGTGCTGCTCGCGTGGAACGTCGCCGTGTACGCACTGCTCGCCGTCGCGCTCGCCTCGTCCTGGCGTGGCGCGCATCGGCCGCCCCCGCAGGGACTGCGCAGCTCGCTCGCGAGGTGGCTCGGCGCCCTCCCGCGTGCGTGGCGTCATGCCGCGCATGCGGGTCCGCTCGCGGGCGCCACCACCGCATTCGTCGCCGACTGGACGCGACTCGCGGCGCCGCTCTGGCAGCGCCGGGCGACCTGCGTGCTGCACGTCGCGGCGGCGGCATTCGCGATCGGGGAGATCGGCGGGCTCTACCTGCGCGGCATCGCGCTCGAATACCGGGCGGCGTGGCAGAGCACGTTCCTGGACGCCGCCGACGTCGCGCGAATCCTGCACGTCGTGCTCTCACCGGGCGCGCTGATCACGGGCATCGCCGTTCCCGGCGCGGATGCGCTGCAGGCGCTGGGCCCCGCGAGCGCGGGGGAGAACGCCGCACGCTGGATCCACCTGTACGCCGGCACGATCGTGGCCGTCGTCGTCGCTCCGAGGCTGGTGCTGGCGGCGATCGCGTGGATGCAGACGCAGCGCCTGTCCCGGCGCTTCCCGCTGCAGCTCGACGCGCCTTACTTCCAGCGCATCCTGCGCGCCTGGCGCGCGGGGACGGCGCAGGTGTTCGCCGTGCCCTACAGCTTCGACCTGCCTGCGCAGGCAGCGGCGGGCCTGAAGGCGCTGCTGTCGCGGGCATTCGAATCACCGGTCGTCCTCGAATGGTCGGCGCCGGTTCGCTACGGCGACGATGCGCCGCCACTGCCCGGCGCATCGCCGGCTGCGGTCATCGTCGTGTTCAGCCTCGCCGCGACCCCCGAAGCCGAGAACCACGGCGCGATCGTCGGCGAGCTCGCGGCGCGTGCACCCGCCATTCCGCTGGTCGCGATCGTCGACACCTCCGATTTCGGCGCGCGCTTTCGCGAGGTTCCGAAGCGGGTGGCCGAGCGCGAGGCCGCGTGGCGGCAGGTGCTCGAGCCCCGCGGTGCAGCGCCGCTGTTCATCTCGCTGGTGCAGCCCGATCTCGCCGCCGCGGCGGCATCGTTCAACGCCGCGCTCGAACGGACCCCGCGATGAGTGACCCGGCTCGGGCGGGCGAATCCGGCGCGCCGGAGACGGTCCGCGCAGCGGACGGACCGCCGCAGGACGTCGCGCTGTCGCTGGTCTCGCACACCAATGCGGGCAAGACGACGCTGGCGCGCACGCTGCTCGGGCGCGACGTCGGCGAGGTGCGGGACGCCGCGCACGTCACCGCCTCGGCCGAGCGCCACACGATGATCGAGACCGCACGAGGCGATGCGCTTTCGCTGTGGGACACCCCCGGGTTCGGAGACAGCGCACGCTTGGCGCGGCGGCTCGCAGCTCTCGACAATCCTGTCCTTGGCTTCCTCGCGTCGACCTGGGACCGGTGGCGCGATCGCCCGTTCTGGTCGAGCCAGCAGGCGGTGCGGAACGTTCGCGAGAGCGCCGACGTCGTCCTCTATCTCGTCAATGCGTCGGAACGTCCGCAGGATGCCGGCTATCTCGCCCCCGAGATGCAGATCCTCGAATGGATCGGAAAGCCTGTTGTCGTCCTGCTCAACCAGATCGGCGTGCCGCGCGGGCCCGCCGACGAGGCCGCGGACATCGCGCGCTGGCGCAACGCGCTCGGCGCGCGGCCGATGATCCGCGGCGTGCTGGCGCTCGACGCCTTCGCGCGCTGCTGGGTGCAGGAGCGCACGCTGCTGCGCGCCGTCGCTGCCGCGCTGCCGGCGTCGAAGCAGGGGGCTTTCGCGCACCTCGCGTCGGCGTGGCAGGCGGCGCGGGAACTGCAGTTCGACGAAGCAATGGCGGCGATCGCGCAGCCGATCGCTCGCGCAGCCTGCGATCGCGAGGGTCTGCCGGACGCCGGGTTCAGGGAATCGCTGCGCGAGGTGGGGAAGGCGATCGGCATTCCCGGCGCCGACGGCGGCGCGAAGGAGACAGCGATGTCCAGGCTTGCGCAGCGCCTCGACGCCGACATACGCGCGAGCACCGACCGGCTGATCACCATCCACCGGCTCGAAGGCCGGGCGGCCGCCGACGTGACCGCCAGGCTGGCCGACAGCGTCGTCACCGAGGCACCCGTCGACGAACGCAAGGCCGCGGTCGTCGGAGGATTCGTGTCGGGCGCGCTGACGGGCCTCGCCGCGGATCTCGCCGCGGGCGGATTGACGTTCGGCGCCGGGCTCCTGGCCGGCGGGGTCGTCGGGGCGCTGGGCGCGGCAGGACTGGCACGCGGGTTCAACCTGGTGCGCGGCACGACCGAATCGTCGCTGCGCTGGAGCGACGAATTCATCGGCGCGCTCGTGCCCGCGGCGATCCTGCGCTACCTGGCCGTTGCGCATTACGGTCGCGGTCGCGGCGAATGGACGGCGAGCGAGCATCCCGCGATCTGGCGCGACACCGTCGAGGCGGCGATCGCCCGTCGCGCGCAGCTTTCGACGGCAGCGCCATGGGCGCAGCGCCTGGGCGGCTGCGACCCGGAGCGCCTGGCGGCGCAGGTCGCCGCGATGCTGCGCGAAGTCGCGCGCGACGTGCTCGACACCCTCTATCCGACAGGATGACGTCCCCGTCATCCGACCATCGCCGTCAGGGCCCGAGCAATTCCTTCGAAGGCGGTGGATAGGTGACGACCAGGCCGTCGACCCGTGCAAAGGGCGTGAGTCGGTGTGCCGAAGTCCGCTGCGCGCCGACGATGTCCTCGACGCGAATTCCGCGCACCGTCAGCGCATCGGCGATCAGCGAACGATGGCAGCGCCACGGCACGGCCTCGGCGCACATCAGCGCGCAGCGGTCGTGCGCCGCGTGCGCGGCCACCCGGGCAACCTCCGCCGCGAACGCCGGGGTCTGCATGTAGTCGGCATAGCCGCGGAACGAAGGATTGCGCCAGCCGGTGTTGCGGGAGTCCGCAGCAGCGTGCCGCAGCCCGCCGAGGCCCGGCATATGGGCGTAGCCGACGCCCGCCGCGGCGAGGGCGTCGGGGAGCGATTCGCGATTGAACTGCGGATTGTGACGCGACCGCGGTACCGTACGCACGTCGAGGAGCAGCGTGATGCGATGCCGCGCGAGGAGCGCCATGAACTCGGGCAACGGCCGCGTCGAGTGGCCGATCGTCCAGACGGTGTCGGGGACCGGGTCCCCCGGAATCGAAGCCATCGTGGCCACAGCATAGCGGAGGCCGCCGGCCGGGTCCTTGCCAGAGGCGAGACGAACGGCGGACAATGCGCGCGCGATGACCAAACCCCGCACGCATCAGTTCGACACCCTGTCGCTGCACGCGGGCTCGCGTCCCGATCCGGCGACCGGCGCGCGGGCGACGCCGATCTACCAGACGGCGTCGTTCGTGTTCCCGGACACCGATCACGCAGCCGCGCTGTTCAACATGGAGCGCGCGGGCTACGTCTATTCGCGGATCGCCAACCCGACCTGCGCGGTGCTCGAGGAGCGCATCGCCGCACTCGAAGGCGGCGTGGGCGCGATCGCGACCGCAAGCGGGCAGGCGGCGCTGCACCTCGCCATCGTCACGCTGCTGTCGGCAGGTTCGCACATCGTCGCATCGCGCTCGCTGTACGGCGGCTCGCACAACCTGCTCGACTACACGCTGCCGCGCTTCGGCATCGAAACGACGTTCGTCGATCCTCGCGACACCGATGCCTGGCGTGCGGCGATCCGCCCGACGACGCGCTTGCTGTTCGGCGAGACACTCGGCAATCCGCGGCTGGAGGTCCTCGACATTCCGACCGTCGCGTCGCTCGCGCACGAGCACGGCCTCCCGCTGCTCGTCGATTCGACGTTCACGACGCCATGGCTCATCCGACCTTTCGAGCATGGGGCCGACCTCGTCTACCATTCAGCGACCAAGTTCCTGTCCGGCCATGGCGTGGTCATCGGCGGCCTCCTGGTCGATTCAGGGAGCTTCGACTGGAGCGCGGATGGCGTGCGTGGCAAGTTCCCCACGCTGACCGAGCCTTACGCGGGCTTCCACGACATGGTCTTCGCCGAGGAGTCGACGACGGCGGCGTTCCTGCTGCGCGCGCGCCGCGAGGGAATCCGCGATTTCGGCGCGTGCATGGCACCGACGACGGCGTTCCAGATCCTGCAGGGGATCGAGACGCTGCCGGTGCGCATGGCGCGCCACGTCGAGAACGCTCGCGCGGTCGTCGATTTCCTGCGCGAGCACCCGCTGGTGGCCGGCGTCGGCTACCCCGGGCTGCCTGCTCATCCCGATCACGCGCTCGCGCAGAAGTTGCTGCCCCGGGGCTGCGGCGCGGTGTTCAGCTTCGACCTGCGCGGAACGCGCGAGCAGGGGAGGCGCTTCATCGAGGCGCTGCGCCTGTTCTCGCACCTCGCGAACATCGGCGACGCGAAATCGCTGGTGATCCATCCTGCGTCGACGACGCATTTCCGGATGTCCTCCGAGGATCTCCTGCGCGCGGGGATCACCGAGGGGACGATCCGGCTTTCGATCGGCCTCGAGGACCCGTCCGACCTGATCGAAGACCTGTCGCGGGCGCTGTACGCGGCAGGCAAGCCCTGATGCGGCTTGCGGTCGCGGGACGAGGCGTCTACGCCTACACCGGGACCCGGGCGCCCGATCCGGCCCTGCCGACGATGCTGTTCGTGCACGGGGCGGCCAACGACCACGGCGTCTTCGCGCTGCAGTCGCGCTATTTCGCCTGGCACGGATGGAACGTGCTCGCGGTCGACCTGCCGGGCCACGGACGCTCGGAGGGACCGGCGCTCGCGGATGTCGCGGCGATCGCCGACTGGATCGCCGCCGTGGTCGCTGCCGCGGGCGCGCGCGATGCGGTGCTCGTCGGCCACTCGCTGGGCTCGCTGTCGGTGCTCGACTGCGCGGCGCGCCACCCCGGGATCGCCGCGAGGATCGCGCTGCTCGCGCCGGCGGTGCCGATGCCCGTCGCCGACGACCTGCTCGACGCCGCCGCGCGCAACGACCACCTCGCCTGCGAGCTCATCAACGGCTGGTCGTACGGCCCCGCGAGCCAGCTCGGCGGCAACCGCAACCCGGGGCTGTGGATGCCAGGCAACTCGATGCGCCTGATGGAGCGCATGCAGGCCGGCGTGCTGTCGACCGATCTCTTCGCCTGTCATCGCTACGACGGTGGCCTCGCGTCGGCGGCTGCGGTCGCGTGCCCTGTGCTGGTGATGATGGGCGAGCGCGACGTCATGGCCCCGCCGCGCAATGCGCAGGCGCTCATCGGCGCGCTGAAGGACGTGCGCAGCGTGACCGTTCCCGGCTGCGGCCATTCGCTGATGGTCGAGCAACCCGACGCGGTGCTGGACGCGCTGCGCAGGTTCGTGGGCACCGTCGCGACCGGGCACTGAGCCGGACCGCCATTTTGCCCATGCTCACACCGCGGATCTTCGTCGGCGACGCGGCGCCGATGCCGGGTGCAGGCGAGGAATTCGCGTTACCCGCTGCGGCGGCACGCCATGTCGCGCAGGCGCTGCGGATGCGGCGCGGGGACGCGCTTGCGCTCTTTCCGGGCACAGGGGGCGAATTCGAGGCGACGATCATCCGCATCGACCGTCATGGCGTCGTCGTGCGGGTCGAACGGTTCGTCGAGGTCGAGCGCGAGCCCGTACGGCCGGTCATGCTGGTGCAGGCGATGATCGCCGCCGAAATGATGGATTTCGTCGTGCGCAAGGCCGTCGAGCTCGGCGCGTCGGCAATCGTTCCCGTCCAGGCCGCGCGCAGCCAGGGGCTCGCGCCGGAGCGGGCGTCGCGGCGCACGCTTCACTGGCGCCAGATCGCGATCGCGGCCTGCGAGCAGTGCGGCCGCAATCGGGTGCCTCCGGTCGCGCCGGTCGTCGCGTGGTCCGACTGGCTGGCAGCCGTCGGCGACGGCCAGGCGCCGATCGCCATCCTCGACCACGAGGCCGCGCATTCACTGGCGAGCCTCTCCGCGGAGTCCGCGCCGCGGACGTTGGTCGTCGGACCCGAAGGCGGATTCACTCGCGAGGAGCTGGGGGCGGCGCGCGGGCGCGGAGCGATCCCGGTCCACCTGGGCCCGCGGGTGCTGCGCGCGGAGACCGCGGCGCTCGCCGCGCTCGCGATCGTCGGCGCGGTCGCTGCGGGTTGATCCGTCGCGCGGGAAAACCGGGACAGACCCGGTTTTCCCGCGCGCCTCCCAGCGCAGCGTCAATGAGGCGCGTTCTCCCCTGCGATCAGGATGCTGCAGCGCACGCGCTCGATCAGCAGCGAGTCGATCGACCCGCGCCACCATCGCAACGCGAACTTCTTGCTGCGCCGGTGCCCGAGTATCAGGAGATCGATCTTCAACGAGTCGACCATCCGCGCGATGACGTCGACCGGTTCGCCGTCCTCGAGGTGCTTGGTCACCGAGAACCCGCGTTCGGTGAGCTTGGCCGCGGCCTCCGCGAGGTCGGCGTCCATGCGGCTGCGGTCGACGGCCAGTGCGGGCTCGGGCACGAATTCGCCCGCGAGCAGGTAGGGCGACGGATCGTGCAGGACGCATACCAGGTGGATTTCGCGGCCCGATATCAGCGTCAGATGGCTGCATTCGTCGACGGCGAGACGGCTCTCGGGCGAGCCGTCGAATGCAACGAGTATCCTCTGGTACATGGCTACCTCCGGTGACTGCGAATGGACCACGCGGGGACGATCGCGAGGGCAAACGCTAGGGTAACGATCGCGAAGCATTCATGGAAGGCCCGGGCGGCGCCGGCCGTCCCGAGCCGATCCAGCCTCCACTCCAGCACGACCGCGAGCAGGTTCACCCCGACAGCGCCGCCCAGCTGGCGCACGAAATTGACCACCGAGGATGCGTAGGCGAGCTCGGTACCCGTCAGGGCCTGCACGGCCCCGACGTTCAGCGCGGGTATCAGCATGCCGAGGCCGACG
The DNA here is from genome assembly GCA_963734515.1 of uncultured beta proteobacterium. Lineage (GTDB taxonomy): Bacteria > Pseudomonadota > Gammaproteobacteria > Burkholderiales > Casimicrobiaceae > VBCG01. Next base: position 78,762 of record CAVTHP010000017.1, on the reverse strand, counting down.
CGGCCGATGACCAGCCACAGGGCGAGCAGCACGAAGCCCGTGCCGGCGTCGGAGAACGCCAGCAGCGCGCTCGATACCGCGAACAGCACCAGTCCACCGACGACGATGCGCGACGGCTCCGTACGGTCGGTGAATCGCCCGCCGATCGAGATGGCGGCCGCGAGCGCGATCCCCGCGGGCACGAGCAGGTAGCCGGCCTTCGCGGCGCCGTAGGCCGCGACCTGCTGGACGAATACCGGGACCAGGTAAGTCGTGCCGAACAATCCGATGCCATAGGCGAACGAGACGATCGACGCTGCCGCGAGCGGGCGGTGGCGAAACAGGCGGATCGGCAAAAGCGGCGCGCGCGCCCGCATCTCCCACCGGACGAAGGTCGCACACAGCGCGAGCCCTGCCAGCGCCATGGCGATCGTTTCGACCGACGCGAACCCGCGGCGGTGACCGACGACGGGGACGTTAAGCAGGATGGCGAGGGCGGCGATCAGCAGCGCCGCCCCGGTTCGGTCGAAAGGCAGTCGGACGCGCTCGCCGCGTCCCGGCAAAGCGAGCGCTCCCAGCGCGAGTCCCGCGATGCAGAACGGCACCGAGAGCAGGAATATCGAGCGCCAGCCGAGGGATTCGACGAGCGTGCCACCGATCGCGGGTCCGACCGCGGGGGCGAGCACGATCCCGAACCCGTAGAGCGCCATCGCCCGTCCGCGCTCCTCCACCGGAAAGATGCGGAACAGCACGATCATCGCCAGCGGCTGCAGCACGCCTGCTGCGGCGCCCTGGAGCACGCGCGCGACGATCAGCGTCTGGATGTTCCAGCTCGACGCGCCGAGCAGCGAGCCGAAGAGGAACACGCCCAGCGTCGCGACGAAGGTCCTGCGCTCGCCTTGGACCTCGGTGAGCCACGCCGTCGCCAGCATCGTCGCGGTCGTCGCCGCGAGGAAACCGGCGGCGACCCACTGCAGCGTGTCGTGACCGACATGGAATTCGGCGATCAGCGCGGGGAACGCGACATTGACGATCGTTGCCGAGAGGATCGTCGAGACGGTGCCGAGGGTCACCGTCGCGACCACGAGCGGGCGCGGCGCGTCCCGCCTGCCGCGCGAGGTCACCCGGCGGCCCCGGACGCCGGCATTGCGCGGTCGCCCTCGCGATGGCGGCGGGGGGTCAGGCGAGCGCGGGGACGCGCTTGCCGCAAAGCGCCAGTGCCGTGGACGTGACCGCCGCCCACGGGTCGCCGATGCCGAGGCCCTTGGCCAGCGCATCGAGCCCGGCCAGCGCGTGCAACAGGCGTTCCGCCTCGGCGGGCGCTACGCGGCGCGCGGCGCGCTCGAGCGCCGACTGGCGCTTGCCCCAGACACGCACGCTGCGCAGGGCGCTCGCCAGCGCCATTCCCCGTCGCATCGACTCGTGCAGGGTGGCCAGCGCATGCAGGTCTTCGGAGAGCTGCCATATGGCCAGCGTGACCGGTTCGGCGGCGTCGCGCAACATCGAGACGATGCGCAGCGTGCGCGCGGCATCGCCGGAAAGCCACGCCTCCGACAGCTCGAACACATCGTAGCGGGCGACGTCCGCGACCGCGTCGAGCACGGCGTCCTGGTCGAGCGGACCCTGCGGCAACAGCAGCGCGAGCTTCTCGATTTCCTGGCTTGCGGCGAGAAGGTTGCCTTCGCAGCGCTCGGCGAGGAATGCGAGCGTCTCGCTGTCCCCGCTCTGGCCGTTGCGGGCCAGCCGCGAGGCGATCCACGCGGGAAGGGCGGCGCGGTCGATCGCCGGCACCGCGACCGTCACGCCGACGCGGGCGAGCGCGGTGAACCACGCCGACGACTGGGTCGCGCGATCGAGCCGCGGCAGCGTGATCAGCGTGATGTTGTCGGGATTGGGGTTCTCCGCGTAGCGCGCGAGGACTGCGGCGCCTTCGACTCCCGGCTTGCCGGACGGGATCCGCAGGTCGACGAGCTTGCGCGAACCGAACAAGCCCAGGTTCGCGTTGGCCCCGACGAATCCGTCCCAGCGGAAGTGCTGCTCCGCGACGAAGATCTCGCGGTCCTCGCATCCGGCGCGCCGCGCGGCGGCGCGGACCGCATCGGCGGCCTCCAGCGCGGTCAGCGGCTCGTCGCCGTGGATGACGTACAGCGGCGCCAGGTGCTTCGCGAGATGGGCTTCGAGGGCTTCTGGGCGGAGCTGGGTGGGTGGCATCTGTTCCGGCGTGTGCGTGGGACGTCTTCCCGGCTCGTCCGACGCGTCGCTACGATGGCTTTCTCGCCGCCTGCAGCCGGCGTATGAGTTGCTGCACGGCGTCCGACTGCATCTCTTTCAGCAGCTGTTGCTCCTGGGCTTCGCGCGCGAGCACCTCGCTCTCGCTGAACGAGTAGCTGCGCCGCAGCGTGATTTCACCCGGCGGCAGCCATTGCGCGCCGTCGGGCCCATGGACGCGGAAATCGACGCGCTTGGTCAGCTGGTATTCGAGCACGCCACCCGCTCCCGACAGCGAAAGTACTTCCTTGTCGTCGGCGACACGCGTGATGTCGAGCACGACCTGCGCGTCCTTCGCCGACTGGACGACATGCGCGTTTCCGGTGTCGCTGAGCGCACGCTCGAGCTCGGCGACGAGGGGAGGCGCGCTGGCGCCGTTGACGTAGATCGTCGTGAACGTGAAGCTCGCCTCGCCCCGAAGATGGAACCCGCAGGCGGCGAGCGTGCAGCCCAGGACGACGATGACCGACATGCGGGCGATCGACATCGCGCGCCACCCGTACGCGGCACCGGGGCGTCCGTGGGCTGGGCGAATCGCGGGCTCGCGCCGGCCCGGCGATGCGCCGGCGGCTTCAGAGCACGACATTGACGAGCCTGCCGGGGACGACGACGACCTTTCGTATCGCGGCGACGTCGCCATGGCGCGCGACCTCCGGCGCCTGCCGCGCCGCCGCTTCGATGGCCGCACGATCGGCGGTCGCGGGGACGACGAGCTTGCCCCGCAGCTTGCCGTTCACCTGAAGCACGAGCTCGATCTCGTCGCGTGCCAGCGCCGACGGATCGACCTCGGGCCAGCGCGCATCGATCAGGTCGCCTTCGCTCGCCGAGTAACCGAGATCGCCCCACAGCAGCCACGTCGTATGCGGGACGACCGGGTAGAGCACCCTGAGCACGATCGACAGGCCTTCGCGAACGAGCGCCTGCGACCCCGGCTCGTCGGCGGGTGCCGACTCCAGGGCGTTGAGCATCTTCATGCCGGCGGACACGACGGTGTTGTACTGGACGCGCTCGTAATCGTAGTCGGCTTGCTTCAGCGCCAGATGGATCTCGCGGCGTATCGCCCTGACCGTGTCCGGCGCCTGATTCCAGTCGACGGCCGCGCCGGCTTCGCGCGCGCCCTTGGAATGGGCGAAATTCCAGAGCCGCTTGAGGAAGCGATGCGCGCCCTCGACGCCGGCGTCCGACCACTCGATCGTGTGTTCGGGCGGGCTCGCGAACATGACGAACAGCCGTGCCGCATCGGCGCCGTAGCGGTCGATCATGTCCTGCGGGTCGACGCCGTTGAGCTTGGACTTGGACATCGTGCCCAGGCCGTCGTATTCGACCGGCAGGCCGTCGACCTTCGACCGCCCGCCGGTGATCGCGCCGGATGCATCGCGGACGATCTCGACGTCGGAGGGGGCGATGTAGTCGATGCCGCCCCGCTCGCTGCGGCGGAAGAAAGCGTGAGCGAGGACCATCCCCTGGGTCAGCAGCCTCACGAAAGGCTCGCCGTAGCCGACGAGGCCCATGTCGCGCATCACCTTGGTCCAGAAGCGGGCGTAGAGCAGGTGCAGGATCGCGTGGCTGATGCCGCCGATGTACTGGTCCATCGGCATCCAGTACGCGTCGCGCCCGTCGATGATCGTCGCGGCGCCCGGCGAGGTGTAGCGCATGAAATACCACGACGAATCGACGAACGTGTCCATGGTGTCCGTCTCGCGGCGCGCGGGGGCGCCGCAGCGCGGGCACGCGACGCGCAGGAAATCCTCGCGCTTGTTGAGAGGATTCCCGCTGCCGTCGGGAACGCAGTCCTCGGGCAGCACCACCGGCAGGTCCTTCTCGGGCACCGGAACCTCGCCGCAGGCGTCGCAATGGACGATCGGGATCGGCGTGCCCCAGTAGCGCTGGCGCGATATGCCCCAGTCGCGCAGGCGCCAGGTGGTGCGCTTCTCGCCCAGGCCCAGCGCGGCGAGGTCGGCGGCGATCGCCTCGACGGCTTCGTCGTGTGTCAGCCCGTCGTACTTGCCGGAGCTGATGGTGATGACCCCAGTCGTATCCGCATACCATGCCTTCCAGGGTTCACTCGGATCGAAGTAGAGGTACGGATATTCGGTCCGAGGGCGTTGCGCGCGCTGCTCGTCGTTATAGACCAGCGTGTTCTCGAGCACCTGCCTGATTGGCAGACCGTACTTCTTCGCAAAAGCGAAATCGCGCTCGTCGTGCGCCGGCACGCCCATCACCGCGCCGTCGCCGTAGCTCATCAGCACGTAGTTTCCGACCCAGACGTCGACGCTCGCGCCGGTCAGCGGGTGCCTGACCCGGAGTCCCGTCGCCATGCCCTTCTTTTCCATCGTCGCCAGGTCGGCTTCCATCACCGAGCCGCGCTTGCATTCGTCGATGAATGCCTGGAGCGCGGGGTTGCCTCGCGCGGCGTGCGCGGCCAGCGGATGCTCGGCGGCGACTGCGCAGAACGTCACCCCCATGATCGTGTCGGCGCGTGTCGTGAACACGTACAGCCTGCCCTCGCCGATCGGCTTCCCGTCGTCACCCGCGATCGAATGCGGGAACGCGAAGCGCACGCCCTCGCTCCTGCCGATCCAGTTGGCCTGCATCGTCTTGACGCGTTCGGGCCAGCCCGGCATCGAGTCGAGCTCGTTCAGCAATTCGTCGGCATAGCGCGTGATCCGCAGGTAGTACATCGGGATCTCGCGCCTCTCGACCGGCGCACCGGAGCGCCAGCCGCGCCCGTCGATCACCTGCTCGTTCGCGAGCACCGTCTGGTCGACCGGGTCCCAGTTCACGGTCCCGCTCCTGCGGTAGGCGATGCCGGACTCCCGCATCTTCAGGAACAGCCACTGGTTCCAGCGGTAGTAGGCGGGATCGCAGGTCGCGAATTCGCGCGACCAGTCGATCGCCAGCCCCATCGCCTGCAGCTGGCGCTTCATGTAGGCGATGTTGTCGCGGGTCCACTTCGCCGGGGCCTCGCGACCTTTCATCGCCGCGTTCTCCGCGGGCAGGCCGAAAGCATCCCAACCCATCGGCATCAGCACGTTGTAGCCGCGCATGCGCAAGTGGCGGTACATCATGTCGTTGATCGTGTAGTTGCGGACATGCCCCATGTGCAGCTTGCCCGACGGGTAGGGCAGCATCGAGACGCAGTAGTACTTGCCCTTCGGGAAGCGCGGATCGCTCTCGATCGCGCGGTAGGCGTCGGATTGCTTCCAGGCGGACTGGGCGGCGCTTTCGATGGCGGCGGGATCGAACGGTTTCATCGGGTCGGGCGGCGGAATGCGCGGCGGATCCGGGTGGTTGCGCGAGCTGTCGATTATACCGGCGCGGGTGCGAAGATCGCCCACACACCCAGGGAGGCGAAGAGGATCGCGGCCACGATGCGCAGCGCGCGGAACGGTATCCGGTGGGCGGCGACGTTGCCGAGGAACACGACGGGGACGTCGGCGATCAGCATTCCGAGCGTCGTCCCGGCGACGACTGCGACCAGCGAGTCGTATCGCGCTGCGAGGAGTGCGGTCGCGATCTGCGTCTTGTCGCCCATCTCGGCGAGGAAGAACGCGATCACCGTGACGACGAAGACGTTGAAGTGCGACTTGGTTGCGGCGTCGTTGTCGAGGCGGTCGGGCCTGAGCGTCCAGACCGCGACCACCAGGAACGCGGCGGCAACCAGCCAGCGCAGGACCTGCGCGTCGAGGTGGTGGCGTAGCCACGCGCCGACGAGGCCCGCGAGCGAATGATTGAACAGCGTCGCCACCACGATGCCGGCGACGATCGGCCAAGGCCTGCGATAGCGGGCTGCGAGCAGCAGCGACAGCAGTTGCGTCTTGTCGCCGATCTCGCCGACGGCGACCACGCCGAGCGAAACGAGGAATGCGCCGAGCATGAAGGAGGAGGGGTACCGGATCGGGTGCGGGACGACAGCGCAGGCGAGGCACGCAGCGCGGCCGGTGCACCGCCGGTCGGTCGCGCGTGCGCGTCCGGCCGCCCGGGTTGCGCAATGCGCCCCCGTGTGAGCAGGATCGGAGTCAGAGACGCCGGCGACCCGTTCGCGGTCGCCCGCCGATGTCGAATGGCACAATTATACGTTTCCCAGGAACCCGCGGCGGGGTCGCCGCTCCATTGGCGTGATGCGCGCAACATGCGCGGGATGAATCGTATGCACGGACGTATGCGTGGTTTCCTTGCGGTGGTGGCACTGGTCGCGTTGGCGGCGGCCGGGTCCCGCTTTGCCGTTGCGGAAGCTGCGACGCCTTCGGGCAGCCATGTCGCCGCGCAACTCGTCGCCGAGCAGACGGCGCTCGTCCCGGGGACGACGGCGACGGTCGCGCTGCGCCTCGCGATCGAACCGGGCTGGCATACCTACTGGCGCAACCCGGGTGAATCGGGCCTGCCGACGACGCTCGCATGGAAGTTGCCGTCCGGTTACCGGGCCGGCGACATCGAATGGCCGGCGCCGCGCGCGCTGAAGGCCGGTCCGCTGGTCAACTACGGCTACGAGAACGTCGTGCTGCATCTCGTGCCCATCGCGGTGCCCGCGGGCGCGAAGCCCGGCACCACCGCCGCGCTCGCCGCGCGCGCCGACTGGCTGGTGTGCCGGGAGACCTGCATTCCCGAAGGCGCCGACCTGTCGCTCGCGCTGCCGGTCGCGATGTCGGCGCAGCCCGATCCGAAATGGGCGAAGGCGATCGCCGACACGCGGGCCGCGCTGCCGCGCGCACTGGCAGGCTGGGGCGCGAGCGCCGCGGCCTCGGATTCAACGATCGTGCTGACGCTGACCCCGCCGGCGGGCGCCCCGGATCCCGGGGCGCTGCAGTTCTTCGCGCAGGACGAGCGCCGCATCGCGCCTTCGGTCGCGCAATCGCTCGCCCGCGACGCGGACGGGCGTTACGTACTGACGCTGCCCGTCGCAAGCGATCTCGCCCCGGGTTTCGGGCGACTCCAGGGTGTATTGACCGCTGCAGGCGGTTTTGCGGGCGAGCGCGGCGCCGTGCACGCGGTCGCGCTCGACGTCGCCCTTGCCGGGACGCCGACACCGGGACCCAAGCCCCGGCCCGCCGACGCGATCGTGGACCTCTCGCCGGCGGCGCAGCAGGCCGATGGCGCGCCGACGTCGCTGCCGCTGTCGCTCGCGCTCGCCCTGGTCGGCGGTCTGCTGTTGAACCTGATGCCCTGCGTCTTCCCGGTGCTGTCGTTGAAGGCGCTCGGACTCGCATCCGCGCGCGGGGCTGAAAGGGCAACGATGCGCGCGCAGGGCCTCGCGTTCGCCGCCGGTGTCGTTGCGACCTTCGTCGCGCTGGCCGCGCTGTTGCTCGTGCTGCGCGGGGCGGGCGAGCAGCTCGGCTGGGGTTTCCAGCTGCAATCTCCGGCGGTGGTCACCGCACTCGCCGTGCTGTTCTTCGCGCTCGCACTGAACCTCTCGGGAGTGTTCGAATTCGGCGCACTGGTGCCGGCGGGGATGGCAGCCTGGTCGCATTCGAACCGTCAGATCGATTCGTTCGCGTCTGGCGTGCTGGCGGTGGTCATCGCGTCTCCGTGCACGGCGCCATTCATGGGTGCGGCGCTCGGCTACGCGCTCGGCGCGCCGCCGCAGGTGACGTTCGCGATCTTCGTCGCGCTGGGCGTCGGGATGGCGCTGCCGTACCTCGCGCTCGCCTGGTTTCCCGCGTGGCGCCGCGTGCTGCCGCGCCCCGGCCCGTGGATGCTGCGCCTGAAGCAGCTGCTCGCGTTCCCACTGTATGCGACGGTGGTGTGGCTCGTCTGGGTTCTGGGGGCGCAGCTCGACAACGACGCGGTGTTGCGCGCAGGGGCGCTGCTCGTCGTGGTCGCCTTCGCGCTGTGGGCGTGGCGCAGCTATCGCGGCGGCGGTGCGCGGGTATGGAGCGTCATTGCAGTGCTGGGCGCGCTCGCCGGACTCGCGATCGCGTGGCCGCTGCTCACCGGGGCGCGTGCCGGAGCCCCCGTCGATCGCACAGCCGCCGAGGCGGGAGGCGGACAGGCGTCGATCGAGGGACAGTGGCAGCCGTATTCCGAAGCCCGCGTGGCCAATCTGACCGACGAGGGCCGCACGGTGTTCGTCGATTTCACCGCGGCCTGGTGCGTCACCTGCCAGGTCAACGAGCGCTTCGTGCTCAGGAGCGCCGCCGTGCGCGACGAGTTCCGACGCCTTGGCATCGTGCTGGTGCGCGCCGACTGGACTCGCCGCGACCCGGAGATCACGCGCGCCCTCGCCGCTCTGGGGCGCAGCGGCGTCCCCGTCTACGTGCTCTATCGCAAGGGACGTCCGCCCCAACTGCTGCCCGAGATCCTGCAGAAGAAGACGGTCCTCGACGCGCTGGCGGCTCTCTAGCCGCCGCGCAAGCCGCCCGAGGTCGCACGACTTGACCTGCCGGCGCACGGCGAGGTCAAATCCCGGTCCCGGATTGTGTGCGGAGGGACGGACCGATGGGCGCGATCGATTCGAAAGTCGTAAACATCGACGAATTGAAGCTCGAGCATTTCGCCAAGGGCGACAAGTTCGAGTGCGACGCCGCGCGGATCGGGCCGCTGCTCGGCGCGAAGGAGCTCGGCTATTCCTACGACGTCGTCCCGCCGGGAAAGCGCTCGTGTCCTTTCCACAGCCATCGCGGCGAAGAGGAGATGTTCTTCATCGTGAAGGGCACGGGAACGCTTCGCTACGGCGCCGAGACGCGGAAGATCCGCGCCGGGGATGTGATCTGCTGCCGAACGGGCGGCCCGGAAACAGCACACCAGATCGTCAACGACTCGGACACCGAACTCGCCTACCTGTCCGTCAGCACCATGATGCCGGCCGAGGTCTGCGAATATCCCGATTCGAAGAAGATCGGCGCTTTCGGCGGCGGCCTGCGCCACATGACGAGCGCGGGCGACCACGTGGACTACTGGACCGACGAGATCTGAGCTGCGCCGTCGAGCTTATGGGAATTTCGCCGGAGACGAAAAAGGACGGGTGCCGTCCACGACGAACATCACCAGCGCGTGCAGATCGGTCGAGCCGCTGCTCGAAACCTGCATCGGCATACCGCCGCCCTGGCCCGCTACGGCGTGGCCCGCCTCGACGCGCACTGTGCCCTGCGGACCGCGGATGCTCTGCTCGCCGCTCAGCACGAAAAACGCCTCGGAGCCCGGATGGGTATGGATCGGCGTGGCGCTCCCGGGAGGGCCGCTGGCTTCGTTGATCCGCAGCAGATACTGCGGGGCGGCGACGCGCGGGATGGGCCCCAGCTCGGTGACCTTGGTGCCGCCCGCTGTGCTTCCGCCCGGCGCGCCGAGGGTGAACAGCCAGGTCTTCCCCGCGGACTCCGCGACCAATGACCAGGCGCCTTCCGCGGCTTGGGCCTGGGCGCGATCGGCGAAGTTCTCGATGCGCCAGTAGAGCGGGCCGGGTGGCAGATCCGCGACTTTCTTTTCGGCCAGCGGCTTGATGAGCAGCGGCTGCTGCGCGATTGCCGGGGCAGCCGATAGCAAGAGCCCACACACCAGGGTCACAAGTGCAAATGCAAGCCGTTTCATCGGAAGTCTCCTGAGTTGACGTCTTCCCGAAGCCCCCAAGGCGCGCCGGGGTTGCAGACGACGCAAGCTGCAGCCGCCATTGGAAACGCCGCCCGACGCACAACGCCCGACGAAACGGTTATGCTTTGCGTACGGAATTGTTTTCCTAGCCGGATCAGCATGTTGCATTCGGACGGCGAGGTGCCTGGAAGTGCTTGCACAAAGCGTCAGCCCCGATGAGCGAGTGCGCCCGCGCGCGCAGATCGGTGAATGGTCGGCCGACCCCGAGAGCAACGAGTTGAGCCGTGGCAGCGAAACGCTGCGGATCGAGCCCAAGGCGATGGACGTGCTGATGCTGCTCGCGGACCGCGTTGGCCGCGTCGTCAGTCGCGAAGAGCTCTTCATGGTGGTGTGGCCGGGCGTCGTGGTCGGCGACGAGGCGCTGACGCAGACCATCAACAAGCTGCGCAAGGCGCTGGGAGACAATTCCCGCTCGCCGTCCTACATCGAGACCATTGCGAAGCGTGGCTACCGGCTGATTGCGCCGGTACGGCCGAGCGGAGCGGCGGAAGCGAGCCCTGCAGGCGTCGACGTAACCGTTCCGTCCGAACATCCGGCGCGTCCACGCCGTTACGCGCCGTCAGCGGTGTGGATCGCCTCCCTCGTGCTCGCGGTGGCCGTGGCCGGGATCTATTTCCTCCATTCGATTCGAAGTGCGCCACTCACGCGGGACGCGCTCGACGCCGCGGACGCCCGGCCACCGGGCTGGGTCACCGTCACGGTGGTGCCGTTCGTCTCTCTGGGCACCGACCGTGGGCAGGACTATCTTGCACGCGGCATCAGCGACGACCTTGTGACTGCACTTTCGCGCCTGTCCGACCTGCGCGTCATCCGCGAGTCGAGCGCCGCAACGAGCAACCCGGTGCAGCAAAGGGCCCGGTACCGCATCCTTGGCAGCGTGCAACGCGAATCCGACACGCTGCGGATCAACGTCCATCTGGTCGACACCAGGACCAACGAGGAGCTTTGGTCCGAGCGATTCGAGCGCCCGTTCGGGGATCTTTTCGCGGTCCAGGACGCGATGACCGCCAAGCTGGTCGGGCTGCTGCCAGCCAAGATCAGCGGGGTCGAGCGGCGCAGGCTCGCCAAGCGGTATACGAGCAACCTGGAGGCGTACGACTATTTCTTGCGGGGTCAGGCACTGTTTCTCGTTCGGCAGAGCGAGCAGAACGAAATGGCGAGAGCGCTCTATCGCAAGGCGGTCGATCTGGACCCAAGCTTTGCGCGTGCCTACGCGGGGCTCGCGATGACCTACGCGATGGACCCCCGCCTGCGCGAGTCTGCCGACCCGTCACCTGCGCTCGACCGGGCGCTGGAGCTTGCCGAGACTGCACGACTGATCGATCCCGACCTCCCGGAGGTCTATTGGGCGCTCGGCTTCGTTCACGCGCAAAGCCGCCGCCATGCGCAGGCGATCGAGGCGCTGCAGAAAGCGATCGAGCTCGATCGGTCTTTTGCGGACGCCTACGCGTTGCTCGGCGGCATCGACACCTACATCGGGCAGCCGGCGAAATCGATCCCGCTGCTGCGCACCGCGATGCGCTTGAATCCGGACGGCGGGTACCTGTACTTCCTGCTCCTCGGCCGCGCGTACCTGTTCGCCGACGACATCGAGCAGGCGCTCATCAATCTGCGCGCCGCATCGATGCGCAACCCGGTGGACATCGAAACGCACGTATACCTTGCGGCTGCTCTGGTGGCAGCCGGAGACCAGCGTACTGCCGCGTGGGAGGTCGACGAAATCCGCAGATTGGAGCCGGGTTTTTCGATTCACCGGTGGCTCGAAACCTATCCCATGACCAGCGCCCGGCAGACAAAACGACTGCTGGGTCTCCTCGCCAAGCTGGAACTGTAGACGGCCGGTCGCTACCGGCAGCCCGCGAAGCGTTGCCGTCTTTCGCGGCAATACCGGTGGTCGACCCGCGCGTCGGCCCGAATTCCGCGGGCGTCAACATGGAGAGGCTGAAGAAGCGGGCGGAGCCCTTCCTGGCCATGGCACTGGGTGGTCCGAACAACTATCACGGTCCGGGCCTGCGGCAGTCGCATGCACACCTCGTCGCCAGGGGCACGGACGACAGCGCGTTCGTCGCATTCGTGGCGCATTTCGCGGATGTCTTGAAGGAGCTGGGGGTGCCCGAAGCGAAGCTCGCGGAGGTCGTACCGATCTTTCTCGGCGCCCGAAGCGATGTCTTGAATCGCTGAGCAGTCCAAGGACCCCGCTTCGGCGGGGTCGTCATTTCCGGCCGGGAAATGCCGATTCGTGTCGGAACGTGCCTCGAATTCCCCGATCTGGCCGATCTGGGCCCAATCATCGACTGGCGCAGATCGACCCGAAGCAGCCGTAGCCGCAGCTGAGAAGCAGCCGTTGCTTTTGCGCCGCCGATGCCGGCCCAGCGCGAAGTGGGCACGTCTGCGATGCACACTGGTTGCAGCCCCGCACATTGCGAGTCCGACGACCTCCTTCCGCAGGTGCAAGCAGCGGCGGAGTAGTCCGGATATGACGGGCGCCTCGGAGGTGGACGAAAAACCCAAAACTCAGCCATCGGCACTCTGCTCTTGCAACGCGTACTCGATTGCCTGTTCCAGCGTCATCGCATGGCCCTCCTGCCAAGCCAGGTCGAAGGCGACGTCGTTGCCGATGGCGGCACGCCCGGAGGCAATCTGACGGTCATAACGAGAGCGCTCCCACGGCGGGTGGGGAGAGCCGATTTCCTTTCGCAGTCGCGCCGCCTGGCCGCAGAGGCGGGCACCCGGTACGGGGTGGCCCGCGGCGAACGCGAGACCGGCGAGTGCTTCCAGAGACTCCGCAATGCCCAACCCGTCAGCCAGATCTCGCCGCATGGCAAGACTCTCTGTCAGAAGCGCTCTAGAAGACGGATAGTCGCCCTGCTCATAGGCGACCGTGCCCAGATTGGTCAACGAGCCGGCGATTCCCCAGCGGTCGCCGAGCTGCTCGACGGATGACCAAGGCCTCTTCATGCAGCAATCGGGCGACCGAATAATCATTGCGGTGGTACGCCGCCACCATCCCCAGGTTGTTCAACACGATGGCGATGGCCCGTTGGTCCCCGAGCTCGCGCTCGATCGCCAAGCTCTGCTCGTACAGCGACTCAGCGGCCAGTTCGCCGCCCTGCGAGTAGACGACGTTCCCCAAGGCCATCAGCGTCCTGGCGATCCCCGGTCGGTCACCCAACTCGCGCCAGATCGCGAGACTCTCCTTATGCCGGGCCAATGCCGCGGCATGGTCGCCCTGGTCGTAGGACACCATGGCGAGGTTGCCCAGCGCAGCGGCAACGCCACGCTGGACGTCGAGCTCTCGCCAGAGGGACAGGGCTTCCTCGTACAGTGTCCTTGCCTTCGAAAAGTCGGACATCGCCCTCGCCATCGTGCCGGCTGCGTTGAGTGCCTGCGCGCGGTGGGTCGTCGCCTGTCGATCGGGCGCAGCCGCGAGCATTGCGGAGAGCCATCCGAGGCCTTCGCGAGCGTACCCGCGGATCAGCCAGAACCGCCAACAAGCGCTCGCCAGTCGCATCCCGCTCACAGCGTCGGCGCCTGCGGCAGCCCAGGTCAGGGCCGATCGCAGGTTGTCGTTCTCCCGCTCGAGGCGCTCCAGCCAGTGCCGCTGCTGCGTCCCGTTCAGCTTCGGCGCTGCTTCTTCCGCCAACGCGAGGAAATACGCAAGGTGACGGTCGCGCCACCTTTCTCCTTCGCCACTCTCCAGCAACCGATCCCGCGCATATTGGCGCACCGTTTCGAGCAGCCGATAACGAGTAGCACCGCTGCAACTCTGCCGTCACCGAAGCTCTTTTCGATGAGTGAGGTGAGGAGATCCACAGCATCCCACTCGTCGGCGCTTTCGTCGCTGCACACTTGCTGAACCGCTTCCAGCGTCCAACCGCCTGCGAAAACCGCCAACCGGCAAAACAGAGTCTGCTCGCTTTGATTCAGCAGGTCGTAACTCCAGTCGATCAGCGAGCGTAGCGTCTGCTGGCGCGGCAGCGCCGTGCGTGAGCCACCGGTGAGCAGTCGGAATCGCTGGTCCAGCCTGCGACTGATCTCTTCGAGTGAAAGGGAGCGCAACCGCGCCGCCGCCAGCTCGATAGCCAGCGGAATGCCGTCCAGCCGATAGCAGATGGAAGCGAGCGTAGAAGCGTGCTGGCTGGCGAACTCGAAGTCCGCACGGACGAGCAGGGCACGGTCGGTAAACAGTTGCACCGCTTCGAATGGCGCAACGGAGGCCAGCGTGTGCAGCTGCTTCGGATCGGGCAGCGACAGCGATGGCACGCGGTACGTCTGCTCGCCACCCATGCCGAGCGCTTCCCGGCTGCTCGCGAGAATTGTCAGTGCTGGACATTGACGGACAAGCGTGTCGACCAGTCGCGCGCAACCGTCGAGCAGGTGCTCGCAGTTATCGAGCAGCAGCAGTAGCCGCTTGTCCTTGAGGTAGTGAGCGAGCGTTTGTCCGATTGGCTTGCCCGGCTCTTCCTTCAGGCCCAGCACCTTCGCCACTGCCTGCGGCACGAGGCCCGGGTCCGCGAGCGGCGCGAGTTCCACCAACCATGCGCCGTCCGGGAAGCGCTCGAGGGAGTCGGCGGCAACCTGCAAGCTCAGGCGGGTCTTGCCGCAGCCACCCGAGCCCGTGAGAGTCAGGAGACGGGTCCTGGCGACCATCCGTTTCAACTCCTCCAACTCTTTCTCACGCCCAATGAATCTCGTGGCCTGCTGCGGCAGGTTATTCGGTGTGGCCTCCAGCGAACGCAGCGCCGGAAACTCCTGCCGGAGATCCGGGTGTACGACCTGATAGACGTGTTCAGGGGTCGAGAGGTCCTTCAGCCGGACCCGACCGAGATCGCGTAGCGACACCATGGCCGGAAGGATCTCCTGCACGCTATCAACCACCGCCTGCGACAACAACACCTGGCCGCCGTGCGCGGCGTTCATAATTCGGGCGGCACGATTGAGGGGCGGACCGAAGAAATCATTGTCGCGGTGTTCAACGATGCCCGCGTGCAGTCCGCAACGCACGCGGAGGGGAACGCCATTGGTCGCGGCGGGGTCGGCAAGTGCCTGTTGCAGGTCCACGGCCGCGGCGAGCGCGTTCAGGGCATCGTCGAAGGCGGCATGCATGCCGTCGCCGGTCATCTTGACAACCACGCCGCGGTGGGACTCCACGGCTGTGCGTGAAATCGCGTCGTGACTCGCCAGCGCAGGCCTCATCCGGTCGGGGTTCTCCTCCCATAGGCGGGTGCTGCCCTCGATGTCGGTGAACAGGAACGTCACCGCGTCGGTCGCCAGCGGGCTGTTAGCGCGAAACGGCTCCGGCATGGAGGAGGAGATCAGGGCAAACGGGAGAACCCATTCTGCGGATTGCTACTTTTTTGCGCAACAACGGCTGGGAGGCTCGGCCGAAGGGGCGGCGGCCAGTTACTTCGGGCCGCCGCCTCGAGTGGCCTTTTCGAGTTCGAGGCCTATGGCCGGTGGTGGCCGCACCCGGCCTGATCGTCGACGGTCCCAGTTCGACCCTCAGCAGTCACGCGGCAATGCCTGAAGCAGACACGCGTGGGAACACTTACGTATCGGCTGCAGAGCGGGTAGGCTAATTGTTCCCGGGACGGTAAGGAACTCCATTTTGGCAACTCGGCGGCGGGCCAGACGCAAGATCGATGCGCTCAACGATCTCGCATCAGCACTCATCGCTGATGGGATGTTTGCGGACGCAATGGACGCTTGCATCCGTTCCTTGCGAGCCGAAGAAACGCCCGCAGCGAAGGCGCTGTTCGTTCGCTTGGTCAAGACGGGCACGAGTTACAACAATGGGCTTGTAAGGCAATTCCTGATTCGTGCGCTCTCTGATCCGTGGTGTCGTACCGGTCAGCTCGTTCCTGCAAGCGTCGCACTGGTCAGGTCCAATCGCGTGGCCAGGCAATGCATCGAACGAGCCGTTGCGTCGTGGCCAACGGCGCTGTCGAAGGAGGAATTGTTCGGAGCCGAGGGCCTTGCTGCATTGGCCACCGACGATCTCTTTCGCGCCGTACTGGAGAACACGCCGGCGGCCGATCTCGATCTTGAGCACTTCCTGGCGTTGGCCAGGCGAGCGCTCCTTCTTGATGTCCTGGCGCCACAATCGCCTGACAAAGCTGATCCATCGGCGTTGCGCTTCTGCTGCGCCGTTGCGCGCCAGTGCTACATCAACGAATACGTCTATGACTGTACGGCCGAGGAGAACGATGGCGTCGCCTCGCTCCGCGACGCCATCTCCAAGCACCTCACCGAAGCGAAGCCCGTGCCCGGCGCATGGGTCGCCGCATTGGCGTGCTATTCCCCATTGTCCTCGCTGCCCGACTGCCAACGTCTGGCGGCTGTCATGGCGGAGCCCCCGCTGGCCGGCCTGTTCTCGCAACAGGTGGGGGAAATCCTCCGGGAACTGGGTCATCGCGGCGACCTGCAACAGTTGACCCCGATCGACGACGCGACATCCAGACTGGTTCGCAGCCAATACGAGGAGCATCCGTATCCGCGATGGGTCCGATCACCCTCGATTGACGGAGCCGTCCCGTTCAGTGCCTTCCTGGCGTCCGAACTTGACGTCAAGTCCTCTCGCCCGGCGCGTCAGATCGACAACGCCGACGTGCTCATCGCGGGTTGCGGCACCGGACAGCAATCGATCCAGACGGCGCAACGATTTCCAGCGGCGAGGATCCTGGCGGTCGACCTCAGCGCCGCGAGCCTCGCGTACGCGAAGCGAAAGACGCGAGAACTGCGCATTGTGAACATCGAATACGCACAGGCTGACATCCTGCGGCTGGACTCCATCGGCAAGACCTTCGATTTCATCGAATGCGTCGGCGTGCTGCACCATCTCGAGGATCCGATGGCCGGTTGGCGTGTCCTTCGATCCCTGTTGCGCCCCGGCGGCGTCATGCACGTCGGACTCTATAGCGCGCTTGCCCGTCGGGACATCGCTGCCGCCCAAGGCCAAATCGTCGCTCAAGGCTATCCGTCGACGACGGAAGGGATTCGGCAGTTCCGGCTTGATCTGCAATTGATCGACCGATGGCGGCCGTACAGATGGCTGACAGCACTGGAGGATTTCTACGACACGAGCGGCTGCCGTGATCTGCTGTTCCATGCCAAGGAGCACCGCTTCACAATGCGTCAGATCGAGGAATCCCTTGCGGAGCTTGGACTCGACTTCTTGAAGTTCAACGTGGATTTGGCCGTGCAGCAGCGCTACGCGCTGCGGTTTCCGGGCGAGCTCGCGCGGACCGACCTGAACTGCTGGACGCAATTCGAACTGGAAAATCCGAACACTTTTCTTGGCATGTACAACTTCTACGTGCACGGACGCGCCTAGCACGTCGACCTCATTCGCTCCCCGCGCGCAAAGGGGCCCCCATCGTCGGGGCAATGCCGTGCGCGGCCAGGTTGCGAATTTTCGGCTAGGACGAGCGTAGCCAATCTGCAATCGCGGTGCCCGCAGGTTGATGAGCGCTGCGACTGCTTTCGGGCAAGCTCGCTTGGGACGGCTGATGGCCGCAGGCGGCCTCTCGTCGCCGCAACCCCGTCGCAAATCGTGTAAAAGTCGATCACCTCGATCTGCGCCCTTCGCTCTGCGTCCGGGGAGCGTAGGGCTAAGTGCTAAGGGCTCTGGCCACATCCAATACCTCAATGCATCGGACGATGCGGCACGTCGCCGTTGCCTTCCGCTTCTTGTGCCTGCTCAGCAGTCGGCAATATAGGCGACAGCCGGATGGCGGAAAAATGAGCGGACAATGCCCGGCATCTGCTGCAGTTTTGCGAGTTGGTCCTCAATCTTGTCGCGCAATTTCTCGCCCGCTTGCAGCGGCCTGCGGCGGTACTTCATCATTTGCTGCAGCAGCTCGATGAACAGCTCCGCGTTGAGCGCACCTTCGTAGGTGCAGAACCAGAACGCGCCCTTAGCATTGACCGCCGAAGCCGCGCTGAAGGATTGCCGCTGCCCGGGCCGCAGCACCACCGGCGTCTG
Organism: uncultured beta proteobacterium; assembly: GCA_963734515.1. Lineage (GTDB taxonomy): Bacteria > Pseudomonadota > Gammaproteobacteria > Burkholderiales > Casimicrobiaceae > VBCG01. Next base: position 60,947 of record CAVTHP010000017.1, on the reverse strand, counting down.
ACCCCGGACTCCCCAGGTCTTGCCGCGGACGGTGTCGGCCCGGAAGCCGGACTCATCCCAGAAGTAAATGTCGGCGCCTTGGGCCTTGGCCTGCTTGGCGAGGGCCGGGTAGGTTTCCCGCTGCCACCGCTCAATGGCTTCCGGATCGCGCTGGTAGGCCCGTTGCAGCGGCTTCTGCGGCGTCAGTCCGAGTTTCGCCAACAGTTCACCGACCGCGCTCGCCTTCGCGGACCCACTCCACCGCCATCAGCCGGATTTGTTCCGGGGTCTGATGGTCAAAAGATCTGCCGTCTCGTTTCACAAGCAATCAGATCACCGTCGTCGCAGAACGTTCCGGATTTGTCGCCTCAATTATCGAACTGTGAGTATGTGTCCCACCCGAGCCCTAGCAACTGCCAGTCCGCTATACGGGCTTGCATGACCTCTGGCGTAAGGGGTTCTGCGCCGGCGCGGATGCATTGCGAACGATAGCGCTCGTAGAATTCGGCAAATTCTCTCTGCTCCATGTGTACAGCTTGCCAATCCCGGCTTACGACTGCAATTGTCCAAATGCCTCAACGTCCACTTACCCTGAGCGGACCGTCGATGCTTCGGAAAGCCGGCATTCGACGACGGGGAAGCGGACGCCGTCCGACGAAATACGAGATGCACCACCGGGAGACCAGATGATCCCGCCGTAGCTGAGCAGACCGGATTCCGATAGTTGTCGGCAACTGCCGAGAAGGCGGGACGGTGGACCCGCAGTCAGGCAACGGGAGTGGCGCGCTCGATGATCGCCGAGCAATCCACGCCGCGCGGCAGCGTACCGTAGTTGCGGTGGCCACCGGCGACCGCTAGGCGCGACGCGCAGAACGCGTCCGCTACGTACCCCGGCGCGTGCTGCAGCAGCAACGCCGCCTGGATCGCCAATGCCATCCGGTCGACCAGTCCACGCGCGCGATACTCGATGTCGGCGAGGTCACCGAACTCGCTGCGCAACGAGCCGACCCATTCATCGAGCGCCGTGTTGGCGCCCTTCGCCTTGCCCACCTCGCGGAAGAACGCCGTGACGACCTCCGGAGTCTTCTGCATTGCGCGCAGCACATCGAGGCACTGGATGTTGCCGCTGCCTTCCCAGATTGCATTGATGGGCGACTCGCGAAACAGCCGCGGGAACGGGCCATCCTCCATGACGCCGCTGCCGCCGATGCACTCCATCGCCTCGTACGCGTGGTTCGGCGTGCGCTTGCAGATCCAGTATTTGCCTATTGCCGTGCACAGGCGTACGACCAAGTCTTCATGGCCGTCCGCCCGGCTATCCATCGCCCGCGCGACGCGCATCGTCAATGCGAGCGCGCCTTCGTTCTCGAGCACGAGATCCGCGAGCACGTTGGTCATCAGCGGCTGCCGGTTGAGCACCTTGCCGAAAGCCGAGCGGATCGAGCAATGGTGCAGGGCCTGCGCCACTGCCGCGCGCTGGCCCGCCGAGGAGCCGACCATGCAATCAAAGCGCGTCATCGCGACCATCTCGATGATCGTGCGCACGCCGCGCCCCTCCTCGCCGACCATCCACGCGAGCGCGCCGCGCAGTTCCGTCTCGCTGGACGCGTTCGAGACGTTGCCCATCTTGCGCTTCAGGCGGAGGACCTGCATTGGATTCTTGGTGCCGTCGGGTCGCCAACGCGGCAGCAGGAAGCACGTCAAGCCACCTGGCGCCTGCGCCAGCACCATGAAAGCGTCGCACATGGGCGCAGAGACGAAGTACTTGTGGCCGACGAGCTCGTACGCCTCGCCGGACCCCGCCGTGGCGAGCGGGTGAGCCCGCGTGGTATTGGCGCGCACGTCCGAGCCGCCCTGCTTCTCCGTCATTGCCATGCCGATCGTCAGGCCCTGCTTGCAGCAATCGGGAACGTTGCGCGGGTCGTAGACGCGCGCCGTGATCTTCGGTTCCCAGATCTTTGCGAGATCAGGGGTCGTGCGTAGCGACGGCACCGCCGCGAAGGTCATCGTGATCGGGCAGCCGTGTCCCGCCTCGACTTGCGTGTGCAGGTAGGTTCGCGCGGCTCGGGCAACGTGCGCGCCGGGCCCCGGTTCGGCCCAGGGCGACGAGTGCAGGCCGTGCTCGATCGCGGTCTTCATCAGCGCGTGGTACGCGGGATGAAACGTCACGAGGTCGACCCGGTTGCCGAATCGGTCATGGGTCTCGAGCTCCGGAGGGAATCGATTGGCGAGCGCCCCCAGGGCGAGGTAGTCGGCGGAGCCGGTGAGCCTGCCGAACACAGTCAAGTCGTCGTGCGCCCAAGCGGCCCCCTCGCGCCGTACCGCCTCCTTCAGCGCGGCGTCCTGCAGGTACGCGTTGTAGTCGACGAGCTCACGCGAAACGTTGGTCACGTCGTGGGTTTCAGCGGAGATTTGCGTGTGTTTCAAAATTGTCTCGGGAGCGTTCATAGGCCGGTCTCCAAGAGCGACGCAAGTGCGGACGGTGCTGGCGCTCCGCGACAGGGGAACGGAACTGCACCGCGCCGAACTCGGACTCCCACCTGTCCGCTACGAGAGGCGCAGGGCAACAATAGAGCCGCGCGGCTTCAGTGGCATCCGAAGCCGAAATTGCCGATTGCAACGCCTTGGATCTTACGGGTATCGATGAGATGAAACCACCTGCCACATCCTCCGCGCGGCAATCGCTGGACAACCCTGATGGTACCTGCCGAATTCTCTCTAATCCGTGTATCAACGCTCGCCGACCATTGCGCAAGTGTGGCATTGCGCAACGCAGGGACGAGGCGCCGGATGCCTGCGCGAGTGGCTGCTTCGGGGCAAATCAACCAGCGGAGAACCCGAAGGAGGGCTGCGGACCCTGAACGGCGTGCAAACAGTCCGCCGGGGAACACGACGCGGGCGCAGAGCCGATTCGTGCCCCGGCTTCTCGAATGTTCCCTACTGCGACCGGGCCGCGACCGCGGCGTTGCCCCGCTGCCCAGCCGCAGGCGCGTGCGGTGCGATCGCGGCCCCGGTGGCAGTGTCGGTCGAGTCCGGCCGCGCATAGTCATAGTAATAAAGGTTCCAGATGCCCTGCGTGCGCGAGACGAAGCGGCGCAACGCGTCGGGGCCCTCGGCGGCCTTGGCACAGGCGCGCCTTGCGATCATTCCGTTCGGGTCGTCGCATTTTTGTTGGGCCAGCGCGACCGTCGGCGCGCATGCCATCGCGGCGAGCAGCGACACCATTGCACCGGCTTGGACGAAGTTTCGCTTCATGGGAGTTCTCCTGATGCAGGCACCGTCCGGGTCGGCCGGATCGAGTGCGGGCGCTGCCCGAGGGTGGACGCCGGCAGCATCGCGTCGAAAGCAGGTGACCTAGCGCCGGGCAATGGCCACCGGGGGCGCGCCAGCAGTCGCACGTATTCTGGGTTTCCCCGCGGAATGCAATTCATAGCCGGGTCGGCACGTGTCTGGCAACGCTGCGGCCCAGTCCCGAACTTGGCATATTCGCTCCGCCTCGTTCGGGAACGGCTCGATTGCTGCCCAGAAGGTCAGCGGCTTGCAAGATTGCGTACCCGTAATGCGGCGAGGTACAACCGCATGCAAGTCTCGCGCTCGGAGACGAAGCTATGGTTGGCGCAGGCCCGCTCGGCGATAACAAGTTGCTCAAACGGAGCGCCATCGCTCTGAAAGAGGCCGGCAACAGAGCCGAGAAGCCCGATCGCGATAAGGACCGCCAGCGCGGCGGCAGCGATCGTCGTGACGACATTGGGCCGAGCGAGGGTGCTTCCGGCGGTCATCGCGACAAGTACGTGCTCGCGCTTGGCTGGCACACGCTTCCACTGCGAAGGCGCGTTCATGATCAGTTCTCCTTCGTAGGTTTCGCGCACGATGCTCGCGCGATGTCGAAGTGGAACACGCGGCGCGGAGGCCGGGAATCGATTTGCGACGAATCTGGTGGATCAAAGTACGAGTGCCAGCCCAGGTGCGACGAATTCCCCGCGATGATTTGCATGGCGGCCAGCTTATGCTCGCGGTCCGAGCGTAGCGGCCCTGGATTGCGAGCCCTGCGATGCCGGCGAGGCGCGACGATAGCGTGCGGCACATGCTTACGAAGTCGGCACGATTCGTCTCCATCGGGTAACGCATCGAAGGAGAGGCCGACGGCTGGGGCTTCGCTGGCACAAGGTCCTGCACCGGATGGCAGGTAGGAGCTCTTGGCCTCGGGAACCACACCGCTCAGAACTTGATTCACACCGCATTGATGCCGAACCGTCGCATTGAGAGCCGGAACCCGCACAGGTTTCGGCAACATGGGCGGGCGTAGTCGACTATTCCGGCGGGCACGGTTATCCTGCCTGGCGAGGACCGTCTAAACCGTGTTGTCGGCGCAGTGCACCAATCGTCGGGGGCAGCCGATGCGGGTTCTCAAGGCCGTTATCGCAGAAGACGAGCCGGTGCTTCGCGCCGAGCTCAGGGACACGCTTCTGCGCCTTTGGCCCGAGCTGGTAATCAGCGCGGAGGCCGAAGACGGCATCCAAGCGCTGCAAGCGTTGGGACAGCACGCGCCCGATATCCTGTTTCTGGATATCCAGATGCCAGGCCTGTCCGGACTCGACGTCGCCAGGCAGGCGAGCGGCAAATGCCATGTCGCGTTCGTGACGGCCTACGACAAATACGCGGTCGCGGCGTTCGAGCAAGGCGCCGTCGACTACGTGATGAAGCCGTTCACGGCGGCGCGTCTCGCCACGACGATCGCGCGACTCAAGGAAAGGATCACCAGTGCGCCGGCCAACCTCGAAGGCCTGCTGCGCAGTCTCGCGGAGACCGCCGGGTTGCGAAAGGATTACCTTCGCTGGGTCACCGCCTCGCAGGGAAACGACCTGCGGCTCATTACGATCGAGGAAGTCGTCTACTTTCAGGCCGACAACAAATACACGACGGTCGTCACCGCGACTCAGGAATCGCTGATCCGCAGAACGATCAAGCAGCTGCTGGAAGAGCTCGATCCGCAAATGTTCTGGCAGATTCACCGCGGCACGCTCGTCAACGTCAACGCGATCGCGGGCGTGGTCCGCGAAGGAGGTGAGCGCCTTCGCGTGAAGCTCAAACGGCGCGCCGAAACGCTTGTCGTCAGCGAGCCGTACTACCACTTGTTCCGGCAGATGTAGCGAGTCTTTCGAGAATGGGAGGGAAAGCATGCGAGCGCAAAGATCGCCGCGCAGAGGCACCGCCACGCTTGTCGGCGCATGTGCCGCCGCCCTGGGCTGTTCCCACGTTCCCGTGTTCGGACAGGAAAACGCGTCGCCTGACGATACGCTTCGAATCGAGGTGACGGGATCCAACATTCGGCAAACCGATAAGGAAACTGCGTTGCCCGTCCAGGTGATCACGCGGGAAGACATCGAACGAGGCGGATCGACGACGGTCGCCGAGCTGATGAGCAAGCTGTCTGCGAATCTCCTGCCGTTCAACGATCAACTGTCCATCGGCAGCCAGATCGCCAAGCCGTTCCAGCCATTGCCGCGACCCGGCCAGTCCACGGTCAACCTGCGCGGGATCGGCGATGGATCGACCCTCGTTCTCATCAACGGTCGGCGCGTGGCGAACTACGCCTTCGACGGTGGCGCGGTCGACGTCAACTCGATACCCATCGCTGCCATCGACCGCGTGGAGGTCCTGAAGGATGGCGCGTCGGCGATCTATGGCACGGATGCGATCGCCGGCGTCGTCAATTTCATCCTGCGCAAGGATTTCTCCGGCGTCGACATGTCAGGGTACGGCGCAGTGACCGGTCAAGGTGGAGGCAACCAGTATCAGGCGAACGTCACCGCCGGCCATGGCGACCTCGGCAAGGATCGATTCAACGTCTTCGCCACGCTGAGCTATCAAAAGGACGAAGCGCTACCAGCGGCGAGCCGCGACTTCACGCGCACCGGCTATCGTCCCGACATGGGGCTGTTCGGTTACAACTTCTTCAGCTTTCCCGCCAATGTCGTAGGGCCGATAGACCTCGTGAATCCCTCCGCGGCCAGTGGCTGCGCGCCACCGCGGTCCTTCCCGGTTAGCGGGCCAAATACGGTGGCGTGCGGATACGATCCACAATCGCTCGCCGATATCGTCCCACCTGCGGAACGCTTCAACGCGCTGGCCAGAGCGACCTTCCAGCTCACCCCTGACGTTACGCTGTTCGCAGATCTCGCCTACTCGCGCAATCGGCTCGAGCTGACGCTTCCCCCCACGCCGATTTCCTCGATGGCCACAACCGGAGGTGCGCAGGTGCTGTACCCGGCGTCCGGTCCATATTATCCAACGTCCTTTGCGGCCGCCAATGGAATTGTCGGGAATCTCGACCTATATTTCCGCACCGACGCGCTCGGCAATCGACTGGATGTCGTCGATTCGCAGGCAGTGCGCAGCGTCATTGGTGCCGATGGCACGTTCGCAGGCTGGGATTACAGCACGGCATTGGTCTACAGCAGGAACAGCCAGACCGACGACCTCGCGCACGGGTATGTATCGCAGCAGAGATTGCTGCAAGGGCTCGCCACGGGTTTGATCAACCCGTTCGGACCTTCCGGCCCGGAGGGGAACGACCTGCTGCAGTCCAGTCTCATCAACGGTAACTACCACACGGCGACGGGAACCACCTCGCTGGTCGATGCCAAGGCGTCGCGCGACATCGTGCGTCTGCCCGGAGGTTGGCTCGCGACTGCAGTCGGCGGCGAGGCGCGCGAGGAACAACTGAGCAACGACTTCTCGCCGCTCGCACAGAGCGGCGATGTCGTCACCGTCGGCGACGTCGCATCCATAGCAGGCGATCGCCGGGCGCAGGCGCTGTACGCGGAAGCGAGCGTTCCGTTTGCGAAAGGCTGGGAATCGCAAGTCGCGGTGCGCTACGACCACTACAGCGATTTCGGAGGAACGGTCAATCCCAAGGTTGCGATCCGCTGGCAGCCAGTATCGCAGCTCGTCCTGCGCTCGTCGTGGGGAACGGGATTTCGCGCGCCGACGATCTACGATCTCTATGTACCGGTGCAGCAGATCGGTACGACAGACCCAACGTTTCCGGACCCCGTGCGCTGCCCGGTTACGCACGAACCCGGCGATTGCGAGGCGGGATTTACGGCCCTGGCCGGCGGCAACCCGCACCTGGGCGCCGAGAATTCCGAGCAGTTCAATGCCGGCACCGTGTGGGAGCCGTTCGCCGGAACGTCCGTCACGATCGACTACTGGAAGATCAACAAGAGCAACGTCATCCAGTCGCTCAGCCAGGAGCAGCTGTTCGCCGACTTCGGCCGATGGGCCGACACGAACGTCGTTCGAGGTGCGGTCGATCCCGCCTATCCGGGCTTGCCCGGGCCGATCGTGGCAGTGTTCTTGGGCAACCAGAATCTCGGCGACCTGCGCACGTCGGGCTTCGACGTCAATCTGCAATGGCGAGGACGCACGACCTCGCTTGGCCGACTCTCGTTCGGCCTCAACGGCACGTACGTCACGACCTACAAGCTCGACTTCGGAACCGATCAATTCAGCTCGGGACTCGGCAACAACGACTTGAACGGCCCTGTGCCGCGCTGGCGACACTATGCATCGCTCACATGGAGCAATGGGCCGTGGTCCGCGACATTGGCACAGACCTTTCAACTGGGCTACGGCGAGTGCAATCAGCTGACCGTCGACCCGGATACGGGTGCGTGCAACGGTAATCGTCGCGTGGGCGACTACAGTATCTGGGACATCCAGGCGCAGTACACCGGCTTCAAGAACACGACAGTCGTGCTCGGCGTCAAGAACCTGTTCGATCGGGATCCGCCGTTCACGCAGTGGGGACTAGGATTCAGTGGCGGTTACGACCCGGTCTATGCCGATCCGCGCTGCGTGACCTATTACGCGAAGCTCACCTACTCGCTCAAGTGAAGACATGAGCGAGTCACTTGGCGCGCCGATGGTAGGCACGCCCCCAACGACGCCGCCCGGCTGGCTCGATGGACTCGGTCGCGAAGGGATCGCGATCGTTGTCCTGGTTGCGTTCGTCACCTCGCTCAACGTTACCACGAAATTCCTCGTCATCTGGCCGCTCGGTCAGTGGCTCGGCGCGTTTCTCGGCGAATTCATGGAGTATCTGCTCATCGGGAGCGCGGTACTGATAGGCACCGTCTGGGCGCGCAACGCGGTTCCGTCCCATGGCGCGAAGCAATACGTGGCTATGGTCTTCGCTGTCGTCATCGCGGCGACTTTGGCGGAAGTCTGTCTCGAAGCATGGAGCACTTACGGCCAATTCCTCGCAGCAGGCGAGGGTTGGCAGTCCGCGCTCCTCGATGCTGCAATCGAGCTTGCAACCTATATCATCCGGGACTCGTTTGTCGGGCTCATCATCGCCAGCACATGGCTTTACGTCTGCGCCGAAGCCGACCATGCGGCTGCGATCGCGGCGGTCACCGTGGACTCGGAGCGGCTGGATCGACAGACCGCCGAAGCGCGCCTGCAAATGCTCGAGGCGCAGATCGAGCCGCATTTTCTTTTCAATACGCTGGCCAACGTCAGGCGCCTCTACGAAACGGACCGCGCCGCCGGCGCGACGATGATGCGAAACCTCAAGGACTACCTTGCGGTCGCGCTGCCCCAGATGCGGGCCGTCGCCTGCACGCTCGGGCGGGAGAGCGACCACGCCATCGCGTATCTCAACATCCAGCAGATCCGGATGGGGCGCAGGCTCGTCTTCGATTTCGACGTTCCATCGCAATTGCGTGACGCGCGCATGCCTCCGCTCATGCTTTTGACGCTCGTCGAGAATGCCGTCAAGCATGGGCTGACGCCGCAGCGCGAGGGGGGTCGGATCGATGTGCGAGCGCGGGTCGTAGACGAGCAATTGCGAATCGACGTCGCCGACACCGGAGAGGGGTTCACCAAATCGGGAGGCGGCGGAACCGGCCTCGCGAATACGCGCGCACGGTTGGCGTCTTATTTCGGAGAGCGGGCCAGCCTGTCGCTTGCGATCAACACGCCACAAGGCGTCGTCGCAACCCTGGTGCTTCCCTACGAGCGCATCTCCGAGGATCGGGAAGCGCGGTGAACGACGCCGCTGTCGCCGCAGAGTCTCCACGGCATTCCCTCGCGCTGGCGATCGACGCCGTGCTTGCGATCACCGCGGCGCAATTGCGAGTAACCGCCGTTCTCGGGCTCTGCCTGACCACCATACAGCTCGTCGTATTTTGGGCCCCTATCATGCAAATCGCCCGGAACAATTCGTGGTGGGCGATCGTCACGGATGTTGCCGTCGCCGATCAAATCAGGGCATTCATTCTCCTGATCGCCGTCGCCAGCGCAAACCGTGCGGCCGACGAAGGCTACCCGCCGCGCAATGCGTATGTACTAGCTGCGCTTGTCGGATGCGTGGTCGGTGTGGCAGCGAGCGAGACGTTCGAGTGGGCGTGGCGAGCACTGTTCCTCACCGGCCCCGCACCCGCGGCCCGTCCGTGGCTTCAGGGTAACGCAATCCTCTACTACCGTCCCATTTTCGACCTGACAAATTGGCTTCTCATCGGGTCGGCGGCCGTGTTCTTTTACGCCGGCCGGCGCGCGGCGTTGCGCACGGCGCAGCGATTGCGAACGGCAGAGCTGGAGCGGATACGCCGTTCCAAGCTCGCGCTCGAGTCGCGCTTGCAGGCCATGCAGGCGCGCGTGGAGCCACAGTTTCTGTTCAACACGCTCGTCCATGTCGAGCGGTTGTATGAGCTCGACGCCGCACTGGCAGCGCGCATGCTCGACGATCTCATTGCCTACCTGCGTGCCGCGATGCCGCTGATGCGCGACACATCTTCGACGGTCGCCCAGGAATTCGAACTCGCTCGGGCGTACCTCGACATCGTACGCGTCCGGCTGGGCGAACGACTCGCCGTCACCATGGAGACACCGTCTGGAGGCGGGGATATACGGATGCCGCCGATGGTGCTTCTGCCGCTCATCGATCACGCTATCGTACGCGGCTTCACGCCGACGAACGCTGAAGGAGCGATCAGCATTCGTACGGACGTCACTAACGGTCGGTTGCGCTTGACGATCACCGACAGCGGCGCGGGTTTCGTGCCCGAGACAGGCGGCGAAGGTCTCACCACCATTCGTGAGCGACTCACCGCCCTGTACGGAGACAAAGGTACATTGCAGTTCAGGCAATCGGATTCAGCGTCATCGGAGGCCGTCCTCGATATTCCTCTGGAACAGCGAACGTTGCTTGACCAGTGAGGCTGACGTGGAAGCGTGTGCCGTAGAGCGCGGATCGTGGGTCATCACTGCAAAGGCGTCGTGATGGTGGTCTCGGGGTTTCGCGCCATTGGCAGAGACGCACCTTGGTTGAGCGACTCTGGAATCGAAAGGCGCTGCCCGCTTACGGATAGTTGACAGAGTACCCGGCGGCGGCGTGGGATCACCAGGCGCCGGCCCCCTCGTCAACGGCTGCTCGGCGGCAAATTGAGAGGTGAGGGCGACCGTCTGGAAGTGGCCGCACTCCGCCGATCGTCGACGGTCCCAGTTCGACCCACTTCCGTCATCTCACGTCCTCCGAAGCGGACATCCGCTCGCGCTGAAGCCGACTCCCAACGTCTCACGGGTGCGCCGAGGGAGGTAGCAATCCCAAGGCAGTCCGCGCATTGGAAGGGCTGGGGTCATCGATGCGTAGCCCCGATTGGACGCGCTGATCGCCGGTGCGCGCATCCGGACTGTCGATACGCTGTGCTCAGCTTGGCGTATGCGCGAACGTGTACTCGCCGAGCGACCGTTCGCCCGACTCTTCCATCGCGACGAGTCGGACGCGGAACGTATGGGGCGGCAACGTCCTCAGCGCCGTGGCCGACGGCAATAAAAGCATCTCATCGGCACTCGGATCGAAAGGCACGTCCTCCACGCGCCACCGCTGCACGTGACCGTCGCCCGGATCAAGGCTCTGTAACGCATCCACGCGCTTCACGCCCGCGAGCGCCACCTGCATGCGGCCAACCACGCCGTCGTCATTCGCGCTGATCGTGCACGCCACGCACTCGCCCGGTGTCAGACGATATTCGCGGATGCGCATGCCCTGCCGCTTCATCTGTTCAAGGAAGGGTTGCGTGATCACGGCGTGCAGCGCGCCACGGCGTACCACCGCGCGTATGCCAAACGCCAGCGCGGCGAGTTCTTCGAGCCGCCGCGTGCAGGTCGCGCAGCCGAAGATGTGCTCCTCGATCGATGCTTCGGCCGCCGCCGTCAGCTCGCCCAGCCAGTAGGCAGAAAGCTGCTCGAACTCAATCGGATTTGCGCAGCGTGGTCCCGTCATGTCGCCCCCGCGTCCATGCACCCGCGCAGCCGCGCAAGCGCGCGGTGCCGTATGACGCGCACGTTGCCGGCCGCAAGCCCCAGTTCCTTCGCCAACTCGTCGCTCGACCTGTCGGCGAAGAACGTCTGGACCAGCACCGTGCGCTCGCGCTCGGCGAGCGCCTGCAGGCACCTGGCGAGCTTGTCCGCGTCGAGCGCAGGAGGCTCAGGCACCTCGATCGCCTCAGCAGTGTCGCCGTAGGTCTCGAGCAGCCTCTCGCGGCGCCAGGTGCCGCGCCGGATTTCCAGCACCACCATGCGACACATGCCCAAGACGAACGAGGCGATCCGCTCGGGCTCGCGCAGCTTGCCGGCGCGCAGCGCCTCCAGCGTCATGAGGAGCACCTGCTGCATGAGGTCATGTGCCGCATGCCGATCGCGCAGGTGGCGCAGGCCGTAGAGTCGCACGCGTGGCGCAAGCCGCCGGTAAAGCTCTGTTTCTGCGGCAGAATCAAGCGCCGCGCCGGCTGCCGCAATGCGGCGCGCGAGCGCGGCGTCCTCGAGTGTTTCGGCGTCCTCGGGCACGCCGGGAATATTACGGTCATTTGCCGGGATGTGTAACGCCAAGGCCATTCGTTACACAACCGGGGGCATCCCAACCACGGAGGATCCCATGATCACCAACGCAGCAAGCGGCACCAACGTCCACGAGATCGCTCCCGGCATATACCGTATCAACACGCCGGTGGACATTCCTGGCGGTCCCAGCTTCAACTTCAACCAATACCTCATCGCCGACGCCGAACCGCTGGTCTTTCACACCGGCCCGCGCCGCATGTATCCGCTGGTCGCCGAGGCGATCGGCAAGGTACTGCCGCTGGAGAACATTCGCTACGTCGCCTTCTCGCACGTCGAAGCCGACGAATGCGGCGCGCTGAACGACTTCCTCGCCGCCGCGCCGGGCGCGGTCCCGGTCTGCGGCCAGGTCGCCGCGATGGTCTCCGTGAACGACCTCGCCGACCGCCCCGCCCGGGCGCTCGCCGACGGCGAAGTCCTGAATACCGGCAAGCACGCGTTACGCTGGTTCGACGCCCCGCACGTGCCGCACGGCTGGGAATGCGGCTTCATGATGGAGACCGAGACGCGCACGCTGCTTTGCGGCGACCTCTTCACGCAGGGCGGCAGCGGCAATACACCGATCACCGAGTCCGACATCCTCGGGCCGAGCGAAGCGTTCCGCGCCCCGATGGACTACTACGCGCATGCCCCGCACACCGCCGCGGTCCTGGAGCGCCTGGCGCGCGAGCAGCCGCAGGTGCTGGCGTGTATGCACGGCAGCGCCTGGCGGGGGGATGGGGCGGCGTTGCTTCGCGCCCTGGCGAAGACCCTCGGCGCGAGGCCGTTGGCTGCCGCAGCCTGAGCGTGGCGAAGGGTGGCGCCGGAGGTCGGTCTCCTCCGGCGTCCGCCTCGGCCAACCCTGAGACGGTCAACAACCTTCGCCATCAGCGGACAGTGCGGATCGAGTTGGAGCGCCTGAAGGACGGTCCGCTCAGCGCATGACTGGGCTTCGAGTTCGAACTTCCCGTTCTGGGCGATCTCGATCGTCCGATGCGGACCGCGATCGGACCGAATCGTCGAGCGGGCCGCGGCCCAGGCGACGCTAGCTAGCGCAGCGCGAACGTGAGGCCGAGCGGGACGAAGACGACGGCCAGCAGGTTGCCGGTCAGCACGATCGACGCGACTTTCGCGGGCTCCTGCCTGAACTGCTCGGCGACCATGAAGTTGAGCACCGCGGGCGGCAGGCTGCCGAAGATGATCAGCAGGCCCTGCTGCGTCGGCGTGAGGCCCAGCACCGGCGCGAGCAGTGCTGCGATCGCGATTCCCGCGAGCGGGCAGACGATCCCGCCGATCAGGCCGAGGTGCCAGTCGGCGAGATTCGCTTCGTACAGGCGAACGCCAAGCGAGAGCAGCATCATCGGGATCAGCGCGTCGCCGACGAGCTTGATCGCCACCGACAGCCACTCAGGCATCGGCGGATGGGCAAGCGCGAACGCGAAGCCCAGGAAGGTCGAGATCACCATCGGGTTGCGCAAAAGGTTCCCGAAGCGCGCGTGGTGATCGATGATCCAGACGCCGACCGTGAACTGGAGCAGGTTGGAGATCGTGAACAGCGCCACCATCGGCGAGAAGCCGGCGGCGCCATAGGCGAGCACGGCGAGCGGCAACCCCATGTTGCCGCAGTTGTTGAACATCATCGGCGGAATGAAGGTCCGCGCGCTGGTGCCGAGCAGCTTGGCGAACGGCCAGGCGAGCAATCCCGAGCCGATCACCACGCCGATGCTGCCGACGAGGAGCATCTTGTTCGCAGCGACGTCGAAGTCCTTGCTGGCCAGCGCGGAAAACACGAGCGCCGGGGCCAGCACGTTCATGCTGATCCGGTTGACCATCGACATGTCGGGCTTGACCCGCCATGCGTACGCCCAACCGAAGGCGATGATCGAGAAGACCGGCAGGATGATGCCGAGGATGCGGGCGAGCAATTAGAGGATGTATTGCGCGAGATTGTCGTCGCCGGCGATCCCCGCGAGCCTGTCGTCGACATACGCGGCATCGATGACGATGGTCTCGCCGGTGTGCCGCGTCGCATGGAACGACAGATCCTCCAGCAGGCGCTCCATCACCGTGTAGAGTCGGCGCGCACCGATGTTCTCCTGCCGCTCGTTGACGGCATGGGCGATCTGCGCCAGGCGGCGGACGCCGTCGGGCGAGAACTCGAGATGCACCTGCTCGGTGCCGAGCAGTGCCTGGTACTGCCGCGTCAGGCAGGCGTCGGTCGAGGTCAGGATGCGCTCGAAATCCTCGACCGAAAGCGAATTGAGCTCGACGCGGATCGGCAGCCGGCCCTGGAGCTCGGGGATGAGGTCCGAGGGCTTCGACAGGTGGAAGGCGCCCGACGCGATGAACAGGATGTGATCGGTCCTGATCATTCCGTACTTGGTCGCGACCGTCGTGCCCTCGACCAGCGGCAGCAGGTCGCGCTGCACTCCCTGGCGCGACACATCGGCGCCCTGGGCGTCGCCGCGGGCGGTGATCTTGTCGATCTCGTCGATGAACACGATGCCGTTCTGCTCGGCGGCGGCGAGCGCGCGCTGCTTGATGTCGTCGTCGTTGACCAGCTTCGCACCCTCCTCGTCGGTCAGCTGGCGCAGCGCCTCCGCCACCGGCATCTTGCGGACCTTCCGCCGGCCGCTGCCCATCTGCTGGAACATGCCCTGGATCTGCGAGGTCAGGTCCTCCATGCCGGGCGGCGCCATGATGTCCATCTGCGGCATCGCCGCGGCGACCTCGATCTCCACCTCCTTCTCGTCGAGTTGCCCTTCGCGCAGCATCTTGCGGAATTTCTGGCGCGTCGCCGTATCGGCGGGGCGCATGTCGTGGAAATTGACCTCGCGCGCCGGGGGCAGCAGCACGTCGAGGATGCGTTCCTCCGCGGCGTCGGCGGCGCGGTCTCGGACGGCGCGCGCCTCGGACTCTCGCGTCTGCTTGACCGACACCTCGACCAGGTCGCGCACGATCGTGTCGACGTCGCGGCCCACGTAGCCGACCTCGGTGAACTTGGTCGCCTCGACCTTGACGAAAGGCGCATCGGCCAGCCGCGCGAGGCGGCGAGCGATCTCGGTCTTGCCGACTCCCGTCGGACCGATCAGCAGGATGTTCTTGGGCGTGATCTCCTGCCGCAGAGGGTCGGGAACCTGCTGCCTGCGCCAGCGATTGCGCAACGCAATTGCGACGGCGCGCTTGGCCGCGTCCTGCCCGACGATGTGCTTGTCGAGTTCGGACACGATTTCTTCGGGCATCATCGGCAATGGCATGGCGTAAGCGCGTGCTGGGCCAAACAAAACGCCGCCGGTGTCGCGGCGGCTTGGCGGGCGATGGAACAGGTCTGCATTGTACGCTGCGACGCTTTCCGCAGCCGGAGTCGATCTGCGGCGGCGAAGTGCATTCGAAGCGGAAGGACGAGGGTGTGGCGGCGATCCCGTATCATCGCCATCTGGAGCGAGCGAGGTCCGGACCATGAGTGTACGCGGGGAGCATTTCGAGCGATCGCAGCATCGGTCACCGGCACGCGACCGGAGCCGGCGCGCGGAGGGACGAGACGCCTCGACCCGGCGTGCGCTGGCCGCGGGCGCATGCGTGCTCGCAGTGCTCGCCCTCGGCGCATGCGCGACCTCCCGGGAGTCGCCCGCTGCGCGCGAGCCGTCGGCGTCTGCGGCCAAGCGGGGCGTGGGCCAGGGGGCGGCGCTGCGCGCCATCGGCGGCTCGGCCGTCACCGGCCTGGTGCGAGTCGTCGACCGCGGCGAAGGTGCGACGCTGACCGTCGCGGCGTTCAACCTGCCGATCGGCGAGTTCCGCGTCGCAATCCAGCAGACCCCGAACTGCACGTCGCCGAACGGTTTCTCCGCCGGACCGGCGTGGGCGCCACCCGCATCGAAGCGCAAGCCGGCCGACCTGGTGTCGGTCTTCCTCGCCAATGCAAGCGGCATCGCCCAGGCATCTGAGTACGTCGCGGGCCTGCGCGAGACCGGCGTGAACGGCGTGGCAGGGCACAGCGTCGTCGTCTACGCCGGTTCCAGGGTCACCGACGCGCGCCCCGACGTCCCGAACGAGCGCATTGCCTGCGGCGTGTTCGAGCCTGTCCAGCCGGCACAATTCTGAACCGACACGACCGGAGTAAGACCCAATGGGATTCCTTGCCGATCGCCGCCTGTTGATCACGGGCGTCCTGTCGACGCGCTCGATCGCCTACGGTGTCGCGAGAGCCTGTCATCGCGAAGGCGCCATCCTCGCGTTCACGTATGCGAGCGAGGAGCTGAAGGACCGTGTCGTCAAGGTCGCTGCCGAGTTCGGCGGCTGTCCGGTGCTGCCCTGCGACGTGAGCTCCGACGACCAGATCGCGGCGCTGTTCGAGCGCCTGAGGAGCGAGTGGGGCGGCCTCGACGGCCTGCTGCACTCGATCGCGTTTGCGCCGCGCGAGGCGCTTTCGGGGGATTACCTCGAAGCCCTGTCGCGCAGCGCATTCGCCACCGCGCACGACATCTCGAGCTACAGCTTCGCGGCGCTCGCCAAGGGCGCGCGGCCGCTGCTGGCAGGGCGCAATGCGTCGCTGGTCACGCTGACCTACCTGGGTGCCATGCGGGCGGTCGCGAACTACAACGTCATGGGGCTGGCCAAGGCGAGCCTCGAGGCCAACGTACGCTATCTGGCCGCGGCGCTGGGGCCCGAGGGCACGCGGGTGAACGCCATATCGGCGGGGCCGATCAAGACGCTGGCGGCGGCGGGAATCGGCGGTTTCTCGAAGATCCTGCACTTCGTCGAGCAGTCCGCGCCTTTGCGCCGCAACGTGACGATCGACGAGATCGGCAACGTGGCGGCGTTCTACTTTTCGTCGCTGTCCTCTGCGATCACCGGCGAAGTGACCTATGCCGACGCCGGCTTCTCCAACATCGCCGCCGGCCTCGGCGAGTAACCGCCGACGCGCCGGCTGCGCTGCGACCGGCGCGTGCCCGCTGAGGCCGCGAGCGATCACGTGAAAGCGCGCATCTTCGATGCCGTCGTCATCGGCGCCGGCCACAACGGTCTCACCTGCGCCGCGTACCTGGCCGGCGCCGGGCAGTCGGTGTGCGTCGTCGAGCGCCGCGATATCGTCGGCGGCGCCGCAGTCACCGAGGAGTTCCATCCCGGTTTCCGCAATTCGACCGCGAGCTACACGGTGAGCCTGCTCGCGCCGCAGGTGATCGCGGAGCTGAATCTCGCGGCGCACGGCCTCACCATCGTCAAGCGGCCGGTCGCGAACTTCCTTCCGCTGCCGGGCGATCGGAGCCTGAAGGTCGGCGGCGGCCTGGCCGCGACGCAGGCCGAGGTGGCGAAGTTCTCCGCCAGGGACGCCGCGCGCTTGCGAGACTACTACGCGATGCTGTCGCGCGTGGCCGATGTCCTGCGCGAACTCCTGCACGTGACGCCGCCGAATCCCGGCACGGGCCGCGGCGCGCGCCTGGCACTGGCCATCGACGCCTGGAAAGCGTCGAGGCCGTTTCGCGCGCTCGATCGCGCGGCCCAGCGCGATGCGCTCGACCTCTTCACCAAGAGCGCCGGCGAAATCCTCGATCGCTGGTTCGAGTCGGATCCGATCAAGGCGGCATTCGGCTTCGACGCGGTCGTCGGCAACTTCCAGAGCCCGTACGCACCGGGCTCGGCGTACGTGCTGCTCCATCACGTGTTCGGCGAAGTGAACGGGGAACGCGGGCAGTGGGGTCACGCGCTGGGTGGCATGGGCGCGATCACGCAGGCGATGGCGAAGGAATGCGCGATCCGCGGCGTCGCGATCCGGACCTCGGGTGCGGTCGCCCGCGTGATCGTCGAGAATGGACGCGCGGCCGGCGTCGAACTGGCGAGCGGCGAGACGATCCGCTCGCGCCGCGTCGTCGCGAACGTCAATCCCAAGTTGTTGTTCGGCCAGCTCGTCGCGCCCGAGCATGTCGATGCCGATTTTCGCGATCGCATCGACGGCTATCGCTGCGGCTCGGGAACGTTCCGGATGAACGTCGCGCTCGCCGAGCTGCCCGATTTCCGCTGCCTTCCCGCCGCGACGCCGCAGCCGCATCACGGCGCGGGAATCATCGTCGCGCCCTCGCTCGGTTACATGGAGCGTGCGTACTTCGATGCGAAGCTTCGCGGCTGGTCGCGCGAGCCGATCGTCGAGGTGCTGATCCCGTCGGTCGTCGACCCGTCGCTCGCGCCGCCGGGCAGGCATGTCGCGAGCCTGTTCTGCCAGCATGCGCACCCGAGCATCGGCGAGGTGCGGCGCGGAACGACCTGGGACGATCATCGCGACGAGGTCGCCGACCTGATGATCGCCACCGTCGATCGTGTCGCGCCCAATTTCGGACGCAGCGTCCTCGGCCGTCGCGTGCTGTCGCCGCTCGATCTGGAGCGCGAGTTCGGGCTCGTGGGTGGCGACATCTTCCACGGTGCGCTCGCGCTCGATCAGTTGTTCTCGACGCGGCCGGTGCTGGGCAACGCCGATTACCGGATGCCGGTGCCGGGCCTCTACCTGTGCGGCGCGGGCGCGCACCCGGGCGGAGGCGTCACCGGGATTCCCGGTCGCAACGCCGCGCGCGAGATCCTGAAGGATTCGAGGCGGGGCCGGCCCGGTCGCCGCGGCGCACAGCGCTGAGCGCGTGCACCGCCGACGCGCTGCACGCCCCCGACGTGGGGCCGCCGGTCTCCCGGAAAAAGAGCGCGAAGCCGGCCGATAAGCCGGGTTCTGTTACGGCGCGTGGAGACCACGCGCTATGACCGTCATTCCTCTAGGCCCGGCGTTGCCGTCGGGCTCGAGCCGCCTACCCGCGGACTCGGCGAGCAGCGTCGTCGTCCGCCTATTTGGCGTTGCTCCGGATGGAGGTTGCCGCGTTTCACCCGCCCCCGTTTGACCGGGGGCGACTCGTCTCTGTGGCCCTGTTCCTCGCCTTCGCCTTGGCCGCGAGGCCTCGACTGTTGCGGCCGGGCGTTACCCGGCATCCTGCTCTGTGGAGCCCGGACTTTCCTCTCCCCGCGGAGCTTGCGCTCCGAAGGCAGCGACGATCTGGCCGGCTTCGCAGGCGACATTGTAGAGGGTTCGCGCCTGCCGCGCCGGCCTTTCGCCCGCGCTGCCATCTCTGCCGCATGGCTCCGCAGCGTGGGCCGCGGGGCGGGGCATGTCTATGCGCTCGGTGTGCGCAACCGCCGGCCTGCGGGTCCCGGTGCGGCATCGCTCGAAGACATCCTGCAGGATGTGGTGCTATCGGGCTCGCTCGCCGCTCCACCCGCGACGGCCGTCGCGCACGCTCGCGCTCGCCATGCCCCGCCCCGCTGCCCCGGACAGATCAGTGCCCACCCGAGCGATGTGACCCCGAACCGCGCCGACTCCATTCGAGGGGTTCGGCGTGCGGTTCGCGCAGCCACATCGCCAGGCGCAGGGTAATGGGCTCTCGCCCGAGGCGCCTGCGGCGCAGTCGTCGCAAAGCGGGTGGTACGACGAGGGAGCCGTGGGTTGGCGACCGAAGTCGCACCGGGACCCGCGCGACGACGCGGGTGCGCCGCCGAAGCCTTGGGCGAGAGCCCATTACCCTGCGCCCAACTCGCAAGCAGGCGCGCAAGCAGGCGCGCAAGGAGGCGAGCGCAAGGGAGGGCGGGCAGGCATCCGGTTACGCCGGTTCGATCGCGCCGACGCGCCAGCGCAACTGCTCACCGGCGCGCAGCGGAACGATCGTCGCATCGCCGAAAGGCAGCGACTCCGGGACGCGCCACGATTCGCGGTGCAGCGTGATCGATTCGCCATTGCGCGGCAATCCGTAGAAGGCTGCGCCGTGGACGCTCGCAAAGCCCTCGAGGCGGTCGAGCGCACCGGCATCCTCGAACGCCTCGGCGTAGAGAGCCAGGGCGACGGGCGCGCTGTAGCAGCCGGCGCAGCCACAGGCGCTTTCCTTCGCGTCCTTCGCGTGGGGCGCCGAATCGGTCCCGAGAAAGTACTTGGGGTTGCCCGAGGTCGCCGCGGCGACGAGCGCCTGTCGGTGCGTTTCGCGCTTCAGCACGGGCAGGCAGTAGAGATGCGGGCGCAACCCACCCGCGAACAGCGCGTTGCGCGAATACAGCAGATGCTGCGGTGTGATCGTCGCGGCGACGTGTTCGGGCGCCTCGCCGACGAACTGGGCGGCGTCGCGCGTCGTGATGTGCTCGAGCACGACGCGCAGACCTGGAAAATCCCGCAGGATCGCGGTCAGCTCGCGGTCGATGAACACGCGCTCGCGGTCGAACACGTCGACGCCCGGGTCGGTGACTTCGCCGTGGATCGCGAGCACGACGCCGTGCCGCTCCATGGCGGCGAGTGCCGGATAGGCGCGCGAGAGCGCGGTCACCCCCGATTCCGAATTCGTCGTCGCGCCCGCCGGGTAGTACTTGACCGCATGCACGAATCCGCTCGCCTTGGCGCTGGCGATCTCGCCGGCCGAGGTCGCGTCGGTCAGGTACAGCGTCATCAGCGGCTCGAACGCGTCGGCAGCGGGCAGCGCGGCGAGGATGCGCTCCCGGTATTGCCCAGCCGCGTGCACGGTCGTCACGGCAGGCCTGAGGTTGGGCATGACGATTGCTCGTCGAAACACTCGTGCAGTTGACGGGGCGACGGCGCGAAGCGCCTGGCCGTCGCGCAAATGAACGTGCCAGTCGTCGGGACGGGTCAGTCTCAGGGAGGAAGGTGGCACCGGAACTCCTTGTTTTGCCGCGATTATAGGGCGCAGCTCGTCCCCAGGGGCGGCCCTTTGGGCGCAGGGCTCGCATGGTCGCTCGCGGGCGCGCGACCGGTTATAATGTCCAATTTCCCGCGGACATCGCGCGGCGCCCGATCGCAAGGCCCGGCACCGGGTCGCTACGACGTTACGGATGGAACGAAGCATGGCAGCCAAAACCGCAACCGCCGTCAAGAAACAGCCCCGCGAGCTGACCGAGGAAGAGATCCTCAAGGCTCCGGAGAAGGACTACATGAACGAGGCCCAGCTCGCTTTCTTCAAGAAGCGGCTGATGGACATTCGCGACCAGATCCTGCGCAATGCCGACGACACGGGCGAGCACCTGCGCGAGAACGAGATCACCACGGACCCGTCCGATCGCGCGACCCTCGAGGAGGAGTACACGCTCGAGCTGCGCACCCGCGACCGGGAACGCAAACTCCTGAAGAAGGTCGAAAAATCGCTGCGGATGATCGACGACGGTTCCTACGGCTATTGCGAGGAAACCGGCGAGCCGATCGGCGTTCCACGACTGATCGCGCGCCCGATGACGACGTTGTCGATCGAGGCCCAGGAACGCCGCGAGCGGGTTCAGAAGCTCTACGGCGACTGATCCCGGGCGCGGACCGCCGCCGGGCGGGACGCGGTGTCACGTGACGGCATCGCATGCGAGGCGCCGACGATGCCCCTCTGCATTTCCAATCCAATCATCGAAGGAGCCCGCCGATATGTTCACGCTGCCCCCTCTGCCCTATGCCGATAACGCGCTCGACCCGGTGATCACGCCGAACACGCTGTCGTTCCACTATGGCAAGCACCACAAGACCTACGTCGACAATCTGAACAACCTGGTCAAGGGCACCGACTACGAGTCGGCGACGCTCGAGAAGGTGATCGCCGAGACGGCGGGCAAGCCCGACAAGGCGGGGTTGTTCAACAACTCCGCCCAGATCTGGAATCACACGTTCTACTGGAAGAGCCTCAAGGGCGGCGGCGGTGGCAAGCCGGCGGGTCGCATTGCCGCGATGATCGACTCGGATCTCGGCGGTTACGACAATTTCCGCAAGGATTTCGCCGCCAACGCCGTTTCGCAGTTCGGTTCCGGCTGGGGCTGGCTGGTGCTGGAGGGCGGCAAGCTCAAGATCGTCAAGACCGGCAATGCCGAGGTCCCGCTGACCAAAGGCCAGACGCCGCTGCTGACGATCGACGTCTGGGAGCATGCCTATTACCTCGATTACCAGAACCGCCGCGCTGACTACGTCAATGCTGTAATCGACAAGTTGCTCAACTGGGATTTCGCCGCCGAGAATCTCGGGCGGGGTTGAGCGCCGGCCGGTCGACTCACTGCGGCGTACGCAACGGCCGGTCTTCCGGCCGTTGCCATCCGGGCAACGTTTTTCGGACAATGTCCGCCCGAAGGGCGCCCTCGCTTGTCCGCCGCGGGGTCCAAGCCCATAATCATCATCTTTCATTCCATCGGCATACCGGTCCGGATGGCAATTTTCGGAAAGGCGTCGGCCAGGAAGTCGTCGGCTGCCAAGGCGTCGAGCGGGTCTCCTCCGCCGAAGCCCCCGCACGTCGTGTCGGCACGCGAGCTCGCGGCGCAGGCGGCGAGCCGCAAGGCGGGAAAGTCGCCCGCGTACGAGCCGTTGGGGGAATCGAGCCTGCGCGGCGCCAGCATCATCGACTGGTCGACGGTGCCCGCGGCGATCGAGGTGGCGCAGGCCAACCCGGGACTGTGCGAAGTCCTCGAGAATGCCGCGCTGCTGTTCGCAAGCGGCCAGGAGCCGGCGGCGCGGCCGGTGCTCGAGCAGGGCGTCCAGACCGATCCCGAGGCGCGGCAGTCGCCGCTGACGTGGCTTGCGCTGTTCGACCTGCTGCAGCGCGCGAACGACCGGGCCGCGTTCGACCAGCTGGCGATGAACTACCTGCTCCAGTTCGAGAGTTCCGCGCCATCGTGGGACGAGAGGGCGGCGCCGGTGCCCGGCGACAAGGGCCAGGGCGGCGGGTACATCGCGATCACCGGCAAGCTTTCGGCGGGCAGCGGCGCACAGCTCGACGGCCTGAGGCGTGCGCTGGAGAAATGCGTTCCGCGCGCGAGGATCGACCTCGCTTCGGTCGCCGGCTTCGACGACGCCGGCGCCCACCTGCTCGCACAGGATCTCTCTCGCGCGCGTCGCCAGAGGATGGAGCTCGCGATCCAGCGGCCCGAGAAGCTCGTCGCCGCGCTGGAAGCGGCGGTTGCGCAGGGCAGGGCGGGTGGCGAAGGCGCGTGGCTGCTGTTGCTCGAGCTCAAGCAATGGCATCACGATCAGGCGGGGTTCGACGACCGGGCCGTCGAGTACGCGGTGACCTTCGAGCTGTCGCCGCCGTCGTGGGAGCCTCCGCCGCGGACGCAGCCCATCGGCGCCGACGTGGAATCGCCACGCGAACTGTCAGCCGCGTCGCGGACGGGTCGGGCATCGCCGACTGTCACGGACACCGAGACCCTCGTCTGGTGCGGGGAGATCGTGGGCCCTGCGCCATCCCAGCTCGCCCAGCTCGACCAGTTCGCCGCGATGCACGACGTCGTGACCATCGAGATGAGCGCCGTGGCGCGCGTCGACTTCGTCTGCGCCGGTGCGCTGCTGAATTCGATCCTGCGCATCGAGGGCCAGCACAAGGCGGTGCAGATCGTCGGCGCAACACCGATCGTCCGGGCGCTGTTGTTGCTGATCGGCATCTCGCCGCGCCATTTCCTGAAGAAGGTCGAATGAAATCAGGTTTCGCGCGGTGACCGGCGACACGTTCCACGGGACGACGATACTGTCGGTGCGCCGCGCCGCCGCGGTCGCCCTGGGCGGCGACGGCCAGGTGACGCTCGGCCAGGTCGTGATCAAGGCGACGGCGCGGAAGGTCCGGCGCCTCTACCACGGCAAGGTGCTCGCCGGATTCGCAGGCGCGACCGCCGATGCGTTCACGCTGTTCGAACGTTTCGAGGGCAAGCTCGAGAAACACCAGGGACATTTGACGCGCGCCGCGGTCGAACTCGCCAAGGACTGGCGCTCGGACCGCGTGCTGCGGCGGCTGGAGGCGATGCTCGCCATTGCCGATCACACGGCGTCGCTGATCGTGACCGGCAACGGCGACGTGCTGGAGCCCGAGCATGGGATCGTTGCGATCGGATCGGGTGGCGCCTACGCGCAGGCGGCGGCGCGCGCATTGCTCGACAATACCGATCTGCCCGCGGCCGAGATCGTCGGCAAGTCGCTGTCGATCGCCGGAGAGATCTGCATCTACACGAACCAGCACGTGATCGTCGAAACGCTTCCGGAATGAGCGATCAGGCCGGGGTCGGCGACGTCGTCATTGCCGGTGCGGGCCTGGTCGGCCTCGCGCTGGGGACCGCGCTCGCCCGCGCGGGCCTGGCGGTGACGCTGGTCGACCGCGTGCCGCTCGCCGCCGCGGAGGCCGACGGCTGGGACGTCCGCATCTACGCGATCAGCCCGGGAAGCGCGTCGTTCCTGCAGGCGATCGGCGCGTGGCAGGGCTTGTCCTGCGAGCGCATCGCTGCGATCGAGTCGATGCGCGTCGAAGGCGACACCGGCGCGACGCTGTCGTTTTCCGCCTACGAACTGGGCGAGCGCGCGCTCGCATGGATCGTCGAGGAGCGGGCGCTGCGCGCCGCGTTGCTGCTGCAGGCGCACATGGCAGGTGTCGATGTCGTCGCGAGCGGGCGCTTCTCGAAGCTCGCCTGGTCGATGGACGAGGGGACGCTGTCGCTGGACGACGGCCGCAGCTATTCGGGCCGGCTCGTGGTCGGGGCCGATGGCATCAATTCCTGGGTACGGCACGCTGCGGGAATCCTCGCCGAGCCGCGGGATTACGGACAGCAGGGCGTCGTCGCGAACTTCGAATGCGAGCGCGCCCACCATGGATGCGCGCGGCAGTGGTTCCGCGCCGACGGAGGCGTGCTCGCCTGGCTGCCGCTGCCCGGGCGGCGCATCTCGATCGTCTGGTCGGCGCCCGACGCACTTGCGCGCGAGCTCGTTGCATTGCCCGGCGACGAGCTGTCGGCGCGGGTGGCGGCGGAAGGCGGCAGCGCCCTCGGGGCGTTTACGCTGCTGACGCCGGCGGCGGCGTTCCCGCTGCGATCGCTGCGCCTGCCGACGTCCGTCGCCCATCGGATGGCGCTCGTCGGCGACGCCGCGCACGGCGTGCACCCGCTGGCGGGGCAGGGTGTTAACCTAGGCTTCGGTGACGCGCAGACGCTGGCGATGGTGCTGGCCGAGCGCGGACCGGTCGGCGATGTCGGCGCGCCGATCCTGCTCGAGAGATTCGCCCGCCGCAGGGCGGAGCCGGTGCTCGCGATGCACACGGTTACCGACGGGCTCGCACGGATGTTCGGCGCGCGGACTCCTTGGCTGCGCAAGCTGCGCAATGCCGGGCTGTCCGCGGTCGACAGCCTTCCGATCATCAAGCGCGCGCTGGCGCAGCCGGCGCTGCGATAAATGCAATTTCCGGAGAACCGAATGAAACGGACCGGCTGGCTGTCGCTGCTCGGAGGTGGCGCCATCGTCGCCATCGCATGCCTGATGCCGATCACCTGGGCCGAGGCCCCGGCGTCGCAGGCGCCGCCGGCAATAAAGGCGTCGCCGTCGCCCGCCGACACCCCGGAGATGGCCTCGATACGCAAGCTGCTGATCCAGAAGTTTCCCGGCGCCCCGATCAACCACATCGCGAAAACCGGCTACCTCGGCCTGTACGAGGTCATGCTGGGCGACAAGCTGATCTACACCGACCCGAAGGTTGCCCATATCTTCGTCGGCGACATCTACGATACGACCACCCGGCAGAATCTGACCGAGGCCCGGTCGCGCGAGCTCAATCGCGTTGCGGTCGACAAGCTGCCGCTGGACCTCGCGTTCAAGCGGGTCAAGGGCGACGGCTCGCGCACGATCTACCTCTTCTCCGACGCCGACTGCCCGTACTGCCATCGCCTCGAGAAGGAGATGCAGGGCCTCGACAACGTCACCGTCTACACGTTCCTGTTCCCGATCGACCAGCTGCACCCCGACGCCGCGCGCAAGTCGAAGATGCTCTGGTGCGCCCCGGACCGGGCCAAGGCCTGGGACACCTATTTCGCGACGGGCAAGCTTCCCGACAACAAGGGTGATTGCGGGGATCCGGTCGCGAAGACACAGGCGCTCGGCGCATCGCTGCACATCAATGCGACGCCGACGCTGATCTTCGCCGACGGCACCGTGATCCCCGGCGCGCTGCCGCTGCCGGACCTGGAGAAGGAGCTGGCGAGCGCGCAGGCCGACCTGAAGAAGGGCGCCGCATCGAAGTAGCGGACGGCGGCCGGATCGCCGCGGCTGCCGCCGTGGTTGCTGAAGCCGCGTTCACGGGACACGGGGAGGCAGCATCGATGCACAGCGCGATCGTCACCGGAGTGTCGAGAGGATTGGGCGAAGCGCTCGCCCGCCTTCTGCTCGATCGCGGCTTTCAAGTCGTAGGCGTCGGGCGCAGGTCTTCGCCGCAGCTTGCGGGCGGGGGCTATCGATTCGTCGACTGCGACATCGGCGACCTCGCGGCGATCGGACCCGCGCTGGACGGTCCTTTCGCCGAGCTCGCAGCGGCGAAGCCCGAGAGCGTGTGCCTGATCAACAACGCGGCCGTCGCCGGCCCGGTCGGGGTGCTCGGACATCTGGCGGCGGCTGACATCGAAGCCTCCCTGGCGGTCAATCTCGCGGGTCCTGTCGTCATCGCCGACCGGTTCTGCCGCGTGTTCGCGGATCAGGCGCCGAGGTCGCGCGTCATCAACGTCTCGTCCGGCGCCGCGCAATCCGCCATCCCCGGCGGATCGCTGTACTCGATCGCCAAGGCCGGACTCGAGATGCTCACGCGTTCGCTCGCCGCCGAGCATGCGGCCCCGGGGTTTCGCGCGATCACGCTGCGGCCGGGCATCATCGATACGCAGATGCAGACGTTCATGCGCTCGCAATCTGCCGAGCGGCTTCCGAGTGTCGCGATGTTCCAGGATTTCCACACGTCGGGGCGGCTGGTGGCCGCCGACGTTGCCGCCGCGAGGATTGTCGATCGACTCGTGCTCGCCGATGTCGAGCAGGGGCGGACCTACAGCTACGCGGAGCTCTGACGGGCGGCGCCTGCACCCGGCGCAGGACCTGCCGGCCCCTCCAGCGTCGCGACGAGCTCGTCGGGCGATTCGACGATCCGCCGCGCGAATGGCAGCGGCTTGGCGGTGCAGATTCGCGCAACGGGGGGCCCACGCATCCGCGCAGCGCAGCCTCACCGGGAACCGCGGCACCGTGGCGCGACAGCGCGTGGCCGATCGACGCAGCGATGCCGACATCGTTGTCGGTCAGCGTGCCGTCGAGGTCGACCAGCAGCGTCGCCGGAACGGTCATCGCAGCGGCGGCCGAACGAGAATGCGGTAGCCCAGGATCGCACCCGGTGGACCGGCTTCCCAGGTCATGCAGTAGTCGTGCGCGAGCAGGGTCTCATAGGTGCCGCTGGCCGACGTAGACGGCCCGCGGACGACGGGCATCAGCACGTCGCTGCCCTCGCGGTAGCCGATGTCGAAGTTCACGGGTGCACTGCTGTCGTATTGATAGTCGAGGCGATCGCCCGGCGCGAGCCGGGTGCACTCGGCGTGCGTACCGTAGGGCGCGATCACCACGCGCGGGACCACGCGCGGGACGCCGGGGGTGATCATCGGCGTCGATGCGCAGCCGCAGAGCGCGAGCGACAGCAGCGCGACCTTCGTCGGGGGCGCCTGCGTGATCACCGGCCCGGCTCGATGGCGCGGCGGACGCGCGGCCGCTCGATCTTCCAGTCTTCGGCGAGCATCGCGTAGCGCACGTGGTCGCGCCAGCGGCCGGCGATCTTGACGTAGCGCCGCGAGTAGCCTTCGCGCGTGAATCCGATGCGCTCGAGCAGGGCGAGCGAGCGCGCGTTGCCGGGCTGGACATTCGCCTCGATACGGTGCAGCCGCAACTGGCGAAACGCGATGTCGAGCGCCAGTGCGAAACCCTCGGTCATGTAGCCGGCACCGGCGAGCGGCGCGAATCCGTAGTACCCGACGTACGCGCTGCGGAAGACGCCGCGGACGATTTCCGAGAAATTGAACACCCCGGCGAGCGCATCGTCGTCGTTGCGCAGGACCAGGAATCCGACGTGGATCGGCGATGCATTGGCGGGGCTGTAGCGCGCGACATAGGCCGCATAGGCGGCGGGTGTCTCGGGTGCTCGGACCCACGATCCGTGCAGGGCGCGGGACGCTCGCGCGCTCGCGATGAAGTGCTGCTGATCGACGCGTTTCGGGGGCCGGAGGTAGACCCGGTTTCCGGCGAGCGTCGCCCGCTTGGGGCGCGTTGGCATAATGGACATTTTATCGCGACGGGACGCAGCGGATGAGCGCTTGGATCGAGGGCCGCGTGGCAGGATGCCGGCGGTGGACGCAGAGCCTGTACTCGCTGCAGGTCGACGCCCCGGCACTGACCTTCACCGCAGGCCAGTTCGCAAGGCTCGCCCTGCCGGCGCCGCCGGGCTCGAAGGAGGCGATGATCGGGCGCCCCTATTCATTCGTGAACCCGCCATCGGCGCAGCCCCACGAGTTCTACTTCATCATCCTGCCGGAAGGACCGCTTTCGCCCAGGCTCGCCGTGCTGAACCCAGGCGAGAGCGTCTGGCTCGCCGCGCGGGCCAACGGGTTCTTCAGCATTTCGGAAACCGCCGAGGCCGAGTCGCTGTGGTGCCTGTCGACGGGGACGGGCATCGGGCCGTTCCTGTCGATGCTCCGCACCGACGACCCATGGGCGAAGTTCCGGCGCGTCGTGCTCGTGCACTCGGTGCGCTATGCCGAAGAGCTCACCTATCGCGACGAGATCGCCGGAATCGGGCGTGCCCGGACAGGCGCGTTCCATTACGTCCCGATGATCAGCCGGGAGACCGATCGCGATGCGCTCGCCGGCCGGATCCCGCAGGCGATCGAGGACGGCCGGCTCGAGGGCCGGGTCGGCCTCTCGCTGACGCCCGAGAATGCCCACGCGATGCTGTGCGGAAATCCGGCGATGGTCGAGGACGTGCAGAAGGTGCTCGCGACCCGCGGCATGCGGCGGCACCGGCGCAAGGAACCCGGGCACATCACGCTCGAGACCTACTGGTAGCGCGCCTGCCGCAGCACCCGCGCCGGCGCGGGTTGGGTCGAGCGCTCTGCGGTATGCGTCGAAGATCCGCGCCTTGGGCAGCGGGACAGGCCTGCGCAATTTCGATCTGTGCCTTGGGCAACGGGGCAGGGCGACGCGCAGCGCCCGAAGTCCGTGAACGCCGGCCTGCGGGTCCCGGTGCGTCATCGCTCGAGGACGTCCTGCCGCATGTGGTCCTGTCGGGCTCGCTCGCCGCACCACCCGCGACGGCCGGCACTCCCACGGGCGCTGCGCGTCGCCCTGCCCCGCTGCCCTCGGACCGGTCCGTGCCGACCCGACCTGTGCCGACCCGACTTGCTCCGATTCGACCCGTGCCGCCTCGAAACCGTGGTCCGTCCCGGATTTTCTTCCGTTCGATCGACGCTGCCGCAGCGCCTGGCGTGCCATGACGGGCTCTCGCGGCGGACGCCTGCGGCGCAGTCGTCGCAAGCGGGTGGGGCGGCAAGCGAGCCGGCCACCGCGTTGGGTTCCGGATGTCCTCGAGCGCCGCCGCACCGGGACCCGCTGGACGACGCGATTTGCGACGCCGAAGTCCGCCGCGAGAGCCCGTCATGGCACGCCCCGGCAGTGTGTCGCGCATCGCGCGGCGGGGCGTCGTGGATCGAGCAGCGGGGCGCCGCGCGTCACTCCTCGAGCGCGCGCGTCACGATCTCGCTCACGTCCTGCGACAGCCGTGGCGTGCGCGCGATGCGTCCCAGCGATCGCTGCATCAGGCTGCGCCGCGGTTCGGCAAGGCGCTTCCACAGGTTGAACGCGCCCGCGAGCATCGCCGCAAGCTGCGGGTTCGCCGGATCGAGCGCGCGCACCTGATCGGCGACGAAGCCGTAACCCGATCCGTCGCTGGCGTGGAAACCCGGGAAATTGCCCAGCGCGAACGCGCCGACGAGCGCGCGCACCCGGTTCGGGTTGCGGGCATTGAACCGTGGATGCCCGACCAGCGCCTGCACGCGCTGCAGCGTGTCGGTCCGCAGCGATCGCGCCTGCAGTGCGAACCACTTGTCGAGGACCAGTGGTTCGTCGCGCCACCGGGTCTCGAACCTTGCGTACAGTGCGTCGCGGGCGTCAGCCTCGCTGTCGCGCAGCGCGCCAAGCGCGCCGAGCGCGTCGGTCATGTTGGTCGCGGTGTCGTAATGTCCGAGGACGAGCCCTTGTGCCGCGCCATCGTCGAGTGCGCCCAGATAGAACAGCGCGAGGTTGGCCAGGCTTCGCGAGCCGACCTGCCCGGGTGTCGGCCGGTAGGGCCCGCGCGGCAGGTGGCGGGCGTACGCGTTCTCGAAAGCCGCGCGGTGAATCGAGGCGAGCGTCTTCCTGGCGTATTGCCAGGCAGCGATGACGCCATCGACGTCGAGCATGGGTTCCAGCGTGGCGACATACCCGGGGTCGGGCAGCGCGAGCGCAGGCGCGAGCAGCGCCGGGTCGCTCTCGGTGTCGGCGAGCAGTGCGGCGACGAGGCGTGACAGCGATGGCGGCAGCGCGAGGGGCATGCCGTCACGCCGCGCACGTGCAAGCCCGAGCATCGCGCCGGTGAACGAACGCTGGGCTGCGTCCCAGCGATTGACCGCGTCGCTGTCGTGCGCTGCGAGCAGCGCCAATTCGTCATCCCCATAGTCGTACTCGACCCGCACCGGCGCCGAGAAGCCGCGGAACAGCGATGGCACGGGTCTCGTCGGCACATCGACGAACTCGAAGGTCTGCACCGCAGACCTGAGCTCGAGCACGCGCGTCGTGCCTTGCGCCGTGGCCTCGCCCGCGAGCCTCAGCGGGATGTCGCGGCCGTCGGGTCCGAGCAGCCCGAGCGCGAGGGGAATGTGCAGCGGGGGTCGGGCGGGGCCGGATTCCCGTGCGGGCAAGCTCTGCGAAACGTCCAGCGTCCAGCGGTGGGTTGCGGGGTCGTAGCGGCCGGTGGTTGCGACGACGGGCGTGCCGGCCTCCGAGTACCAGCGACGGAACTGCGAGAGGTCGACACCCGAGGCGTCCTGCATCGCCTGGACGAAGTCATCGCAGGTGACCGCCTGACCGTCGTGGCGGTCGAAATAGAGGTCCATGCCGCGCCGGAACCGTTCGGGTCCCAGCAGCGTGTGCTGCATGCGGATCACCTCGGCACCCTTCTCGTACACGGTTGCCGTGTAGAAGTTGTTGATCTCGCGGTACTCGTCGGGCCGCACCGGATGGGCCATCGGCCCGGCGTCCTCGGCGAACTGGCGCCGGCGCAGGTACTCGATCGCGCCGATGCGCTCGACCGCGCGCGAGCCCATGTCGCTCGAGAATTCCTGGTCGCGGAAGACCGTCAGGCCCTCCTTCAGCGACAGCTGGAACCAGTCGCGGCAGGTGACCCGATTGCCGGTCCAGTTGTGGAAGTACTCGTGGCCGACGATGCCTTCGATGGCATTGAAATCGGCGTCGGTCGCGGTCGCAGGGTCGGCCAGGACCATCGCGCTGTTGAAGATGTTGAGGCCCTTGTTCTCCATCGCGCCCATGTTGAAATCGTCGGCGCAGAAGATCATGAAGGTGTCGAGGTCGTAGGCGCGCCCGTAGCGCTCTTCATCCCAGCGCATCGCGCGCTTCAGGCTTTCCATCGCGTGCTGGCAGCGTGACAGGTTGGCCGGCGTCGAGTGGATGCGCAGCGCGACCTTGCGGCCATCCACGGTCGTGAAGCTGTCTTCCAGCACCCCGAGGTCCCCCGCCACCAGCGCGAAGAGATAGCTGGGTTTCGGGAACGGATCTTCCCAGGTCGCGAAATGCCGGCCATTGTCGAGCGGCCCCGCCGCAACGCGATTGCCGTTGGACAGGATCTGCGGATAGCGCGCGCGGTCGGCGCGCAGCGTCACCCGGTAGCGCGCGAGCACGTCGGGACGGTCGGGGAAGTAGGTGATTCGCCGGAACCCCTCGGGCTCGCACTGCGTGCAGAACACGCCGGACGACACGTAAAGGCCTTCGAGGGCGACGTTCCTGATCGGCGCGATGCGCGATCGCACCGACAGCGTACCGGCATCGGGGGGAGTTCCGATCGTCAGCGTTCCCGGGCCGAAGACGACCTCGTCCGGCGCCAGCGTCCGGCCATCGAGCGTGACTTCGACCTCGTCCTGCTGCTCGCCGTCCAGAACCAGCGGGGCCGCGCGGTCCTGCTCCGCCGCGCCGGGGTTGCGGCGAAATCCGAACGTCGCTCGGACGACGGTCGCCTCCGGGTCGAGGTCGAATTCCAGCTCGAGGGCGGCGACGAGAAACGGCGGGGCGCGGTAATCGAGCCGCCGCCTGGGAGTGATCGCGCCGTCGCGGCGCAGCATGGGCGGCATCAGTCTTCGGCCATCGGTCTAGTTCA
Source organism: uncultured beta proteobacterium (assembly GCA_963734515.1). Taxonomy (GTDB): domain Bacteria; phylum Pseudomonadota; class Gammaproteobacteria; order Burkholderiales; family Casimicrobiaceae; genus VBCG01. The sequence goes on along the minus strand of CAVTHP010000017.1, from coordinate 28,851 downwards.
CGCCGAGCAGCTCGACGTCGAAGATCAGTGTCGAATTGGGAGGGATGACGCCGCCCGCACCCCGCTCGCCATAGCCCAGACGCGCCGGGATCACGAGGGTTCGCTGGCCCCCAACCTGCATGCCCGCCACACCCTCGTCCCATCCCTTGATCACGCGGCCGGCGCCGAGCACGAAGGAGAACGGGGTCCCGCGGTCGCGCGAACTGTCGAACCGGGCACCGTGCATATCAGGCTTCGAACTGTCGTGGAGCCACCCTGTGTAGTGAACCGTGACCGAGTTGCCGACCGTAGCTTTGGCGCCAGTGCCTTGTTTAACATCGACTTTTTGTAACTCCATCATTGTGGCATCCAACTTGCTACTCCCTCGTGTACTGGAAATGGAAGGCGTGTGCGTTGCCGCGAACCGGCCGGCGCACGCCCCGACTGTTGCGCAGGCCGCGAACCGCCTGGAACTCGCGCGCGCATCGGAAAACCCACGGGAGAGATTCGATGGGCTTCGGCCGGACTTGGCGCAGGATTCGGCGTTCACGCGAACGCGGGCCCGTACTCGCTCCCAGCCTTTCACCGCGACGCAGCGATGCGCCGCATTTTATCCGACGCCGCTGACGCGTCCCCGATGATGTTCGCATTTCTGACACCCGGCGTCCGGGGCGGCGCCGATCCGATGGCGTCGGCGAAATCCGCCGCGGCATGGCTTGCCGATCTCCCTTCGCTCGACATCGTTGCACGTCAGCAGCTCGTGCTGCGCGCGTTCGATGCCATCCGCCAGTCGCCCCGCACGTTCGATGTGGCGCGTGTGCAGGCATTGCTGCACGTCGATGCCGCGCTGGGCGGCGATCGCCGCAAGCTGTTCAAGCAGTATGTCGAGACCCTCGATTCCACGCCGAAAGTGGCGGAGCGCGTCTGGCAGGCGAGCTTCGACCTCGCGCAGGCTTTCATCGGGGCCTACCAGGCGGCGATCGAAACCGCGCTCGTGCCGTCATCCTATGCGCGCTGGAAGCCGCAGGTCCCCGTGCTCTTCGCGCGGCTCATCCACTACTACGGGACCGACGCCAAGCTGCGCGTGTCCCGGCACGAGCACTGGATTCCCGCCAAATGGGTCGAGCTGCACGGGGCCTACCTGCGCGCGACCGAGCTCGGGCTCGAGCGCGTGCCGACGCAGCCGGGAAGTGCGGCAGCCGCCGGCACGCAGTGGACGATCGAGCAGGAATACGTCTACGTGCTATTGGTCCACCAGCTCAACACCGGGAACCTGACCGCCGGGAACCTCGATTGGGTGCTGACCCAGTTCCGGGCGTGGAGCCGGCGCCTCGAGATCGTGGCCATGCCCAAGTCGATGGAAGGTTTCTTCGTCGACGTCGCCGGGCGGGAGGGCCTGGTGCGGCGCACCGGCCAGGATTCCGGGGCGATGCTGCGCTATCTCGACACCACACCTCTGTGCGACCAGCTCGACATGACCTTGGCCGCATTGCGTCATTCCGAAGCGACCGACCAGGGCCCGGTCAGTGCGGTCAACCAGCAGCGCGCGATGATCCTCGAAAAGGCGCGCCCCGCCATCGCGCCCAATCTCAATCTGGACCTGCGGCGTGATCCGCGCATCTCGTGCATCCATGCGGCGCGCGTGCGCATCGGCCTCGCGCGCATCCTGAAGGAGCTGTCGACGCAGGACGTGGCCGGAACTGCCGAGGTCCATGCCGAGGAGACCCGGTCGGGCGAACAGATCGAGGTCTATGCGGTCGCCGGCGCGGCACGGTCGCAGTCGCGCGGCGCCAGCGAAAACGACACGCTGTCAGTGAGTCTCGCGCAGTTCCCCGAATCGCTCTGGCAGGTGAAGGACCGCAGCGTGGCGGGCTTGCGAATCTGCGCGAGCGGGGGCGTCGGGCAGACACTGATGCTCGGTGCGCTCGCCGCGGTGCGCGAATCCGTCAGGCGGCAATGGGCGCTCGGCGTCGTGCGCCGGGTGAACAAGCTGTCGAGCGACGAGGTCGAAGCGGGACTGTCGGTGATTGCCGAACGGATCGTCGCCGTCGGGCTCTACACGCAGCGCGGATCGCGCGACAACCTGGGCATCGAGGTCAACGGCGTCGACGCGCTTTCGCTGGGACCGCGTTTCGACGGCCTGTACCTGCCGCCGCCTTCGCGCCCCGACAAGCCGCTGACCGTCAAGACGGTGATCATCCCGACCCAGGAATACACCGAGGGGCGCAAGCTCATGCTGGTGACCGAACACTCGATCTACACGGTAGCGCTGCGACAGCTCGTCGAGCAGCGCGCGGACTGGAGCTGGGTGGCGATCCAGGTCGTCGAGAAGAAGGCCAGGAACTGACGCCGGAATTGCCGTCGGGATGCCGCTGCCGGATGCAGCGGCTGCTCGCGGCACGAATTGGTCGCGGTCGCGCGCCCAGTCCGGGTCACTGGTCGTGCGGTCGGAACCGCAGTCGCAGGCTGCGCTGGAAGAGGTTCGGCGTGGCTGGCCTCGGCAGCGGCGACGATTTCAGGATCGCGCGCTGCACCGCGTTGTCGTAAGCGGGCACGCCGCTCGATTTCATCAGCCGCACGTCGATGATCTCGCCGGTCGGCAGCTGGACGACGTCGAACACCGCCTCGGGGTTGCCCTGGATGTCCGGGGGGACGTTGACGTTGCTCCTGATCTTGCTGCGGATCCGGTCGATCCAGTCGGCCTCGGCCTGGTTGCGTGTGGCCGACGCGGCGGCCTGCTCGGCCCGCGCCTGTGCCTCGCGTTCGGCTTCTGCACGCAGCTGCGATTCACGCTCCGCCTGCGCGCGCATCTGCGCATCGAGCTCGGCCTGCGCGCGCAACTGCGACTCGCGCTGCGCCTGCGCGCGCATCGTCTGCACGGCGCGCGCCTGCTGCTCCGCGAGCTTCTTCGCCTCGGCATCCTTGCGCGCCTGCTCCTTCTGGAGGCGCTCGCGCTCGGCTTCCTGCTGCTGCTTGAGCAGCGCCGCCTGCTTGGCCTTCAGCGCGATGTCGGCTTCACGCTGGTCGGGCTTCTCGACGACGGGTGCGGGCGGCTTCGGGGTAGGCGGCGGCAAGGCCCTGGGCACCGGCTGGGGCTGGGGCTGCGGAGGCTGCGGCTTGGGCGGGACCGGAGTGGGGGCCACTTTCGTCGGCGGCGCGTACAGCTCGGCGGTGACCGCGGGCGGCGCGCGGTTCTGCCACGACACCGAGAACACCAGCACCGCGACGAACAGCAGGTTCACGACCAGCGCCAGGATCAGCGCGGTCCACTTGCCCCGCACGCGGCCGGCGCGCCCAGGGCGGCCGTCGCTGGCAGTCATCGGGCGGTCGGCTGGCACGCGGTTCAGGGCGAAGGCCGAGCGAGCAGCCCGACCTTCTTGACGCCGCCGCGCTGCAGGCGGTCGAGGATGCCGATGACGTCCTCGTAGCGCGCGCCCTTGTCGGCCTCGATGACCACGGGCTGGTCGCGGCCGTCCTGGATCGCGCGAACCTCGCCGACCAGATCGTCGAGGCCGACGCGGGTGACGCGCGCGTTCGGGCTGGACTGATCGTGCAGCGAAATCGACCGGTCACGGTTGAGCCTCACTTGCAGCGGATTGATCGGCGGCTGCAGCTTGGTTCCCACCGACGGCAACTCGATCTCGCCGGGCGCGACCAGGGGCGCGGTGATCATGAAGATCACGAGCAGGACCAGCATCACGTCGATGTAAGGCACGACGTTGATCTGGTTGACGGTCTTGCGGGGGCGACGCATCGCATCACCCCTGGCGCTGGAGGATGTTGGAAAACTCCTCGATGAAACTCTCGAAGCGCACGGCGAGGCGGTCGACGTCGTGCGTGAATCGGTTGTATGCGACGAAGGCGGGGATCGCGGCGAACAGGCCGATCGCGGTGGCGATCAGCGCTTCGGCGATCCCGGGAGCGACGTTGGCGAGCGTGGCCTGGCTCACGTTTTCGAGGCCGCGAAACGCGTTCATGATGCCCCAGACGGTCCCGAACAGCCCGATGTACGGCGAAACCGAACCCACGGTCGCGAGACCCGACAGGTGGGCTTCGATCGCGTCGATTTCGCGCTGGTAGGCCGCCCGCATCGCGCGTCGCGCGGCGTCGAGGGTGACCGGCGACGGACTTCCCTGGCGGCGGTGTTTCGAGAACTCGCGGAAGCCCGCGGCGAAGATGTGCTCGAGACCGCCGCCAACCCGCGCTTCCCCCGCCTGCCGGAACAGGACGTTGAGGTCACCGCCTTTCCAGAACTCGTCCTCGAACGCCTCGGTTTCGCGTGCGGCGCGCTTCAGCTGGAAGATCTTCAGGAAGATCTGCCACCACGACCACAGCGACAGCGCGGCGAGCAGCGCGATGATCCCCTGCACGATGACCGATGCATGGATGATCAGCGTGAGGAAGGAGAGATCGGTGTGGACGTTCACAGGCTTTCCCGTTCAGTGGATTCCGTGGATTGGACAGCGCGCCGCGACGACCGCCGTCCGCGTGGGGTCGCGCCCGGGCCGGCCTTCAGGACGGCAGCGAGCGGAGCGGGGATGCGCGTCGGCCGCCAGCGCGCGACGTCGAGGCAGGCGAGGGTGATGCGCGCGGTCGCGAGCTCGGTCCGGCCGCGCAACACCCGCTGCCCGAGGATCATCCTGCCCGCGCCGCGGTCGAGCGCTTCGACCGTGACTTCGAGCCGATCGTTCAGTCGCGCGGGGAGCAGGAAGTCGATGTCGGCATGCCGCACGACGAAAGCGACGAGGTGCTCGCGCTCGAACGCCGCCAGCGGGAAGCCGAGCGCCTCGAGCCACTCCGTGCGCGCGCGCTCCATGAACTTCAGGTAGTTCGCGTAGTAGACGACGCCGGCGGCGTCGGTGTCCTCGTAGTAGACGCGGACCGGGAACGAGAAGCCTGCGCGTGCCGCGGACGCTCCCTGCGCCGTCATGGGCCCGGGAACAGGTCGGTTGCATCCGGCGCAGGCGAGGCCAGTCCGAAATGGCGATACGCAAGCGCGGTCGCAATCCGTCCGCGCGACGTGCGCTGGAGGAATCCCTGCTGGATCAGGAACGGCTCGAGCACGTCCTCGATCGTGTCGCGTTCCTCGCCGATCGCGGCGGCGAGGTTGTCGACCCCGACGGGTCCGCCGGCGAACTTCTCGAGAACCGCAGCGAGCAGCTTGCGATCCATGACGTCGAGTCCCGAGCCGTCGACGTCGAGCATCGACAGCGCGGCATCGGCGACTTCGCGCGACACGTCGCCTTCGGCGCGCACCTCGGCGAAGTCGCGCACCCTGCGCAGCAGGCGATTGGCGATCCGTGGCGTGCCGCGCGAGCGCCGCGCGATCTCCAGCGCGCCCTCGGGCGCGACCGCGATCGACAACAGCTGCGCCGAACGCGCGACGATCCGCGTCAATTCGGGGGCCGAATAGAACTCGAGACGCGCTACGATCCCGAAACGGTCGCGCAGCGGATTGGTCAGCATGCCGGCACGCGTCGTCGCGCCGACCAGCGTGAACGGCGGCAGGTCGATCTTCACGCTGCGCGCAGCCGGGCCCTCGCCGATCATGATGTCGATCTGGAAATCCTCGAGGGCCGGATAGAGGATCTCCTCGACCACCGGCGACAGGCGGTGGATCTCGTCGATGAAAAGCACGTCGCGCGGCTCGAGATTGGTGAGTATCGCGGCGAGGTCGCCAGGGCGTTCGAGCACCGGGCCCGAGGTCTGGCGCAGGTTGACGCCGAGCTCGTGGGCGAGGATATGCGACAGCGTGGTCTTGCCGAGTCCCGGCGGCCCGAACAGCAGGACGTGGTCGAGCGCTTCGCCGCGGCGCCGCGCGGCCTCGATGAAGATCGACAGCTGGTCGCGGATCTTCTCCTGCCCGACGTAGTCGGCCAGCCGCCGCGGACGCAGTGCGCGCTCGAGAGCGTCCTCCTGCGTCCCGGCGCTCGCAGCTTCGACGATGCGCGTCAGCGCGTCGTTTTCGATCGCCATCGGGGCTTCATCCTTTCGCCAGCAGCTTGAGTGCCTGCTTGATGCCATCGGCCACCGCGACTCCGTCCGGGAGTTGCCTGACGGCGGCCACCGCTTCGCGTTCGCTGTATCCGAGCGCGAGCAGCGCGTTCATGATATCCGACGTGTTCGGGGCCGCGCGGCTGGCGCCCACCGCCTGTGTCAGGTCCGCGCCGAGCTTGTCCTTCAGCTCCAGCATCAGCCGCTCGGCGGTCTTCTTGCCGATTCCGGGGACCCGCGTGAGGCGCCCGGTCTCCTGCAGCGTCACTGCCTGGGCGAGCTCCGCGACCGAAAGCCCCGACAGCACCGCCAGCGCGATCTTGGCCCCGATGCCCGTCACCTTGATCAGCTGGCGAAATGCCCGCCGCTCGCCCTCGGTACCGAAGCCGTAGAGCAGATGCGCGTCCTCGCGCACGACCAGGTGGGTGTAGAGCGTGATCCGCTCGCCGTTCGCCGGCAGGTTGTAGTAGGTGCTCATCGGCACGTCGACCTCGTATCCGACGCCCTGCACGTCGAGCAGGAGTTGCGGCGGATTCTTCTCGAGGAGGATGCCGGAGAGGCGGCCGATCATGGAGCCGAATTCTACAGGGACACCAGGCGTCCGCCGCGCACCCGATACCCGCCTCTTGCGAAGCTGCCGAGTCCCGTCGACGCATGAGCGTGGCAGATCGCGGCAGCGAGCGCGTCGGCGGCATCGGCTGCAGGCGTTCCCGGGAGCAGCAGCAGGCGCCTGACCATCGCCTGCACCTGTGCCTTCTGCGCGCGTCCCGCGCCCACGACCGCCTGCTTCACCTGGCCCGCCGTGTACTCGGTCACCGGCAGCCCGGCCAGTACCGCGGCGGCGATCGCCGCGCCGCGCGCCTGGCCCAGCAACAGCGTCGAATTCGGATTGACGTTGACGAACACCTTCTCGACGGCCACTTCGGTCGGCCGCTCCTCGGCGATCACGTGCGCGAGGTCGCGGACGATGACGCCGAGCCGGGTCGGCAGGCTCGCTCCCGTCGTGCGGATGCAGCCGCTGGTCACGTAGACGAGCTTGCCGCCGCTCGCATCGAGGACGCCGAAGCCCGTCACCCGGAGCCCCGGGTCGATGCCGAGGATGCGGCGCGTCGCCGGTTTCGGCGCGTCTTCGGTCGACCGCGTGCGCGGCCCGGGGGTCATGCCGGTCGGCTCACCCAGCGCTGCCGGCCATCACGGGCGCCGGTTCATGGCTGGTCGACGACCACCGCCGACGTGTAGACGTCCTGCACGTCGTCGATCGCTTCGAGGGCATCGAGGAGCTTCTGCATCCGCTGACCGTCCTCGCCGGTCAGTTCGATCTCGTTCTGCGGCTGCATCACGACCTCGGCGAGCTCGGGTTTCAGCCCGGCCCTGGCCAGCGCCTCCTTGACCGCGATGAAATCGTAGGGGCCGGTCGTGACCTCGATGCTGCCGTCGTCGCTGGTCTGCACGTCCTCCGCGCCGGCCTCGATCGCCGCCTCCATCACCTTGTCCTCGTCGGCTCCGGGGGCGAACACGATCTGGCCGCAATGCTTGAACAGGAAAGCGACCGAGCCGTCGGTGCCCAGGTTGCCGCCATGCTTGGAGAACGCGTGGCGGACGTCGGCGACGGTGCGCGTGCGGTTGTCGGTCATGCAGTCGACGATCACCGCGGCACCGCCGATGCCGTAGCCTTCGTAGCGGATCTCCTCGTAGCTGGCCCCCTCGAGGCCGCCGGAGCCGCGCTTGATCGCGCGCTCGATCGTGTCCTTGGGCATGTTCTGGTCCATCGCCTTGTCCATCGCCAGGCGCAGCCGCGGGTTCGCCGACGCGTCGCCTCCGCCGAGGCGCGCGGCGACGGTGATTTCCTTGATGAGGCGGGTGAAGATCTTGCCGCGCTTCGCATCGGTCGCGGCTTTCTTGTGCTTGATGTTCGCCCACTTGCTGTGACCTGCCATGGTCGTGTTTCCGTAGGTTCGATACGCGGATTATAGGTGGTCGCCTGCGATGCCATCCTGCGGGACCCGCGGCCGATCGGCGGGCGGCGCGGATCGCCGGGCCGGCGCGAGCCCGGATTCACGGGGCCTGCAGCAGTCCCTGCCTCTCGAGGAACTGTGCGAGCGTCGCGAGCCTGACTTCGGCGTCGTTGATCTCCAGCATGCTCTGCTTGATCGTGAGCGGCAGCGGCAGCAGTTCGGCCAGCCGGTAGCCGACCCACGATGCGTCGCCGTAGTGCGTCTCGTCTGGAAAGTTCCTTGCGCCGACGCGCGCTGCGATCAGCTCGAGCAGGCGGGCGAGCGCCGCATGGCGCTCGGGCAGCGGATGCGCCGGCTCGGGACCGATCGGCACGACCCGCCCTGTCACCAGTCCCGACGCCGCGGTCTCGTGGCGCTGGACTTGAAAGCGGGCTTCGCCCCGGGCCATCACGTGCAGGATGCCTGGCTGCGGCATGTCGAAATCGATGATGCTCGCGAGCGTTCCCACCGTCGCGAAGCGGGAAGAGGGGGCGCCGGCGCGTGCGACTTCCTCGCCTTCGGTGATCAGGCAGACGCCGAACGGGCTCGCGTCGCGCATGCACGCCGTGGTCATTTCGATGTAGCGCTGCTCGAAGACCTTGAGGGGCAGGAGACCGCCGGGGAACAGCACGGTGCGCAACGGGAAGAGCGGCAGCGCCGACGGCTCGCGGTCGCCGCCGCCGAAGAGCGGGAACATCAGGCGCGCTGCGTGGGCGGCGGCGCGCCGCGCTGCTCGCCCCAGCGCGGCATCAGCGTGTTGGGCACGCCGATGTGGTCGAGTATGCGCGCCACGACGAAATCGACGAGATCGGCGATCGACCTGGGGTGCGCATAGAACCCGGGGGCGGGCGGCAGGATGACGGCGCCGGCGCGCGCGAGCTTGAGCATGTTCTCGAGGTGGATCGCCGAGAGGGGGGTCTCGCGCGGGACCAGCACCAGCGGCCGGCGTTCCTTCAGCATGACGTCGCCGGCGCGTTCGATGAGGTTGTCGGCGAGGCCGTTGGCGATCGCACCCAGCGTCCCCATCGTGCAGGGGCAGATGACCATCGCATCGCCGGGATTGGACCCCGACGCCATCGGGGCCAGCCAGTCGTCGCGCGCATGCACGACGAGCTGCCCTTCGCGCGCACCGTAACGCTCGCCCAGGACGCGCGCGGCCTCCCGGGGCTGCGTCGGCAGCGTGAGGTCGCATTCCTGCCGCGCGACGATCTGCGCCGCGGCCGAATAGACGAGATCGACGTGCACCTCGGCGGCGAGCAGGCATTCGAGCAGCCGCAGTCCGAACGGCAGGCCGGACGCGCCCGTGTAGGCAAGCGTGATCCTGCGCTGCGCGACGGCGTTCATGTCGCGGGGAGATCGCGGTGGCGCACCAGCACCGGGTAGCGTGGCGAGAATGCCCGCGCGAGGCGCTCGACCAGGTAGACCGACCGATGCTGGCCGCCGGTGCAGCCGATCGCGACAGTCAGGTAGTTCCGGTTGTCGCGCGCGTAATCGGGGAGCCAGCTCGCGATGAAGTGGTAGATGTCGCCGTACATGCGCTCGACCTCGGGGATGGTCTCGAGGAAGCGCACCACCGGCTCGTCCTTGCCCGACAGCGGCGACAGCGCCGGCTCGTAGTGGGGATTGGGCAGGCAGCGGACGTCGAAGGCCAGGTCGGCATCCAGGGGCACGCCGTGCTTGAACCCGAACGATTCGAGCTGCAGCGTCAGCTTCGACGGGTCGACGGACACGAAATCCTTGATCCATGCGCGCAAGCCCGCCGACGGCACCTCGCTGGTGTCGAAGGTGATGCCGAGCCTGCGCACGTCGGCGAGCAGGTCCCGCTCGTATTCGATCGCCTCGGTCAGCGTGCGGTCGCCGCTGGAGAACGGGTGTCGCCTGCGGGTCTCCGAGAAGCGCTTGACCAGCGTTTCGACGGTCGCGTCGAGATAGAGGAAGCGCACTTCCCAGCCGTGCGTCTGCAGCGCGGCCATCGCGTCGGCGAGCCCGGGCAGCCCGGGACCGGTCTTGACGTCCAGGGCGACGGCGACGCGCTGCTGGCCGGACTGGGCGAGATAGTCCGCGGTCGGCACGACCAGCGGGACCGGCAGGTTGTTGACCGCGTAATAGCCGGCGTCCTCGAAGGCCGCGAGCGCCACGCTCTTTCCCGAGCCCGATACGCCGCCGATCAGCAGCAGGTCCATGTTAGGGGTCAGCCTTCGTTCATCAGCTTCTGCTGACGCTCGATGAATTCCTTGGTGCTGTCGATGCCCCGCTGGTTGAGCACGAAATTGCGCACGGCAGCCTCGACCAGGACCGCGAGGTTGCGGCCGGCGGCCACGGGAATCGTCACCTTGCGGATGGGGACCGACAGCACTTCCTGGAATGTCGCGTTCACCTGCAGGCGGTCGAGGTCGGAGAACGCCTCGTTGCCATGGTCCTCGAGATGGACGATCAGCCGCAGCAGCTTGTGCGGACGCACCGCGGTCTCGCCGAATATCGTCCGGATGTTCAGGATGCCGATGCCGCGCACCTCGAGGAAATCGCGCAGGACCGGCGGGCAGCGGCCCTCGATCGTGTCGGGGGAGATCCGGTAGAACTCGACGATGTCGTCGGCGATCAGGCCGTTGCCGCGCGAGATCAGCTCGAGCGCGAGCTCGCTCTTGCCGATCGCCGATGCCCCGGTGATCAGCACGCCGAGCTCGAGCACGTCCAGGAAAACGCCATGCAGCGTCGTCGACTCGGCGAGGACGCGCTGCAGGTAGATGCGGAAGACATCGACGATGTGCGGTGTCGGATGCTGGGACGTCACCAGCGCGATCCGGTGCTGGTCGCACATGTCGACCAGGTACTGCGGGACCGTTTCGCCATTGCCGACGACGATCGCCGCGAGCTCGGTGGTGAACAGCCGGTCGATCGAGCGCTGGAACTCGTCCCGCGGCAGCGCGCGCAGGTAGCCGATCTCCGCCGCACCGAGGATCTGGACGCGGAACGGATGGATCAGGTTCATGTGCCCGACCTGCCCGATCGTCGGGCGCAACTCGTTCTCGCCGACGAGCTCGCGACCGCCGCCGTCGCGGCCGGCGAGCCAGACCAGGCCGAGCCGCTCCCGGTTCTGCTCGAGAAACGTTGCAACGCTCACTTGGCGCATCGCGTCCAGACCTCGCGTGGGCTTCGGGTCCTTCCCCGCGGCATCAGCCCGCGGGTTCCCAGTGTTGGAACAATGCGGCGATCCCGTCGGCATCGGCGATCGTGGCGAGCCGGTCGCGGAATGCACGGTCGGAGAACATCTGCGCCAGCTCGGACAGCAGTTGCAGGTGCAGGTCCGTCGCCTGCTCGGGGACCAGAAGCACGAAGAGCTGCGCGACCGGCTTGCCGTCCGGCGCATCGAACGCGATCGGCGTCCGCAGGCGGGCGAATGCGCCGATGGCGCCGGACAGGCCCTTGATGCGCCCGTGGGGGATGGCCACGCCCTGGCCCAGTCCCGTCGATCCGAGCTTCTCGCGGGCGGCGAGGCTCGGCGCGACGCTGCCGCGGGCGAGCCCGGCACTCCCCTCGAGCAGCGTGCCCATCGCCTCGAACAGCTGTGGCTTGGCGGCGACGTCGAGGTCGATCACGATGTTCGACCGCGGCAGGAGCCTTCCGATTTCGCCCATGAACGATCGCCGTCCGGCCTCTCGCCCCGGGTTCAGTCGGCCCCTTCGCTGCCGGTCCCCGCCGCCGGGCCTGCGACTGCGCTGGTGTCCGCGCGGTGATCCTTCTGCTTCTCCTTGTGCTTCAGCACCTGGCGGTCGAGCTTGTCGGCAAGCGCGTCGATCGCGGCGTACATGTCGGCTTCGATGCTCTGCGCATGGATGTCCTTGCCGCGCACGTGCACGTTCGCCTCGACCCGCTGCTGCAGCTTGTCGACGGAGAGCACCACACTGACGTCGATCACGTGATCGAAATGCCGGTTGACGCGCTCGATCTTGGTCATCACATAGGCGCGAATCGCGGGCGTGATCTCGAGATGATTGCCAGTGAGGTTCAGGTTCATCGGGCTCTCCTTATGGACTTCATGGATGGCGTTGCGTTGCCGACCGGCGCGGCGAAGGCGGCGCCACCCCCATGGCGCCGCCGGGCGGATCCGTGGATCCGGTCAGAGCACCTTGCGCATGTTCACCGGCGGGATCTGCAGCGCTTCGCGGTACTTGGCGATCGTGCGCCGTGCGACCAGGATGCCCTGCTCGCCGAGCATCTCGGCGATCCGGCTGTCGGTCAGCGGGCTGCGCGAATTCTCGGCGGCGATCAGCTGCTTGATCAGCGCGCGGATCGCCGTCGCCGACGCGGCGCCGCCGGTGTCGGTGGCGACGTGACTGCCGAAGAAATACTTGAGCTCGAACGTCCCGCGCGGCGTCAGCATGAATTTCTGCGTGGTCACGCGCGAGATCGTCGACTCGTGCAGCGACAGCATGTCGGCAATCTCGCGCAGCACCATCGGTCGCATAGCGACCTCCCCGTGCTCGAAGAACCGCCGCTGCCGCTCGACGATCGCGCGCGCGACGCGCAGGATCGTGTCGAAACGCTGCTGCACGTTGCGGATCAGCCACTTCGCCTCCTGGAGCTGGGCGGCGAGCTGCTGGTTGGAGCTGTCCCGGTTGCGAGTCAGGATGTCCGCGTAGATGCGGTTCAGGCGCAGCTTGGGCATCGCCGACTCGTTGAGCGCCGCGACCCACTGGTTCTTCACCTTGCGCACGATGACGTCGGGAATGACGTAGTTCGCCTCGGTCCGGGAGAACGCCGCGCCGGGCTTGGGGTTGAGGCTGCGGATCAGGTCGCGCACCTCGCGCACGCCCGCATCGTCGGTGTGCAGCAGCCGCTTGAGCTTGGTGAAGTCCCGGTTGGCCAGCAACGCGAGGTTTCCGTCGACGACCTTCATCGCATCGGCGAGGCGCGGCGTCCCGGCGGGCAGGATCTTGAGCTGGAGCATCAGGCACTCGGCGCAATCGCGCGCGCCGACGCCCGGCGGCTCGAAGCTCTGCACGTACTTGAGCGCAATCGACAGCTCTTCGGGCTCGATCTCGAGTTCCGCGGGGAACAGCTCGGCGATCTCCTCGAGGGACGTTGCGAGGTAGCCGTCGTCGTCCAGCGCATCGATCAGCGCGGTGACGATCTGGCGGTCGCGCAGCGGCAGGTTGAGGAGCGCCAGTTGGCCGAGCAGGTGGTCTCGCAGCGTGTTCGACGCGATCTGCTGCGGCAGAAACTCATCGTCCTCGGAGCCGCTGGCCCCGCCCCAGTCGCCGTCCGAACCGCTGCTGCCGCCGTAGTCGGCGTAATCCGGGTCGTCGGGGCCTTCGTCGCGCGAGCCGCGCATCGGGCTGTCGTCGTCGGACCCCTCGCTGCTCCGGCTCACGGTGGCGCCGTCCTCGCCCACGCGACCGGGGCCCGACAAAGGCACTTCGACCGGCGCGCGCTCGTCGTCGCCCTCGGCGCGCTCGAGCAGGGGGTTTTCCTGGAGCATCCGCTCGACTTCGGCGTTCAGCTCGATGGTCGACAACTGCAGCAGCCGGATCGACTGCTGCAGTTGGGGCGTCAGCGTGAGGTGCTGCGATAGCTTGAGCTGGAGCGTCTGCTTCACCGGCGTCCGCGTCGTGGTCAGTCTGTCAGCGCCAGAATGGGCGGAAGTCCGTCCGGAATCGACGGGGCCGTTCGGCCCGTCGCCGCGCCTCGCGGGTCAGAGCCGGAAATGCTCGCCCAGATAGACTTTCCGGACATCCTCATTATAAACAATCTCGCCTGGCGCGCCCGAGGCGAGGACCCGCCCCTCGTTGATGATGTAGGCCCGGTCGCAGATGCCGAGCGTCTCGCGGACGTTGTGGTCGGTGATCAGCACCCCGATGCCACGCTCCTTGAGAAAGCCGATGATCTTCTGGATGTCGAGCACCGCGATCGGGTCGACGCCCGCGAACGGCTCGTCGAGCAGGATGAACCTGGGCCGCGTCGCCAGCGCGCGGGCGATCTCGACGCGCCTGCGCTCACCCCCGGACAGCGAGACGGCGGGCGCGTCGGCGAGATGCGAGATCGACAGGTCCTCGAGCAGGGCATCGAGCCGGTTCGACATCGTATCCTCGTCGAGCGACTGCAGCTCGAGGATCGCGCGGACGTTCTGCGCCACGGTCAATTTGCGGAAGATCGACGCCTCCTGCGGCAGGTACGACAGTCCACGCCGCGCGCGGCGGTGGATCGGCAGCCGCGACAGGTCCTCGTCGTCGAGGGCGATCGCGCCGCCATCGGCAGCGACCAGTCCCACGATCATGTAGAAGCAGGTCGTCTTGCCCGCGCCGTTGGGGCCGAGGAGGCCGACCACCTCGCCGCTCGCGACCTCGAGCGAGACATCGTGCACGACGGTGCGCGCCTTGTACCGCTTGCGCAGGTGCGCTGCCGAGAGCTTGCTCACTTCGCGGGCGGCTTGGTGTCAGGCGTCAGCACGAGGGGCGCCGCGGTCCCGGTGGCGCCCGGGCCCGGCGCCGCGCTGCCGGCGGGTTTCTGGCCCTTCCCGGCATCGGTCGGCGGCGCCGGGGCGGCCTTGCCGTTGTCTTTCGCAGGCGCCTGGCCCGGCAGCAGCGGCGAACCGGACCGGGGCTGGAACACGCCCTGCACGCGGGAGCCGGGCCCTTCGACGCCGGGCTGGTCGGGACGCCCCTCCGCCTTGAAGATTCCCGTCGCGGAGTTGTAGGAGATGTAGTTGCTGCGGATCTCATCGCTGCCCTGCTTCAGCAGCGCACGGTCGAACAGTTCCAGCGTCTGCGTGTCGCCGTCGTAGACGGCCTTCTGCGCGTAACCCTCGAAATATTCGTCGGACCCATCCTTCTTCTGCCGGAAGCTGACCGGGTTTCCCCACGCGGTGGCCGACAGCGAGTTGTCGGGGTTCTGCTTGAAGTCGATGCGGTCGGCGTGGATGGTCAGCGTGCCCTGCGTGATGACGACGTTGCCGCGCAGGGTTCCGACGCGCTTCTGGAAATCCACCTGCGCGGGCTGCTCCGCGGAAAAGCTGATCGGCTTGTCGCGGTCGGCCTTCTCGGCGCGGGCACCCGCGGGGAGGGCGATCGCCGCGGCCAGCGCCAGCCAGGCGAGCGTGCGCAGCGCACGTCGACGTGGGGTGGGGTTGATCACCTGGCCGGTTCCTGGGGTTGGAAGGTGCCGCTGACCTGCGATTTGATGCTGACGGTCCTGGCCTTGTTGTCGAACGTCAGGCCGGTGCCGCGGATTATTCCACGGGGCTCCTCGATCGTCACCGGTGCATCGGTGTCGACGCGCTGCTCCTTGGCGAGGACGTGGAGCGAATCGGTGGTGAGCGTCACCGGCCCGTTCGGCTCGCCGTCCTTCGGCGGGTTGGGGTCGGCGTCGCGTGTCACCTTCACGTCGCCACTGAAGTAGCCGTTGTCGCGGTCGCCCGAGATCGTGCCGCGGTCCGCCGTCAACGTCATCGTCGGGCGCCCTGTCTCGGTCAGCATCAGCTTGGGCGCGACCAGCTCCGAACTGTCGTCGTCCGGGAAATGCTCGGCGCGCTTGGCCGCCAGTTCTTCGCGCAGCGTGCCCTGCGCATCGAAGGTCAACGCGCGGAAATCCTGGAGGAAGAGGTCCGGGTCATGCCGTTTCGAGCCGTCGGGACGCGCAGCGGGCGTCTGCACCTGCGCATCGAGCCAGTAGGTGAGCGCGGCGAGTCCGCCGAGCAGCAATACCGGCGACCATGCGACGAGGCGGTCGAGGAGGCCACGCTTGCGATCCATCTTATGTCCCACGGGTCCGGTCGCGTCAGTCGCGGCGAGGCGCGGCCGGTGCCTGCGCGTCGAGGATCAGGTCGGCGAGCTCGCGCACCGCGCCGGTGCCGCCCTCGCGCGAGGTGACATAGTGCACGTGCGTGCGCACGTCCGCCGGCGCGTGCGGAACGGTGGCGGCGAGGCCGCAGGCGGCCAGAACCGGAATGTCGGGAAGGTCGTCGCCGATGTGCGCGCATTCGCGCGCGTCGAGTCCGAGCTCCTCGCGCAGCCTCTCCCACGCCGACAGCTTGTCATGCGAGTCCTGCACGAGGTGGGAGATGCGCAGCTGCCGGGCACGATGCGCCACGGACGGCGCCACGCTGCCGGTGATCCAGGCGACGACGATGCCCGCATTCGCGAGTCGGTTGATCCCGACGCCGTCGAGCGCGCAGAAGGCCTTGAACTCGTGCCCGCGGTCGTCGACATAGATTCGCCCGTCGGTCAGGACGCCGTCCACGTCGCA
The DNA here is from genome assembly GCA_963734515.1 of uncultured beta proteobacterium. Classification (GTDB taxonomy): domain Bacteria; phylum Pseudomonadota; class Gammaproteobacteria; order Burkholderiales; family Casimicrobiaceae; genus VBCG01. Next base: position 12,643 of record CAVTHP010000017.1, on the reverse strand, counting down.
GGTCAGCAGCCGGACTTGCCTTGCGCGCTCGATGACGTCGGCCTCCATCATTCGGATCGCGGGCGCGGGCGCTCGTTCGCCATCAGATGACCTGGGCGCGGAAAAGGTCGTGCATGTGCACGGCGCCTTCGAGCCTGCCGGTCGAGTCGACGACGACCAGTTGCATGATCTTGGGCGGCGTTTCCATCAGCACGACGCAGTCCGCCGCCAGGCGCCCGGCCTCGATCGCGCGCGGCGAGCGCGTCATCAGCGCTGCGACGCCGCCTCGCATGACGTCGACACCGTCGGCCAGGGCCCGCCGCAGGTCCCCGTCGGTGAAGATGCCGGCGACACGGTCGTTGCCGTCGACGACGACCGTCATGCCCATGCCTTTGCCGGTCATCTCGACGATCGCGGCGGCGAGCGTCGCATCGTCGCGCACGCGAGGGACGCCGGCGCCGGTGCGCATGACGTCGGCGACGCGGGTCAGCAGGCGCCGTCCCAGCGATCCGCCCGGATGCGAGCGCGCGAAATCCTCGACCGAGAATCCGCGCGCGTCGAGCAGCGCCAGCGCCAGCGCGTCGCCCAGCGCGAGCGCCGCGGTCGTGCTGGCCGTCGGCGCGACGCCCAGCGGACAGGCCTCGGCATCGACAGCGGCATCGAGGTGTACGTCCGCGGCCTGCGCAAGCGCGCTGTCGCGGTTGCCGGTCACGGCGATCAGCTTCGCGCCGCGGAGCTTCAGGTGCGGCGTCAGCATCACGAGCTCGTCGGTCTCTCCCGAGTTCGATAGCATGACGACGACATCGTCGACGGCGATCATGCCAAGATCGCCATGCGCGGCCTCGGCCGGGTGGACGAAGAACGCCGGCGTGCCGGTGGAGGCCAGCGTCGCTGCGAGCTTGCGTGCGACGTGGCCCGACTTGCCGATGCCCGAGACGACGACGCGGCCGCTACAGCGCAGCATCAGTTCGACCGCCGCGACGAACGGGCCGCCCAGCCGGCCCGCGAGCGAGGAGATCGCCCGCGCCTCGGTGTCGAGCACGTCGCGGGCGAGGGCGAGCGCGCGCTGCGCATCGACGGAAGGGGAGGGGGCGCCGCGCGTTTCGCCGTGTTCGCCCGAGTCGGCCATCATGCGGCAAAGTATACCGCCGGGGTCGCGCCGCACCGGCGAACGCCCGCCACCGTGTTAACGTTCCGACGCTCGTCGACGCCGCGATGTCGCAAACGCTGCTCCTGATCCTGGTCCTCCTGGCGGCCTCCGTCGTGGTCGTCGCCGCCTGCCGGATCCTGCGCATGCCGCCGATCCTCGGCTACCTGGTCGTCGGGATCGCGCTCGGGCCGCACGCGCTCGCGGTGGTCCCCAACGACGAGGCGACCCGGCAGCTCGCCGAGTTCGGGATCGTGTTCCTGATGTTCTCGATCGGCCTGGAGTTCAGCCTGGCCCAGCTGCGTTCGATGCGCCGCGCGGTGTTCGGACTGGGGCTCGCGCAGGTCGCCATCACTACGGCGGGCGGACTGATCGCGATCCATCTGCTGGGCTATGGCTGGCGGGCCGGCATCGTCCTGGGCGGGGCGCTCGCGATGAGCTCCACCGCCATCGTGTCGAAGATGCTCGCCGAGCGCATGGAGCTCAGTGCCATGCACGGGCGCGATGCGATGGGCATCCTGCTGTTCCAGGACCTTGCGGTCGTTGCGTTCCTGATCCTCATCCCGACGCTCGCGAGCACGGGCGGGGGCAGCCCGGCCGCAATGGGCGGCGCGCTGCTGAAAGCCGGCGTCGCACTGGCACTGATCCTCTACCTCGGGCAGAAGCCGATGCGCCGGTGGTTTCGCCTGGTCGCGCATCAGCGCTCGTCCGAGCTTTTCGTCCTGAACGTGCTGCTGGTGACGCTGGGAATGGCCGCGCTGACCGAGCTCGCGGGCCTGTCGCTCGCGCTCGGCGCCTTCCTCGCGGGAATGCTGATCTCGGAGACCGAGTTCCGCTACCAGGTCGAGGACGACATCAAGCCGTTCCGCGACGTCCTGCTGGGCCTGTTCTTCATCACCATCGGCATGATGCTCGACCTGCGCGTCGTCGCCGCGCACGGATGGTTGGTGCTGCTGCTGCTGGTCGTTCCCGTCGCCGCGAAGCTGCTCCTGATCGTCGCCTTGGCACGGGCGTTCGGCGCACCGCTCCCGACGGCGCTGCGCACCGGCTTCTACCTGGCCCAGGCCGGCGAGTTCGCGCTGGTCCTGCTGTCGCTGGCGACCGATTACGGGTTGCTGTCGCGCGAGTTCACGCAGGTCGTCCTGGCGTCGATGATCGTCTCGATGCTGATCGCGCCGCTCTTGATCCAGCGCGCAGACAAGTGGGTGCGCAGGCTGACGGCGAACGACTGGCTGGCGCGCGCCGCCGAGCTGACTCACGTCGCCGCGCGAACGATGGCGCGGCAGGATCACGTCGTGATCTGCGGCTTCGGCCGCAGTGGGCAGAACCTTGCGCGACTGCTCGAGCGAGAGGACATCGCGTACGTCGCGCTCGATTCCGACCCCCAGCGCGTGCGCGAGGCGGCGGATGGCGCCACGGTCGTCTACGGCGATGCGAGCCGGCGCGAAACGCTCGCCTCGGCGGGCATCGGCAAGGCACGCGCGCTGGTGATCACCTTCGCCGACACGCCGATCGCGCTCAAGATCCTCCACCACGTCCAGCAGATGCGCCCGGACCTTCCGGTCATCGTGCGGACGCTCGACGACACCGAGCTCGACCGGTTGCGCAAGGCGGGGGCGACCGAGATCATTCCGGAAGTGCTCGAAGGCAGCCTGATGCTCGCGTCGCATACGCTGCTGGTGCTGGGCGTGCCCTTGAATCGCGTGCTGAAGCGCATCCGGGTGATCCGCGAGGAGCGCTATGGCCTGTTCCGCGGGTTCTTCCGCGGCGCGAGCGACGCGGCCGACGCCGCCGAGAACCTGCAGCCGCGGTTGCATACGATCATCCTCGGTGAGCGCGCGCACGCGGTGGGGCGGGCGTTGGACGAGCTTGCGATCGACCCCTCGGTCGAGGTGACCGGCGTGCGCCGGCACGGCGCGCGTTCGGTCAAGCCCGATGGTGCCTTTCGCTTCGATGCGGGCGATGCCGTCGTGCTCCTCGGTCGCCCGGCGGACCTCTCTCGCGCCGAAAAGCGGCTGCTCGAGGGGGGCTGACCCCGAAGGCCAAATCAGGGACGCACCACGTTTTAAAACGTGGTGCGTCCCGGTTTTCCTGGGTAAATGACCCGCGGTCATTGCGGTCGACGCGAGGCACCGGCTACAATCCACCTCCCGCGTCGTTTCGACCCACATGCCCGCTGCAACCCCCGCCGCCGTCGCCCCGACGTGCCCCACCGAGATCGCCGTCGAGTTGGCCGGGGTTTCGTTCGGCTACGACCGGAAGCGGCCGGTGCTGGCGGGCATCGACATGTCGATCCCGCGCGGCAAGCTGGTCGCGATCATGGGCGGGTCGGGCTGCGGCAAGACGACGATCCTGCGCCTGATCGGCGGGCAGCTCCGCCCGCAGCAGGGGCGGATCACCGTCGCCGGGCAGGACGTCGCCACGCTCGATCGCGACGCATTGTTCGCGATGCGCCGCAAGATCGGCATGCTGTTCCAGTTCGGGGCGCTGTTCACCGACCTGTCGGTTTTCGAGAACGTCGCGTTCCCGATGCGCGAGCACACCGAGCTTCCGGACGAATTGATCCGCGACCTCGTGCTGATGAAGCTGAACGCGGTCGGCCTGCGCGGGGCGGCCCAGCTGAGGCCTTCCGAGCTGTCGGGAGGAATGGCGCGTCGCGTCGCGCTGGCGCGCGCGATCGCGCTCGACCCGATGCTCGTCATGTACGACGAGCCTTTCGCTGGCCTCGATCCGATCTCGCTGGGCGTCGTGGGGCAGCTGATCCGCAAGCTCAACGACGCGCTGGGCATCACGTCGGTCGTCGTCACGCATGACATCTACGAGTCGCTCAAGATCGTCGACTACATCTACTTCGTCTCGGAAGGACGCATCGTCGCGCAGGGAACCCCGCAGGAGGTGCGCGCGTCGTCGGAGGCGTTCGTCCGCCAGTTCGTCGACGGTGCGCCCGACGGCCCGGTGCCTTTTCATTACCCGGCGCGCCCGCTGACCGAGGAGTTCGCGCGTGCCGGCTAGCACCGTCGCCATGGCGTTGCGGCGCGTCGGACGCGCGACCATCAGTTCGGTCGAGCGTCTGGGCTTCGCCGCGCGCTTTTCCGCTGCCGTCCTCATGCACGCTCCCGCGGCATTGCGCAGGCTGCGCCTGACGCTGCGCGAGATCTATTTCTCGGGCGTCCTGTCGCTGGTCATCATCATGGTGTCGGGGTTGTTCGTCGGCATGGTGCTGGCGCTCCAGGGTTACGACGTGCTGACCCGCTATGGCGCCAACGAGTCGCTGGGAGTTCTGGTCGCGCTGTCGCTGGTGCGGGAACTCGGACCGGTCGTCGCGGGTCTGCTGTTCGCGAGCCGCGCGGGCAGCGCGATAACGGCCGAGATCGGCCTGATGAAGACGACCGAGCAGCTGTCTGCAATGGAAATGATGGCGGTGGACCCGCTCGCGCGCGTCGTCGCGCCGCGCTTCTTCGGCGGCATCGTGTCGATGCCGCTGCTCGCCGCGCTGTTCTCGACGCTCGGCATTTTCGGCGCATACCTCGTCGGCGTGCGGCTGATCGGCATCGACGCCGGTTCGTTCTGGGGCAACATGCAGGCGGCGGTCGATTTCCGCTACGACATCGTCAACGGCATCATCAAGAGCGTCGTTTTCGGGGTCGCGGTCAGCCTGATCGCAGTATTCGAGGGCTACCACGCGCGTCCGACCGCGGAAGGCGTGTCGACCGCGACCACGCGCACGGTCGTGGCGAGTTCGCTGTCGATCCTGGCACTCGACTTCGTTCTGACGGTGTTCATGTTCAGGGGACTAGGCGTATGAACCGCTCGACCCTCGACCTCTGGGTCGGGATCTTCGTGACCATCGGCGTTGCCGCGATCCTTTTCCTGTCGCTCAAGGTCGGCAACCTGCTGACCGTGAGCAACGACCAGGGCTACCGCCTGGAAGCCGAGTTCGACAACATCGGCGGACTGAAGCTGCGCGCGCCGGTGAAGGCTGCCGGGGTCGTCGTCGGGCGCGTCGAGCGCATCAAGCTCGACCCCAAGACCTACGAGGCGCTCGTGACGCTGAAGATCGACCGTGGCTACGAGTTCAGCAGAGATACGATCGCGTCGATCCTGACCTCGGGCCTGCTGGGCGAGGTCTACATCGGCCTCGACGCGGGGGGCGACACCAAGATGCTCGCCGATGGCGACAAGATCACCAAGACCCAGTCGGCGATCGTCCTCGAGAAGCTGATCGGGCAGTTCCTGTTCGACAAGGCGGCGGGCGGCGGGGACGCTCCGGCCGCTTCCGGAGGCGCCGCGCCGGCAGCCGCGGCGACGGGAGGCACCAGATGATCGACAGGCCATCGTTTTCGCGCACGGTCGCCGCGCTGGCCACGGCCGCGCTGCTCGCCGGATGCGCCGCCGTGCCGACGCGCGACGATCCGTTCGAGCCGGTGAACCGCGTGTCGTACAAGGTGCACGAGGTCGTCGACGGGAATTTCGTCAAGCCGATCGCGCAGGCTTACGTCGACTACACGCCGAAGCCGATCCAGCGGGCGATCGGGAATTTCTTCGGCAACATCGATGACGTTTTCTCGGTGATCAATGACTTCCTGCAGGGGAAGCTCGACAAGGCCGGCAACGACATGGGCCGCGTCATGCTGAACAGCGGTTTCGGCATCGGCGGCCTGATCGACATCGCGTCGCAGGCCGGCATCCCCAAGGGCGACGAGGATTTCGGCCAGACGCTGGGCGTCTGGGGATTCCCGCAGGGTCCCTACCTGTTCATCCCGCTGCTCGGGCCGACGACCGTGCGCGACGGCACCGGGTCGCTGGCGCGCGTCTATCTCGGGCCGATCGGCTACCTGCCCGACGTCCCGGTGCGCAACACCCTCTATGGCCTCGGGGCGCTGGATGCACGCGCGTCGGTGCTCGGCACCCAGTCGCTGGCGGAGCAGGCGGCGCTCGATCCCTACGCGTTCATTCGCCGCGCGTACCTGCAGCGGCGGGAATACCTGCTGTACGACGGCAATCCGCCGCGGCAGAAGGACGACAGCGGGGATGGGCCGATGAAGGACGGCGGCGACAAGACGCCGCCGGACAAGGACGGAAAATGACGATGACGACGAAGGTTCGCGGCAGGCTCGCCGTCTGGTCGTGCGCGCTGGCGCTCGCGGGGCTTGCGCTGCCTGCGCTTGCGCAGGAGGCGCCCGACGCCCTGGTCAAGCGCGTGTCCCAGGAAGTGATCCAGATCATCAAGTCGGACCCCAAGGTGCAGGCAGGCGACCAGGCGCGCATCCGCGACGTCATCGAGACCAAGCTGCTGCCGTATTTCGATTTCGAGCGGATGACGGCGCTGGCGACCGGTCGCTGGTGGCGTGGCGCCAACCCCGAGCAGAAGAAGCGCCTGACCGAGGAGTTCAAGACGCTGCTGGTGCGCACGTATTCGAGCGCACTGAACCAGTACCGCGACCAGACGATCGACTACAAGCCGCTGCGCGCCGATCCCGGCGCGACCGAGGTCACCGTGCGCACCGACGTCGTCCGCTCGGGGCAGACCCCGGTGCAGATCGACTACGGCATGGAAAAGACCGCGTCCGGGTGGAAAGCCTACGATGTCATCGTCGGCGGCGTGTCGCTGGTGACCAACTACCGCGACGAGTTCAACTCGCAGATCCAGCAGGGCGGCATCGACGGGTTGATCAAGACGCTGACGGCGAAGAACACCGGGGGCGCTTCGAAGTGAATGCGGCATCCCCCGGCGCGACGCCTGCGACCGGCGCATTCGCCGTGTCGGAGCGCGGCTGGAGGTTCTCGGGCGCACTGACGTTCGACGATGCGGCCGTCGTGCTGGAAGGCGCCCGCCTGCTCGCGCCGCCCGAAACGGGCACGGTCGACATGAGTGGCCTCACCCATGCCGATTCGGCGGCGCTCGCCGTCGTCATCGCGCTGAAGCGCCGTGCGGCTGCCGAAGGCAGGACGCTCGCCATCGAGGGCCTGCCGCAGTCGCTGCATTCGCTCGCCGTGGTCTACGGCGTCGAAGACCTGCTCGCTTGACCGGGCTTCGCGCAGCGCAGATGCCCGCCCCGGGCCCATGTCGCGCGGCAAGCTTCGACCATGACTGACGCGGTCGAGGTCGTCGGCATCGCGCGCCGCTTCGGCAGCGTCCAGGCGCTGGCCGGGATCGATCTGCGCGTCGCGCAGGGCGAATTCTTCGGGCTGCTCGGCCCCAACGGCGCCGGCAAGACGACGCTGATCTCCATCCTCGCGGGCCTGACCCGAGCCGATCGCGGCATTGCGCGGATCCTCGGGCACGACGTCGTCGCCGACTACCGGCAGGCGCGCCGCGCGCTCGGCGTCGTTCCGCAGGAGCTCGTCTTCGATCCGTTCTTCTCGGTGCGCGAGACCCTGCGCATCCAGTCCGGCTACTTCGGACTGCGCCACAACGATGCATGGATCGACGAGCTGCTGCATCACCTCGACCTCACGTCCAAGGCGGACGCGAACATGCGAGCGCTGTCGGGCGGGATGAAGCGGCGCGTGCTGGTGGGGCAGGCGCTGGTGCACAAGCCGCCGGTGATCGTCCTCGACGAGCCGACCGCCGGCGTCGACGTCGAGTTGCGGCAGAGCCTCTGGGGCTTCATCCGCAAGCTCAACCGCGACGGGCACACGATCATCCTGACGACGCATTACCTCGAGGAAGCCGAGGCGCTGTGCGGCCGCATCGCCATGATGAAGGCGGGGCGCATCGTCGCGCTGGACACGACGCGCAATCTGCTGTCGCGCTTCGTCGGACTGACGGTGCGCCTGTCCGCGGCGCGGCTCCCCGACGCATGGAAAGGGCGGCTTGCGCGCCGCGAAGGGGCCGTCCACTACCTCGGCCTCGAGACCTACGGCGAGCTGGAGGGGTTGCTGTCCGCGCTGCGTGCGGAAAACATCGCGATCGACGAGCTGACGCTCGCCGGGACCGATCTCGAGCAGGTCTTCCTGCGCATCATGGCGGGCAGCGCGACGACCGACGAGGCGCAGGTCCCGGTGGCCGTGCCGGAGGCGTGATGGAACGCACGGGCATGATCCCGGCCGGCAGCCCTGCGTCGCGCGAGGCCGCGCAAAGCGGTTTCGCGACGCTGCTCTACAAGGAGCTGCTGCGTTTCTGGAAAGTGAGCTTCCAGACCATCGCGGCCCCGGTGCTGACCGCGCTCTTGTACCTGCTGATCTTCTCGCACGTGCTCGAGAGCCGCGTGACGGTGTTCGGCGGCCAGGTGCGCTACACGGCGTTCCTGGTGCCGGGGCTGGTGATGATGGCGGTGCTGCAGAACTCGTTCGCCAACGCGTCGTCGTCGCTGATCCAGTCGAAGATCACCGGCAACCTGATCTTCGTGCTGCTGCCGCCGCTGTCCCCCCTCGACATGTACGGTGCGTACGTGCTGGGCGCGATGGTGCGCGGGGTTGCGGTGGGGCTGGGGGTGTTCGCGGTAACGCTGGGCTTCGTGCCGGCGCTGATCGACCTCGCGCATCCGCTGTGGGTCGCGGCGTTCGCGCTGCTCGGCAGCGCGATCCTCGCGACGCTGGGACTCATCGCCGGCATCTGGGCCGACAAGTTCGACGAGCTCGCGGCGTTCCAGAATTTCCTGATCATGCCGCTCACGTTCCTGTCGGGTGTGTTCTACTCGATCCACACGCTGCCGCCGTTCTGGCAGGTGCTGTCGCATTTCAACCCCTTCTTTTATATGATCGACGGGTTCCGCTACGGATTTTTCGGCCTGTCGGATGTCCCGCCGGGACGCAGTCTCGCGCTGGTCGCCGCCGCGGCGCTCGTGCTGGCGCTCGCCGCGCTGACGATGCTATCCCGCGGCTGGAAACTGAGGCACTGAATGGTCACTCCCGAATCCATCCAAGCGTCGATCCTCGACAACATGGCCTGCGACACGGTCGAAGTCGCCGGCGACGGCCACCACTTCGAGGCGCTGGTCGTCTCGCCGGCCTTTCGCGGCCTTTCGCGCATCCAGCGGCACCGGCTGGTCTATGCCGCGCTCGGCGACCGGATGCGCGAGGAGATCCACGCGCTGTCGATGACCACGCAGACGCCCGAGGAACGCGCCGCGGCGCACGGCGCGCGCTGAGTTGGACAAGCTCGTCATCGAGGGGGGTCAGGCGCTGGCCGGCGAGGTCCGCGTCTCGGGTGCGAAGAACGCGGCCCTGCCGATCCTCTGCGCAGCGCTGCTGACGCCCGAGCCGCTGACGCTCTCCAACGTGCCGCGGCTGAACGACGTGCGCACGATGCAGTCGCTGCTCGGCCAGATGGGCGTGCGCCAGGACGGTGCCGCACCGGGCGCCGTGTCGCTCGATGCGTCGCGGATCGACTGGCCGCTCGCACCCTACGAGCTCGTGAAAACGATGCGCGCGTCGATCCTGGCACTCGGGCCGCTGCTCGCGCGCTGCGGCGAGGCGCGGGTGTCGCTGCCCGGGGGTTGCGCGATCGGCCTGCGGCCGGTCGACCAGCACGTCAAGGGCCTGCAGGCGATGGGGGCCGAGGTCGACCTCACGCATGGCTACATCAACGCGCGTGCGTCGCGTCTCAAGGGCGCGCGTTTCGTGTTCGACGTCGTCACCGTCACCGGGACCGAGAACCTGATGATGGCGGCGACGCTCGCCGACGGCGTGACCAGCCTCGAGAACGCCGCGCGCGAGCCCGAGGTCGCCGACCTCGCGCGCTGCCTGATCGCGATGGGGGCGCGGATCACCGGCGCCGGCAGCGACCGGATCGTCATCGAGGGCGTGGACCGGCTGCACGGGGCGTCGCATGCGATCATGCCGGACCGGATCGAGACCGGGACCTTTCTCGCGGCGACGGCGGCGGCCGGCGGCGACGTCGTCGTCGCCGGCACCGACTGGCATTCGCTCGCGGCGGTCATCGACAAGCTGCGCGAGGCCGGGACCGACATCGCGACGATGGACACGGCGATCCGGGTGCGCAGCGCCGGCAGGCCGCGCGCCGCGAACGTCCGCACCGCGCCGTTCCCGGCGTTCCCCACCGACATGCAGGCGCAGTTCATGGCGCTCGTCACCCGCGCCGAAGGCACCTCGGTGATCACCGAGACGATCTTCGAGAACCGGATGATGCACGTGCAGGAGCTGCGCAGGCTCGGTGCCGACATCGAGGTCGAGGGCAACACCGCGGTCGTGCGCGGCGTCGAGCGGCTCACGGGCGCCGACGTGATGGCGACGGACCTGCGCGCCTCCGCCTGCCTCGTCATCGCGGGACTGGTCGCCGACGGACCGACGACGATCGACCGCATCTACCACCTCGACCGCGGCTACGAGCGGATCGAGGACAAGCTCTCGGCGCTCGGCGCGCGCATTCGCCGCGTCCAATGACCGCAGCGGACATCGGTGCGGGCGAGCTGCCGGGTGCGCCGCTCGGGCACGCGACCGGCTATCCCGACCACTACGCCCCGGAGCAGCTCTACCCGGTGGCGCGCGCTGCGCAGCGTGCCGCACTCGGGATCGGCGACCGGCTGCCGTTCGCAGGCATCGATCAATGGACGGCGTACGAGCTGACCTGGCTCGACCCGCGCGGCAAGCCGGAGGTCGCGCTCGCCAGCTTCGAGGTGCCGATCGATTCGCCGTCGATCATCGAGTCGAAATCGGTGAAGCTCTACCTGGGGTCGCTGGCGAAGACGCGCTACCCCGGACGCGGCGAGGTCGGCCGCCGACGCTCGCGCGCGACCTGTCGGCCGCGGCCGGTGCGCCGGTGGCGGTGGTGCTCGAAGGCCCCGGGGCGCTTCGCCGCGCAGACGCTCCGCCGAGCTCCGATGGCGACAGCCTCGACGAAGCTGCCGGTCACCTGCGATGCCCTACGACGTCGACCCGGCGCTGCTGGCGGCGGGCGGCGCGATCATCGCCGAGACGCTGACGACGCGCCTGTTCCGATCGGTGTGCCCGGTGACCGGCCAGCCGGACCATCGCATCGGTGCCAGCTCGCCTACCGCGGCCCGCGGATCGATCGCCACGCGCTGCTGCGCTACCTGGTGTCCCTATCGCTGCCATGCCGGTTTCCACGAGCACTGCGTCGAGCGGATCTTCGTCGACGTCGCGGCGAGCTGCCGCTGCGAGGTGCTGAGCGTGCCTCGCGCGATTCCACCCGACGTGGCGGCCTCGACATCAACCCGTTTCGCAGCAACGCGGGGCGTAGCCCCAATCCCCCGCCAAACGTCCCCCGCACACCGCACGCCAGTAGCCCGCCCAGAGGAGCGCCACGATGACCCTGCACTGCCCATCACCCGCGGCGCAGCCTCCCTACGCATCAATTCGCCCCGGGCCAACCCGTTCACACCCGCGAGGGCGCCGGCGCGCGCCACCTCACGCAGCCCGCACTCGCACGATCGTCGCGATGGCGGGACGGGCCAAGATCGCCGCACTGCCGCGGGCCGGCGCGGGAGACGGGATCGCGGCAGCGGCTCCGCCCGCCGGCACGCCCCGCCCTCCCACCAGCCTACCATCCGGACGCCCTGATCGGCCCGGGCTTCGTCGATGCGCACGTCCACTACCCGCAGCTCCCGGTGATCGGCGCGGGCGGAAAAGCGCTTCTCGACTGGCTGACCGCCTGCACGTTCCCGGCCGAGGAGCAATACCGCGACGTCGACTACGCGCGCGACGTCGCGATGCGCTACCTGACCGAGAACCTGCGACACGGAATCACGACCGCGGCAGTGTTCGGGACCGTCCACCCGCAATCGGTCGACGCGCTGTTCGAGGCGGCGCAGCGCCCAGGGCCTGCGGCTGATTGCCGGCAAGGTCCTGATGGACCGCAACGCCCCGGCGGCGCTGTGCGACGACCGCGCAGCGCGGCTACGACGAGGGCAAGGCGCTGATCGGGCGCTGGCACGGCCGAGGACGGCTGGCCTACGCGGTGACGCCGCGCTTTGCCGCGACCTCGAGCTCCCGCGCAGCTCGAGCTCGCGGCAACCCTGTGGCGCGAGACGCCGGGGGCGTACCTGCAGTCGCACGTCGCCGAGAGCCGCGCCGAGGTTGAAGATGGGTGCGCGAGCTCTCTTCCGGCAACACGCGCGGCTACCTCGACGTCTATGCGCGTTTCGGATTGCTCGGACCGCGCGCGGTCTATGCGACGGGGTCCATCTCGATGACGAGGAGTTCGCGCTGCTCGCGCAGACCGGCACCGCGCTCGCGCATTGCCCGACGTCGAACAATTTCCTGGGCAGCGGGCTGTTTCCGCTGCACCGGGCGGCTGGCCGCGGATCGTCCGGTCCAGGTCGCGCTGGCGAACGGATCTCGGGCGCCGGCACGAGCTTCTCGATGCTGCGCACGATGCAGGCGGCAAGCGAGGTCGCGCAGCTTTCCGGCCGTCCGCTGGCGCCGGCCTGCGCGTGGTGGCTGGCGACGCGCGGCGCGGCGCGAGCGCTCGACCTCGAAGCGCGGATCGGCTCGATCGAGCCGGGGGCGATGCCGACCTCGTCGGTGCTCGACCTGCGCTCGACGCCGCTGATCGACTTCCGGATGCGCTACGTCGGGGACATCGACGAGGCC
>CAVTHP010000016.1:0-15309 GCA_963734515.1 uncultured beta proteobacterium | reverse complement strand
ACCCCGGCGACCAGTCGCGCAGCATCGAAAGGCTCGAGCGGCGGCGAGAGCAGGCGCTGGGAGACAGCAGCCATCGCGGGGACGAGCGGCGGCTGCACCAGGTACACCTCGCCGGCGAGGCGCGGTACGACGTAGTCGCCGCTCCGGTTCATTTCCCAGGCGATGCCGAAGTTGGTGGCATCGTCGAACTTCCACGGGTCGTGGCCGACCAGGCCGAGCGCAATCCAGGCGGCGGCGAGCAGCAGCAATCCGGCCTGTTTCCAGGCTCGGTAGGGCTCCGATGGGCTCAGCCTCGCCGCTTCGGTTGGACGCCTTGCCGGGTCGGGTGGGCTGCGCATGAAAGGAGGATGGCGGCAACGGGTCGCGGCGGCAACGAAAAAGGCAGCCGAAGCTGCCTTTTTGGCGACTGCGGGATGATAACCCGACGATCAGGCGGACGGCGTGGCCGTCTTGCTGCCGTAGCGCTGGCGGAATTTCTCGACGCGCCCGGCGGTGTCCATGATCTTCTGCTTGCCGGTATAGAACGGGTGGCACGAGGAGCAGACTTCCACGTGCAACGGCTTGTCGATGGTCGAGCGCGTCGTGAACGTGGTCCCGCAGCTGCAGCTGACCTGGATTTCGCTGTACTTCGGATGGATGTCGGTCTTCATTGCGCGCCTCGTTTGCCGGCGATGCGCATCGTCTGCGAATCGTCGTTGGGTGATGCCATCGGTGTGGGGCCGTTGACCGCGTAGACGGGATCCGGCTCGGGATCCTGACGGTCAGGCGAATCGTGAATTATCCGCGATCTCGCACTGCAATGCAAGGTCGGGGCGTCGGGCGCAATTCCAAGGGAACATGCCAACCATATGATAAATAAGGCATTATGTCCCCCAGCATCGCCGCCGACCGCGACGGCGACGCGGGACGGTCTGCGGCAGGCGCGTGGACCCCGCAGCGTGCGGGGCCTAGCTGACCGGTCGCGCCCGCCGATGTTTCACGCGCCCGGGTTGCCCTCGCGCACGCTGGCGCGGATCTGCTGGCGCAACTCGGGCGAATCCTGGTGCTTGTGGACCAGCACCGCATGCTGCGCCGCGGCATCGACGAGTTCGTCCACGCTGTCCGCCGAGATCGCGACCGTGCACTTGATGTCACTCGGGAAGTTCCGGCAATCGATGAACTTGCGTGCCATGGGTGAGCCTCCAGTGCGCGGGAACTGGGGTCGCCCGGGGAGGCCGCCCGCGCCTCGCGGCCGGCCGGGACGATCATGCTGCGCCGGCCGCTCTTCGGCGCCAATACGCGGAAATGCGTACGCGCGCAGGCGGAGTGCGGACTTCGAACGCGGTGCTTGAGCGGAGCGCCGGAAACCCCGGCGTCAGCCACGCCTCATCGAGTTACCCTCGGCGCATGTTGTCGAAGAAGTACGACCGCGTAGGGCGGAGCAGGGGCCCTGCGAGCGGCGATGCGACCCTGCAGCGGAGCGAGCGGGGATGCGACCCTGCAGCGGGCGAGCCGATTTCAGACTAGACGGTCGATGGGGCGCCGGTGACGCTGTCGCTAGCCTCGGCGCATGCTGTCGAAGAAATCGGCGTTGCTCTTCGTCGCCTTGACCTTGTCGAGCAGGAATTCCATTGCCTCGAGCTCGTCCATCGGATAGAGCAGTTTGCGCAGGATCCAGATCTTCTGGAGGATGTCCGGCTTCAGCAGCAGCTCCTCGCGGCGGGTGCCCGAGCGGTTCACGTTGATCGCCGGATAGATGCGCTTTTCCGCCATCCGCCGATCGAGGTGGATTTCCATGTTGCCCGTGCCCTTGAATTCCTCGTAGATCACGTCGTCCATCCGCGAGCCGGTGTCGATCAGCGCGGTCGCGATGATGGTCAGCGAGCCGCCTTCCTCGATGTTGCGCGCCGCGCCGAAGAAGCGCTTCGGCCGCTGCAGCGCGTTGGCGTCGACGCCCCCGGTCAGCACCTTGCCCGAGGCCGGGACGACGGTGTTGTAGGCGCGGGCGAGCCGTGTGATCGAGTCGAGCAGGATCACGACGTCCTTCTTGTGCTCGACCAGGCGCTTCGCCTTCTCGATCACCATCTCGGCGACCTGCACGTGCCGGGTCGCGGGCTCGTCGAACGTCGAAGCGACGACCTCGCCGCGGACCGTGCGCTGCATCTCGGTCACTTCCTCGGGCCGCTCGTCGATCAGCAGGACGATCAGGATGACGTCGGAATGGTTCGCGGTGATCGCGTGGGCGATGTGCTGCAGCATCACCGTCTTGCCGGACTTGGGCGAGGCGACGAGCAGGCCACGCTGGCCCTTGCCGATCGGGGCGACGATGTCGATGATCCGCCCGGTGATGTTCTCCTCGGCCTTGATGTCGCGCTCGAGCACCATCGGCTCGTCGGGGAACAGCGGGGTCAGGTTCTCGAAGAGGATCTTGGACTTCGCGTTCTCGGGCGGCTCGCCGTTGACCTTGTCGACCTTGACCAGCGCGAAATAGCGCTCGCCGTCCTTGGGCGTGCGTATCTCGCCTTCGATCGTGTCGCCGGTATGGAGGTTGAAACGGCGGATCTGGGACGGCGAGATGTAGATGTCGTCGGTGCCTGCCAGGTAGCTGGTGTCCGGAGAGCGCAGGAAACCGAAGCCGTCGGGCAGGACCTCGAGGACCCCTTCGCCGAAAATGCTCTCGCCTTTCTTCGCCTGGCTCTTGAGCAGGGCGAAGATCAGGTCATGCTTGCGCATGCGGTTCGCGCCCTCGATTTCCATCGAGTTGGCGATGTCGAGGATCTCGGATACGTGCTTGGCTTTGAGTTCAGAAAGGTGCATGGCGCGCGGAAACCGCGTAGGACGGTCGGTCGGACCGAATGGAAGAGTGGGGAACCCTGGGGGCGCCGCGGGGGGGCGGCTGCCTGGATTTTCGCCGGCGCGTACTTGCGCTCGGCGCGGCCGGGCGCTGGTCGCGCCCGCCAATCACCAGCAGAGGGTAACGGCCCTTGGGAGGGCTGTCAAGAAACGACGGTCAGAGATTGCTGTCGAGGAATGCGGTCAGTTGCGATTTCGTCAGTGCCCCGACCTTTTGGGCATGCACCTGGCCGCCCTTGTAGAGGATGACCGTGGGAATGCCGCGAATGCCGAACTTGCCCGGCGTCGAGGGATTCGCATCGATGTCCAGCTTGGCGACGGTGAGCTTGCCCTCGTAGGCCTTGGCCACTTCGTCGAGAACCGGCGCGAACATCTTGCACGGTCCGCACCATTCAGCCCAGAAATCCACGAGCACCGGGTTCGTTGACTGGAGCACGTCCCGGTCGAACGTGGTATCGGTGACGTGCTTGATCGTGTCGCTCATTGGGGTCCTTTCCTGCTCGGGGAATCGTCCGCGACTGCGCGCGGGAGTCTGGGTGCGCGCTGCCGGAACCGAAGTTTACCGCAACGTCGCATGCAGGCCGTTCGGCTCGGAAATGGGAGCGTTCTGCTAAGATTCAAGCTTCCGGGGTCCCAGGGTCCCGCCCGCCGTTTCCGCCCGTGCGCCGTTCACTGTCATGACCTACGTCGTCACCGAAAGCTGCATCCGCTGCAAGTACACCGACTGCGTCGACGTATGCCCGGTCGATTGCTTCCGCGAAGGTCCCAACTTCCTCGTCATCGATCCCGACGAGTGCATAGACTGCACGCTCTGCGTTGCCGAATGCCCGGTCGAGGCAATCTTCGCCGAGGACGACGTTCCGGACAAACAGCGGCAGTTCACGGCACTCAATGCCGACCTCGCCAAGCTCTGGAAACCGATCATCGAGCGCAAGCCGGCGCCGGAGGATGCGGACCAGTGGAAGGACGTTCTCGACAAACTCCAGTACCTGCAGCGCTGAGCGGCCCTCGCGGCGTCGTGGTTTGACCGCCGTGCGTTCCGCCCACTAGAATCGCAGGGTTTTGCGCGCGTGCTGCGCGCTCCCGTCCACAGACTCCCGACATCGATGATTCGACACACCGCATTTGCCGCCCTGCTGCTGGCGGTTGCAACCACATGCGCGGCCCAGACCGCCGCACCGACCGGCGACGCCGCCAGGGGCAAGGACAAGACGCGGATGTGCGAAGGCTGCCACGGCATCGACGGCTGGCGCGCCGCATACCCCGAGGTGTACAGCGTGCCGAGGCTCGGCGGCCAGCACGCCGCTTACATCGAAAAGGCGTTGCACGAGTACAAGGATGGGGAGCGCAGCTTCCCGTCGATGCGCGCCATCGCTGCGACGCTCTCCGACCAGGACATCGCCGACCTCGCGGCGTACTACTCCCAGGGTTCCACGAAGACGGCAGGCAAATGATGAACACGACGTGCATTTCCACTCTGCTCGCCGCGGTCACGCTGTTCGCCTGCACCCCGGCGCTGGCCGCCGACATGGCGGCCGGGCAGGCGAAGGTCAAGGAAGTTTGCCAGGCCTGCCACGGCCTCGACGGCAACAGCCAGTCTCCGGACTATCCGCGTCTCGGGGGGCAGCACGCCGACTACCTCGCCAAGGCGCTGCGCGACTACAAGTCGGGCGCGCGCAAGAATCCGATCATGAACGGGTTCGCGGCAACGCTCTCCGACCAGGACATCGACAACGTCGCCGCCTATTTCGCGGCGCAGCCGCCGGTCGTCCATACCAAGCGCTAGACCCCCGCTTCAGCGGGTCCGCGAGAGGCAGTCGAGATACAGCGCTCCGTCCGGAGCGCTGCCGCTGCGCTGCGCCTGCCAGATCACCTCACCCAGGCATTCGAGGACCGCATGCGCCGCGGCATGGGCGTCGCCGCGCGCTGCCGCCAGCCGCTCGTAGTGCATGCGTATGCCCGGCGGCTGGTCGATCGCGAGCTGCTCCGCCACCGCAAGGTGCAATGACAGGTGCAGGAACGGATTGACGTCGCCCTGCTCGGGGCGGTAATCCCGATCGATGTGACGCTCGGGCGCGTCCAGGATCGCATGGTATTCGGGATGCATCGCGATCAGCTGCGCAGCCGTCTGCGCGAGTCCCGACAGCGGCTCGCCCGCGCGGTGCCGGCGCCAGGCATCGATGAGGAACGTCCGCGCTTCGTCGCGGGTGGGCGCGAACATCGTATCAGCCCGGGCCGGGCTTCGCGGCCCGGACCTTGCCCGGGTACTCGCAGAGATCCGCGATGATGCACTGCGGGCATTTCGGCGAGCGTGCAATGCAGGTGTAGCGCCCGAGCAGGATCAGCCAGTGATGCGCATGCAGCCTGAACTCGTCGGGCGTCACCTTGAGCAGCGCCTGCTCGACGGCGAGGGGATCCTTGCCGGGCGCCAGGCGCGTCCGGTTGGCGACGCGGAATATATGCGTGTCGACGGCGATCGTCGGCTCTCCGAATGCGACGTTGAGGACGACATTGGCCGTCTTGCGCCCGACGCCGGGCAGCTTCTCCAGCGCTGCGCGGTCGCGCGGGACCGCACCGCCGTGCTCGCGCAGCAGGATCTGCGACAGCGCCACGATGTTCTTCGCCTTGTTGTTGTAGAGGCCGATCGAGCTCACGTACGGGATGAGACCGTCGACGCCAAGCCTGACGATCGCTTGCGGCGTGTTCGCGACGGGGAACAGGCGCGCGGTCGCCTTGTTGACGCCCTTGTCGGTCGCCTGCGCGGAGAGCACGACCGCCACCAGCAATTCGAAAGGCGTCCGGTGGTCGAGCTCGGACCGGGGCTCGGGATTGGCGGCGCGCAGCCGCTCGAAGATCTGCCGGCGCTTCCCGGAGTTCATCGTCAGCGCTTCGCCTCGGGATGCGCCAGCCGGGCGAGCCGGTCGAGGCGGGCGGGCTCGTTCGCGCGCAGGTCCGCGTCCTTGCCGAGGAGCGCATACGCCTTGGCGGCCCAGGGCTGCGCCGCGTGGGCGTCGCCGCGCGCAATGGCGATCTCGGCGAGTTCCTCGAACACGTAGCCATCCGGCGTCCCCGCGGCCTCGAGCTCGCTTGCCAGCGCGCGCTGGATTGCTTCCGCTTCGTCCAGCCTGCCCAGTGAGCGCAGGCCGCGCGCGACCGTCCAGCGGGCGATTCGCGTCTTCCCGACGACGCCTTCCGCCTCGCGCAGCGCGAGGGCGCGCTGCCAATAGGCGAGAGCCTGGGCGTAGTCGGCGCGATCGTGCATCGTCCAGCCGAGGTTGTTCAGGAGCGACGCGCGCCAGCCGCGCGAGCGCGCATCGCTTGCCTTCTCCGATTCGTCGAGCGCTTTCAGGTTCCAGGCCAGCGCGGCATCGGCCGGCGCGGCGATGCCCAGCATGTGCAGCGCGTCGATCCGGTAATACGCGGCACCGGGCAGGTGGTCTTCAGCGGACGCGGCCAGCGCCGCTTCGAACAGCGGCACTGCGGCCGTCCGGTCGCCCGACGAGTTGCGCACCCGGCCGCGCTCGAGCAGGTAGCGAACGCGAACTCGCGCAGGCTCCCGGGCGAGGCCGGCTTCCACGGCGCCGAGCGCGCGGTCGGCGTTCGCGAACTTGCGCTGCAGCCCCAGCGCACGCGCGACCTGCGTCGATGCCTCCAGCGCCTCCCTCGAGCCCGCCGGGTGGCGCGCCTGCTCGGTGCGAAAGCGCGCTTCCGACGTGTCGGGGGCGTCGAAGTCCCACAGCCGATCCAGGGTCTCCGAATAGTCGGCGACGGGGCTCGCCAGCGTTGTCATCGCGATCGTTGCGAGGAGAAGGGCGGGGCCACCGAGCATCGCCGGGGTCACGAATCCGCCGTTGCGGCGCGCCGGGCGCGTGCGCGCGCCAGCGCGGCGTCGACTGCGGCCTTGCGCTTGCGCTCGTCGGCGGAGCGCGCCGTGGCGTCGCGCCTCGATGCGACGCGCCGATGTCGCGCCTCGTAGCGCGCGCGCGCCGCGCGCGCGTCCTCGAGCGCCCACGATCTCCCCGCGGGCTCCATGGCGATGCAGTCGACCGGGCAGGGCGGAATGCACAGTTCGCAGCCGCTGCACAGCGACGACAGCACGCCGTGCAGCCGCTTCTGCGCGCCGATGATTGCGTCGACCGGGCACGCCTGGATGCACAGCGTGCAGCCGATGCACGCGGCCTCGTCGATGCGCGCGACACGCAGCGGCCCGGGGGTTCCGCGCGACGCGTCGAGTGCGGGGGCCGCGCGCCCGAGCAGGGCGGCGAGCGACGCGAGCACGCTCTCGCCACCCGGCGGGCAGCGGTTGATGTCGGCCTCGCCCGCGACGATTGCATCCGCATACGGCCGGCAACCCGGGTAGCCGCAGCGTGTACATTGCGTCTGTGGCAGCAGGTCGTCGATGTGCGTGGCGAGCGCGGTGCTGGCATGCATGCATCATTCTAGTCCGCAGCCGCGCATCGATGGCGATGGCCGACGCTGCAGCATCGACGCAGGACGCATCGACCGGAAACGCCGACCTTGACCCGCCCCCCGCCGCCGCCCGAGTCCCGCGCCGGGTACGTTGCACCGCCCTCGGTGAGCCTGTCCGCCCGCATCGCATGGCGGCTGCTGCGCGTCGCTGGCTGGTCGACGATCCTGGCCCGACCCGTCCCCGTGCGCTGCGTCATCGTGTTCTTTCCGCACACGTCGAACTGGGATTTCGTCGTCGGCTTGCTCGCGAAATGGGCGATCGGTCTCGAGGTCCGGTGGATCGCCAAGGATTCGCTGTTCCGGACGCCTCTCGCGCCGCTGCTGCGCCGCTGGGGCGGCATTCCGGTGAACCGTCGCCAGCGCACCGGCATGGTCGGCCGGCTGTGCGACGAAGTCGCCGCACACGACACGTTCAGGATCGTCATCGCCCCGGAGGGCACGCGCAGCCGCACTGAAGGCTGGAAGTCCGGGTTCTACCGCCTCGCGCTGGCGGCGCGCGTCCCGCTGGGCCTCGCGTACATCGATTACTGCAGGCGCGAGGTCGGGATCGGTGCATGGATCCGGCTGACCGGCGACGAGACACCCGACATGGCGGCGATCGCGGGTTTCTATCGCGACAAGGCCGCGTGCCGGCCCGATCGCGTGGGCCCGATCCGGCTCGACGACGCGGGCGCGCCGCCGGAGAATGGGCGCGCCACGCCATGACGACCCGACCGACCGACGGCGAGTTTCATTCCCACACGGCCCATGCCGGGCATCACGCGCATCCGCACGTCCACGCACGCGACGGCAGCACGGTGAACGCGCTGACATGGGCGCTCGTCCTGACCGGCGCGTTCGCGCTGGTCGAGGCGACCGGCGGCTGGCTCGCGGGCTCGCTGGCGCTGCTGTCGGATGCCGGGCACATGGTGACCGACGCCGCGGCGCTGGGGCTCGCGCTGTTCGCCCAATGGGTCGCGCGCAGGCCGCCTTCGGCGCGTGCCTCTTACGGCTATGCGCGGGCCGAGGTGCTGGCGGCGTTCGTCAACGCCCTTGCATTGCTGCTCCTCGTCGCGTTCATCGTGTTCGAGGCGGTCAAGCGCATGCTGGTTCCCGAGCCCGTTGCCGGCGGGATGGTGATGGTGATCGCCGCGGCGGGGCTGTTCGTCAACCTGGTCACGGCATGGATACTTTCGCGCGCATCGCAGTCGCAAGGCACGCGCAGTGTCCTGCTCCACGTGCTGTCGGACGCGCTGGGGTCGATCGCCGCGCTGGTCGCCGGTGCGGTCATCAGCACCACCGGATGGACGCCGATCGACCCGCTGCTTTCGCTGGTGACGGCACTCCTGATCCTGCGTTCGACCTGGCGCCTGCTCGCGCAGACCACCGGCGTGCTGATGGAAGGGGTGCCGGCGCACCTCGATTACGACGAGATCGGCCACGCGCTGCTCCAGATCGAGGGCGTTTCCGGCGTCCACGATCTGCATGTCTGGCACATGGGCGCCGACGAGGCGGCGCTGTCGGCCCATGTGGCGATCGACAGCGGATCGCGCTGGCCGGTCGTTCTCGACGAGGCGAAGCGCATGCTCGACTCGCGATTCCACATCGATCACGTCACGCTGCAGCCGTCGTGGCCGGTGCAGCCCGATCTGGGTGACCGGCGCGTGATCCCGATCAGATCCAGTGCGCGCGACGAAAGCGCCAGAACAGCAGGAGATCGATGACGAACATGACCCCGAGGGCGAACGGGTAGCCGTGCGCCCATTCGAGCTCGGGCATGTTCTTGAAATTCATTCCGTAGATGCCGGCGACCAGCGTCGGGATCGTGATCAGCGCGCCCCAGGCCGCGAGCCGCTTGGTGACCTCGTTGTCGGAGATTCCGATCAGCGCCAGATTGACCTGGATCGCGGTCGTCAGCATTTCGCGGATGCTCTCGATCGTGCCGTTGATGCGCGCCAGGTGGTCGTAGACGTCGCGAAAGTAATCCTGCGTGTTCAGGCACAGCTGGGGCACGCGGCCCCCATAGAGCTTGCCGACGGCCTCCATCAGCGGCGTGACGGCATGCTTCAGCACCATCAGCATGCGCTTGAGCTCGTAGAGATCCTCGATCTTGCGGCGCGACGACGTGCCCACGAACATCTTCTCCTCGAGCGTCTCGAGGCGCGTCTCGAGCTCCTCGAGGACCGGGAAGTAGCGGTCGACCACGTTGTCGATCAGTGCGTAGAAGACGAATCCCGAGCCGTGCTTCAGGAGCTCGGGCTCGCGCTCGGTGCGCGCCCTCACCGCAGCGAACCCGGTCTGCGTGTGCTGGCGCACCGTCAGCAGGTAGTTGGGGCCGACGAAGATCGCGACCTCGCCGACGCGCAGCTCATCGGTGCCGTCGGTGGACTTCGTCAACTCGACCGGGTGCAGAACCGCGAACAGGGAGTCGCCGTACTCCTCGATCTTGGGGCGCTGATGGCCTTTGCGGGCATCCTCGACGGCGAGTTCGTGGAGCCCGAACTCGGCAGCCATCTGGTCGAGCTCGTCGGGCGTGGGCTCGAACATCGCGACCCAGACGAAGCAGCCGGGCCGTCGCAGGTATTCGCTGATGTCCTCGACCGGAATTTCGGCGAGCTTGCGGCCGTCCTGATAGGCGACGCAGGTGACGAGCATGGCGTTGTGCGTGGTGGGTCCGGCCGCCATCATAGCGACCGCCGTGGCGCCCGGCCAGCGCCCCTGCCGGACGCGCAGGGCCCGATTGCGCCCGTCCTCGCCGCGCATCGACCCGCCGGGTAAGATGCACGGAAACTTCCCGCCGCGCGCGTTCAGCGTTCAGGATCGCGTGCCGGGGCTCCCGGAATCGCGCCGCCATATGATCATCACGTCGTTGCTCGACACCGATCTGTACAAGTTCACGATGATGCAGGTCGTGCTGCATCATTTCCCCGAGGCCCACGTCGAGTACCGGTTCAAGTGCCGCAATGGCGACATCGACCTGCGGCCCTACGTCGACGAGATCCGGCAGGAGATCGGCGATCTTTGCGCGCTGCGGTTCACGCCGCGCGAGATCGACTACCTGCGCAGCTGGCGATTCTTCAAGAGCGATTTCGTCGACCTGCTCGGGCTGTTCCATCTCGACGAGCGTTTCATCCACGTCGCCCCGATGCCCGACAGCCACGAAATCGAGATCTGGATCAGGGGCCCGTGGCTGCACACGATCCTGTTCGAGGTGCCGGTGCTCTCGATCGTGTCGGAGGTCTACAACCGCAACGTTCACCCCGAGCCCGACTACGGCGAGGGGCGCCGCCGGCTCACGGCCAAGATCGACCGATTGAACGCGGTGCCCGACCCCGAGTTCCGTATCGCCGATTACGGCACGCGGCGGCGGTTCTCGCACGACTGGCAGCAGGAAGTGATCGTGTCGTTGCGCGACGGCATCGGCGGCAGGTTCGTCGGCACCAGCAACGTCAAGTTCGCGCTCGAGCACAACCTGACGCCGCTCGGAACGATGGCGCACGAGTACCTGCAGGCCTGCCAGGCGGTGGGGCCACGGCTGCGCGACTCGCAGGTGTTCGCATTCAACACCTGGGCGCGCGAATACCGCGGCGACCTCGGGATCGCGCTGTCGGACGTCTGCGGAATGGACGCGTTCCTGCGCGATTTCGACCTGTTCTTCTGCAAGCTCTTCGACGGCGTGCGGCACGATTCCGGCGATCCGTTCGAATGGGGCGAGAAGCTGATCGCCCATTACCAGAGGATGCGCATCGATCCGCGCAGCAAGACGATGGTCTTTTCGGACAGCCTCAACGTCCCGCTCGCGCTGCGGCTGTTCGAGTATTTCCGCGGCCGCAGCCAGACCGCATTCGGCATCGGCACCAACCTGACCAACGACCTCGGCTACGAGCCGCTGTCGATCGTGATCAAGATGACGCGCTGCAACGGCCAGCCGGTGGCGAAGATCAGCGACGAGCCGACCAAGGCGATGGATTACGACCCGTCGTACGTGGCCTACCTGCGCGAGGTTTTCCAGGTGCCGGCGGCGTCAGCGGACCTCCCCCGCCATTGATGCCAATGCCCTGCGATAGGCGTCGAGCGCGGTCTCGCTGAAGCAGGCGAACACGATGCGGATCAGTCCGTGCGTCCGCTGCGCGAACTCCGCCGCTTCGCGGACGGCGATGGCGGTGGCGGCCTCCAGCGGATAGCCGTAGACCCCGCAGCTGATCGCGGGGAACGCGATCGACGTCACGCCGTGCTCGTGCGCCAGCGCGAGGGAATTGCGGTAGCAGGCTGCGAGCAGCGCCGGCTCGCCCGCGTTGCCGCCGCGCCAGACCGGGCCCACCGTGTGGATGACGAACCGCGCCGGAAGCCGGTAACCGCGTGTCAGGCGCGCCTCCCCGGTCGGGCAGCCCCCGAGCGTGCGGCACTCGGCGAGCAGTTCCGGGCCGGCCGCACGATGGATCGCACCGTCGACGCCGCCGCCGCCCAGCAGCGAGCTGTTGGCGGCATTGACGATCGCGTCGACTGCAAGCGTCGTGATGTCGACGTTGCGCGCCTCGATGGCGGTGCTGGAGATGGTGGGCATCGTTCGGGTGCGGCGGGAGGTTGCGCTCACGCCACACTGGCGTGATCCGCGGCGCATACCGGTGCACGCTACGCCGGATGCCCGGTGCGAAGCAAGCATCGGCGGCGGTGACCGTTCGCGAGCAGGGCGCCGGTGTAAAGTGGGCCGATGGCAACCCCGATACCCATGGATGATGGTTCCGGCTTGCCGGGTTCGATGCGCGGCGAGGCAGCGCAGGCGCGCCCGGATCGCCGGCTGGACCTGCGCGACATCCTGAAGCTCCTCGTGGTCGATGGCCTCGTGCTTCCCGCCGACGCCGAACGCATCGCGGCATCGCGCACGCAGCGCTTCGAGCACCCGCTCGAGCTGATCGCCGACCAGCGACTCAGGTCAGCCGCGCCACCCGGCAAGTCGCTGCACCTCGAGGCACTGGTGGAGTGGCTCGCCGGCAAGCTGCAGGTGCCCTACATGCACGTCGATCCGCTGAAGATCGACCTCGGCGCCGTCACTGCGACGATGTCCAACGCCTATGCCGAGCGCTACCGGATCCTGCCGGTCGCTGTCGATCGGGTGGCGCTGACGGTGGCGACCGCCGAGCCGTTCGTGCGGTCGTGGGCCGACGAGCTCGAGCGCATCCTGAAGCTGCAGGTCCGGCTGGTTTTCGCCAATCCGGCCGACATCCGGCGCTACGTCGGCGAGTTCTACAACCTCGCGCGCTCGATGAAGAAGGCGCAGGAGAACTCCAAGGGCGCCTTCGCACTGGCAGGGAATTTCGAGCAGCTCGTCGAGCTTGGTCGCCACGGCCACCTCGATGCCAACGACCAGCATGTCGTGCACATCGTCGACTGGCTCTGGCAGTACGCGTTCGACCAGCGCGCGTCCGACATCCACGTCGAGCCGCGGCGCGACGTGGGCCTCGTCCGGTTCCGCATCGACGGCGTGCTGCACCAGGTGTACGCGATTCCCACGCTGGTGCTGAACGCGGTCACCTCGCGCATCAAGCTGCTGGCCCGGATGGAGATCGTCGAGCGCCGGCGCCCGCAGGACGGACGCATCAAGACGGTGGCCCCCGACGGCGGGGAGGTCGAGCTGCGCATCTCGACAATGCCGACGGCGTTCGGCGAGAAGATCGTCATGCGGATCTTCAGCCCCGAGGTGCTGGTGCGGGACTTCACCGACCTCGGCTTCACCGCAGACGACCGCACGCGCTGGGAGCGGATGACCGGCGAGCCGCACGGCATCATCCTCGTCACCGGCCCCACGGGGTCGGGCAAGACGACCACGCTCTACTCGACGCTCAAGGGGCTCGCGACCCCCGAGGTGAACGTCTGCACGATCGAGGATCCGATCGAGATGATCGAGCCCGCGTTCAACCAGATGCAGGTCCAGCCCGCGCTGGGAGTCGATTTCGCTTCCGGGGTGCGCACGCTGCTGCGGCAGGATCCGGACATCATCATGGTCGGGGAGGTCCGCGACCGCGACACCGGCGACATGGCGGTCCAGGCCGCGCTTACCGGTCACCTGGTGCTGTCGACGCTGCACACCAACGACGCACCGTCCGCAGTCACCCGCATGCTCGATCTCGGCATTCCCGCGTACCTGATCAACTCGACGCTGCTGGGGGTGATGGCGCAGCGCCTGGTGCGCACGCTGTGCCCGCATTGCAAGAAGCCGGCGGACCCGCCTGACGACCAGACCTGGGCGTTGATGACCGCGCCTTGGCGCGGCGAAAGACCGGCGACGGCGATGGCGGCAAACGGCTGTCTGGAATGTCGGATGACGGGCTACCTGGGCCGCATCGGCCTCTACGAGATCATGCTGATGACCCCGGCGCTTCGCAAGCTGATCACCCAGGACGCCGACGACCGGGCAATCCGCGAGCAGGCTTTCCGCGACGGCATGAAGCCGCTGCGGGTCTCGGGTGCGATGAAAGTCGCGGCGGGGCTCACCACCGCCGACGAGGTGATCAAGGTGGCGCCGCTGGCTTGACGCGCCCCGGGGGGTGAGGGAGACCCCGCTATTTCTTCTTCTTGGGCAGGATGCCCTTGTCGCGCAGGACATCGCGCGCGATCGCCTGGCGCTGCGTATCGGACATCTTCGGGAATGTCTTGCGCAGCTTCATGTCGGTGTCTTCGAAGGCCCTGAACGCCTGGGCCTCCTTGTCGCTCAGGCGGCTGTCCAGCGGCAGGCCCAGCGATTTGCGCACACGCTTGCGCTGGGCGTTGCCCACAAGCCTGGCGAGCAGCACCACCAGCAACAGGACGACGACGATGAAGGCGACGGGGGCCCAGTCGAAACCGAACATGGCGAAATCCTCGTGCTGGAATTGCTTCCGCGGGCATTCTACCGGGTCTTTGGCACCGATCGAATCCTTGCCTGATCGGAGCGTTCCGACCCGGCTGTGATCCGGCGGCGGCGGCTCGTGGCTGCCGGTGATGGTCACGTCCGTTCCGCATGGCGACGAGCCTACCGAGCTGCTCGGACGACTTCCCTCTGATCCGGGCGGACCGATCCTCGAACGCCGCCACGTTTCGATCAGACCGTGCTTCGACGGGTGGGATCGCTTCGGGTGTGAGCGCATCCATGTTCTCATCCCGGAGATTGATGACCGCCATCGACCTGCGCGGAAGGAGCGTGAGGAAGAGCAGTGTCGAACAGCCTTCGAAGCTGCCAATCTCGAGAATGCTCGGCGCGGCCGATGCGAGCCGCAAGGGTGCCAGGATCTTGATCCATGCGGGAATGGCGCGGTCGAACCAGTTGCTGCCGAATTCGCGTGACGCGATCGCCGGCCCCTCCACGTCCAGCTGCATCAGCCGCCATGCGACGTAGCCGAACATCTCGCGCAAGAGGTCGCTGTCCGACTCCTTCCCAAGCGACTCCGCCAGTGCCATCCTCTCGTCGGTCATCGGTTTCTCTCCGGTTGGTCGAAGCCTCGCAACACCAACTCCACCGGAAGAATCGATGGCCCCGCAAGGGGGTACAATCTCGAACTTTTACGCCCCGACCCGGGAACGCGACCGGCTCCGGCTTCTTGATCACCCTCCCGACCTTGAGCGCCGCCCGGCGTTGACCGCCGCCGCCCGGGTCGAGGTCTCCGGGCAGCCTTCGATGCCGGCGAGACGAGGACACCGGGGCGGGGAGGGCATTCAGGCGCTGTATGGCCACATAGCAAGAATTTGCGCTGGCAGGCCCGGCGCCAACGTAGAATTGGGCAAGGGAGGAGGACAATTTCATGCCGAGCGTCAATCCGTTCGCCGTTGCGGGAGCATCGCTGCCTGCCGGCTTCCTGCAGTGGTTCCTGGTGGTGATGGTCCTGGCCGTGGTGGCAGGGACGATCTTCGACATGGTCCACAAGGGGAGCGCGAGGTACTTCTTCGCCAACATGCGCAAGTCGAAGGGCCGCGCGATGGGGGGCGGCGAGCTGGTCTCGATCGCCGTGCAGACCGCGGTGGTCGACGTGCTCGCCTCGGGCGAGTTCTGCAACC
>CAVTHP010000015.1:0-64515 GCA_963734515.1 uncultured beta proteobacterium | reverse complement strand
GGGGTGGCGCTGGCACTGACGCTGCTGTTCAGTGCCCTCGCCGGCCGCGAGCTCGCGGGGCGCGAATTCCGCTGGCTTCCGGTCCTGATCCTGATCGGGACGGTCGGGCTGTGGGACCGCGGGCACGTGCTCTCCGGCGAGCTGGGCGCGATGACGGGCATCGCGATCGCGCTCTACGGCCATGCACTGCTCCTGCGCCGCCCGGCTGCCGGCGGCGGCTGGATCGGACTGGGGGCAGCGATCGCGTTCCTGAGCCAGGGAATCCAGGCGCCCGCGTGGCTCGCATTGACCTCGGCGCTACTGCCGTTGGTGGGTGCCGCCTGGCGCCGACGCGGGTACGCGGTCGCACTGACGGTCGCGGCGGTCGTCGCCGCGGGGCTCGCCGCACCCTGGA
The DNA here is from genome assembly GCA_963734515.1 of uncultured beta proteobacterium. Lineage (GTDB taxonomy): Bacteria > Pseudomonadota > Gammaproteobacteria > Burkholderiales > Casimicrobiaceae > VBCG01. Next base: position 64,121 of record CAVTHP010000015.1, on the reverse strand, counting down.
TCATCGCGCTCGACCTGCGCGGCGGCGGGCTGCTCGACACCTGGATCGACGGCCAGCGGCTGTCGGACTTCATTGCCATCCCGGGCAGCGTGTCGAGCGCCGAACCCCTCTACTTCCTGCGCAACATCCTCTGGTTCGCATGGCCGTCGCTGCCGCTGGTCGCATGGGCGCTGTGGACCCGCAGCCGCGGCTTCAACGGCGGACTCGCCCAGCCTGCGGTGCAGATCCCAGGGCTCCTCTCGGTCGTGGTCTTCGCCAACCTGCTGATGACCCCCGATCCCAAGCTGATCCAGGCGCTGCCCCTGGTCGTCCCGCTCGCCCTGCTGGCGACGCTGGAGGTCGACTCGCTGCGGCGAGGTTATTCGGCGGCGCTGGACTGGTTCGGCATCCTCACCTTCGGCCTGCTTGCGATCGTCGTCTGGGGCGTATGGATCGATGCCAGGCTCTACGGCATGCCGCAGGCGGTGGCGACGCTGTTTCGGGACACCGAGACGGGTTTTCGGCCGAGCTTTCACTTGAGCGCGGTCGCCGCCGCGTTGTTCCTGACGCTGCTGTGGATCGCACTGGTGCGCCCGGCCCGCCGCAGCAACCGTCGCGCGCTGCTCAACTGGGCCGCGGGCGTGACGCTCGTCTGGTGCCTCTACTCGACGATCTGGCTGCCCTATCTCGACTCCCGCCGCTCCTATCGCCATCTGGTCGAAAGCGTGAAAGCGCATCTTCCCGCGCAGGGATGCATTGCGAGCCGCAACCTCGGCGATCCGCAGCGCGCCCTTTTCGACTATTTCGCCGGGATCGTCACCGTGCGTGAGGAAGCGGACGCGACGAACGATTGCCCGGCGCTGCTCGTGCAATTCGGTCCGCAGCAGGGTCCTCCGCCACCGCTCGCAGGCTGGCGCGTCGAATGGGCCGGAAGCCGGCGCGGCGACGCAACCGAGCGCTATGTGCTCTACCTGAAGGACCCAGCGTGAAATTCATCGACGAAGCCATGATCGAGGTGCTCGCCGGGGACGGCGGCAACGGCGTTGCATCCTTTCGCCGCGAGAAATACATCCCGCGCGGGGGTCCGGATGGCGGCGACGGCGGCCGCGGCGGCAGCATCTTTGCGGTCGCCGATCGCAACATCAATACGCTGATCGACTACCGCTTTGCACGGATCCACCGTGCCAAGCGCGGCGAGAACGGCCGCGGAGCGGACCAGTACGGCCGCGGCGCCGAGGACGTGGTGCTGCGCATGCCCGTCGGCACCGTGATCACCGACGCCGACACCGGAGAGCCGATTGCCGACCTCGCCCACGACGGCGCGCGCGCGCTGGTGGCAAAGGGCGGCAAGGGCGGACTCGGCAACCTGCATTTCAAGTCCAGCGTCAATCGCGCGCCGCGCCAGGCGACGCCAGGCGAGCCGGGCGACAAGCGCCGCCTGCGCCTCGAGCTCAAGGTGCTCGCCGACGTCGGCCTGCTGGGGATGCCCAACGCCGGAAAGTCGACGCTGATCCGCGCGATTTCCGCGGCCCGGCCCAAGGTTGCCGATTACCCGTTCACCACGCTCGCACCGCAACTCGGCGTCGTGCGCACCGACGAGGGCCGGAGCTTCGTCGTCGCCGACATCCCGGGCCTGATCGAAGGCGCAGCCGAAGGCGCGGGTCTCGGTCACCAGTTCCTGCGGCATCTGCAGCGCACGCGGCTGCTGCTGCACCTGGTCGACATCGCGCCGCTCGATCCGGATGCCAATCCTGTCACCGACGCCCGTGCGATCGTCGAGGAGTTGCGCAAGTACGATCCGGCGCTCCACGACAAGCCGCGATGGCTGGTGCTGAACAAGCTCGACCTGGTTCCCGAAGCCGAGCGCGAGGCGCGCGCGAAGGCGTTCGTGAGGAAATACCGCTGGAAAGGCAGGTGGTTCGGGATCTCGGCGATCGACGGCGGAGGCTGCCGCGAGCTGACGTTCGCGATCCAGGCGTGGCTGGACGAGCATCCGCAGGCGCCGGCGGAGGCCACGGCGGACGCTGGCGCGAAGGCGCCGGGCATCGCCCTACCCCTGGCCGGCGCCGAGATCGTGCCGCCGACCGCAGGCGAGCCGATGATCGTCAGGCCTGCGCCGGTCGCGACCCGGCGCCGCCGCAGGGGAGCCGACTCGCAATGAGCGGGAGCCTCGTCGCAACGGCCACGCGCCTGGTCGTCAAGGTCGGATCGACCCTCGTCACCAACGAAGGGCGCGGACTCGATCATGCGGCGGTCGCACGCTGGGCAGGCGAGATCGCGCAACTCGCGCGCGCCGGGAGATCGGTGATCCTCGTGTCCTCCGGAGCTATCGCCGAGGGCATGCTGCGTCTCGGCTGGTCGACGCGCCCGCATGCGATCCACGAACTGCAGGCGGCGGCCGCCGTCGGCCAGATGGGACTGGTGCAGGCCTACGAGCGTGCATTCGCGGAATACGGCCTGCGCACGGCGCAGGTGCTGCTGACCCACGAGGACCTCGCAGACCGCAGGCGCTACCTGAATGCGCGCACGACGCTCATCACGCTGCTCGGTCTCGGCGTGATTCCGGTCATCAACGAGAACGACACCGTCACCACCGACGAAATCCGCTTCGGCGACAACGACACGCTGGGTGCGCTCGTGACCAACCTCGTCGAAGCCGACGTGCTGGTGCTCCTGACCGACCAGCAGGGCCTCTACACCGCGGATCCGCGCAGCGATCCGGCCGCGACCCTGGTGCGCAGCGCCCGGGCCGGCGACCCGGCCCTGGAGGCGATGGCCGGCGGCGCCGGCAGCCTCATCGGCCGCGGCGGCATGCTGACCAAGGTGCTGGCCGCGAAGCGAGCCGCGCGCTCCGGTGCGTCTACGGTGATCGCATCCGGTCGCGAGCCCGACGTCCTGACCCGGCTCGCCGCGGGCGAAGCGATCGGTACCCACCTCAGTGCCGAGCGCAATTCGCTCGCCGCCCGCAAGCAATGGCTCGCCGACCACGTCCGGCTCGCGGGCCGGCTGACCCTCGACGACGGCGCCGTGCGGGCGCTGGTCCGTGAAGGCAAGAGCCTGCTGCCGATCGGTGTCGTCGCCGTTTCGGGGGACTTCGAGCGCGGCGAGATCGTCGGCTGCTTCGGGCCCGAAGGGCGCGAGGTCGCGCGCGGCCTCGTCAACTACGGCGCACAGGAGGCCGCCCGCATCCTGCGCAGGCCGTCATCCGAGATCGAGGCGATCCTCGGCTACGTCGACGAGCCCGAACTGATCCACCGCGACAATCTCGTGCTGCTGGAGTAGCGGTCGACAGCCGCTGCGCCCTCACCTACACTTCGCCGCACAATTCGAAATCCCCGGGGGGGCCCAGCATGAGCATCTTCGATCGCGTCAAGGGGATCATCGTCGACCCCCGCAGCGAATGGCTCAAGATCGCGGCCGAGCCCGCGACCGTGCAGTCGATCTACACCGGCTGGATCATGATCCTCGCCGCAATCGGGCCGCTGGCGCTGCTGGTCGCGACGCACTCGCTGCAGTGGGCCGTCGCGCAATACGTGCTGTCGATGGTCACGACGTTCGTCCTGGCGGCCATCGTCGACGCGCTCGCCCCATCGTTCGGCGGCACCAAGGATTTCGTCGCCTCGCTCAAGCTGATCGCGTACAGCTACACGGCTGCGTGGCTTGCCGGGATCTTCTACCTGCTGGGGTTGTTCGGCGGCGTGCTGGGCCTGGTCGCGACCGTCTACGCGTTCTACACGTTCTTCCTGGGCGCGCCCGTGCTGAAGAAAGCGGCTCCCGCGAAAGCCCTCCCGTTCACGCTGGTCGTCGTGCTGTGCGGCATCGTCCTCGGCGCCCTCGCCAGCTTCGTCTTCAGCGGCATGACGATGACGCCGCATCTGGGCGGCGGCTTCGGCATGATGCGCTGAGCCCAACCGGAGCGCCCCGGGGTCAGCTCTCCGGTTGCGCCTCGGGGTCGACGTAGGACGCGGGAATCTCGGGCCGCCCCCAGCCGTAGAGGCGGTCTCGGCGCGTCTGCGGGCGCGCGTGCAGGTAGCGTTCGAGCTCTCGCAGCGCACGCCGGTAGACGTCGCGCTTGAAGTCGATCACGGACTCGAGCGGAATCCAGTAGTCGTGCCAGCGCCAGGCGTCGAATTCCGGATGATCGGTCGCGCGCAGGCTGACGTCGGTGTCGCGGCCGGTGAGCCGCAGCAGATACCAGATCTGCTTCTGCCCGCGGTAGCTGCCGCGGAATTCGCGCTTGATCCAGTGTTGCGGTACCTCGTAACGCAGCCATTCCCGCGTACGGCCGAGGATCCTGACATGCTGCGGCTGGAGTCCCACTTCCTCGCGCAGTTCCCGGTACATCGCCTGCTCGGGCGCCTCACCGGGATTGATGCCACCTTGCGGAAACTGCCAGGAATGCTCGCGGATCCTCTTGCCCCAGAAAACCAGGTTTCTGCCGTTGGCGATGACGATGGCGACGTTCGGGCGATAGCCGTCACGGTCCAGCATCGCGGTCACCCTGATGCAAATAGTTGCAACCATTGTTGCACAGGATGACGACTGTTGCCTAGCGGCGACAGACCGGCGCGGCCCGGCGCCTGGATCCGCTCGCTAGGCTGCTGCGTAGCGAGCGTAGGTGAGTCCGGCGAGATCGATGTCGGGCTTGCGTCCCGATACGACGTCGGCGAGAACCTGTCCGGTACCGGCCGACATCGTCCAGCCGAGGGTTCCGTGGCCGGTCGCAAGGAACAGGTTCGCATAGGGGCTCGGCCCGATGACGGGCGTGCCGTCCGGGGTCATCGGCCGCAGACCCGTCCAGAAGGTCGCTTTCGCGACATCGCCCCCTCCGGGGAACAGGTCGGTGACGACATGCTCGAGCGTCGCGCGCCTGCTATGGCGCAGCGTGCGCGAATAGCCGGCGAGCTCGGCAGTGCCGCCGACCCGGATGCGGTCGTCGAGCCGCGTCACCGCGACCTTGAAGGTCTCGTCCATCACCGTCGATTCGGGCGCGCCCGTCGGGTCCCCGATCGGGACCGTGATCGAATACCCCTTCACCGGGTACACGGGCAGGTCGATTCGCAACGGCTTCAGGAGCAGCGGCGAATAGCTGCCCAGCGCGACGACATAGGCATCGGCGCGCAGCTCGCCCTGGTCGGTCGCGACGCCACTGATCCGTCCGCCGTCCGCCAGAATGCTCAGGATGTCGACGCCGAAACGGAACTCGACGCCCAGGTCCTGCGCGAGGCGCGCGAGCCCTGTCGTGAACTGGTGGCAATCGCCGGTCTCGTCGTCGGTGAGCCGCAGGCCCCCGACGAACTTGTCCCTGACGCGCGCGAGCGCCGGTTCGACGCCGATGCAGCCTTCGCGGTCGAGCAGCTGGTAGGGCACGCCGTGGCGGTCGAGCACCGCGGTATCCCGGCCGGTGCCGTCGAAATCTTTCTGCGAGCGAAAGAGCTGCAGCGTCCCGAGGCTGCGCTCGCTGTAATGGATGCCGGTCTCGGCGCGCAATGCTCGCAGGCGGTCGCGGCTGTACTCGGCGAGCCGCAGCATCCGCGTCTTGTTGCGCTCGTAGCGCGCTGCCGTGCAGTTGCGAAGCATCTGCAGCGCCCAGCGCCACATGGCGGGATCGGGCAACGGCCAGATCACCAGCGGGCGGTGCCGCATGAACGCCCACTTGAGGGCCTTCAGCGGAATGCCGGGGCCGGCCCACGGCGCCGCCAGGCCGGCCGACACCTCGCCGGCGTTGCCGAAGCTCGTTTCGAGGGCAGCGCCCGGCTGTCGGTCGACGACCGTCACCCGATGCCCGGCCCTCGCCAGGTGGTAGGCGGTCGACACGCCGATCACGCCGCTGCCGAGGACTGTCACCTTCATGCTGCTGCACCGCGGGAATCGCCCCGCGGCGAGTATGCAGCACCGCGCGCGCCGCGGGGCCGCGGCGCTTGACTCCTCCAGCAGCGCTTGCCTGCGCCCTTCCGCTCAGCGGCGCAAGTTCAGGTCCGCAGAATCAGGCGCGCCAGTGCACGCGCACCGAGTACTCGTCGTGGCCGTATTGGACATCGAAATCGCCGTGGTGCTGGCGCTTGAGCGCCTCGGCGATGCGCTGCGGCGTATGGACGTCGGTGGTGGTGACGACGACCTCGTCGGGTCCTTCCTCGATCGCCATGACGCGATTGAGCGGATGCTCCTCGCGTTCGCGGGCTGCCACCTTGTGCAGGTGCGCGAGCACATCTGCGCGATGTGCGTTGAAATGCGCGCCGCCGAGCGTCAGCCAGCCCGCAGGCAGCTTCTCGTGGATGCGCCTGCATGCGGGGCACCGCGTCCGATGCGCACCGTCGGGCGCATTGCCCCACTGCCAGTGTCCGGCATGGAAGATCGCGCGGCAATCCGGGCACACCGTGGGCTCCGGGTACTTGCCAGCGGCCTGGTACGGGTCATGTTGCTTGGCGTCGAATACGCGTTGAGCCGGGCGCATGCCGGCAGCGGGCTGCGCACCGGCCTTGGAGGACGCCTTTGATTTTGTCATGTCGATTCCATCGCTCGTCACCGTGGATCCCGCGAACCGGGGGCTCGCGGAACCGAGGGATGCCTCCGACCCGCGTTTGCTTCGACGCCGAAGCGTTCTACTTGATTGCCAGCTGCTTCGATACCGCGCCGTTCTTCTTCGGCAGGACGAGGTCGAGGATTCCGTCCTGGTACTTCGCTTCGGCCTTGCCCTCGTCCAGATCGTGCATCAGCGTGAAGCTTCGTTCCTGCTTGCCGTAGTAGCGCTCGCTGCGCAGGACTGTCTTCCCCTTCTTCTCTTCCTCTTCCTTCCTGACCTCGGCGCTGATCGACACCTGGTTGCCCTCGACCGCGACGTGGATGTCTTCCTTCTTCACGCCGGGGACCTCGGCCTTGACGTGGTAGGTCTTCTCGTCCTCGGTCACGTCGATCTTGATCTCCGGTGCAGCGGGGAAATCGCGACCCCAGCTGCGCAGGCGCGGCACGCGCAGAAGCTCCTCGATGTCGCGAAAGGGCGCGAAAGCCGCGATGTCGCCGAACGGATCGAATCGGGTGATGTTTGCCATGGAGATCTCCAATGTGGTTATGTCGCCTGCCGCGGACCTGGCGCGGCCGTTCCGCGGCGGCTCCGTGCCTGGCACGGGGTCGCCGCTCCGCAACTCGATTCGATTCTGACCCCATGGCATCGGAATGGTTTTGACGTACATCAACCGGCGGGGGCGCGCTTGCGGCGGGATGCGGCTGCGCAGCGCTCGCCGGCGACGGGCAGCGGCCACGCGTATATGATGCACAGGGGATCGACGGCACCGGACTTCGTCATCACGATCGTGCTCGCTCCACAAGCCATCGCCGAGGCCGTGCTGCTCGAGAAATACGCGAGCGGCGACGAGCGCAGCGCCGACGAGGTGCGCCGGCGGGTGGCACGCGCGCTCGCGGCCGTCGAGCCGCGGAACCTGCGGGCGCAGTGCCAAGCGAACTTCCATCGCGCCCAGGCCGACGGTTTCATCCTCGGCGGGCGGATCAACTCGGCGGCGGGGACCGACCTCAAGGCGACGCTGATCAACTGCTTCGTGCAGCCGGTGGGCGACAGCATCTCGACCGACGGCACCGAAATCGGCATCTACGCCGCGCTCAACGAGGCGGCGGAGACGATGCGCCGGGGCGGAGGCGTCGGCTACGATTTCTCGCGCATCCGGCCGGAAGGCGCCTATGTGCGCGGCACGGCCAGTCGCGCCAGCGGCCCGCTGCCGTACATGCGCGTGTTCGACCAGTCCTGCGAGGCGATCGAGTCGGCTGGCGCGCGGCGAGGTGCGCAGATGGGAGTGCTGCGCTGCGACCATCCCGACATCGAAGCCTTCGTGCATGCGAAGGATCGCGGCGGACTCTCCAATTTCAACCTGTCGGTGGCGGCGACGGATGCGTTCATGGAGGCGGTCGTCGCCGATCGGCGTTGGGCGCTCGTCCATCGCGCGCCGCCCGGTCCCGAGCAGATCGCTGCCGGGGCGCACCGACGCGACGACGGACTCTGGGTCTATCGCGACGTTGCCGCGGCCGCGCTGTGGCGCGAGATCGTCGCCAGCACCTGGGATCACGCCGAGCCCGGCGTGCTGTTCATCGACACCATCAACCGCGACAACAATCTCTCCTATTGCGAAACGATCGAGGCGACCAACCCGTGCGGCGAGGAGCCGCTGCCGGCCTACGGCTCCTGCGACCTCGGAAGCATCAACCTGTGCGAGCTGGTGCGAGCTCCGTTCACCGACGCGGCGCGCTTCGACGTCGAGCGCCTGCGCGCGATCGTCCCGGTCGCGGTGCGCATGCTCGACGACGTGCTCGACGCGACACTCTGGCCGCTGCCCCAGCACCGGCGGGAGGCGATGTCCAAGCGACGCGTCGGACTCGGCTTCACCGGACTCGGCGACGCGTTGCTGATGCTGGGCCTGCGTTACGACGCCGACGACGGGCGGAAGCAGGCCGTCGCGATCGCGCGCGAGTTGCGCGACGCGGCTTATCGGGCATCGGTGGAACTCGCGAAGGAGAGAGGCCCTTTCCCGCTGTTCGAGGCGAGCTCGTACCTGGCGCCGCCGCGCTTCGCGTCGCGCCTTCCCGACGACATCAAGGCCGCGATCGCCCGGCACGGCGTGCGCAACAGCCACCTGCTGGCCATCGCTCCGACCGGCACGATATCGCTCGCCTTCGCCGACAACGCATCCAACGGGATCGAGCCCGCCTATGCCTGGGTGTACACGCGCAAGAAGCGCATGGCCGACGGCTCGCATCGCGAATACCGCGTCGAGGACCACGCCTGGCGCGTCTACCGCGAGTTGCACGGCATCGACGACGACGTGATCGCGGTCCCGTTCGACTCCGCGCAGCCCGCGGGCGCCGCGGCGGCGCACGTCGTCCGGACCGGGACCGACGGACGGCGCCGCACGATGCTCCCCCGGCATTTCGTCACCGCGCTCGACATCAGTGCGCTCGACCACATGCGGATGAGCGCCTCGGTCCAGCCGTACATCGACACGGCGATCAGCAAGACCGTCAACGTCGCCGCCGACTACCCGTTCGCCGAATTCAGGAATCTCTATCTCGAGGCGTGGCGCAGCGGACTCAAGGGGCTGACCACGTACCGGCCGAATGCCGTCGTCGGATCGGTCCTCGAGGCGCCCTGCCGCATCGCATCATGACCGGAAATCCGGCGGGATCGGGCTCGCACGATCCGGACAACCTGAAGATCGCGCAGTGGCTGCGCGAGGCGGCGGAGCTCCTGCACGCCCAGGGCGCCAATCCGTTTCGCGTCGGTGCCTACCGCAAGGCCGCCGATACGATCCTGCAGTTCGAAGGCAGCCTGCGCAACCTGTTCGCCGACCAGGGCCGTTCCGGCCTGGATGCGCTGCCGGGCATCGGGACGGGCATCGCAGCGGCAATCGCCGAGATGCTGGAACGCGGCCGCTGGTCGCAGCTCGACCGGCTGCGCGGCAGCCTCGACCCTGCGCACCTCTTCCAGACGGTGCCCGGAATCGGTCCGGAGATCGCGGAGCGCATCCACGACAGCCTGGGCGTCGAGACGCTGGAGGCGCTCGAAGTCGCCGCCCACGAAGGCCGCCTGGAGAAGGTCCCCGGCATCGGGCGCCGGCGCGCGGCGGCGATCCGCGCGGCGCTGGCCGAAATCCTCGATCGCACCCCGCTCTCGCGTCGCGCGACCCCGGACGCCGCAGCGGAGCCCGCGGTCGCCACGCTGCTCGACGTCGACCGCGAATACGTCGAGCGCGCGCGCGCCGGGGAACTGCCATTGATCGCGCCGCGGCGTTTCAATCCCGAGAACGAGGCATGGCTGCCGGTGCTGCACACGCGCCGCGATCAATGGCACTTCACGGCACTCCATTCGAACACGGCCAGGGCGCACGAGCTCGGACGCACCCGCGACTGGGTCGTCCTGTATTTCCACGACGACGACCATGCCGAGCGCCAGCGCACGGTCGTCACCGAACAGCGGGGACCCCTGCGCGGACAGCGTGTCGTGCGCGGCCGCGAGGCGGAGTGCATCGCTCGGCATGGAATGTCGGGAAGCGACACGAGCATCGCGGCCAAGGCGCCGTCGCGGCGGCAGGCATAATGCCGGGAAAGACAGGGCCGCCTTCGTCGTTCCCGCCCGGTTGACCGCGACGCCCGCGGCCCCGCGGCGCGCACGGCGCCCGCAGGCAGGCCCATCCCGATTCATCCGCACGATTCGTAGGAGGTCCTCTTGCCCGATGCGCAACAACGCCTGAGCGCGCTTTCGCCGCCGATGTTGACGGGCCTCCTGCGCGGCGTCGAGAAGGAGAGCCTGCGGATCCGCCCGGATGGCATGCTGGCGGAGACCGGACACCCCGAAGCACTGGGATCTGCGCTCACGCACCCGCACATCACCACCGATTTCAGCGAATCCCAGCTCGAGCTCATCACCGGCGTGCACGCGAGCGCCGACGCCTGCGTCGGCGAGCTCACCGAGGTCCACCAGTTCGTCTATCGCCACATCGGCGACGAGGCCATGTGGTCGGGCAGCATGCCCTGCCTCCTGCCCGACGATGACCACATTCCGATCGGGCAATACGGCAGCTCCAACCTGGGAACGATCAAGACCGTCTACCGTACCGGACTCGCGCACCGCTACGGGCGCAGGATGCAGACGATCTCCGGCGTCCATTACAACTTCTCGCTCCCCGATGCGGCCTGGACGGCGTTGCAGCAGGCCGACGCGCACGACGGAGATCCACAGGATTACCGAACCGATGCCTACTTCGCACTGATCCGCAACTTCCGGCGCAGATCGTGGCTGCCGCTGTACCTGTTCGGCACCTCGCCCGCCGCCTGCCGGTGTTTCGTAGAGGGCCGCCGGCACGCGCTGCAGGACCTAGGCGCGCGCACCGTGTACCTCCCGAACGCGACGTCGCTGCGCATGGGCCCGCTCGGATACCAGAGCGACGCTCAAGCCGCACTCAAGGTCAGCTTCAACAACCTCGCGAGCTACGCCCGCTCGCTGCAGCGGGCGATGACCGAGCCCTATCCGCCTTACGAGGCGATCGGCTTGCGCGACGGCGATCGCTACCTACAGCTCGCAACGACCCTGCTGCAGATCGAGAACGAGTTCTACGGAACGATCCGTCCGAAGCGCCGGATCCGGCGCGGCGAGCGGCCGCTGCACGCGTTGACCGAGCGCGGCGTCGAGTACGTCGAAGTCCGCAGCCTCGACGTCGATCCGTACTCGCCGGTCGGCGTCGACGCACGAACGATGCATTTCCTCGATGCGTTCCTGCTGCACTGCCTGCTGTCCGACAGCCCTCCGGACACGCCGGACGAGATCGCCGAGATCGCGGCCAACCAGTACCGCGTCGCCGAGCGTGGCCGCGAGGCGGGCCTGCGCCTGCTGCAGCACGGTCGCGACCGCGCCCTCGCCGACTGGGGAGCCGAAATCGTCGACGACTGCGAGCCGTTCGCCGCCGCGCTCGACGCCGCCCGCGGCGGCCATGCGCATCGCGACGCACTCGCCGCCGCCCGCACGGCGCTTGCGGACCCCGCGACGACGCCCTCGGCACGCGTGCTGCGCGAGATCGAGCAGGATTACGGCAAGTCGTACTTCGAATTCGCGCGCGCCCGGTCGCTGCAGAAGCGTCGCGACCTGCTTGCACTGCCGTTCCCCGCCGCCCTGGAATCGCGCTTCAGGCGCATGGCCGACGAATCGTTGGCCGCGCAGCGGGAGATCGAAGCGTCGGATCGCCTGCCATTCGAGACCTATCGCCAGCAGTACCTGGCGCAGGACCTGCTGGCGGGGATGCGCTTGCCGGCGATGGGCTGAACCGCGCTGCCGGCAGCGCCCCGGGCGACCGCAGCCCGAATGCTTCGCCGTTGCGCCAGGTCAAACGCGGCACCGTCGCCTAGCCTACAATCGGAAGCGTCGTCGCGAAACCTCGTGCGGAGAACGATCGGAATGGCACTTTCCAAAACCCAGCTAGCGGAACTCGCCGGTCAGCTCGACCGGCGCCGCGATGCGCTGCTCGAGGAAGTCCGCGACGAGCTCGAGCACAGCGAGAACCAGCAATACATCGAGCTCATCGGGCGCGTCCCTCCCGACATCGGCGACCAATCGGTCGGAGATGCGCTGGCCGACCTCAACCTCGCGATCATCGATCGGCACGTCCGGGAACTGCGCGACATCGATGCGGCGAAGCTTCGGATCAAGTCCGGTACCTACGGAGTCTGCATCGACTGCGGCGAGCCCATCGGCGTCGAACGCCTGCGCGCCTATCCGACGGCGAAGCGCTGCCGACCCTGCCAGCAGCAGCGCGAGAAGACCTACGCGCACGAGGGCACCCCGTCGCTCTGAGCGGCGCGCGGACCATGGACGACGATCCCGCGACGTTCCGCGAGCGCTTCCAGCAGGCGCTGCAGTTCCGCCATGCCTGCAGGGCATTCGAGCCCGGCCGGCGCGTGGCGCAGGAGGACATCGAATACGTGCTCGAGGCCGGTCGGCTGTCGCCGTCGTCGCTCGGGCTCGAGCACTGGCGTTTCGTCGTCGTGCAGGACCCTGCGAGCAAGGAGGCGCTGCAGCTGGCGTGCACGGGCCAGCCGCAGGTCGGCTCGGCCAGTGCGGTGGTGGTGATCCTCGCGCGCGAGCACGACCTGGCCCCCGACAGCGAGTATGTCGCGACGATGCTGCGCCGCGAGGCACCGGGGCCCGCGGAATTCGCAGCGTTGCTCGATTTCTACCGTCAGTTCGCTCAGCGCAACGACGTCACCGCGTGGAGCATCGCCCAGTGCCACATCGCGGCTGCCAACCTGATGACGGCGGCCGCGGTGATCGGAGTCGACAGCTGCCCGATCGGCGCATTCTCCGCGAGCGCGGTCCTCGACGCACTGGGCATCACCAGCCGCGCCGACGTCGTCGCACTCGTCGTCGCCCTCGGCTATCGCGAGCACGCCCCCGCGCCGAAGCAGCGCCTGCCGCTGTCGGCCATCGTCGAGTATCGCTGAGATCGAGGCGCACGGCGCCTGCGGGCCGGCCGCGACACGGCGCGAAAGCATGATGCAGACACCCGGCACCGAGGTCGGCATCCCCGTCGGCGAGATCGCGCTCCACGGTGTGCTGTCGCGCCCGCCGGGGGCGCGAGGCATGGTCGTGTTCGCGCACGGCAGCGGCAGCTCGCGAACGAGCCCGCGCAACACCTACGTCGCCCGCGTGCTTGCCGCTGCCGGATTCGGCAGCCTGCTCTTCGATCTGCTGACGGTCGAGGAGGATCGCGACTACGCGACCCGTTTCGACATCGGCCTGCTGAGCCTGCGGCTGCTCGGCGCGACGCGCTGGCTGCGCGATGACGCGAAGGCAAGCGTGCTGCCCCTCGGCTACTTCGGCGCGAGCACGGGCGCAGCAGCAGCGCTGGTCGCGGCCGCCGAACCCGATGCCGGAGTCGCTGCCGTCGTCTCGCGCGGCGGCCGACCCGACCTCGCCGGCGCGCATGCCCTGGGCCGCGTGCATGCACCGACGCTGCTGATCGTCGGCGGCGAGGATCCGGAAGTGATCCTGCTGAACCGCGCTGCGTATGCCGAGCTGCGCTGCGAAAAAGAGCTGTCGATCGTCCCGGGCGCGACGCACCTGTTCGAGGAGCCGGGGACGCTCGAATCGGCCGCGCGGCTCGCCGCCGCGTGGTTCACGCGCCACCTCGCCGGCCCCGCTGCTCGAGGCGGCGCCGGCGTCAAGCCGCGACCTTCCTCCTGAGATAGCCGAGCAGGTCGTCGAGCGTCACGAGCTTGCGGTAATCGGCTTCGGGAATGTCGACGCCCAGCCGCTCGTGCAGCCCGACGAGGAAATTCAACCAGTCCATCGAATCGAGATCGACCTGATCTCGCAGTGGCCGCGCCGGCGCGAGGTCCCGCGGCGAAACCTCCGGCGCGATCCTCGAAAGCGTCTCGAACACCGCCCTGCGCAGTGCCGCATCGTCGAGTCCCGGCGTCATTGCGCCCTCCCTTGGCTGCGGCCGGGCGCGCACGTGGGATTGCGCAGCGCAATCAAGCGGGGCTCCCGTCGAGCTGCTCGGGCTCCTGCAGCAGGCGGCCGAGCTCGTTGAGGAACAGCGCCCCGCGATGGCCGTCGCTCACCCGATGGTCGGCCGCAAGGCTCGCGGTCACCACCGGCGCGGCGATCACGCGGCCATCGTCGATCCACGGGCGCTCGGTGACGCGGCCGAAGCCCACCAGCGCGACCTGCGGCGGATAGATGATTCCCTGGACCAGCTCGACGCCCTGCTCGCCCAGGTTGGTGACCGTGATCGTCGCATCGGTCATCTCGGAGCTGCGCAGCGTCAGCGCACGCGCGCGCGCAACGAGGTCGGTGAGCCGGCGCATCAACTCGTCGGTCGACAATGCGTCGGCATCGTGGATCGCGGGGGCGATGAGCCCGCCCCGACGCAGCGAGATCGCGACCCCGGGATGAATGCCCGATCCCGGAACGAACGCGCCATCGACGTGATGGCCGTTCAATTCCGGGAATTTGCGCAGTGCCATTGCCACTGCCTTGAGGAGGGGCACGGCCATCAGCACCCGCTCGTTCACCGGACGGCCTTCGTTGCGGGCGGCGAGCCATCGCGTCGCGCGCGCAAGCGGGATGTCCGCGGCGAGGTAGTAATGCGGGATTTCGCGCTTGGAGCGCGCCATCGCCGCGCCGATGGCCGAACGCATGGCCGCAGCGCGATCGGCGGGAGACGGTCTCGGCGCAGGCGACACCGGACCTGCGGGAGGCGCGACCGGACCGCCGCCAGGGGGCGCCGACGCCGCCCCCGATGTCCTCGCAGCGACTGCCCGTTCGACATCGTCGATGGTGACGGCGGCATCGGGCCCGGTGCCGGCCACTCCAGCGAGATCGAGGCCGAGGTCCTGCGCGCGCATCCGCGCCGCGGGCGAGACACGCCGCCGCGATGCTGCGATCGCCGGCGGGGCGGTCCGGGTGACGGCCTGCGTCGGCGCCGCGGTCGCCTCGCGCTCCCCGGGCTGCGCCAGCAGGCGACGCTTCTCGGCCTCGGCATGCTCGGGGGTCTCCCCCGGCTCGAGCAGGCGCGCCATCAGCGTCCCCACGGGCACCTTGCGCTGCGGCTCGAGCACCAGATCGTAGACCGTGCCTTCGTGCCAGATCTCGACGTCGATCGCCGACTTGCTGGTGTCGACGACGGCGACGACATCGCCCTTGTGCACGGCATCGCCCGGCTTGACCTTCCACTCGAGCAGCGTGCCTTCGTCCATCTCCGCGCCGAGCGACGGCAGCTTGAACTCGATCATCGCGACCCTCCCGCGACGCCGCCGAGCATCCGCCGCACGGCAGCGACGATCTTCGCCGCCTGCGGAAGCGCAGCGTCCTCCAGATGCTTCGCGTAGGGGATCGGCACTTCCTCGCTGCACACGCGCGCAACGGGCGCATCGAGATCGTAGAACGCCTGCTCCATGATCCGCGCCATCACCTCGGCCGCGAGGCTGCCCGAGCGCCAGCCCTCGTCGACGACGACGGCACGGTGCGTGCGCCGCACCGAAGCGAGGTACGTCGCGTCGTCGAGCGGCCGCAGCACGCGCAGGTCGACGACCTCGGCATCGATGCCGTCGGCGACGAGCACCTCGGCCGCCTCGATCGCCTTTCCCAGCGTGCCGCCCCAGGCGATCAGGGTGACGTCGCGCCCGCTTTTCATTACCTTGGCCGAGCGCAGGTCGGCCTCGCGCCACGTGTCGCCGAGTTCGCCTTCGACGTTGTATAGCATCGCGTGCTCGAAGACGATGACCGGATCGGGGTCGGCGAGGGCTGCGCCAAGCATCCCGCGGGCGTCGTCGATGGTCGCCGGGGCGACGACGGTAAGGCCCGGGACGTGCGCATACCAGTTCTCGAGGCTGTGCGAATGCTGCGCAGCGAGCTGCCGGCCCGCGCCGGTGGCCATCCGGATCACCAGCGGGACGTGGAACTGCCCGGCCGACATGTGGCGGTACAGCGCCGCGGAATTGACGATCGCATCGAGCGCCAGCAGGCTGAAATTGACGGTCATCACCTCGACGATCGGCCGCATTCCACCCAGGGCCGCACCGATGCCGGCGCCGACGAAAGCGAGCTCGGACAGCGGCGTGTCGCGGATGCGCTCGGGGCCGAATTCGGCGAGAAAGCCTTTCGACACCGCGTAGGAGCCGCCGTACTTGCCGACGTCCTCCCCCATCAGGAACACGCGCTGATCGGAGGCGAGTGCGTCGTGCAGCGCCATGCGCATCGCCTCGCGGTAGCTGATTCTCATCGCTCGCGCCCCGCGACGAGGTCGAGTGCCAGGTCCTCGATGGGTTCGAGGCTTCCGGCCTCGGCGAAGGCGACCGCGTCTTCCACCTCCTTCGTCGCCTCGGCGTCGAGCGTGAGGAACTGCGCCTCGGTGAGCATGCCGAGGGCTTTGAGGCGGTTCGACAGATTGTGGATCGGACCGCGCTTCTTCCACGCCTCGATCTCGGCCTTGTCTCGATAGAGATCGGGATCGAACATCGAATGCGCGCGGTAGCGATAGGCCTGGAACTCGACGAAGACCGGTCCGCCGCCGCGCACCTGCCGGACCGCTTCGCGGGCGGCTTCGTGCACGGCGATCACGTCCATGCCGTCGACCCGGGTCGCCGGCATGCCGAACGCAGCGGCCTTCGCGCACAGGTCGGTCTGCGACTCGGATCGCTCGAGCGCGGTGCCCATCGCATAGAAGTTGTTCTCGCAGAAGAACGCGACCGGCAGTCGCCACAGCGCGGCGAGGTTCATCGATTCGTGGAAGGCCCCTTCGGCCACCGCGCCTTCGCCGAAGAACGCCGCGGTCACGCCGGGGCGCCCCTGCAGCCTGTCGGCCAGCGCGAGCCCCACGGCGATCGGCAGGCCACCGCCGACGATCGCGTTGCCGCCGTAGAAACGCGTCGCCGCGTCGAACAGGTGCATCGATCCGCCGCGCCCGCGGCAGCAGCCTTCGCGCCGGCCGTACATCTCGGCCATGATCGCCTTGGCGGACACGCCGCGCACCAGCGCGTGGCCATGCTCGCGATAGGTCGCGACGATCGCGTCGTCGGGACCGAGCGCGCGCACGGCGCCGACGGCGACCGCTTCCTCGCCGATGTACAGGTGCAGGAAGCCGCGGATCTTCGACTCGCCATAGAGCTCGGCGCAGCGCTCCTCGAAGCGGCGGATGCGCAGCATGTCGCGCAGCAGTGCGAGGGCGTTCTCGACGTTCTCGATGTTCCCGCCGTTTCCGCTCATGCGCCGGCCTCCAGCGTCGACGTGTCGCCCTCGGGCAGGCCCATCTCGCGCGCCTTCAGCAACCGCCGCATGATCTTGCCGCTGCGGGTGCGGGGCAGCGTCGGGAGGAACGCGATCTCCTTGGGCGCGACCGCGGCGCCAAGACGCTTTCGCGCGTGGGCGAGCAGCTGCATCCGCAGGTCGTCGCTTTCGACGAATCCCGCCTTGAGCGAAACGAAGGCCTTGACCGTCTCGCCGACCACCGGGTCGGGCTTGCCGATGACGCCAGCCTCGGCGACTGCAGGATGCTCGATCAGGGCGCTCTCCACCTCGAAGGGTCCGATCAAGTGCCCCGCCGACTTGATCACGTCATCGGCACGCCCGACGAACCAGAAATATCCATCGGCGTCGCGCTCGACCAGATCGCCGGTCAGATACAGATCGCCGCTGAAGCATTTGCGGTAGCGCTCGTCCTGGTTCAGATAGCCGCGAAACATCGACGGCCAGCCGGCGCGCAGCGCAAGCTCACCCTGGACCCCGGGCTTGCCGACGTCCTCGTGCGTGCCGTCGTCGCGGCGAGCGACGACGAAGGCATCGATGCCCGGCAGCGGCTTGCCCATCGACCCCGGCTTGATGTCCATCGCCGGCGTGTTCGCGATCATGATGCCGCCGGTCTCGGTCTGCCACCAGTTGTCGTGGATCGGCAGGCCGAGCGCTTCTTCGCCCCACCACACGGCTTCCGGATTCAACGGCTCGCCGACGCTCGCGACAAAGCGCAATGCAGGAAGACGATGCGCCTGCGCGAGCGCGGCCCCGCCTTTCATCAGCATCCGCACGGCCGTGGGCGCGGTGTACCAGACGCTTACCCGCTGCTCCTCGAGCAGTGCGTACCAGCGCTCGGCGTCGAAATCCGCCTCGTCGACGATGCTGGTGACCCCGTGCAGCAGCGGGGCCACGATGCCGTAGGACGTACCCGTAACCCACCCCGGGTCGGCCGTGCACCAGAAGACATCGTCGGCATGCAGATCCAGTGCATAGCGGGCGGTCGCGTAATGGGCGACGGCCGCGCCGTGGACGTGGACCGCGCCTTTGGGCGTTCCGGTCGTCCCGCTCGTGAAATGCAGCAGCGCCATGTCGTCTGCGCCGGTGCGCTCGACGTCGAACCGATCGTCGCAGCGCTGCATCAGCGTCGCGAGGTCCTGCGTGCCCGAAACCGAGGTGGATCCGCCGTCGTCGCCGACCAGCAGGACGTGCGCGAGTTTCGGCAGCTCCCCTGCTATTCCCGCCACCTTGCGCCGATAAAGCGATTCGGTCGTGACCAGGACCTTCGCCTCGCCCAACGCGAGCCGCGTCCGTAGCGGCTCGGGGCCGAAGGCCGGGAACAGCGGCGCGACGACGCTGCCGTTCTTGAGGGCACCCAGCGCCGCGACGTACAGCTCGGGAATGCGGTTCGCGAGCAGGAACACCCGCTCGCCGCGGCCCACGCCGAGGTTGCGCAAGGCATTGGCGAACCGGTTCGACGCCAGCGCGAGCGCCTGGTAGCTGAAATCGCGCCGCGTTCCGTCGCGGGCGATGAACCGGAATGCGACGCGGTCTGCGACCGGGGTGCCGAGATGGCGGTCGACCGCCAGATGCGCGATGTTGACCCAGCCCCGTGCACGCAGGCCCAGCTCGGCGCCCGCCGCCTCCCACGAGAAGCGTGCGCGCTCGCCTTCGTAGTCTGCGAGGTTCGGCCGCACGCGAAGGTCCGCTGCCGTCTTGCGAATGATCGAAGCCCGCATCGACGTTCCCATTGGATGTGTGCGCGCAGCGCAAGCCACGATCGCGGCCGCATCCGGCGCTCCTCTTCCCTCCCGTTCGTCAATCCTCGCGCGCGCCGCCGGCATCGGGTTTGATGCACGTCAACGTCGGACGGCGGGGCGGGCGCGCGCAAGCCGGCACCGTCGGCGTGACCGGCGGTAACATTCAGGGAGGATCGGTGGGAGTGCGGCGCTGCCGATCGACCCCTGACCGACCCGCCGATTTCGAGGACTCACCGGCATGGACTTCGCCAATCGCACCGTCGTCGTGACCGGCGCAGCCGGGCATCTCGGCCGCACCGTGGCAGCGGCATTCGCCGAACGGGGCGCGAATCTCGCCCTGATTGCCCGCCGGAAGGAACAGCTCGCCGAGGCATTCGGCGCCGGGGGGCCAACCAGGCTGCTGCTCGTCGCCGATCTCCTGCAGCGCGACGACCTGGCCCGCGCCGTCGCGACGACGGTCGAGCGATTCGGCGGCATCGATGTCCTGTGCAACATCACCGGTGCCTTCCGCATGGGCGAGCCCGTCCATGAGGTCTCCGATGCGACCCTCGACTTCCTGTTCGACGCCAACGTGCGCACGCTCGTCAACGCCGCGCACGCAGTGGTTCCCGTGATGCGCGCCGGCGGTGGCGGGCGCATCGTCAACGTCGCTGCGTTCGCCGCCCGCAAAGGCGCGGCGCTGATGGGCGCCTACAGCGCAGCCAAGAGTGCAGTGGTGCGCCTGACCGAGGCGATGGACGCCGAGCTGCGTGAGCACCGTATCAACGTGAACTGCGTGCTGCCCACGATCATCGACACGCCAGACAACCGCGCCGCGATGCCGCGCGCCGATCCGGCGAAGTGGGTCGCGCCGCAGGACCTCGCGAACGTGATCGCTTTCCTCGCGTCCGACGACGCCCGCGCCGTCCATGGCGCGGCGCTGCCCGTCACCGGGCTCGTCTGACCGCGAGGCCTACGACGGAATCCAAGCCCGCAAAAACCGGGTCAGACCCGGTTTCGCGCCCACCGAGCGGATCCGGCCGGTTAAGCGCCCGATAAGAAACGCCGCCTAGTCTCGCCTCCGTGTTCCAGTCAACGGAGAAAGCGATGAATTCGAACATCGGCGCGCAAGCGACCAGGGCGGGCGGTTCGCAATCCACCGCGGAGCGCGGCCCCGGCGAAAGGACCCGAATCCTCGTCTGGGATCTCCCGGTTCGCGTGTTCCACTGGCTGCTCGCAATCTGCTTCGCCGGCGCGTACGTCACCTCCGGTTCCGAGCGCTGGCGCGACGTCCACGCCAGCCTCGGCTACACGGTCGGCGTCCTCATTGCATTCCGGCTGTTGTGGGCGGTCGTCGGAACGCGCTACGCGCGCCTCGCATCGTTCGCCTACGGGCCGCGCGCGGTGCTTGCGTACCTGCGGTCACTGCTGACGCGCAATCCGCGCCACTACGTCGGGCACAATCCCGCCGGAAGCTGGGCGATCTACGCGATCGTCACCCTGGGAATCACCACGGTGGCCGCCGGCTACGCGACCTACAACCACATCGGCGGCAAGTGGCTGGAGGAGTTCCATCAGGTTGCGGGCAACGCCATGCTCGCCGTCGTCATCGGCCACGTCGCAGGCGTGGTCGTCAGCAGTGTCCTGCATCGCGAAAACCTCCCGAAGGCGATGCTCACCGGCTACAAGTCCGGTCACCCCGGCGAAGCGATCCGCGGGTCGCGATGGGTGACGGCAGCGTTGCTGGCGGGCTTCGTCGCGGCGTTCTGGACCGGCACCGTTCACCTCCCGGGCTTGTCGCCCACGCTGTCGCTGAAGAGCGCGGCGACCGGGCGAGGGCCGAGTGACGATGAGCGTCGGGAATCGCGCGAGCGCGGGAGCTGAGGCGCGAATTTGGTGCCGCAGGTGCCGACGGCCTGCCATGAACATGTGACGCCTTGATGACCGCTTTATGCCGATGTCTTAAGCGTCAGTTAAGAATCCAGTCGCAATCTCCCTACCGTGGCCATGGATTTGGGCAACTTCTTCGCACAGGCGTCGTGCCGGACCACAGGCTGCACCTCGTTTCGTTCTTGAATCAACCGGGGGTTCGATACCCCATTGCAACTCGACCAGCAACGTGTCAGGAGACCCCGTCGTGCCAGTCACTTACCAGCCGGAAACCCGGGATGCAAGATCCGCGGAACAGATCGTCCTCTCGAGCGGCGCCACGCCGCTCGGCCTGTCGCCCAACCGCGTGAAACACGCCAAGACGTCGTACAGCATCCGTCGCGTGAACCTCGCGGAGGCGACGAGGCTCGTTACCGACACGAGTCCGGATACCGGGGACCTGGTGCTCGCACGCGTCACCCGCCTCGGGCAGCACCAGCATCTGGAATCGTCCACCGGTCGCCGCGTGCGCCTCTGGCCCGGCGACGAGATCGTCGTCGCGTTCGGCGCACGCTATGCGCCTGATCAGTTCGAAGCGAGCGTGCCGCAGGATCTCTCGCCCTGCCACCTGGTCGCAGCCGGCGGAATCGCCGCATTCGTCGAAAGCCGGCATGCGAGCATCCGGCCCGCAACCCAGATCGAGCCGATCGGCCTGCTCGCCGACGCGCATGGCGTGCTCAACATGCGCCGCGCCGCGCTCGGCACGCCGCCCTCGGGCCGCGCCGCGTTCACCGTCGCCGTGCTCGGATCGAGCATGAACGCGGGCAAGACGACGACCGCGGCGAGCGTGATCGCGGGCCTTCGGCGGCTCGGCCTTCGGGTCGGAGCCGCGAAGCTGACCGGGACCGGCGCGGGCGGAGATCGCTGGCTGATGACCGACGCGGGTGCCGCGCCCGTACTCGACTTCACCGACGCGGGCTACGCCAGTACGGCAGGTCTCGGAATCGAGGCGCTGGAGCAGATCCTCACGCAGCTCACGCGCCATGTCGCCGCGGCGGGCGTCGAATGCACGGTGCTGGAGGTCGCCGACGGCCTGCTGCAAGCCGAAACGGCGGCACTGGTGCGCTCGATGCGATTCATCAAGAACGTCGATGCCGTGCTGTTCGCGGCCCCGGACGCACTCAGCGCGGTCGCGGGCGTCGAATGGCTGCGGCAGCATCGCCTGCCGGTGACGGCGGTGAGCGGTGTCGTCACCGCGTCCCCGCTGGCGGCACGGGAAGCCCAGCAGGCAATCGCGCTGCCGGTGCACACCCCCGACGAGCTCGCCGATCCACGCGTCGTCGAAAGCCTCTTTCCTGTCCTGCGGCGGCTGGCGAGCCTTCGCCTTGCGCAGATTCCCCAGCGCTAGGTGCACGGACTCATCGATCCTGTGCCCCGAGTGAACGCCGCGAGCGCGCCCCCAGGCCCGGCGCCGGAACCCGTCCCGCCGGACGCGTCCGCGCTGCGGGAGTTCGGGCCGGGCCTGCGCTACGCATTGCAGCTTCCGAAGGAGCCCGGCCCCGACACGCCGGTGTTCGTCGCAATCCACGGAATCAGCCGCAATGCGCCGGACCACTTCAATGCGTTCGCCGGCCTCGCGCAATCGCGGCGGTCCATCCTCGTCGCGCCGTTGTTCGATGCCGCCGGCTTTCCCGACTACCAGCGCCTGGGAAGACGCGGCTTCGGGCGGCGGGCCGACCTCGCGTTGATCGCGCTGATCGACGACGTCCTGGCGTCGTGCGGCTTGCCGGGACTCAAGCTGCACCTGTTCGGACATTCGGGAGGCGCGCAGTTCACCCACCGCTTCGTCATGGCCCATCCGCAGCGCGTCGCCCGTTACGCGATCAGCGCCGCGGGGTGGTATACATTCCCTGATGAGTCGACGGATTACCCCTATGGATTGCGCGAGCCGCCGGACGGCCTGGACATGTCGCGCCAGCGGCCTTTCCTGAGCGTGAAGGGTTGCGTCTTCGTCGGCATGCGCGACCAGCGACGCGGTGCCAGCCTGCGCCAGCGCGAACGCGTCGACGCGCAGCAGGGCACGACGCGGATCGAGCGCGCGACGCGCTGGACCGCCGCGATGAATTCGCGCGCGAGAGCGCTCGGCCTCGCCGAGCCTCTGGAGCTGCGTCGGTTGCCGGACACGGGCCACAGCTTCGGCGGGCTGGTCAGGCGCGCAGGCCTGCACGAGCAGGCGTGGGAGTTCCTGCTGGGCCACGCGCAATGCGGGCCGGGTAGCATCGCGGCATGACCGGTCGCCGCAAGCCGCAGCTGCGCCGGACCCTGCGGCTGCTGCAGGCCGCCCGAGTGGCGCGCAGCGTTGCGCAAGGCGTCCTCGCCGTCGACTTCGCGTTGTATCTCAAGTCGCTGCACTGGTCGGGGGCGGCCATCGGGTCGGTGCTCGCCGGCGGGCTGATCTTTGGCGTGGTCATGACCATTGCCGGGGCGGTCGCCAGCGACCGCATCGGACGCAAGCGCTTCCTGCTGGCCTATGACGCAATGTTCGCTCTGGCCTGCGCCGCGGCGATGGTGACGACCAACGTAGTGGTCCTCGGAGCTGCCGCCGTCGTCGGCGCCTTCGGGCGCGGCGCCAACGGCTCGGCGGGGCCCTTCGCGACCCTCGAGAAGGCCTGGCTCGCGCAAGGACTGGATCCGGGCACGCGCTCGCGGGTCCTTTCCACGAACGCGACACTGGGATTCCTCGGCATGGCCGCGGGCGCCGCCTGTGCCATCGTGCCGGGACTGATGTCGGCCACCATGCCAGCCGATCGGGCCTATCGCCCGATCTTCGCGGTGGCCCTGCTCTTCGCGCTGATATGTCTCGGCCTGATCGCGATGGCCGAGGACCGCCATGTCGCGGTCGATCCACCGGGCGATGCATCCGCAGAGCGCGTCGTGCGACACAAGGAGAACCGGAACCTGAGGTTGCTCGCGCTCGCCAATTTCCTGCAGGGAACCGGCATCGGCCTCGCCGGACCGCTGGTCTCGTACTGGTTCGCGATCCGCTTCGGCATCGGTCCCCGGCACATCGCGCCGCTGATCGCAGCGGGCTTCCTGCTCGCTGCCGCATCGTCGCAGGCGACCGTCCCCCTGTCCCGTCGCTATGGGCTCATGCGAGTCATCGTCACCCTGCGCGTTTGCGCGCTGGCCCTGCTCTTCGCCTTCCCGTTCGCGCCCAACCTGGCGGCGGCGGTCGGCATCTTCCTGCTTCGCAACACGCTGAACCGCGCGACCAACGGACCCCGTTCGGCGATCACCGCGAGCCTCGTCCGCAACCGGCGACTGGGCCTCGCCGGCATGATCTCGTCGATATCGCGCCAGATTCCGCGTTCGGTGGGTCCGCTCGTGGCGGGCGCGCTGTTCGACAGCGGGATGCTCGCGGCACCGTTTGTCATCGGTGCGGCCTTCCAGGCCGGATACCTGTGGCTCTATCAGCGAAGCTTCAATGTCCACGATCCACTGCGTCCGGCGGGCCGAACGGCCGGCGACGCGCAGGTCGAGTCGGCACGGTGAACGCGCCGCACGCACGGGCTCGGGCATGCACGCGATCGCCGGGCGGCGCCTGTGCCTTCAGGGGCTGACTGGCGTGACGCGCATCCTCGTCGTCGAAGACGATCCGCTGCTGGGCGACGCCGTGCAAGCTGGACTACGCCAGCGCGGCTACGACGCCGATTGGGTGAAGGACGGGGTCGCCGCCGAGGCCGCATTGCGCACGACGGATTTCGCCGCCGTCGTGCTCGACCTCGGCCTGCCGCGGCTCGACGGCCTCGAGCTGCTGCGCAGGGAGCGGTCGAAGGGTTCGCCGATCCCGGTGCTGGTGCTGACGGCCCGCGACGCGATCGAGGACCGCATCAAGGGCTTCGACACCGGTGCCGACGACTATGTGATCAAGCCGGTCGACCTGGACGAGCTCGCCGCCCGATTGCGCGCCATCGTCCGGCGCTCGCGCGGCGAACCGGCACCGGTACTCGAAGTCGCCGGGTTGCGCCTCGATCCCGCTGCGCGGACCGTCGCGTTCCGCGGACAACCGGTCGAGCTCAAGGCGAAGGAGTTCAACCTGTTGCAGGAGTTCATGCTGAACGTCGATCGCGTGCTATCGCGCGCCCAGATCGAGGAGCGCCTCTACGCCTGGGGATCCGAAGTAGAGAGCAATGCGGTCGAGGTGCACATCCACCATCTGCGCAGGAAGCTCGCGCCGGAACTGATCCGCACGGTCCGCGGCGTCGGCTACGTGCTGCCGCGCAACCCGGCGCGCGGCGATGGCTGACCGACAGCGATCGATCCGGCGGCAGCTGCTGCTGATCCTGCTGTCGTCGGTCGTGCTGATCTGGATCGCCACCGCAATCGCCGGCTATCTGGGCGGGCGCGACGAGATCGACGAGTTGCTCGACGCACACCTGTCTCAATCCGCTTCGCTGCTGATCGCCCAGGCAGGCGGCACGCCTGGAAACGTCGCCATCGAGCAGACGCGGGATCCCGAAGGCGACACGCGCCGCCTCGCGTTCCAGGTGTGGGAGGGCGGCACGGTCCTTCGATTGCACTCGTCGAACGCTCCGACCGGGCGATTGTCTGCTCAGGCCGACGGGCTTCAGCAATGCGGCGATGGGTGGAAAGCACTGGCGCGTGTTCAGCGCATGGGACCCCGCGCATCGATACCTGGTCCAGGTCGGGGAACGCTCGTCCGACCGCGACGAGGTCACCGGGGATGTGATCGCGAGCACCCTCGTGCCGCTCGCGATCGCATTGCCGGTCCTCGGCCTGCTGATCTGGTTCGGCGTCGCGCACGCGCTGGGACCGCTGCGGGCGCTGAACCGGCAGGTCGCCGATCGTGCCCCCGACAATCTCGCAGCGCTGGATTCGGCCGACGCGCCGGTCGAGGTCGGGCCGCTCGCCGCCAACCTGAACCGTCTGTTCGCCCGGGTCCAGGCATCGATGGACAACGAGCGCAGGTTCACCGCCGACGCGGCGCACGAGCTGCGCACCCCGCTCGCCGCGGTGCGGGCGCAGGCCCAGGTCGCGCGCGGGGCGACCGACGACCGGGAGCGCTCGCGCGCGCTCGACAACGTGATCGCGGGTTGCGATCGCGCGACGCACCTGGTCCAGCAGTTGCTCACGCTCGCCCGTCTCGAACCGGCGGGCTTCGAAGCCCGCCGCGAGAGCTGCGACCTGCGCGCCGTGGCCGAGCGGGCGATCGCCGACGTGATGCCCGCGGCGCTGGCGAGGGCGATCGAGATCGAGCTTGCCGAGGGGCCTGCGGTGCAGGTCGCCGGGGACGGACGCCTGCTGGCAATCCTGCTGCGCAACCTGCTCGAAAACGCCGTGCGCTACAGCTACGCCCACACGGTCGTGCGTGTCGACGTCGGGCACCGGAACGACCTTCCGTTCGTGAGCGTCGCCGATCAGGGCCCTGGCGTCGCGCCTGCGGAGCGCGCGAAGCTCGGCCAGCGTTTCCACCGCCTGGTGGGCGGCGGGGTCTCCGGGACCGGCCTGGGGCTGTCGATCGTCAAGCGGATCGCCGAGATCCACGGTGCGACGGTGTCCTTCGACGAGACCGCGCTCGGCCGCGGACTCGCCGTGACGGTCACCTTCGCGCGCGCCGCCGGTTAGGTCAGACCCCGCGCGATCTCAGGCCAGGCCCGCGGCTCGAGAACGCGCCGCGGCGCGACAGGGACAATGCCAGCGCCAGCGGGCCCGCGATGATCGGCCACGTCAGGTAGCGCAGCTCGGCGCCGGGCGCGGCCAGTGTGAAGCCGGCCGCGTAGAGCAGCGCGCTGGATCCGACGACCATCGCGAGGCACGGCATCGGGCGCTCGCGACGCAGCGCGCCGATCACCACGCCGAGGCCGCTCAGCAGCAGGTAGGGAAGACCGGCAAAGAGCCACGTCGACAGCAGTGCCGCGGCGAGCGCGTACAGACGCTGCTGCGCCTGCGGCGCCCATGGCTGCGGCAGTGGAGGATCGTCCCGATAGGTCGAGCGCGCGATGAAATACGCGGCGCCCTGGACTGCGCCGCGATGCGGCCCGATCAGCAGCCAGGTGGTGCGCAGGCGATGACGAAAGTAGGCACCAGGGTAGCTCAGCACGGCGTCGATCCATGCACGGCGCAATTGACGCAGCTGCACGGGCGAGTACGGCTCGCCGAGCCCGTCGCGCACACCGGACGTCCCCCGCTGGTAGAGCAGCGTGTTGGATGTCGGGTCGAACGCACCGGTGCTGCGCAGCTCGTCCACCGTCAGGCCCGGCCCATGCGTGAACGCCGGGAGCAGGAGGACGCCGCGGTCGACCGAGATCGCCGCCAGGTCCCACAGCGCGATCGACGGCCACACCGTCGCGCGCTCGGTGGTCAAGGCCCGATCCAGGGCGATTCCCGCGCCGAATGACACTCCACCCAGTGCCAGCGCGGCGAGAAATGCCATCCGCCACCGGTGGCGGCTCCCCGCGAAGAGAACCGGGACGAGGACCGCAGCGTAGGGCAGGATGGCGGGAAGCGCATTGTGCCGGACGCATCCGGCGTAGACGAGGGCCAGCGCACACGCCAGCATCGGCGCCTTGCGGCCGGTCGCCAGCCCCCGCGCGGCGAGGCCCGTCGCCAGGGCCAGGACTGCGGCGAGGTGCGCATCGGACAGCAGATGCGCCATCTGGACCATCGTCAGCGGGGCCATGCCGAAAACGATGACGAGCACCGCGCGCCACGGCGCGCTCTCGCTGATCGCCGCAACGCACAGCGCGATTCCGCTCCAGAGCATCGCCAGGTTCACCCACAGCAGCAGCGCCGGCCCCCCGCCCAACGCGAGCAGCGCCGACCACAGTGCCGGCATGACGACCGGCGAAACGTCGTTGAACTGTCCGCTGCGCGCCTGCCACAGCTGATAGGCGGAATCGAACGGATACTGCCCCGGGTAGAGCACGACAATCGCCGCGAGCGCCCCGGCGCCGGCAACGATCCATGGGGTCAAGCGGGCAATCCGTTGCATCGGACTCCTTGCCGATCGACGCCGACGATCGCGCGCTCGCTCCGGGAGCCGCCGGATGCCGTCGGGTGCCGTCGGGTGCCGCAGCGGCGGGGTGAGTATAATCCCCGGGCCGTCGACGATGTCGTGCGTACATCCCAGCCGATGATGGTCCAGTTCTTACGCTATGCCGGTGCTGGAGCGATCGGCACGGCAGCCCAGTTCGCCATCCTGATCGCGCTGGTGCGCCTCGCCGGCACGCACGCGGTGACGGCATCGACGGTCGGTGCCGTTGCCGGCGCGATCATCAACTATGCGATCAACCATCGCTACACGTTCGCGAGCCGTGCCCCGCACGCGCGCGCCCTTCCGCGCTTCGCGGGCATCGCGCTGGCGGGGATCGGATTGAACGCCGTCGTGATGGCATCCGCGCTCGGGATCCTCGACGCGAACCTCATCATCGCCCAGGTGGTCGCCACCGGCGCCGTGCTGGGCTTCACCTACGTCGCGAACCGCACTTGGACCTTCTGACGCCCTCCGCGAGGCCGGCACGCGCCACGGTGTCGGTGGTGGTCCCCGTTCACGACGAGGAGGAGGTCCTGCCCGAGTTCCAGCGTCGTCTCGCCGCGGTGCTCGACGCACTCGACTGTGATGCCGAGGTCGTCTATGTCAACGATGGGAGCACCGACGGGTCGCTGGCAGTGCTCGCCGGTTTCCACCGGGACGATCCTCGCGTAGGCGTGATCGATCTGTCGCGCAATTTCGGCAAGGAAATCGCCATGACTGCGGGGCTCGATGCCGCCAGCGGCGACGCCGTGATCGTCATCGATGCGGATCTGCAGGACCCGCCCGAATGCATGCCGGAGATGGTCGCGGCATGGCGGTCGGGCAGCGAGATCATCCTGATGCGCAGGCGCAACCGGGACCAGGAGGGATTTCTGAAAAGATCGACGGCAAAGGCGTTCTATCGGGTGATCGGGCGCATGAGCACGATCGCCATCCCGGAGGACGTCGGCGACTTCCGGCTGCTGTCGCGGCGCGCGGTGGACGCGCTGCAGAGATTTCCCGAGCGCAGCAGGTTCATGAAAGGCCTCTTCGCCTGGATCGGATTCCAGTCGCGCGAAATCGAGTACGACCGCGACCGACGATTCGCCGGCAAGACCAAGTGGAACTACTGGCGCCTGTGGAATTTTGCGCTGGAAGGGATCACGTCGTTCTCGGCGGCACCCCTCAAGATCGCGAGCTACATCGGATTCTCCACCGCGCTCGTTGCATTCATCTACGGCACCTATGTCATCGGCAAGACGCTGCTGTTCGGCAATCCGGTGCCGGGTTACCCGTCGCTCGTCACGCTGATCCTGTTTCTCGGCGGCCTGCAGCTGATGGCGCTGGGCATCATCGGCGAATATCTCGCCCGGATGTTCATCGAGGTCAAGCAGCGCCCGCTCTACCTGGTCCAGCAACACCTGGCGCCGAGACGGACGGGGACGAACGACCGCGATTCCTAGCCGACTTCGACGATCAGGCCGGGGTCGAACCGCGCGTTCTCGTTGACGCCATTCCTCGCGTATCCGCGCGGATTGCAGACGACGCGGGTTCCGTTCACCGCGTAGTCGAAGCTGTCGTGCGTGTGCCCGTGGATCCAGAGCGCTGCGCGGGTCCCGTCGAGCAGGTGCCCGGCGTCCGAGACGAAGCATGCGTTCAGCGGCGACCCGGCGAAGCGCGGGTGGACGCTCATCGGCGAGGGTGCGTGATGCGTGACGACGACGGTCGGCCCGGGATGTCGCGTCGCGAGCCTTGCCGCGAGCCACTGCGCGTGCCGATCGAACCGCGCCACCGAATCCTCCGGGGTGAACAGGGCCTCCTGCGCGCCGGCCGTGCGGATGCGCGAGAAATCGCGGATCCAGCGTTGCCCGTCGCGCATCGCCGCGGCGCGCCTGTCGCCGTCACCGAAGAGCCTGAAATCGGTCCACAGTGTGCTGCCGAGGAAACGCACGCCATCGAGGACCGCCTCGTCATCGTCGAGCACGCGGATCCGGGTCCCGGCGCAGGCCTCGCGCAACTCCGAGATCGCTCCGTCGAGCGTGTCGCCGTAATACTCGTGATTGCCGGGCACGTACAGCACCGGCTTGCCGAGACGCGTGGCCCACGCGGCGGCGTCGCGCGGGCGGCCGATGTCGCCCGCGAGGATGACGACATCGGCATCGGTCTCGGGCACCGCGAACGGTGCGACGTTGAGGTGCAGGTCCGACAGGATGTTGAGCTTCATCGCGCACCCGCTTGGCGGCGCCGCCGCGACCTAGCGGCCTTTCCGGTAGGTCCCGATCAGTGCCGCTTCGGCGAGGATATGCCCGGCCATCGCTTTCTCCAGTGCGGCCTTGTCCGGGTGAGCGAGCTTCGGCAGCACCGTATCGAGCGCGTAGAGCTTGAAGAAATAGCGGTGGCGGCCGATCGGCGGGCAAGGCCCCCCGTACCCGCCGCGTTTCCAGTCGTTCGTTCCCTCCCGGGTGCCCGGCGGCAGTGCGTCCGGCACGGCCGACTCGGGAAGCCCGCTCGCCGAAGCCGGAATGTCGTAGAGCACCCAGTGGACCCAGGTCATCCGCGGGGCTGCGGGGTCGGGCGCGTCGGGATCATCGACGATCAGCGCGTAGCTCCGGGTTCCCGCGGGCGCTCCGCTCCACGCGAGCGGCGGGGAGACGTCCTGGCCGTCGCAGGTGTATCGCGACGGGATCGTGCCGCCGGGAGCGAACGCGCCGGACTCGATCTTCATGCTCATCGAAGCCTCCCCGAACGCGGTGGTCGACACCGCGATGAACAGCCAGAGCGCAGCCGCGGACCTCAATTCAGGTCGAGCGCGTGGCGGCGCAGGTCGGACAGCGGGATCACGGCGAGTGTCTCCTCGTGCGTCGCCTGCAGCACGACCGGCGGCGCGACGCTCGCTTCGAAAGCCTTGCGCCAGCGCGCCGCACATACGCACCATTGGTCTCCGGGCTTCAATCCCGGAAAGCCGGATTCGGGGGCCGGCGTGACGAGGTCGTTGCCGTTTTCACGCTCGAAGTCGAGGAACTCGCGGGTCATGCGCGCGCACACGACGTGCATGCCGACGTCCTCCGACCCCGTGTTGCAGCAGCCGTCGCGGTAGAACCCGGTCCGCGGCGACACCGAGCACGGCGCCAGCTTGCCGCCGAGGACGTTCCGGTCGTCGAAAGGCATCGCGCGATCAGCTGCCCGGAACGCTCTGGATCTCGGGGAAGAAGAGGTCCTTCCAGCTCGCAGGCGCCGTCTTGATCATGCCGACCTCCTTCATGAACGTCGCGTATTTCATCGTGTTCTCGGGTACCAGCGTCCACTTGACCTGCGGTCCGCTGATCACCTTGTAGACGAGATCCGGCGAGAGCTTGGACTTCCCGTCCTCCATCCACAGCTTCGAGGCGGCGCGCTTGTCGGCGTTCAGGATCTTGGTCGCCTCGTCGAGCGCATCCATCAACGCCTGGTAGAGCTTCGGGTTGTCGTCATGGAACTTGCGCGACGTCCAGGCTGCGGTGAAGGTGTGCGACCCGCCGAGGACATCGAACGAGTTCAGCACCGTGTGGACGCCGGGCGCCTCGAGCTGCTGGTTCTGGAACGGCGGAACGCTGAAAGCACTGTCGAATGCGCTTCCACCTGAGATCAGGCCGATCGTCGCATCGGGCGGCGGCAGCGAGATCGTCAGCTTGTCGAGCTTCGTGTAGTTCTCGTTGCCGAAAGCCTGCGCCGCCGCCATCCGCAGCGTGACCGCCTGCACCGAAACGCCGACCGCAGGCACCGCGATCCGGTCCGCGTCGGTGAAGTCCCTGATCGTCTTGACCCTGGGGTTGCGCGTGTTGAGCAGGAACGGCTGCGAGCTCAGCGCCGAGATGCCGCGGACCTCCTGTGGCGTGCCGTGCGTCTTCGCCCACAGCGTGACCAGCGCGGGGACGCCGCCCGCGACGATGTCGACCTGGTTCGCGAGCAGCGCAGTGTTCATCGCATCGGGGCCGTTGAAGGTCACCCACGTCACCTTGACCGGAGGCAGGCCGAGCTTCTTCGCGTATTTCTCGATCAGCTTGTCGTGGTCGATGATGTTGAACTGCACGTAGCCCATCGACGTCTGCTTGGCGAAGCGGATTTCGGTCGCCTCCCCGGCTGCGCCGCTCGATGCCGCGAGCGCGAGCAGCGCCAGCGACGCTCCGATGATTCGATGTTTCATTTCGTCGCTCCTCCTGATGTGATGACGGTCATCCGATCGCGTGCTCGAGCACGCCTATTGTCGATATTTCGAGACGCAGACGGTCCCCGGGATCGAGGTAGCGCGGCGGCTTGCGGAACGCGCCCACGCCGGCTGGGGTTCCGGTCGCGAGGACGTCCCCCGGCTCCAGCGTCATGTAGCGCGAAATGTACTCGATCAGGCCGGCGACATCGACCAGCATGTCGTGCGTGTTGCCGTCCTGCACCAGTTCGCCGTTGACGAAGGTCCGCAGCCGCAGCGCCTGCGGGTCGGGGATCTCGTCGCGCGTCACCAGCCACGGTCCCATCGGGCAGAAACCGTCCATGCTCTTGGCGAACGTCGTCTGCGGCGGCGACACGTCGAACTGGAACTCGCGCGCGCTGACGTCGTCGAGGATCGTGTAGCCCGCCACCGCCGCAAGGGCATCCGCCCGCGCGACACGGTGCGCTCGGCTGCCGATGACGGCCGCCAGCTCGATCTCGTAGTCGAGCTTCGCCACGCCCTCCGGGCGCGGAACGACCGACCCGGGGGCGGCGACGGAAGAAGGCAGCTTGGCGATGATGCGGGGTGCCTCGAAAGGCTTCACGCCGGTCTCCGCGGCGTGATCGGCGTAGTTGCGCCCGACGGCGACGACCTTGCCCGGGCGCGGGACCGGGGCGAGCAGTTCGACGTCGGCGAGCGCCGGGGACGCCGCAGGCGCGCCGACCCGGCGGAGATATGCGGCAACGACCGCCAGGCCGCGCTCTCCTGCGCGCAGCAGCGACAGCATGTCGGGTTCCCCCGCCACCGCCCCTCCGGGGGGAAGCTCCCGCAGCGCAGGTTCAAGGTCGATGACACGTGCGTCCACCACGGCGCCGACGCCGGTGCGGTCACGCAGCCGATAGCTGACGAGCTTCATGGGGTGCTTGCGGAAGGCGGGCAGTGTAGCGCAGCCGATCCCGGAAAGGTGGGCGCCAGCCGGGTCCCGCGTCGGTTGCCGATTGCCGGCCGCGGGCAACTGCGGCAAAGTGCGGCTTCGCGGCGCTCGCGGAACCTGCCACCCCTCTCGATGGCCGGAATGCGCGCGCCGCTTTCCTTAGGAGGCGTCTTCCATGTTCAGCAAAGCAACGATGCTCTGCGCCGTAGCGGTCCTCGCCGTCGCGGCGACGCTCCCGGTGCGCGCGGAGGTGACCGAGGTTCGGATCGCCCAGCAGTTCGGGATCACCTACCTGCCCCTGATGTACATGGAGCACCAGAAACTGCTCGAGAAGCACGCCAAGCAGGAAGGCCTGGGCGACGTCAAGGTGCTCTGGACGAAATTCGCAGGCGGCAACGTGATGAACGACGCGCTGCTTTCCGGGAGCCTGGATTTCGCCTCCGGCGGCGTCTCGCCGCTGATCACGCTGTGGGCCAAGACGCGCGGCAATCTCGACGTCAGGGGCGTGTGCGCGATGAACACGATGCCCCTCTACCTGAACACGCGTGACCCCAATGTCAAGAGCATCAAGGACTTTACCGACAAGGACAAGATCGCCCTGCCCGCGGTCAAGGTCTCGTTCCAGGCCGTGAACCTGCAGATGGCCGCCGCCGAGGCGTTCGGGGACAAGAACTACAACAAGCTCGACAAGCTCACTGTGACGCTGTCGCATCCGGACGGAATGGCGGCGCTGCTGTCGCCGGCGAGCGAGGTCACCGCGCACTTCACCGCACCGCCATTCCAGTACCAGGAGCTCGAGCATCCCGGGGTCCACACGGTGCTCAACTCCTACAAGATCGTCGGCGGCCCGCATACCTTCACCGTGGTCTGGGCGACCGGCACCTTCCGCAAGGACAATCCGAAGATCTACAAGGCTTTCCTCGCCGCATTCGAGGAGGCGATCGGCGAGATCAATCGCGACAAACCGGCTGCGGCGAAGAACTACATCACCTGGGCGAACTACAAGGGCCCGGCCGACCTGCCGCTGAAGGTGCTCGACGATCCGCTGGTGACGTTCACGACCACGCCGCACAAGACGACCACCTACGCGAACTTCATGCACCGGATCGGATCGATCAAGGTGCAGCCGAAATCGTGGAAGGATCTGTTCTTCCCGGAGGTGCACAACCTGCACGGCAGCTGATGCGAGCCGCGCGGACCGCATGCGCGCGACGCGGGTACGTATCGCCTGGCTGCACCGGGGCGACGATCGGGACGCGATCAAAGACGCAGGACGAACGTCTGCCCGACCAGGTCCTTGCCGAAGCTGTGATGCGCCTCCTCGGCGACGAGGCGGAAGCCCGCATCCTCGTAGAGATGCCTGGCAGCGTCGAGTCCGCGGTTGGTCCACAACATCATCTTCCGGTATCGGCTGCGCCGAGCGAAGCCGATGCATTCGGAGACCAGCCGCCGTCCGATGCCGGCGCCCCGCGCGGCAGGCTCGACGATCAGCAGCCGTAGCTGGGCGACGGTCGCGGACTTCCGGACGACGAACGCCGAGCCGACGTTCGCCCCGTCGCGCTCGGCGATCCAGCAGCATTCGCACCCGGGGTCGTAGCGCCTGACGAAACGCGCCGCGATCTCAGCGACCAGCGCCTCGAAGCTCGCGTCCCAGCCATATTCCTGGGCGTAGAGCGCGCCGTGGCGCGAGATCACCCAGCCGATGTCCCCGGGACGATGCGGCCGCAGCACGAAGGCTGCGGCATTCCCGGGACGGTCGCCGAGGATCGTCTCGACGCTGCGCATCGCGTCGACCAGGCGCGCCTGCGCCGGGTCGGCCAACGGCGCGAGCAGCGCGGCGATCTCATCGTGGGACGCGCGATCGAGCGGCGCGAATGCCTTCCTTCCCGCAGCCGTCAGCGTCAGGTGGAGGCGGCGTGCATCGCCGTCGGACGGCGTCTTGCGCAGGTAACCGCTGGATACGAAGCGGCGCAGGATGCGGCTCAGGTAGCCGGCGTCGAGCCCGAGGTCGCGGACCAGGTCGGAGGCCGTCAGCGCGCGATCGGCGCGGGCAAGCTCATAGAGCACGCGAGCTGCCGCGAGCGACCAGTCGTCGTCGCAGAACCGCTGGCGCAGCATGCCGATCTGCTGCGTATAGAAGCGGTTGAAACGCCGAACGGCGTCGACGCGGGAGTCGGGCGGCGCGACCATTCGACAATGTCAAATAAACCATTGCCGATGTCAACTATCGACCCAGGATTCCGCCGCCAGACACTCGACGCTCAGTGCCGCGTGCTGCTCTTCCCCGCATCTTTGGCCCTGGCCGGAACGGCCTCGACCGACAGCGCGAAGCTGCGTTGCTCGTTCGGGTTCACCGCACCCACACCGACGAGCTTGCGCGCGATTTCCTCGCCGCGATCGTTGCGGACCGACACGACCACCGTGTATTCCCAGGGCTCGCCGTCCGCGGGGTGGCGGATGCTGCCCTCGATGCGCAGCGGCGTGAGCGCCGGCACCGGGGGAGCATCGGCGCCGGCAACGAAGCGCAGGTAATGCCGGCACGCCGGGCACATCGCTGCGCTTTCGAGGATGGTCTCCCGACAGTGCGGACACTGGCGGGTTGCTCCCGGGGCGCCCGGGCGCACGCTGCTCATGAACCGGTGCCGATCTCCGCGTCGTGGATCTTGGTCAGCTTGCCCGCCTTCGGAACCTTGCCGTCGTCCCAGCCGAACTCGGCTTGACCGCGCACGCGGGCGCCCGCTGCGACCGTCAGCGAACCGGCCTTCAGGTCGCCGACCACCACGCCGGTCTGCAGCAAATCGACGAGGGATGCCTGCTCGACATTGCCCTCGAGTTCGCCGGCAATCGTGACCCGGTCGGCACGCACGCTGCCGGTCAGCCTGGCGCCGGCCTCGATGGTCAGATCGCCCTGGACGTTGACGTCGCCCTTGAACTTGCCGGCGATGCGCACGCTGCCGCCGCCCTCGATCTTGCCTTCGATCGTAATGTCGGCGGCGATCAGCGATTCCTTGCGGGGCGCACCCATGTCGGCACGCGCCGTCGGAGCAGCGACAGGACTGGAGGGCATCTCGGGCCTCTGCGGCGGGTCGTAACGGGGTGGGTCCTTCATCTCGGGGGCAGGCGCCGGGGCCGGCCGGGTAACCGTGTTTTCTTTCCAGATCGACATAGCGTTGGCCTATCGGGAGGGTGGGCTCGTGGGGTGGCACCTGACAGCGGCGCTGTATGCCAGTGTCATACCAAGGTATGACAATGTCAAGTGCCTCGTTGCAATGAGCCGTCGGATTTCTGCTCGGGTCATGATTTCGAGAGGGTCATGACGCGAGCGCGGTGATGGAAGAAGACATCGGTCGGCGGACGGCCCGGCGCAAGGCGGCACTGCTGCCGCAACATGGATGCCTGCCACCACTCAGCAATGCTTCATGCAGCCCGGGTCGTGCACATCCGGACGGGGATCGCCGACGAAGCGGTCGTGGTTGGGCATCTTGACCGCCAGCAACGACTTCGCATCCACGACCGCGGTCTCCGGCATCAATCCGTTCAGGTACAGAACGTAGCCGGACACCGCGTAGACGTCGTCGTTCGACAGTGACTGGGGCGCATTCAGCGGCATCGCGCGGCGCACGTAGTCGAACAGCGTCGTCGCGTAGGGCCAATAGCTGCCCACGGTCTTGATCGGGTTTTCGCTCGCCAGCGTTCCCGCGCCGCCGACCAGCCGGTCGCCCATGCCGCCTTCCCCCTTCGGGCCATGGCACGAGGCGCATTGGGTGGCAAAGACCTCGTGTCCCCGCGCGATCGTGCCGCTGCCGGGTGGAAGGTTCTTTCCGTCCGGCTCGACATCGATGTTCCACCCGGCGATCTCGGCCGCGGTCGCCGGCCGGCCGATAGCGTAGTGCACCGGTGCCGCGGCCACCGCGCTCCACGCGACAAGGGCGGCCAGACTCAATGCGTGCCGCGCAATCGTGCTGCCGCTGCGGCGAGCATCACCCGTCATTTGGCGAAGTTCACACATTGCCATTGGTGACCTCGCCGGTCGCTGCGATCCGCCAGGGCTGGATCGCATTGTTGTGGTAGAACGCGTTGTCCCCGCGCACCTTGAGAAGCTCTGCGAAGCTCGGCTGCACGTAGCCCGTCTCGTCGACGGCGCGGCTCTGGATCATCGCAGGACCTCCATCCCAATTCCATGCGTAGCGGAACCGTGTCAGCGCTCGGGTGAGAACCGGATCCTGCAACGCCGCACGCGACCAGTTTTTCCCGCCGTCGACCGAAACGTCGACCCGGGTGATCTTCCCGTGGCCGCTCCAGGCGATGCCGGTGATCTCGACGAACCCGTGCTGTGACAGCCGCTGGCCACCCGATGGCCGTGTGATGATCGACTTCGCCTCCATGTAGAACGTGAACTCGCGCGCGCTGCCGTCAGCCATCAGGTCGGTGTACTTGGACGTCTCCTCCCGCGAGTAGACCGGCGCCTCGGTAACCTTGAGGCGCCGCAGCCACTTGACGTTCATGTTGCCTTCGAAGCCCGGCACCAGCAGGCGCAGCGGATACCCCTGCTCGGGGCGCAGCCGCTCGCCGTTCTGGCTGTAGACGAGCATTGCGTCATCGAGGCATTTCTCGAGCGGGATGCTGCGTGTCATCGCCGCCGCATCCGCCCCCTCGGCCATTACCCAACGGGCACCTTTCAGCAGCCCGGCCTGCTCGAGCACCGCCTTCAGCGGCACGCCGGTCCATTCACCGCAGCTCACCAGGCCGTTGACGTCCGACGCGGTCTTGCCATACGGCTTCTTGTAGATTGGATTCCCCGAGCATTCCAGGAAATGGATCCGCGATATCGAAGGGAAGCGCCGCAGGTCGTCCATCGTGAAAATCAGCGGCGTCTTGACCAGGCCATGCAGCATCAGCCGATGCAGCGTGGGATCGATCGTCGGAATGCCGCCATGGTGCCGTTCGTAGAACAGTCCACTCGGGGTGATGATGCCGTCGAGATCCTGCAGCGGCGTGCGGCTCGCCGACGAGATGTATTGCGCCCCGCCCTTGGGGACGTTGCGGATGACCTTGCTCTCGTACTTCGACGGAACGCCGTACAACTCGGCGCCGACCGGTGCCCCCGGCTCCTTCATCCATGCAGGAACGTTCGGCGGAAGGTCGGCATCGGTGGCGGGGGTTTGCGCCGCCGCGTTCTTCGCTCCGGCCGCGAGCGCCGCGGTGCCGATCATCGCACTCCCCTGCCTCAGGAAGCGCCGCCGCGCGGACGGTGCCGCATTCGCAGGCGTCATAACCTTGATGGAACGTGGCTTCGCGGCCATGGCAAAGTCTCCAAGTCGAATCGGTCGATGCGCGAAAGTACCGAGCCCGTGGGTCTTGCATACGATACGCTGCTTTGCTCCGCACAATCCAGCGCAAAGGGCCAAGCGTCGGCGGCATCGCCTGTCGCGGCCTTTACCGGAGCGTCGCGGCGCCGCGGGACCGGATGATCAGGGAGCGGGTGCGCTCGAGCCCGCTGCTGGCGCGGGGACCACGACGCCCGACGACGAGGTGCTAGCGGTCGCCGCGTCGGGTGCCTGCGAGCCGGATCGCGTCAGCAACGCCCCCACGGTGAACACTGTGGCCGTTATGACGCAGGCGCCCGCTGCGAGGGCGCCAATCTCGATACGCGCCTTGCGGCTCAAGACCCAGAAGCGCCTGCCGCACCTCTGGCAGCGGTAGGGCGACCGAAAACGGTGGGACCCCGCTTCCGAATGATGAAGATGCGAGCGCTGGACATCGGTACTCCCGCAGACGGGGCATCGTTTCACGGCGGATTCTCCATGCCGGAAAGTCGCGTGCAGCGCGAGGCTGATTGGCGAACGATACCCGAATCGCGGTAGCGATATCAGCCCTTGCAATCTCCGCCCATCCGCTCGCTCAACGGGCTCGCCCGCCTCCCGTAGGCGATGTCCTACAGCCCGATCAGCAGGGCTCCGATGGACAAAGGCATGCTCCGCGACCGATTCTGAAAAGTTCGCAAACCAAGGGACACCGGACCTGCAATGGATATGCGCGTCCCCAACGCCTTAGCTGAGGCCAACGACCCGTCGACCGGCCCGGCCGTCCCACCGCGACTATGCCCACACTGCGGAGGACCGCTGAAACGAATCAGGCGGCACACCCTGGACCGAATGCTCAGCGTATTACGACCCGTTTGGCGCTACCGCTGCATGGCCTTCGATTGCTCCTGGGAAGGACGCCTCCGACGTCGACGGTGACACGTGCCAGTTGAACGATATGAGGCTGTCTTACGCCTCCAATCAATGGGCAGTGCCGTGCAGACCGGAACAGCGGCAGCCCATCCTCCTCCTCCAGTCCGGCCACCCCCGGCGAGCTCTTTCTTTGCGTCGCTACTGGTCACCGTATCGGACCGTCATCGCGGAGGCCGGCAGGGGATTCGGACTTCGCCGGATGTTGCTGGGAGCGCGACATTCGCGTGAAATCAGCGGTCCGGCGGGCAATGATCAGGCCGGGGTGATACCCGGCGGCGTGCGGTGCGCGTGGATGTGCAGGTCCCGGCCGTTGGTTGCCGTCGGCCGGAGCCTCGGTGGTCCGGGATGGGCGGTCGGCATACGGCAACGATGCCAGCGCCCTCTGTGACGTCGAGCCCGAGCAGTCAATCGACCAAGCCGCCAATCGCCTGACGCCCTAGCTGATGCAGTCCAACGCCCTCGCCGACGGTGCCCAGTCGCGGTGAGAACTTAGCCAGCTTGCCGAAGGTCAAAGTCTTCTGGGAGATTGTAGAGGACAATCTGTTATGGCTTCGGGCTCGGATCGGAGAGGGCACCGAGGTCCCGGGGTAAAACGGAGAGGATCATGGCTGGCTGGAGCAAGCAGGGACAGGCTGCCGCGCTACGGGCCCGCCGTCTGGGAGAGCGGCGCGCGTATATGGCGCTGGCCGCCGATGCCAACATGACCCGGCGCGAACTGGCCAGTGCGTTACGTGACGCCCATAACGACACCACTGGCTTCGGTCCGCTCGGCGACTGGATTGCGCGCGAAAAGGTCATCCATGGGCTGACGGACAAGGTTTACGGGAAAGCACCCGCCAACCCAACGCCTCCCGTTATCGAGCAGTCGCACAAATGACCTCGGGACGACGTACCGTTCCCCTCCACTGGTCATCGTTCCATGAATGCGGGCGTACTCGAATCGATGCTGACTTGTCCGCACTGTGGATTTGCGAAGCGGGAGATGATGCCCACGGATGCCTGCCAGTTCTTCTACGAGTGCAGTAACTGCGGGACGTTGCTGCGCCCCAAGCCCGGCGACTGCTGCGTGTTCTGCTCGTTCGGGTCGGTAGCCTGCCCTTCAATTCAGGAGCAGCGCGGTTGCTGCAAGCCCGTCTAACGCACGCACCCGTGCGCATTCAGCTGCACGCATTGCAAAACGTCCATGTCCGCGGCCAGCAACGTGCTGAGCTTCCTTCGCCCCGGTTTGCCGGGTGACAATGGGGACGTTCACGACGACATGGTACGGATCATCTCGAGCGAAGCGAACGCCGCGAACGTCGGTCTCAAGATCCAGGTGCACACGGGTAATTCTCCTGTTTGATTCACCGGCCACGCGCAATTCGTTCAGCGAAAGAAAGGACCCTTCGATGTACGCGGGAAGTTGCCTATGCGGCCAAGTCAAGTACACGCTAAGCGCCGAGCCCGGTGCCTTTGGCTACTGTCATTGCACCAGCTGCCGCAAGGCAAGCGGCTCTGCTCACGCCGCCAATGCGCCGGTTGACCGCTCGTCTTTTCACTTGGTTGCGGGCAGCGCAGTCATCCGCGAGTATGAATCGTCACCCGGCAAGTACCGCGCCTTTTGCTCGAATTGCGGCAGTCCAATCTACGCTTATCTCTCGGCTGCGCCAGACGTCATGCGTATCCGGCTGGGCAGTCTCGATACTCCGTTCTCCGGACAGCCGCAGGCGCACACCTGGGTTTCCGACAAGGCGCCCTGGGAGCCAATTGCAGATGCCATTCCGCAATTCGATACCTGGGCGCCAACGGCAGTTCTTCACCAGCGTGGTTCCCGCCAGAATTTCTCCTAATGGCAAATTGCGGGGACGTACGTCGGCGACTTCGCCTGCCTTCGACCGCGGCTCCTTTAAGTCAATCCCACGGCAGAGCCTAGTTTTGGCAGCTCGCAAAGAAGGCCTCGACCTCCCTGGTCCCGGCGCCATAGCGCTTGACGACGTAGCGCAGTTCTTCCTCGGTGCATTTCAGTCTCCTGCACCACCACGCCACGTCGCTCGGCGAATCGACATCGATCCGGCCGGGCACCGGCGGTTGATCGGACTCGACGTTCGCCATTGCGCTGCTCGTTGAAGTGGAATGATCGTCGCTCGCCAGGACGCTTGCGTTGACGGTTGTCAACACTTGAACGCTTAGCGTGGCCCGCGGTGCTTAGACGTACTGCTGCTCGTTGCTACGGCCGCGCAACGGAAGAAGGTAGCTTCGGCTCGCGCCGCGCGTCACCGCTGCACGCGGTGGCCGACAGCGAGCTATGATGGTCGGCCATGAAGCGCCCCGTATTGTCGTTGCTACTGGACGTCCGCTAGGCCGTCGCCGAATTGATGGCCGAGACGATCCGAATCAACCGCGCGCCGGTCCTGACGCTGTGGGCCGCCATCGTGGCCGAGCGAATGGGAATGTCGCGCGAGACGGCATTGACCGTCGGCCAGACCGTCGCGGGAATGACCGCGTACTCGAAGGGGGTCCGCCTGGGAATCTATGCCGCACCTGAGGATCGGCGCGACGAGCCGCCGCCACCGAAGCCGGCGGGCGCGAGTGCCATACACGACGTCGTCCTGCTCGGCCGCCGCGTGGCCGTCGCAGAAACAGAGAACGGCCCGCGGGCGGTCGCCAAGGGCGAGCTCGTCAAGCCGGAGAAGGTCGAGCGCTATCTTGCGAACAAGTTCGGCGAGCACCTTGATCCGGTGCGCGAGCACATGAAGCGGTTGGCGAACTCGGTGCCGACCGACGTGCTCAATGCGGAGGCCTTCCATCTGTACGAGCAATTTCGCCCGGAGGTCCCTTCCGACGAGAAGGGATGGGGTGCGAAGGGGGTTCTCGATCTGGCGATGATTGACGGCCTCGCCAAGCGGAAACTTGGGTAGGGCCGGAGCCTTCCTACGTATCAACGCTGCGTCGGGTCCTCGGACCGTCGTCCACGCTTTACCCGCCGGTCGCGCGCAACGTGCCGGTCGAACATGCCCCGATCCGACGCACGCCGCTGGATTTCTCGCCGGTCCGGCAAGTGGCGATAAGTGCAGGCGCAGCGATTCTTGAACGTGCATTCCGGCAGCGGAATTGGGGGCGCCTCCGGGGACAAGAAACGCTTGCCCCGAATGGCGGCGGCTGCCGCGCACGCGACCGCCCCGGGGGCGATTCTGACGGCGTGCCACGGCTCTCGAGGGGGTGTCTTGGGCATACTGGATGAATTGAATTGAACCCGAACTGATTATGGCAGACCACGTCCTGGACCCATCAGATGTGATTGCTTCTGAATTCGAGACTGGCGGGAGGGCGGGATTCGACCTCGTGTGAACGCCAGGCTGGATGCGGGTCTCCGGGTTTTCTTGACCAGAAACCGACCATCAGCGGCAGAGGATTCTCCTGCGATCTGTGGATAATGCGTGCGATTTCCGGCATCGCCCGCGCGTCCGCGGACTTGGTCCGAACGACGTACGTTCCCACACTTGTTAGTCGAACGCTGCCAGCAGCTTCATGAAGTTCCGCTTCGCCTTCCACGCCAGTCGCAGCTCGGCGAGCTCCTGCTTGAAGACGGCATCCTGCCTCTGGGTAGCGCGTAGCTCCTGGATGGCTTTGACGATTTCGAATGCCGCGCCGTACTGCGCCCCTCGCGTCCCGGCATTAACGGCGTTGGGCAGCAATTTCTTGTAGAGCGCGACGGCCTCTTCCGGGTGCGTTCTGCCGCGCACGGCCGCGACTTTGTCCCACAGCCGCATGTCGACCGGTCCGCCGCAAAATGTCTCCCACATTTTCTCGGCATCTTTCTCACGCAGGTGAATGGCGACCAAGGCGCTGCGAAGAGGAGGTTGCCAGCTGGGGAGTCGCTTCGCTCCCGGAGCTTCCTCGGCGCGAACCAGTTGCCACAATTGGTTTAGCGCCTTCGCCGCGAGGTCATCGGCACGCCCGATCCGCTTGGCAACGCCGACGAGTTCGAAGTACGCCTCGCTGCCCGGCTGCCGCAGGAACCGCTGCCAGGCAAGCGATTCCACGCGCCCGGCATCACCGCGGCGGAGATTTTCCGCGATGCAGAACTTCACCAGATCGTCGAGCCGCTCGTCGGGAAACGCCGCGATCCCGTTCTCGGCCCATTTGAGTGCATCGTCGTGGCGACCATGGCGTTGGAGGAGCTCGGCCACCTCGAGAAAGGCGTGCGGGCTCGAAAGATTCCGCGCCTTGACGGTGACCAGACCGTCGATGTCTCCCGACAAGGCAGTGAGCTCTTCCATCGCGTGCTCGACCCGATAGCGATCGCTGTCGAAATGGGTCCGGAAGTTCTTGGGGCCTAGTGCCGGGAGTTTCTTCCACGCGGCTTCCACCAATTGCCGATATCGCGCGAGGCCGGGTTCGCCCAAGGCGCGCTCATAGCCTGGTAGCACGCTGTCGAAAGTATCCCAGTCGCCGGTGGTCTGGAACCGGAATAGTCGCTCAGCGAGCGCCACCGGGTCGGGCCCGAGGTGGTTGCATGCTCGCTCGTGGACCTCCGCGCAATTGCATGATGACGGGCATCACCTCGCCGTTGGAGTCGTCGATCTGCCCCAAGGAATCCTCGGCCTGTGCGATGGCATCCTCGATCAACTCAACCAATTTCGGATTGCCGTCGCCGATGCGTTCGTCGAGGATCTGCGCCAAGTCACCAAGTCGATTGGCGTAGTCGCCCACTTCGCGCCAATCGACGAAGCCGGAGACCTTCGTGGCCTGGCGAACGACGGACCTGAGCGACGAAATGTCGCTCCCCGCCCCGGCCTTCGCGGAAAACAGCAGTTTGTCGCGAATACCCGGATCCCGGTCCGCGGCTTCCATCAGCCACTCGCGCAGCGTGCCCTCGCTCAGGGTTTCCAGGTATTCCCGAATCTGTTCCCCATGAGTCTTGCGCTTCTTCCGCGGCTTGGCAGGTTCCTTCTCACTTGGCTCGAAGACTTCCTCTCCAGTGTTCTCGAGCCAGGACAACGCGACGGCGACCGCGTGCTTGCAGAAGGTTCCGTCGTCGCCCACCGGGCAATCGCACTCGTAATCCAGCTCGCCATCCGGCGCGGCAGCGAGCCGCACGCGATATCGCTGCGTGCCCTGGACGCTGGCGCGAGCCTCGCACTCATCGGCGTCCAGCAGTCCAACCGCGCCGCCGTGAAAATAGGCCATGCCGCGCGCGAACGTCCGCGCGCCGGCCAACGC
Organism: uncultured beta proteobacterium; assembly: GCA_963734515.1. GTDB lineage: Bacteria > Pseudomonadota > Gammaproteobacteria > Burkholderiales > Casimicrobiaceae > VBCG01. The sequence goes on along the minus strand of CAVTHP010000015.1, from coordinate 19,665 downwards.
CTGAATGGCTTGGAGGGTAAGAACGTCGATGAGACCAGACGACATGCAGAACCTACGCGGCGTCGATAATTCCCGCTACACCAGAAGGATCGCTGCGAGCGACCTCGCCAGGTGGTAGTACATCATGGATCGTTCGGCTGTACACGCGGCTCGAGACCCGAAGCGATCTGGCAACCCTCCTCCGGTACGTCACGCCGCCAGCGGGACAACAGCCTTGGCAATCGCTTTTCCGGCCGCGCGCTCAGCCACTTCCAGATCGTACTGCGCTTGCAGGTTGATCCAGAATTCCGGCGTCGTGCCGAACAGGCGCCCGAGGCGCAGAGCCATATCGGCCGACACGGCCGCCTCCCCGCGACATATCAAGTCGATACGCCGCTGCGGAACATTGATATTCTTGGCGACGCGATAGCGGGAAATCCCCAGCGGCTCAATAAAGTCCTTGAGCAAGACGTCGCCAGGATGCACCGGGGCGAGCCGCTTGCCGCTCGAGACATCCGAGAAGTCAGTCTTCCTGAGGTCGTCGCGCCGAATAGCCATGGTTACCTCGTTCAGTGATAGTCCGTGATTTCCACATCATGTGCGTCGCCGTTCTCCCACCGAAAACATGCGCGCCATTGGTCGTTGATCCGGATGCTCCACTGCCCTTTGCGGTCTCCCGACAGCTTTTCCAGTCGGTTCCCCGGCGGAACGCGCAAATCATCGATTACCTTCGCTGCGTCGATCGCCTTGAGCTTGCGCCGGGCCACGTCCTGCACATGCGGGCCGAAGGCTTTTACCCTGTGGCCATCGAATACCGCCGCAGTGAGCTTGTCGGCGAATGAGCGGATCACCCGCTAATACTAATGCAACGCATTAGTACCGTCAATCGTTATTATCGACGAGGGGGATTGGGGTGGCCATCCGGTGGGCGGCGAGAAGTAGCGGGCTACCACCGCGAAGGCTGCCTGATATTTAGGCAACTCGCTGACCAAGAACTGACCAAAACAGTACAGTCAACAGCCAAGAATACGTTTGAATACAAGCGCAATGCTTGCCAAACACAAAGTACCAAACTACACGTATACTATTGATTTATAATGACAAATGGCGGAGAGGGCGGGATTCGAACCCGCGTTAGGGGATTACCCTAAACACGCTTTCCAGGCGTGCGACTTAAACCGCTCATCCACCTCTCCGTAGGGCGGATTTTACCGCGAATGCCCGGCCCCCCCTGCCCTACAGGACGAACGACCCGACCATCGCGACGACCGTGATTCCCATCAGCGCAGTCGCGAACCAGCCGAGCCGCTTCAGACGCCGCTTGATGACGAACGCGCCCATGATCTCGGGGCGCGCGGCCATGCGCATCATCACGACCATGATCGGCACGGCGACGATGCCGTTGAGCACCGCCGACCAGATCAGCGCCTTGATCGGGTCGACCGAAGTGAAGTCGATGCCGACGCCGAGCAGCGTCGCGAGGATGATGATGCCGTAGAACCCTTTGGCTTCCATCGGTTGCAGCCCGTGGCCGATCGGCCATTCCATCGCCTCTGCGACGGCATAGGCGCCCGATCCCGCAAGGACGGGGACCGCGAGGAGGCCGGTGCCGATGATGCCCGCGGCGAACAGCGTGAACGCGAGATCGCCCGCCAGTGGGCGCAGCGCCTGTGCCGCCTGCGCCGACGTCTCGATGTTGGTGATCCCGGCATCGTGCAGCGTCACTGCGGTCGTCAGCATGATCGCGAACGCGATCGCATTCGAGAAGGCCATGCCCAGCCAGGTGTCGAACGTGATCCGGCGCAGGTGCCTGCGCGCGCCATCGGTGGCCTCGCGCAGCGGCATCTCGCCGGCGACCATCCGCTGCTCCTCGACCTCCTGCGACGCCTGCCAGAAGAACAGGTAGGGGCTGATCGTCGTGCCGAGCACGCCCACCAGCAGCATCAGGTATTCGCGCGTCAGCTTGACCGGCGGGACGATCGTCGCGGCGATCAGCTGGCCCCAGGGGATGCGCACGGTGAACAGCACCGCGACGTAGGCGAACAGGAACAGCGTCAGCCACTTGAGCAACGGAGCAAGGCGCCGATAGGGAATGAAGAGCTGCATCAGCACGACGAGCACCCCGAACATCAATGCGTAGCCGTGCGAAGGTCCCCCGACGACGAGTTGCAGCGCCTCACCCATCGCGCCCAGGTCGGCGGCGATGTTCAGCGTGTTCGCGACCAGCAGCACCGACACGATGAACACCAGCAGCGGTCGCGAGTAGTGGTCGCGGATGTTCCGCGCGATGCCATGGCCGGTCACGCGCCCGATGCGCGCGCTCACGACCTGGATTCCGATCATCAGCGGGGTCGTCAGCAGCACGCTCCACAGCATGCCGAGGCCGAACTGGGCCCCGGCCTGCGAATAGGTCGCGATGCCGCTGGGATCGTCGTCGGCAGCCCCGGTGATGAGCCCGGGGCCGAGACGCTCGAAGAAGCGATGGGCGCGCTGGATCATGGGAGAACCCCATGATCGATCGGCAGGCCGGCGTCGGGCCTTCCTCGTTCCGGGGGCGCCGGAGTATAGCAGCGGCGGGCCCGGTTGAGGACGGAAAATCGGAGTGTTGCGGTGGCGTTACACCTGCCGGTCGATCGTGCAGTCGACGACCGTCAGCGCAGTCATGTTGACGATCCGCCGCACGGTCGCCGAAGGAGTCAGGATGTGCACCGGCTTGGCCACGCCGAGCAGCATGGGGCCCAGCGTCACCCCCGCGCCGGAAGCCACTTTCAGCAGGTTGAACGAGATGTTCGCCGCATCGAGGGTGGGCATGATCAGCAGGTTCGCCTCGCCCACCAGGCGGGAGTTGGGAAACACGGCCTCGCGGACGGACTCGTTCAGCGCGGCATCGCCGTGCATCTCGCCGTCGATCTCGAGTTCGGGCGCCCGTTCGTTGATCAGGGCAAGGGCATCGCGCATCTTCTTCGCCGACGGGTGGTCGCTGGTGCCGAATGATGAGTGCGACAGCAGGGCGGCCTTGGGGGTGATCCCGAAGCGGCGGATCTCGGCGGCGCAGAGGACAGCGATCTCGGCGAGCTGCTCGGCGGTTGGATCGGGGTTGACGTAGGTGTCGGCGATGAACACGGTCCGGCCGGGCATCAGGACGGCATTCATGGCCGCGTAGGTCTTCACGCCCTTGCGCAGGCCGATCACCTGGTCGATGTACTGGCGGTGCAGCGCGTGGGTGCCGAAGGTGCCGCACAGCATGCCGTCGGCGTCGCCGTGGTGGATCATCATCGCGCCAATCAGCGTCAGGCGGCGGCGCATCTCGATCTGCGCGTACTGCTGCGACACGCCCTTGCGCTGGGTCAGCCGGAAGTACTCGGTCCAGTAGCTGCGGTAGCGCGGATCGGAGTCGGGGTTGATCGTCTGGAAATCCACGTCGGGCTTGAGGCGCAGCCCGAAGCGCTCGATGCGCCGGACCAGCACGGCCGGCCTGCCGACCAGGATCGGCTGTGCCAGGCCCTCGTCGACGACGACCTGCACGGCGCGCAACACGCGCTCGTCCTCGCCTTCCGCATAGACGATCCGCTTCGGCGCCTGTTTCGCCAGCGTGAAGATCGGCTTCATCAGCAGGCCCGAGTGGTAGACGAAGCTCGTCAGCCGGGCGCGGTAGGCGTCGAAATCCTCGATCGGGCGGGTCGCGACCCCGGAGTCCATCGCCGCTTTCGCCACCGCCGGCGCGATCATCACGATCAGGCGCGGATCGAAAGGCCTGGGGATGAGGTAGTCCGGGCCGAAGCGCAGGTTCTCATGCAGGTTGTAGGCGGTCGCGACGATGTCCGACTGCTCGATGGTCGCGAGGTCGGCGAGCGCCCGCACCGCCGCGAGCTTCATCGCCTCGTTGATCGTCGTCGCGCCGACGTCCAAGGCGCCGCGGAAGATGAACGGAAAGCACAGGACATTGTTGACCTGGTTCGGAAAGTCCGAGCGGCCGGTTGCGATGATCGCGTCGGGCCGCGCGGCTTTCGCGATGTCGGGCATGATCTCGGGCTCTGGATTGGCGAGCGCGAGGATCAGCGGCTTGTCGGCCATCGTTGGCAGCCATTCGGGTTTGAGCACGCGCCCGGCCGACAGGCCGAGGAAGATATCGGCGCCTGGAAGGATCTCGGCGAGGGTGCGCGCTGCGGTCGGCTGCGCATAGCGCGCCTTGTTGTCGTCCATCTCCTCGGTGCGACCCTGCCAGACGACACCCTTGATGTCCGACACGAAGACGTTCTCGCGGCGCAGCCCCAGCTCGACCAGCAGGTCGAGGCAGGCGAGCGCCGCCGCACCGGCGCCCGAGCAGACGAGCTTGACCTTCGCGAAGTCCTTGCCGACCACGCGCAGTCCGTTCAGCACCGCGGCGCCGACGATGATGGCGGTGCCGTGCTGGTCGTCGTGGAACACGGGAATCTTCATCCGCTCGCGGCATTTGCGCTCGATGTAGAAGCACTCCGGCGACTTGATGTCCTCGAGGTTGATGCCGCCGAAGGTCGGCTCGAGCGCGCAGATCATGTCGACGAGCTTGTCGGGGTCACGCTCGGCGAGCTCGATGTCGAAGCAGTCGAGACCCGCGAACTTCTTGAACAGCACCGCCTTGCCCTCCATCACCGGCTTGGCGGCGAGCGGCCCGATCGAGCCGAGGCCGAGCACGGCCGTGCCGTTGGTGACGACGCCGACGAGGTTGCCGCGGGCGGTCAGCGTCGAGACCTCGCGCGGGTCGCGGACGATCTCGTCGCAGGCGGCAGCCACGCCCGGCGAATAGGCGAGCGCGAGGTCGCGCTGGTTGGTCAACTGCTTGGTCGGCAGCAGCGCGATCTTGCCCGCCGGAGCGCGGCGATGATAGGCGAGCGAATCCTCGCGGATGTTGGATTTCCTGGTCGGCCATGACAGGCGCTCCGGTAACGATTGGCAGTGCGAGGGCGAGGGCGAATCATAACGCCGCCGGGTGATCCACCGTCGCAAGGGGCCCCGCTGCGGTCCTTCGGCGACGCAGCGCGGCTCGCCGCTATAATGCGCGGGCCGCAACCGGTTCGCCCGGGAATCCCCCGTCCATGCCCATCGTCCCGCTGTTCTGGATCGTCGCCCTGTTACTCGTCGCAGCGGTGCTGGCCGCCATCGTGTGGCCCCTGCTGCGCAACCGCTCGGGGGACCGGGCCGGTGGCGAAGCGGACGCGGCGACGTCGGTCTACCGCGACCAGAAGCGCCAGCTCGACGACGAATACGCGGCCGGCGCGATCAGCGTCGAGGAGCGCGACGCGGCAGTCGACGAGCTCGCGGCACGACTCTCCGCCGAGATCGACCAGGCCACGGCGGCGCCGGCCAACCCCGGCGCGGTCGCAACCTCGCGCGCACGCTACGTCTGGGCACTGGTGCTGGTCTTCGCCGTCCCGGTGACGTCGATCGCGCTGTACGCGCTGCTCGGAAGCCCCGGCGCGATGCAGATCGCTGCGAGCCCGCCGGCAGCGCAGACGCCGGCATCCAGCCCGCAGATCGAGGCGATGGTCGCGAAGCTCGCTGCGCGGATGAAGTCGAATCCCGACGATCCCAAAGGCTGGACCCTGCTCGGACGCTCCTACGCGGTGCTCGGGCGCTTCCGCGAATCGGCCGACGCGTATCGCCAGGCGGCGGCGCTCGCGCCCGCGGACGCAGCGATCCTCGCCGAATGGGCCGATTCGCTGGGGATGGCGAGCGGGCAGTCGCTCGAGGGCGAGCCTTCGCGCCTCATCGATCGCGCCCTCGCGATCGACCCGAACAACCCGAAGGCCCTCGCGCTGGCCGGATCCGCCGCCGCTGAGCGGCGGGATTACGCCGCGGCGATCGCCGACTGGGGCAAGCTCAAGACGCAGCTCCAACCGGGCAGCGATCCGGAAAAGGAAGTCGACCAGATGATCGCAGAGGCGAAGGCCGCACAAGCCGGAAGCACGGCCGTCGCGCCGCCCGCCTCGGCCCCCTCCGCCTCGGCCCCCTCGCAAGCGGACCTCGCTGCCAGCGCCATCAGCGGCCGCGTGAGCCTCGATCCTGCGCTGAAGGGGCGCGTCGCGCCCGCTGAAACGCTGTACGTATTCGCCCGCGCGATCAACGGACCGCGGATGCCCCTCGCCGTGCTGAAGGAAAGCGCCGCCTCGCTGCCGAAGGGCTTCACCCTCGACGATTCGATGGCGATGTCGCCGGCCGCGCGCCTGTCGACCGCAGGCAAGGTGATCGTCGAGGCACGAATCTCGAAATCCGGCTTGGCGACACCATCGCCCGGCGACCTGCGCGGCGTGAGCGCGCCGGTCGAACCGGGAACGCAGGGCGTCGACATCGTCATCGACGAGGTCGTGCGTTAGCGGCGATCGGCGCGATCACCGGACCCTTCGATGCCCCCGTCCTCGCCCCTGCTCGAAGCCCGATCGCTTGCGGCAAGGCGCGGTTACGCGACGCTGTTCCAGGGGCTGAGCGTCGCGCTCGCCGCGGGCGAGGCGCTGGCCGTCTCCGGGCCGAACGGCTGCGGCAAGACGACGCTGCTGCGCATGCTCGCCGGACTCGCCTCCCCGGCCGAGGGCGAGGTCCTCCTGGACGGCGCGCGCGTGCATCCGTTCGACGCACGCCTGCGCGACGCCGTCGCCTTCAACGGCCACCTGCCCGCACTGAAGGACGAACTCACGGCGGTCGAGAACCTGGCGGCGTGGACCACGCTGGAGAACGAGCGGGCCGACCTGCGGGCGATCGCGCGGGCACTGGACGGCGTCGCGCTCGGAATGCGCTCGCGCCTTCCCGCCCGCGCGCTGTCCCAGGGCCAGCGCCGGCGCATCGGACTCGCCCGGCTCGCGCTGTCGCGGCGGCGGCTGTGGATTCTGGACGAGCCGCTGACCGCGCTCGACAGCGACGGCGCCGACGTGCTCGAAGCGTTGCTGGCCAGGCAGCTCGACGGCGGAGGCATCGTCGTCGCAGCGTCGCACCAGCCGCTTCCAATAAAACAGGGGCGACTGCGGCGACTCGACCTCGCGCTCGCGCATCACGGATGAGCGAGACTCAGGTGACCCCCGCGGCACCGGACGCCGCCTCGGTATCGGCGGCCTTCGCCTGGGCACTCGCCCGCGACCTGCGGATCGCGCTGCGCTCCAAGGCGGAACTTGGCGTCCAGCTGATGTTCTATGTAATCGTCGTGTCGCTGTTCCCGCTCGCGACCTCACCGTCGCGCGAGGTTCTGGCGACGCTGGGGCCCGGCGTGCTGTGGACCGCTGCGCTGCTGGCCTCGCTGCTGTCGCTGCCGCGGCTGTTTTCAGCCGATTTCGGCGACGGGACGCTGGAGCAGATCGCTTTGTCGCCGCGGCCGCTGCCGGCCCTGGTGTCCGGTAAAATGGCGGCTCACTGGCTCACTACCGGTCTCCCCGTTGCCGTGCTGGCCCCGGTCCTGGGCGGTCAGTACGCGATGGACGGGTCGGAGCTTGGAATCCTGGCGGCAGCGCTGCTCCTGGGAACGCCGATCCTGTCGCTGCTGGGCGCGATCGGTGCGGCGCTGACGCTGGGCGCGCGCGGGGGCGGCAGCCTGCTGGCGCTCCTGGTCCTGCCGCTCTACGCCCCGGCGCTGATCTTCGGCGCCGGTGCAGTCGATGCCCTGCGCGCGGGCATGTCCGCGGGTCCGCAGCTTTCGCTGCTGGCCGCCGGGTTGTTGCTGGCGCTGGTCGCAGCGCCGTTTGCCGTCGCGGCGGCGGTGCGCATCGCGCTCGATTGACCGATGATCTTCAACTGGTTCCGCTACTCGTCGCCGATTTCGTTCTACCCGCTGGCGGGCCGCCTGTCGCGGGTGTTCGGCCTGCTCGCCGTGATCTTCACGCTCGCCGGCCTCTGGATCGGCCTCGTCGTCGCGCCCACCGACGCGACGCAGGGCGACGCCTACCGGATCATCTTCCTGCACGTCCCGACGGCGTGGATGGCGATGCTGATCTATCTCGCGATGGCCTTCTGGAGCGCCCTCGCGCTGGGCTTCAACACGCGGCTGTCCGCGATGATGGCGCAGGCGCTCGCGCCTACCGGGGCGCTGATGGCGGCGCTCGCACTGTGGTCGGGCGCCTTCTGGGGGCGGCCCACCTGGGGCACCTACTGGGCCTGGGATGCGCGGATGACCTCGACGCTGATCCTGCTGTTCCTCTACCTCGGCGTCATCGCGCTGCGCAACGCCATCGACGATCCGCGGCGCGCCGATCGCGCCTGCGCGCTGCTTTCGCTGGTCGGCGCCGTCAACGTGCCGATCATCTATTTCTCGGTGCAGTGGTGGAACACGCTGCACCAGGGCTCGTCGATCAGCTTCACCTCGGCGCCGAAAATGGCGATGACGATGGTCGAGGGCCTGCTGGTGATGACTGCCGGCGCCTGGTCGTACTGCATCGCGGTCACGCTGGCCCGCGTGCGCTCCATCATCATCGAGCGCGAGCGCGGCGCGGGCTGGGTCGCGTCGCTGATCGCGCCGCAGGGGGCGCGATGAGCGAATTCTTCGCGATGGGCGGCTATGCGTGGTATGTCTGGATGTCCTACGGCGCGGCCGCAGCGGCGGTCATCGTCGAGGTCCTCGCGCTGCGCCTGCGCCGGCGGCATGCCTTCGACACTGCGCGGATGGCGCAGGATGCCGATGCCCCGGCGCCTGCGACGTCCCCGCTGGCCGACCTACGGAGCAATGGATGAAAGCGCGCCATCGCAGGTTCGCATGGATCGGCCTCGGACTCGCCGCGGTCGGCATCGCCGTCGCGCTGGTGCTGTCCTCTTTCAGGTCCAACCTCGTGTTCTTCTTCACGCCGTCGCAGGTCGTCGCCCACGAGGTCCCGCAGTCGCGGGCTTTCCGCGTCGGCGGCCTCGTCGAAGCGGGCAGCCTGCGGCGCGACCCGGGCTCGCTGACCGTGCATTTCCTGGTGACCGACACCGCCAAGACGATCCCCGTCACCTACACCGGCCTGCTGCCCGACCTGTTCAAGGAAGGCAAGGGCGTCGTCGCGCAGGGCCGGATGGGGCCCGACGGCGCGTTCCACGCGACCGAGGTGCTTGCCAAGCACGACGAGAACTACATGCCGCCCGAGGCCAAATCGGCGATCGAGCAGGCGCAACGCGGCCCGGAATCGATGCCGAGCCTCCACGAAGCCCGGGCAAGGTGAAGCGATGATCCCAGAACTCGGCCATTTCGCGCTGATCGTCGCCCTGCTGGTCGCGATCGTGCAGGGCGTGCTCCCGATGATCGGCGCCGCGCGCGGCGACAGCGCACTGATGGCGGTCGCGGTGCCCGCAGCGCGCGCTCAGTTCGCGCTGGTCGCGCTGGCCTTCGGCTGTCTCGCCTGGAGCTTCGTCACCAGCGACTTCTCGGTCCAGAACGTCGCGGTGAACTCGAATTCGCACCTGCCGCTGCAATACCGCTTCGCGGCGACCTGGGGCTCGCACGAAGGCTCGCTGCTGCTGTGGGCGCTGATGCTGGGCGGCTGGGGCTTCGCGGTCAGCGTATTCTCGAGCAACCTGCCGCAGGTGCTGCGCGCACGCGTGCTCGCCGTCATGGGCCTGGTCGCGATCGGCTTCCTGCTGTTCATGCTCGCGGCCTCCGACCCCTTCCTGCGGCTGGTGCCGGTGCCACCCGAGGGGCGCGATCTCAACGCGCTGCTGCAGGACCCCGGCATGGTCGTGCATCCGCCGATGCTCTACATGGGTTATGTCGGCTTCTCGGTCGCGTTCGCGTTCGCGATCGCCGCGCTGATCGGCGGCAGGCTCGACGCGTCGTGGGCGCGCTGGTCGCGGCCGTGGACGACGGTCGCCTGGTCGTTCCTGACCATCGGCATCGCGCTCGGCAGCATCTGGTCCTACTACACGCTGGGCTGGGGCGGCTGGTGGTTCTGGGACCCCGTCGAGAATGCGTCGTTCATGCCGTGGCTCGCCGGCACGGCGCTGATCCACTCGCTGGCGGTGACCGAGAAGCGCGGCGCGTTCCGCAGCTGGACGGTCCTGCTCGCAATCCTGGCGTTCTCGCTGTCGCTGATCGGCACGTTCCTGGTCCGCTCCGGCGTGCTGACCTCGGTGCACGCATTCGCGACAGATCCGGCGCGCGGCACCTTCATCCTCGGATTCCTCGCGATCGTCATCGGCGGATCGCTGACGCTCTATGCGTTTCGCGCCGGAGCGGTCGGCGCCGGTGGCGACTTCGCGCCGGTGTCGCGCGAATCGATGCTGCTCGGGAACAACATCCTGCTGGTCATCGCGCTCGCCAGCGTCCTGCTGGGCACGCTGTACCCGCTGTTCATCGACGCGCTGAAGCTCGGCAAGATCTCGGTCGGCCCCCCCTACTTCGACTCGGTGTTCTATCCGCTGATGGCGCCGATGATCTTCCTGATGGGCGTGGGACCGATGGCGTCGTGGCGCAAGGCGCGCATCCCCGACTTGTGGACGCGCCTGAGGTGGGCCGCGTACGTGGCGGCTGCGACGGGGGTGCTCGCGCCGTTCGCGATGGGCCGCTGGAAGCCCCTGGTCGCGCTGGGACTGCTGCTCGCGGCGTGGGTCGCCGCCGCGACGGCGAGCGCGCTGCTCCAGCGGCTGCAAGCCGCGCCGCAGCGCGGCATCGTCGCCAAGCTGCGGGCGAGTTCGCCCGCCTGGTACGGCATGCTGCTGGCGCACCTCGGCGTCGCGGCCTTCATCGTGGGTGTGACGCTGGTCAAGGGCTACGAGGTCGAGCGCGACGTGCGGCTCGATGTCGGCCAGGGTGTCGAGGTGGGCGGTGACACCTACACGTTCCGGGGCATCGTGCCGCAGGCGGGGCCGAACTACGACGCCCTGGTCGGCACCGTCGAGGTCACGCGCGGAGACCGGCACGTCGCAACCCTGAAGCCCCAGAAGCGGACCTACCGCGCGTCGGGCGACGTGATGACCGAGGCATCGATCCAGAGCGGAATCCTGGGCGACCATTACGTGTCGCTGGGCGAGCCCGTCACGGCACAAGGCGCGTCGGGCGCGTGGGCCGTACGCATCTACGTCAAGCCCTTCGTCGGCTGGATCTGGTTCGGCTGCCTGCTGATGGCGCTGGGCGGATTCACCGCGATCGCCGATCGCCGTTACCGGCTTGCGCTGAAGCACAGGTTCGCCGGTGTCCTCGGCGCCGCCGCGCGCGGCGCGGCCTGACATCGCGATGAAGATCCTGCGCTGGTCCCTTCCTCTCGCGATCTTCCTCGTCGTCGCCGCCTTCCTGTATGCCGGCCTCTACCACGACCCGCACGAGGTTCCTTCACCGCTGATCGGCAAGCCGGCGCCGGCGTTCGCGCTCGCCGAGCTGCACCATCCCGACCGGACGCTCGCGACTGCCGACATGCGCGGCCAGGTCTGGCTGCTGAACGTCTGGGCGTCGTGGTGCGTCTCCTGCCGCGAGGAGCACCCGCTGCTGATCGCGCTGTCCAGATCCGGCGTCGTCCCGATCATCGGGCTCGACTACAAGGACAAGTCGGAGGACGGCCTTGCGTGGCTCGGCGGCAACGGCGACCCGTACACCAAGTCCGTCGTCGACCTGGACGGACGCGTGGGGATCAACTGGGGCGTCTACGGCGTACCCGAGACCTTCGTCGTCGACAAGGCGGGCATCATCCGCTACAAGCAGATCGGCCCGCTGACCCAGGACGCGCTGAACCGGAAGATCCTGCCACTGGTTCGCGAGCTGCAGAAATCATGAAGCCCGCCCCGAAGCGCGCTCTCGGCGCGATGCTGCTGGCTGCGCTGCTGGTCGTGCACGGCCTGGCGATCGCCGACCTCGCGCTGGACACCCGCCTGAAGAAGCTCGAGAGCGAACTGCGCTGCCTGGTGTGCCAGAACCAGACGCTGGCCGACAGCAACGCCGACCTCGCGGCCGACCTGCGCAAGGAGGTCCGCGAGCTCGCGGTATCGGGCAAGACCGACGCCCAGATCAAGCAGTACCTGGTCGCGCGCTACGGAGACTTCGTCCTCTACAGACCGCCGGTCAAGCCGGAGACCTGGCTGCTCTGGTTCGGGCCGTTCGCCATGCTCGCCGGCGGCGTGGCCGTGTGGTGGGGCCTCACGCGCAGGCGCCGGCGCGTCGCGGCTCCCGATGCCACGCCGGCCGGTGACGATGGCGCGGTATCGCGCGCGCGCGCGCTGCTCGACGGCTGATCCCGGGCGGCGCACCGACCGTCAGGTCAGTGCCGTCCCGCACTTCCAGCACAGGTCGAAGCTCCCGGGCGACTGCTCGCCGCAGGCGCGGCAATAGCGCGGCGTCGTGCGCGCCGCGTCGCGCTCCATCTCGCGCAGCAGCGCACGCGCGCGAGCCTCGTCACGGTCGTCGGCGATCCACACCTGCGGCTGGGCAACATCGGGCGGAACGTCGCCGACGATGCTCGACATGTGCTCGTTGAAGACGTGTGCGCGGATGCCCGCCTGGTTCAGCCGGTCGGCGACGAGGTAGGCATCGAAACGCTGGCGTGCGACGTAGACGCGGATCATCGCTCAGGGGTGCCAATCGGACAGCACGACGGCGAAGCAGGACCTCAAACGATGCGACCGGCCCGGGCCGCAGCCTCCGGCCGCGCGGTCAGTAGCGGCCGCCGTTCTTCTGCCATCGCCATGCATCGGCGCAGATCGCGTCGATGTCGCGGGTCGCGCGCCACTCGAGCAGCGCCGCTGCGCGCGCCGGATTCGCGCAGCTTTGCGCGACGTCGCCTGGTCGCCGCGGGCCGATGACGCGCGGGATCGGCCGCCCGCAGGCCTTCTCGAAGGCCGCGATGACCTCGAGCACCGAATGTCCGCGACCGCTGCCGATATTGACCGTCAGCGTTCCATCGTGCCGTTTCGCAATATGGCGAAGGGCGCGCACGAAGGCGTCGGCCATGTCCTGCACGTGGACGTAATCGCGGACGCAGGTCCCGTCCGGCGTGTCCCAGTCGTCGCCGCACACGACCAGCTCGTTCGCCTCGCCGGCGGCAACGCGCGCGAGCTGGGGCAGCAGGTGCGTCGCGGCTCCGCGCGGTGCCTCGCCCATCATCCCCGACGAATGCGCGCCCGACGGATTGAATCCGCGCACGATGGCGATTCGCCAGTTCGCGTTGGCCTGGGCCAGGTCGCGGAGGAAATTCTCGACGACGAGCATCGTGCGCCCGTGAACGCTGACCGGCTGCGTCGGCGCATCCTCGTCGACCATCGACTGCCCCGACCCGGCATAGACGCTCCCCGCGGAGCTGAACACCAGTGTCGCCACGCCCGCCTCGCCCATCACCTGCGCCAGAGCCAGCGCGCCGCCGACGTTGATGTCGTAGTACCCGAGGGGCCGCGACTGGGACTCCGGGACCTTCGTCAGGCCCGCGCAATGGATGACCGCGGCAATCGGATAGTCGTGAAATGTGGTGCGCAGCGCGGCGACGTCCCGGATGTCCGAGTTGATGACGGGGATCTGAGTCCCGGCGACCGCTTCCAGCCGCGAGCGAATCGCGGGGGTGCTGTTCGAGAAATCGTCCAGCACCACCGGCTTGTATCCGTTGCGGGCGAGCTCGACGACCACGTGCGCGCCCACGAAGCCGGCCCCCCCGGTGACGAGAATGCGTTCGGTCATGATCTCCGATGCTACACGTTTCATGCCGCGCGCGTGCTCGAAACCCGCTCGCAGCGGGGCACCGCCCGGGTCTCAACGGCATTGCGGACTGCATCGCAGAACGGCAGGCAAAAAAAGGCCGGGCGTTGCCACCCGGCTCGATGAAACGACTACCAACGGAATCGTCAGGCTGCCTGCGCGGCCTCGTCCTTCGCGGCGTCGGGCCGGTCGACCAGTTCGACCAGCGCCATCGGCGCTGCATCGCCCTGCCGGAACCCGAACTTGAGGATGCGCAGGTAACCGCCCGGGCGCGCCGCGAAACGCGGCCCGAGATCGTTGAACAGCTTGGTGACGACGTCCCGGTCGCGCAGGCGGGCGAATGCAAGCCTCCGGTTGGCGACCGTGGGGTTCTTGCCGAGGGTGATCAGCGGCTCGGCGACCCGGCGCAGCTCCTTCGCCTTCGGCAGCGTCGTGCGGATCGCCTCGTGCGTGAACAGCGAGTTGGTCATGTTGCGCAGCATCGCGAGGCGATGGGCGCTGGTGCGGTTCAGTTTCCGCAGTCCGTGACGGTGACGCATGTTGTCTTCCTTGGCGTTACGGCCGGTCCAGCCCTGCCGGCGGCCAGTTCTCGAGCTTCATTCCCAGCGACAGGCCGCGCGAGGCAAGCACTTCCTTGATCTCGTTCAGCGACTTGCGGCCCAGGTTCGGCGTCTTCAGCAGCTCGGTTTCCGAGCGCTGGATCAGATCGCCGATGTAGTAGATGTTCTCGGCCTTGAGGCAGTTGGCCGACCGGACAGTGAGCTCGAGGTCGTCGACCGGCCGCAGCAGGATCGGGTCGACCTGCGGCGACGTGCGCTCGGCCGAAGGCTGATCCGTGCCCTTGAGGTCGGCGAAGACCGAGAGCTGCTCGACCAGGACGCTCGCCGCGTAGCGCACCGCCTGCTCGGGCTCGACGACGCCATTGGTCTCGATGTCGAGGACCAGCTTGTCGAGGTCGGTGCGCTGCTCGACGCGGGCCGATTCGACGGCGTAGCTGACGCGCCGCACCGGCGAGAACGAGGCGTCGAGCAGGATGCTGCCGATCGTGCGGCCGCCTTCCGGCTTGCTGCGCGCCGTGGCCGGCTGGTAGCCGCGGCCCTTCTCGACCTTGATCTCCATCTCGATCTTGCCGCCGGCGGTCAGGTGCGCGATCACGTGGTCGGGATTGATGATCTCGACATCGTGGTTCGGCTCGATGTCCGCCGCGGTGACCGGACCTTCGCCGCTCTTGGAGAGCTTGAGCATCACGTGGTCGCGGTTGTGCAGCTTCAGGACGACGCCTTTCAGGTTGAGCAGGACGTCGACGACGTCCTCCTGCACGCCGTCGAGCGCCGAGTATTCGTGGAGCACTCCGGTGATCTTCACCTCGGTGGGAGCATAGCCCGGCATCGACGACAGCAGGACGCGCCGCAGCGCATTGCCCAGCGTGTGCCCGTACCCGCGCTCGAACGGCTCCATCACGACCTTGGCGTGGAATGGCGACATGCTCTGCACGTCGATGATGCGGGGTTTCAACAGAACATTGCTCTGCATGCGGTACCTTTATTCGAGTCGGGACGGATGACGAGGGGCCTGCGGCATGCCGACTATCATTTCGAATACAACTCGACGACGAGGCTTTCGTTGATGTCCTGCCCGAACTCCGAGCGGTCGGGCGCGCCCTTGAACGTACCGGTCAACTTCTTCGGGTCTACCGAGACCCACGACGGGAAGCCGACCTTCTCGGCGAGCTGCAGCGCGTCCTGGATGCGCAGCTGCGCCTTCGCCTTCTCGCTGGTGGCAACGACGTCGCCTGCCTTGAGCAGCGCCGACGGGACGTTGACGACCTTGCCGTTGACGGTGATCGCCCGGTGCGACACGAGCTGCCGCGCCTCGGCGCGGGTCGAGCCCAGTCCCATCCGGTAGACGACGTTGTCGAGCCGCGACTCGAGGAGCTGCAGCAGGTTCGTGCCGGTCGAGCTCTTGCCTTTCGTCGCCTCGGCGAAATAGCGGCGAAACTGCCGCTCGAGCACGCCATAGATCCGGCGCAGCTTCTGCTTCTCGCGCAGCTGGTGGCCGTAGTCCGAGGTCCGCGCACCCGACTTCACGCCGTGCTGGCCGGGCTTGGTGTCCAGCTTGCACTTGGAGTCGAGCGAGCGACGCGCGCTCTTCAGGAAAAGGTCGGTGCCTTCCCGTCGCGCGAGCTTGCATTTGGGTCCGGTATATCGAGCCATTGCGCTATCCAGTGTGTCGGTTAAATCCGGCGCCGCTTCGGCGGACGGCAGCCGTTGTGCGGAACCGGCGTCACGTCCGAGATGCTGCTGATCTTGAGCCCCAGCGCGTTCAGCGCGCGCACGGCCGATTCACGGCCGGGACCGGGTCCCTTGATCCGGACTTCGATGTTCTTCACGCCGCATTCCTGCGCGGCGCGTCCTGCCGCCTCCGCGGCGACCTGCGCCGCGAACGGCGTCGACTTGCGCGAGCCTTTGAAGCCCGCGCCGCCCGAGGTCGCCCACGAGAGCGCGTTGCCCTGCCGGTCGGTGATCGTGATGATCGTGTTGTTGAAGGACGCGTGGATGTGCGCGATGCCTTCCGACACGTTCTTCTTCACCTTCTTGCGCGTGCGTGCCGTTCCGGCCTTCTGCGAGGGTTGCTGTGCCATCGATGATCCTTGCTCGTGTCTCGTTCGTTGCGCCGGCGCCTACTTGGTCACGCCCTTGGACAGCGCGACCGTGCGGCCCTTCTTCGGGCCCTTGCGCGTGCGGGCGTTGGTCCGCGTCCGCTGCCCCCGCACCGGCAGGCCCTTGCGGTGCCGGACGCCGCGGTAGCAGCCGAGGTCCATCAGGCGCTTGATGCTCATCGTCACTTCGCGCCGCAGGTCGCCCTCGACGGTGAACTTGCCGATGTGCTCGCGCAGCTTGTCCATCTGCGAGTCGGTCAGGTCCTTGACCTTCGTCGTGGGGGCGACACCCGCCGCGGCGCAGATCGCCTTGGCGCGCGGCCGGCCGATGCCATAGATCGCCGTCAGCGCGATTTCCGCGTGCTGATGGTTCGGAATGTTGACGCCTGCAATACGGGCCATGATTTACCTGTCTGTCGTTTCCAAGTTCGCGCGACCGTGCGCGCCTTCAGCCCTGCCGCTGCTTGTGCCGCGGGTCGGTGCAGATCACGCGCACGACGCCGCTGCGGCGGACGATCTTGCAGTTGCGGCAGATTTTCTTGACCGATGCCAGTACCTTCATCTCGTTCTCCAGTATCACTTGGCGCGGAACGTGATCCGCGCGCGCGACAGGTCGTAAGGCGTCAGCTCCACCGTGACCTTGTCGCCCGGGAGGATCTTGATGTAGTGCATCCGCATCTTTCCGGAGATATGCGCGAGCACCACGTGTCCGTTCTCGAGCTTCACGCGAAACGTCGCGTTGGGCAGCATCTCCGCCACCTCGCCCTGCATCGCTATCGTCTCTTCCTTCGCCATTCGCAAGCCAGTCGCCGCGCGACTCACTCCGGTTCCCCTCGCCCGCTTGCGGGAGAGGGGGAAGGGGTGAGGGCTACCGCGTGGGTACGCCTCCCTTGAAATTCGCCTTCCGCAGCAGGCTCTCGTACTGCTGCGACATCATGTACGCCTGCACCTGGGTCATGAAATCCATCGTCACGACCACGATGATCAGGAGCGACGTCCCGCCGAAATAGAACGGCACGTTCTTCCACGCGATCAGGAAGTTCGGCACGAAGCACACCACGACGAGGTAGAGCGAGCCGATCAGCGTCAGGCGCAGCGTGATCTTCTCCAGGTACTTCGCCGTCTGCTCGCCCGGCCGGTAGCCGGGAATGAAGGCCCCGCTCTTCTTCAGGTTGTCGGCAGTCTCCTTCGGGTTGTACTGCAGCGCCGTGTAGAAGAAGCAGAAGAAGATGATCGCCGCCGCGTACAGGATCTCGTGGATCGGCTGCCCCGGCGCCAGCGTCGCGGCGAGGTCGCGCAGCCAGATCGTGTTCTCCCCGGTGCCCGCCCACTGGACGAGCGTCGCCGGGAACAGGATGATCGACGACGCGAAGATCGGCGGGATCACGCCGGCCATGTTGATCTTCAGCGGCAGGTGCGAGCTCTGGCCCTGGTAGACCTTGTTGCCCACCTGGCGCTTGGCGTAATTGACCAGGATCTTGCGCAGTGCGCGCTCCATGAACACGACGAAGCCAGTCACCACGACGACCAGCGCCGCGATGCCGATGATCAGCAGCCACGAGTACGCGCCCGTGCGCCCCTGCTCCAGCGTCTGGCCGATCGCGCGCGGCAGGCCCGCGGCGATGCCGCTGAAGATGATCAGCGAGATGCCGTTGCCCAGGCCCCGTTCGGTGATCTGCTCGCCCAGCCACATCAGGAACATCGTGCCGGTCACGAGCGTCACCGCCGATACCATCCGGAAGGACAGCCCCGGCTGGAGCACCAGCCCTGCCTGCGCCTCGAGTGCGGCGGAGATCGCGAACGCCTGGAAGAACGACAGTCCGACGGTCGCGTAGCGCGTGTACTGGGTGATCTTGCGCTGCCCCGACTGCCCCTCCTTCTTCAGCGCCTCGAGCGACGGCACGATCACCGTGCACAGCTGCATGATGATCGACGCCGAGATGTACGGCATGATGCCCAGGGCGAAGATCGAGAAGCGGGCGAGCGCGCCGCCCGAGAATACATTGAGCAGGCCGAGCAGGCCGCCCTGCTGGCCGCGGAACAGCTCGTCCAGCACCTGGGCGTTGATTCCCGGGACCGGAATGTGCGTGCCGATCCGGTAGACGACGAGCGCGCCCAGCAGGAACCACAGCCGGTGCTTCAGGTCGCTGTACTTGTCGCCGCTTTTCAGGGCCGGATTTGCCGTTGCCACAGAATGTCCCAGATTGCGTTGTCCGTGCGCCGATTCAAGCCACGCTGCCGCCGGCAGCCTCGATCGCCGCCTTGGCACCCTGCGTCGCCGCCACGCCCGTCAGCCGGACTGCCTTGTCGAGCTTCCCGGTCTTGATCACCTTGGCCGTCTTGGCGGACGACGGCACGAGCCCTGCCGCCTTCAGCGCGAGGAGGTCGATTTCGGCGACCGGCATCCTGGCGAGGTCCGCCAGCCGGACCTGGGCGGTGTCGTAGCGGCTGCGCGAGACGAAGCCGCGCTTCGGCAGGCGCCGCTGCAGCGGCATCTGGCCGCCTTCGAACCCGACCTTGTGGAAGCCGCCCGAACGCGACTTCTGGCCCTTGTGCCCGCGGCCGGCGGTCTTGCCCAGGCCCGAGCCGATGCCGCGGCCGACGCGGCGCTTCGCCTTGTTGCTGCCCGCGGCGGGCTTCATCGTATTCAGACGCATCGCGTGCTCCAGGATGTCACTCGCCCGCCACCGACACGAGGTAGCTGACCTTGTTGATCATGCCGCGGATCGCCTTGGTGTCCGCGAGCTCGACGGTGTGCCGGATCCGCTTGAGCCCCAGCCCGCGCACCGTCGCGCGATGGTCCTCGCGGCAGCTGGCGATGCCCTTGACCAGGGTCACCTTGATCTTCTTGTCGCCGGACATCGTCAGGCCTCCAGGATCTCTTCGACGGTCTTGCCGCGCTTCGCGGCGATGTCGGCCGGGGCGTTGATCGCCTCGAGGCCGTTCAGCGTCGCGCGAACCACGTTGTACGGGTTGGTCGAACCGTGGCACTTGGCGAGGATGTTCGTCACGCCGACGACGTCGAACACCGCGCGCATCGCGCCGCCGGCGATGACGCCCGTACCGTCGGATGCCGGCTGCATGTGGACGCGAGTCGAGCCGTGACGGCCCTCCACCGCGTGATGCAGCGTGCCCTTCTTCAGGCGCACCTTGACCATGTTGCGCCGGGCCTGCTCCATCGCCTTCTGCACGGCGACCGGCACTTCCTTGGCCTTGCCCTTGCCCATGCCGACGCGCCCGTCGCCATCGCCGACGACGGTCAGCGCGGCGAAGCCGAGGATGCGGCCGCCCTTCACCACCTTGGTGACGCGGTTGATCGAGATCATCTTCTCGCGCAGGCCGTCTCCGCGGTCATCCTGCTGCTGCGGCTGGCGCGGATTGGATCGTTGCTGTGCCATGTGGAACCCCTGCTCAGAACTTCAGGCCGCCC
>CAVTHP010000014.1:0-16639 GCA_963734515.1 uncultured beta proteobacterium | reverse complement strand
CCCCTGAACCGCTATCCCGACGGCGGCGCCGACGCCGTCAAGCTTGCGCTGCGCTCGACCCTGAGGCTGCCCGACGACGTCGGGCTGGTGCTCGGCAACGGCTCGGACGAGATCCTGCAACTCGTCACCAGCGCCATGGCGGAGCCCGGCTCGGCGGTGCTCGCGCCGGACCCGACGTTCGTCATGTACCGGGCGTACGCGAGCCATGCGCGGATGCGCTACGTTGCGGTGCCGTTGCGCGCGGACCTGACGCTCGATGGCGACGCCATGCTCGCCGCGATCGAGCGCGAGCGCCCGGCGCTGGTATGGCTCGCCTCGCCGAACAATCCGACCGGGACGCTGTTCGATCCGGCCGACGTCGAGCGCATCGTCCGCGCGGCGCCGGGGCTCGCCGTGGTCGACGAGGCCTACGTCGCCTATGCAGCCTCGGCATTCCTGCCGCGCGTGCTCGAGTTTCCCAATCTCGTCGTCGTGCGCACGCTGTCGAAGGTCGGCATGGCCGGGATGCGGCTGGGGTATGCGATCGGGCACCCGGCCTGGATCGCCGAGATCGACAAGCTGCGTTCACCCTACAACGTCAATTCGCTGACGCAGGCGGCGGCGCTCGCGCTGCTCGCCGAGGGCGAGCTGTTCGCGCGGCAGACGGCCGCGGTGCGCGCCGAGCGCGGACGTCTGTCGACCGCGCTGGCGGCCCTCCCTGGCGTACGGGTTTTCCCGAGCGAGGCGAATTTCGTCGTCGCGCGATTTCCCGACGCGAATGCGACGTTCGGCGCATTGCGCGCCGCGGGCATCCTGGTCAAGAATGTGAGCGGATTCCATCGGCTGCTCGCCGACTGCCTGCGCATCACCGTCGGAACACCCGCTGAAAACGACGCGCTGATTGCGGGCTCGAGAGGAGCGCATGAATGCACCTGCCGACCTGAAACCCGCCGCGCGCGCCGCGCGCGTCGAGCGCCGCACTGCGGAAACCGACATCGCCGTTTCCATCGATGTCGACGGGCGCGGGCGCACCGAGCTTTCGAGCGGCATCGCCTTCCTCGACCACATGCTCGACCAGATCGGCCGCCACGGCATGTTCGATCTGTCGGTCGCCGCCAAGGGCGACCTGCACATCGACGCGCATCACACGGTCGAGGACATCGGCATCACGCTGGGCCAGGCCTTCAAGCAGGCGCTCGGCGACAAGCGCGGCATCCGCCGCTACGGCTACGCCTACGTGCCGCTCGACGAGGCGCTGTCGCGGGTCGTCGTCGACCTGTCCGGGCGCCCTGGGCTCGTGTTCGACGTGCAGTTCACGCGCGCGGTGGTCGGCAATTTCGACGTCGACCTGATCCACGAGTTCTTCCAGGGCTTTGCCAATCACGCGCTGGCGACCGTGCATGTCGACAACCTGCGCGGCGACAACGCGCATCATCAGGCGGAGACGGTGTTCAAGGCCTTCGCCCGCGCACTGCGCATGGCCTGCGAGCGCGATCCGCGCGCGGCCGGCGACGTGCCGTCGACCAAGGGCAGCCTTTAGCGCCTGACCTCCTTCACCTGAAATGGACATCGCGGTGATCGACTACGGCATGGGCAACCTGCGCTCGGTTGCCAAGGCGCTCGCACACGTCGCGCCGGGGGCCAGCATTGGCGTCACCGCCGACCCGAAGGCGATCCGCGACGCGTCGCGCGTCGTGCTGCCCGGGCAGAGCGCGATGCCCGACACGATGGCGAGCCTCGATGCGTCCGGCCTGCGCGAGGTCGTTCTCGAATGTCTCGCCGACCGCCCGTTCCTGGGCGTCTGCCTCGGGCTGCAGATGCTGTTCGAGGCGAGCGAGGAGGGGCCCACGACCTGCCTCGGTGTCCTGCGGGGGCAGGTGCTGCGGTTCCGCGAGCGGGACATGGTGCTCCCCGGCGGCGAACGCCTCAAGATCCCGCACATGGGCTGGAGCCCCGTGCACCAGCAGCGTGCGCACCCGCTGTGGGAGGGAATCGAGGATGGATCGCGGTTCTATTTCGCTCACAGCTACTACCCGGTGCCGGCCGACCCGGGGGTGACCGCCGGGACGGCCGCCTACCCGTCGCCGTTTACTTGCGCCATAGCGCGGGCTAATATCTTCGCCGTGCAGTTCCACCCCGAAAAGAGCCAGCGCGCCGGCCTGCAATTGCTCGCGAACTTCGTCAGCTGGGACGGACACGCGTAGACTGCCTGCTCAAGGCGCAGTCGCGCCGCACCGTTTCGCCTCCTCCAGCAGTCCTGCTGCCCATGCAGATCATTCCCGCGATCGATATCAAGGACGGACATTGCGTGCGCCTGAAACAGGGCGACATGCAGACGGCCACCGTGTTCTCGGAGGATCCCGCCGCGATGGCGCAGCACTGGCTCGAGCTCGGAGCGCAGCGGCTGCACCTCGTCGACCTGAACGGCGCGGTCGCCGGCAAGCCGAAGAACGAGCTCGCGATACGCGAGATCGTGAGCGTCGTCGGCGACGACGTTCCCGTGCAGCTCGGCGGCGGCATCCGCGATCTCGACACCATCGAGCGCTATCTGGACGATGGCATCAGCTACGTGATCATCGGCACCGCCGCGGTCAAGAATCCCGGACTGCTGCACGACGCCTGCTACGCGTTTCCCGGACACATCATCGTCGGACTCGACGCGCGCGACGGCAAGGTCGCGACCGACGGCTGGTCGAAGATGACCGGGCACGATGTCGTCGATCTGGCGCGCAAGTTCGAGGACTACGGCGTCGAGGCGATCGTCTACACCGACATCGGTCGCGATGGCATGCTGTCCGGAGTCAACCTCGAGGCGACCGTCAGGCTCGCGCGCGAGATCAAGACGCCGGTAATCGCGAGCGGCGGGCTGTCGTCGATCAAGGACATCCAGGAACTCGTCCCCTACGAGGCCGACGGCATCATCGGAGCGATCGCCGGGCGCGCGCTGTACGAAGGCAGGCTGGATTTCAGGGAAGCGCTCAAGGCGGCCAAGGGCGGGGAATGACCGCCGCGCGGTTCCCTCACCCCCTACGCCTCTCCGGCAAGCAGGAGAGGGGCGCGGACCCTCACCCCTTCCCCTGTCTCCGACGGAGAGGGGAAATGTCGTGATGCGCGTGGCCCGTGGCCAAGTGCATGAATGAAGGATGGGGCTCGCCAAGCGCATCATCCCCTGCCTCGACATCGCCGACGGGCGCGTGGTCAAGGGCGTCAACTTCGTCAACCTGCGCGACGCCGGGGACCCGGTCGAGGTGGCGCGCCGTTACGACGCGCAGGGCGCCGACGAGATCGCGTTCCTCGACATACGCGCCAGCGTCGAGACCCGGGGGCTGCTCTACGACATGATCGGGGCGGTCGCCGACCAGGTGTTCATACCGCTGACGGTGGGCGGCGGCGTCAATTCGATCGACGACATCCGTGCGCTCCTGAACGCCGGCGCCGACAAGGTCAGCATCAATACCGCCGGGGTCAGGAATCCGGAGCTCTTCAGGCTCGCGTCGGACCGCTTCGGGGCGCAATGCGTCGTCGCGGCGATCGACGCCAAGAAGTCTGCGGTCGACGAGTGGCAGGTCTACATCCACGGCGGACGCACGCCGACCGGAATCGACGCGGTGCAGTGGGCGCGCGACGTCGTGGCGCAGGGGGCGGGCGAGATCCTGCTGACCAGCATGGATCGCGACGGCGCGAGGAGCGGCTTCGATCTCGATCTCACGCGCGCGGTCGCCGATGCGGTCGACGTCCCGGTGATCGCGTCCGGCGGGGTCGGCACGCTCAAAGACCTGGTCGAGGGCGTCACGATCGGCGGCGCGGACGCGGTGCTCGCGGCATCGATCTTCCACTACGGCGAGTTCACGATCGGCCAGGCCAAGGCCGCGATGAAGGGCGCCGGCATCGAAGTCCGCGAATAGCGCGGGCCCGGCGCGGCCGGGCGGCGGGGTCATGTAAGATGGTCTGCCGCACCGAAGGTCGAGCATGCACTGGCAGGACGCCATCCGCTGGAACGCCGACGGGCTCGTGCCCGCGATTGCGCAGGACGCCGCGACCCATCGCGTGCTCACGCTCGCGTGGATGAACCGCGAGTCGCTGACCCTGACCGAGCAGACCCGCGAAGCCCATTACTGGTCGCGCTCGCGCGGCCGGTTGTGGCGCAAGGGAGAGCAGTCGGGGCACGTCCAGCGCATCCGCGAAATCCGCCTCGATTGCGATCGCGACGCGATTCTGCTCGTGGTCGAGCAGGTCGGCGGGATCGCCTGCCACACGGGTCGGGAGCGGTGCTTTTACCGGCGCCTCGAGGACGGCGAATGGCACACCGTCGAACCCGTGCTCGAGGACCCGAAGACCATCCATGGCCACGAGTGACCCACCCGCGTCGGACGTGCTCGCGCGCCTCGCGGCGACGATCGAGGCCCGCAAGGGGGGCGACCCCCGGACCTCCTATGTCGCCTCGCTCCTGGCCAGGGGCGAGGACGCCGTCCTGAAGAAGGTGGGGGAGGAGGCGACCGAGGCGGTGCTGGCCGCCAAGGACGGTGATAAGATTCGCATAACCGCCGAGGTCGCGGACCTTTGGTTTCACTGCCTCGTGCTTCTCGCGCGCCACGGCCTGGGCCCCGCGGACGTGCTCGCTGAACTTGCTCGCAGGGAAGGTGTCTCGGGCCACGTCGAGAAGGCGTCCCGCGCCTGACTTGCGACGGTTTCCGACCCCGACCGGTAGCGAACGATCCGTATGGCCGACGATCCGAACTGCATCTTCTGCAAGATCATTCGCGGGGAGGTTCCGAGCCGCAAGGTCTACGAAGACGCGGAGATCGTCGCGTTCCACGACATCCAGCCGGTGGCGCCGGTGCATTTCATGATGGTGCCGAAGAAGCACGTGGCGACGCTCTACGACGCGACGTCGGACGACGCGCCCGCGCTGGGCAGGATCCTGTCGCTCGCCGGAAAGCTGGCGCGGGAGCAGGGGGCCGGCGACGGCTTCCGGACGATCATCAACACCGGCCGGGTCGGCCGGCAGGACGTGATGCACGTTCATGTGCACGTCATCGGCGGCCCCGATCCCCTCGGGCCGATGATCGTGCGCAAGGGTGCATGAGCGCACATAGATCTAGGAGATGGACATGGGTGGACTGAGCATCTGGCATTGGCTGATCGTGCTTCTCGTCGTCGTGCTGATCTTCGGCACGAAGAAGCTGCGCAACATCGGCGAGGATCTGGGCGGTGCGGTGAAAGGCTTCAAGGAAGGCATGAAGGGCGCCGAAGGCGACGTGCCCGCGGCGCCCGCCGACGCGCCGCAGGTGACCGGCAGGACGATCGACGCCGAAGTCACCAAGGAGCCTTCGACCAAGGTCTGACGCAAGGCGACGGCGCGCGACGCTGCTGCGTCGGGCGTCGCGTGCGTGCGCACAGGACGCGTTGGCATGTTCGACATCGGCTTCTCGGAAATCGTGCTCATTGGGGTCGTCGCGCTGGTCGTGCTCGGCCCCGAACGCCTGCCGAAGGCGGCCCGAACGATGGGTCTCCTGTTCGGGCGTCTGCAGCGCTACGTCAACGAGGTCAAGGCCGACCTCAGCCGCGAGATGGAGCTCGACGAGCTGCGCAGACTGCAGAGCGAGATGCAGGGCGCGGCGCGGGAACTCCAGCAGACCGTCGCGAACGCCGCCAACGACGTCGCGACCGGCGTGCACAATGTCGAGCGCGAGCTGAACGAAGCGGGCGCCGGGGCGGTCGCGACCGCATCGTCCGAACCGGCGGCAACCCCCGCTGCGGCGTCCTCCATGCCGGTCGCGGCCGAGCCCGCCGCCGTGCCACCGGAACCGCCGCGCCAGGCGGCGTTGCCTGGCTTCGAGAAGATCTGACAGCGTCTGACGCGACGCGGCGCGGTCCGGATCCATTCCGGGCGCGACTGCGGCGCAATCGATGCGACCCGCGATGAGCGAAACCACCGAGACGCAGGAATCCTTCCTATCGCACCTGATCGAGCTGCGCACGCGACTGATGCGCTCGATCATCGCGATCGTGGTGGTCCTCCTCGTGCTCTTCCCGTTTTCCAAGGACATCTACGCACTGCTCGCGCGGCCGCTGCTGCACGCGCTGCCGCAGGGCGCGACGATGATCGCCACCGACGTCACCGGAACGTTCCTGGTGCCGCTCAAGGTGACGCTGGTCGCGGCGTTCCTGATCGCGCTGCCGTACGTGCTGTGGCAGGCATGGGCGTTCGTCGCCCCCGGCCTCTACCAGCACGAAAAGCGCCTGGTCATGCCGGTGCTGGTGTCGAGCTGCGTGTTCTTCGCGCTCGGCATGTCGTTTGCGTATTTCGTCGTGTTCCCGGTCGCGTTCCATTTCTTCGCGCACTACACCCCGGTCGGTGTGCAGATGATGACCGACATCGACAAGTACGTCTCGTTCGTGCTGACGATGTTCATCGCTTTCGGGGTCACGTTCGAGACGCCGGTCGTCGTCGTCGTGCTGGTGTACCTCGGCGTCGTCTCGCTGGAGAAGCTCAGGTCGATCCGGCCGTACGTGATCGTCGGATCGTTCGTCGTCGGCGCCGTGTTCACGCCGCCCGACATCCTGTCGCAGTGCCTGCTCGCGGTCCCGTTGTGGATGTTGTTCGAGCTCGGGCTGCTGATCTCGCGCTTCGTGTCGAAGCGGCCTTCGAAGGCCGAGCGCGAGGCGAAATTGGGGTCAGAGCTGTAATACTTTCGACCGCATGGTTCACGGCATGCGCAAGCGCGTCATCGAAAGTATTACAGCTCTGACCCCAATTTCACTGATCGCCGTTTCCAGCTACTGCGCCCGCGGTCGCTTGGCGACCGTGACGGCGACGGCCAGCGGCTGACCCTGGCGCAGGATGTTCAGCTTGGTGACGGTCCCCGGCTTGAGCTCGGCGATGCGCGTGAGCAACCGCGGCACGTCGGGGGTGGGCTGGTCGCCGATGGCCAGGATGACGTCGCTCAGCTTGACCCCAGCGCGGTCGGCGGGTCCGTCGCGCTGCAGTCCGCGCACCAGCACGCCGTCGCTGCGCGTGAGCGCGAGGGCCTTCGCGGTGTCGGGAGTGATTGCCTGCGGCTCGACGCCGAGCCAGCCCCGGGTCACCTCGCCGGTCGCGATGATCTGCGACAGGACATCGCGCGCGAGCGAAACCGGGATCGCGAAGCCGATGCCCATCGAGCCGCCGGACTGCGAGAAGATCGTGCTGTTGATCCCGACGAGGTTGCCCGCGGCGTCGACCAGCGCGCCCCCCGAATTGCCCGGGTTGATCGGTGCGTCGGTCTGGATGAAATCCTCGAAGCGGTTGACGCCCAGATGGTTGCGGCCGAGCGCGCTGACGATACCCGCCGTCACCGTGTTGCCGAAGCCGAACGGGTTTCCGATCGCGAGCACGACGTCGCCGACCTGCAGCGTGTCCATCGAGCCGAACGTGATCGCGGGCAGGTCCTTGGCATCCACCTTCAGGACGGCCAGATCGGATTCGGGGTCGCTGCCCTTGACCGTCGCGCGCATCTCGCGGCCGTCGGCGAGGACGAGCTCGATGTCGTCGGCGCCGTCGACGACGTGCTGGTTGGTGAGGACATAGCCTTCCGAGGCGACGATGACCCCCGACCCCAGGCTGGTCGTGCGGCGGGTCTCGCCGCGCTGGGCGAGCTCCGGGAAGTAGTGCTGCAGCACCGGGTCGTCGAGCAGCGGATTGCGCACCCGCACGGCCTTGCTCGTGTAGATGTTGACCACCGAGGGCATCGCCTTCTTCGCCGCATCGGCATAGCTCGCGGCATGCCGGGGGGTCGATGCGGGGACGGGCATCGTCGCGGCATTCGCGGCGTTCGCGGAAGGTGCGGACGCCTCCTGCACCAGGACGACATTGGTGCCCTTGCCGGCGAGGCGGGGCACGAGGTCGGGCCGCAGCGTGACGACGACGAACAGCGCGGCCACGCAGAGCGTGCAGGCTTGGGCGAACAGCAGCCAGAACTTCGTGATCACGGGATTGTGGGCGGCGACGGCCGCGGCGCGGCGGGGATCTCGACGGCCATCATTATAGTGGGGCGCCCGGTCGCGTCGCGGCGCAAAGGTAACCGGGTGTTGCGGCCCGCCGTCGCGAGCTACCCGCGCAATCGCCTGTTTTTGCATGCTATTCAGGCGGAAATCCGCAGCCGCTCTTTAACTGGGCGAGGCAATTCCCGTATAATTCAAAGGTTTTGCGGACCGACCTCGCGAACGCAGCGAAAGGCAGCGGATGGGCTCTGAAGCGGCAGTGAACAATGGAAAGCGCCGGTTCCTGATCGGCGCGACGTCAATCGTCGGGGGCATCGGCGTCATCGGTGCCGCAACGCCTTTCGTGATGTCGCTGTTCCCGAGCGAACGCGCGAAGGCGGCGGGCGCACCGGTGGAAATCGACATCAGCAAGGTCGAGTCCGGCATGAAGATCAACGTCGAGTGGCGCGGCAAGGTGTGCTGGGTGCTCAATCGCACGCCGGCAATGCTCGCGACGTTGCCGAAGATGGATTCCCGCGTCGCCGATCCCAAGTCCGACGTCCCGCAGCAGCCGACGTACTGCAAGAACGAGACGCGCTCGATCAAGCCGGCGATGTGGATTGCGGTCGGCATCTGCACGCACCTGGGCTGCTCGCCCACGTTCCGTCCGGAGATGGCGCCTGCCGACCTCGGCCCGGAATGGCTGGGCGGTTTCTTCTGCCCGTGCCACCAGTCGAAATTCGACCTCGCCGGCCGCGTGTTCAAGGGCGTGCCTGCGCCGACGAATCTCGTCATTCCGCCGCACCGGTACGCGTCCGACACGAAAGTCGTGATCGGCGAAGATCCGAAGCCCGCGTGACCCATCGGAGCGCTCGATGAGCAAGTTGATGACCTGGATCGATGACCGCTTCCCGCTGACCCCGCTTTGGGAGCTCGCGTGGGGCAAGTACATCGCGCCGAAGAACTTCAATTTCTGGTACTACTTCGGTTCCCTCGCGGCCCTGGTGCTGGTGATGCAGATCGCCACCGGCATCTGGCTGACGATGGACTACAAGCCCGACGCGACGCTGGCGTTCGGGTCGGTCGAATACATCATGCGCGACGTCCAGTGGGGCTGGCTGATCCGCTACATGCACTCGACGGGCGCATCGATGTTCTTCGTAGTCGTCTACCTGCACATGTTCCGCGGGCTGATCTACGGCAGCTACCGCAAGCCGCGCGAGCTGACCTGGATCTTCGGCTGCCTGATCTACCTGGCGCTGATGGCCGAGGCGTTCTTCGGCTACCTGCTCCCCTGGGGACAGATGTCGTACTGGGGAGCGCAGGTGATCGTCAACCTGTTCTCGGCCATTCCGGTGATCGGCGGCGACCTGTCGACCTGGATCCGCGGTGACTACACGATCTCCGACGTCACGCTGAACCGCTTCTTCGCCTTCCACGTCGCGGCGCTGCCGCTGGTGCTGATCGCGCTCGTCGCGGCGCACCTGATTGCGTTGCACGAGACGGGTTCGAACAATCCCGACGGCGTCGAGATCAAGAAGCAACCCAAGGATCCGAAGACCGGCCTGCCGCTCGACGGCATCTACTCGCATCCGTACTACACGGTGAAGGACATCGTCGGCGTCGTCGCCTTCCTCGCGGTGTTCTCCGTGATCGTGTTCTTCACGCCTGACATGGGCGGGTACTTCCTCGAGGCGAACAACTTCATCCCGGCGAATCCGCTGAAGACGCCCCCGGAGATCGCCCCGGTCTGGTACTTCACGCCTTACTACGCGATGCTGCGGGCGGTGCCCTCGTTCCTCCAGACGCAGGTCTGGGGCGTGATCGTCATGGGCGTGTCGGTGCTGATCTTCTTCGTGCTGCCGTGGCTCGATCGCGGTGCGGTCAAGTCGATCCGCTACCGCGGCACGCTCTACAAGGCGTTCCTCGCCGCGTTCATCGTCGCGTTCCTGATCCTCGGCTACCTCGGCACCGTCCCGGTGACGGTATGGGGGCAGTTCGGCGACGGCGCCCCGTTCTACGGCGCCGATCGCGCAACCGTCCTCTCGCGCTTTCTGACCGTCGTGTACTTCTCCTTCTTCCTGCTGATGCCGTGGTACACCAAGCGCGACAAGACCAAGCCCCAACCGGACCGGGTGAGGTGGAAATGAGCAAGCTCGCCCGCATCCTGCTGGTATCGCTTTCGCTGGGGCTGTCCCTCGGCGCCGGACCCGCGTTCGCGCAAGACGAGGAGGGCCTGCGCCTTGCGCCTGCACCCATCAACCGTCTCGACGAAGAGTCGCTGCAGCGCGGCGCGCGCGATTTCGTCAACTACTGCCTGACTTGCCACACGGCGAAGTACATGCGCTACAACCGGCTCGAGGGCATCGGCCTCACGCCGGCGCAAATCACCGACAACCTGATGTTCGCGACCCAGAAGATCGGCAATACGATGACGGTCGCGATGACGGCCAAGGACGCCCAGAGTTGGTTCCCCGCGCCGCCGCCCGACCTGTCGGTCGAGGCGCGTGTCCGCGGCCGCGACTGGCTCTACAACTACCTGCTCGGTTTCTACCGGGACGACAAATCGGCGTCCGGCTGGAACAACCTCGTGTTCCCGAACGTGAGCATGCCCAACGTCCTGTGGCAGCTTTCGGGCACGAACAAGCTGGTCGAGGCCGAGTACGAGGAGCACGAGAAGGCGGCGGGTGCGGCGATCGCGGCCAAGGGCCTTTCGATGGTCGAGGCGAAGCCGGGCGGCAAGTACGCGATGCTGACCGTCGCGCCCGACGTGCCGGGCTCGATGACGCGCGCCCAGTACGAGGCCTTCGTCGGTGATCTCGTCAACTACCTGGACTACATGGCCGAGCCGGTCAAGAACGAGCGCATCCACCTCGGCATCATCGTGCTCCTGTTCCTCGGCGTCCTGTACGTATTCGCCTATGCGCTGAAGCGGGAATACTGGAAAGACCTGCACTAGCGCCGACCGCGACGTGTCATGCGGGGCAGGAGCGAACCTCCTGCCCCGTTGCTTTCCCTGATGCGCCACCGCATTCGAAGGAATCGAGGACGCGCGGCAAACCGCAGCATCGATCAAGGAGAACTACACCATGATGACCCTTTACTCCGGCACGACCGACCCGTTCAGTCAGCGCTGCCGCATCGTGCTGCACGAGAAGGGCATGGATTTCCAGATCATCGACGTCGACCTCGACCACAAGCCCGAGGACCTGGCGGTGATGAATCCCTACAACCAGGTGCCGGTGCTGGTCGAGCGCGATCTCGTGCTGCACGAGTCCAATATCATCAACGAGTACATCGACGAGCGTTTCCCGCATCCGCAACTGATGCCTGCCGACCCGGTGATGCGAGCGCGTGCGCGGCTGTTCCTGCACCGGTTCGAGAAGGAGCTGTTCGTCCACATCGATGCACTCGAGGGCACCAACCAGAAGCAGGCGGACCGGGCGCGCGCGCTCGTCCGCGATTCGCTGATGCAGATCGCCCCGGTGTTCACCAAGCACAAGCACATGCTGGGCGAGGAGTACTCGATGCTCGACGTCGCGATCACGCCGCTGCTGTGGCGGCTGGACTACTACGGCATCCAGATGCCAAAGCAGGCGGCACCGCTGATGAAATACGCCGAGCGCCTGTTCGCGCGGCCGGCGTTTTCGGAGGCGCTGACGTCGGCCGAGCGCGGAATGCGCAAGTAGCGTACGCGCTGTGGTGAACGGCGGGCGGACGGGCGGTAAAGCCCGTACCTTGACCGCGCGGACATCAAGGGTAATATCGTCGGCATGTCTGAACAGTCCGCCAAGCCCTA
Source organism: uncultured beta proteobacterium (assembly GCA_963734515.1). Lineage (GTDB taxonomy): Bacteria > Pseudomonadota > Gammaproteobacteria > Burkholderiales > Casimicrobiaceae > VBCG01. Next base: position 4,899 of record CAVTHP010000014.1, on the reverse strand, counting down.
TCTCGTCCGCGCCATCTGCGAGTGGTGCGCAGACAACGGCCTGACGCCGTATCTCGCGGTGCGAGTGAATCCGCAGACGCGCGTTCCCGCGGCTTTCGTCAAGAACGGCGAGATCGTGCTGAACGTGAGCGCGACGGCAACGCGAAAGCTGACGATCGACAACCAGTGGATCCAGTTCACCGCCCGCTTCAACGGCTCGTCGCAGGAAGTCTCGGTGCCGATCGGCGCGGTCATCGGCATCTTCGCGAAGGAAACCGGCTATGGGTTCTCCTTCACCGCGCCCGACGATCCGGTCGCCGCGCTCGCTTCGGCGGCCGCCGCGCGCGACAGCCAGGCGGTCGGCGCACCTAAGCCGGATGCCGTCGAGCCGGCCCGGCCCAAGCGCCCGACGCACCTGCAAGTCGTCAAGTAGAAGTCGTCCGATAGAACTCGCGCAGCACCTCAAATCCGCCATTCTCCGTGCGACGCGCCGCTATCGGCACGTGTGGCTGTCGCGCACGCTGTGGAGCCGGCGCGTCCTGTTCCTCGGGGGCAGCGTCGTGCTGGGGCTCGTCGCCATCGCGTTCGCCATCGCGGCGAACGCCGCCAACGACGTCCTGCACCGGATGCTCGCTGCGCGGCCCTGGCTGCCTTTCGTGCTGGCCCCCGCGGGCTTTGCCGCGATCAGCTATGTCGGAAAGCGATATTTTAGCGGCGCGCAGGGCAGCGGCATCCCGCAGACGATCGCCGCGCTGAATCACTCCCAGGCGGGGCTGCGCGAAGGCCTGCTGTCGCTGCGCGTCGCGGTCGGCAAGATCTTCCTGACGCTCGCGGGACTGCTCTGCGGCGCATCGATCGGCCGCGAGGGCCCGACGGTTCAGATCGGCGCGTCACTGATGTACTCGCTGAGCCGGATCTCTCCGTTTCCCCACGAGAGCATGAAGCGCGGCCTGATACTTGCCGGAGGCGCCGCCGGCATCGCCGCGGCGTTCAATGCTCCGCTCGCGGGCGTCGTGTTCGCGATCGAGGAGATGAGCCGGTCGTTCTCGCAGCGAACCAGCGGCATCGTGGTGACGGCCGTCATCGTTTCCGGCCTGGTGTCGTTGGTGCTGCTCGGCAACTACGCGTATTTCGGTCACACCGACGCCACGCTCGGCTTCAGGTCGGGCTGGATGGCGGTCGTGCTCTGTGGTGTCGCCGGGGGCCTCGCCGGCGGCGTCTTCAGCCGCCTCGTCATCGCGGCCGGACACGGGTTCGGCGGGCGATTGGCAGTCTGGCATCGCGCGCGGCCGCACGTCTATGCCGCGGGCTGCGGCCTGCTCCTGGCGCTGATCGGGCTGCTGTCCCATGACACCATCTACGGGACCGGGTATGCCGAGACCCACGCGATCCTCACGGGCAGTGGCGGGATTCCGGAGTCGTTCGGATTGCTGAAGCTGCTCGCGAGCGTCGTTGCGTACGCCAGCGGAATCCCCGGCGGCATCTTCTCGCCGTCGCTTGCCGTGGGCGCCGGCATCGGACAGAACATCGCCCATCTGCTGCCCCATGCGCCGGCCGCGGCCATCGTCATCCTCGGCATGGTCGGGTATTTCTCCGGCGTCGTGCAGGCGCCGATCACCGCGTTCGTGATCGTCGTCGAGATGACGCGCGATGCCGACATGGCGCTGCCGCTGATGGCGGTATCGCTGATCGCCTACGGCCTGTCACGGATGGTGTGTCCGCGGCCCGTCTACAAGACGCTCGCGAAGTCGTTCCGGCCGAAGTCCGGTCGCTGATCGGGGGGGCGCCGCCCCAAAGGCGTTACAATTTCGCGGCGCCGGCATAGCTCAGTTGGTAGAGCAGCGGTTTTGTAAACCGTTGGTCGTGGGTTCGATTCCTACTGCCGGCACCAACGAATCGACGGTCTGTTCCGGACAGATAGGTAACGTTTTATTCCGGAGACATGGGTAACACTTTCGGGGCGAACGGGTTGACCGCGTTGGCGAGTCGACCCGTTTCGTGATCGAAGAAGCCCAGGTCGTATTGCATAAAGCTCACCAGCCAGATTTTATCGCTGATCTCCTTGACGCCGACGTTTTGACCGGCGAACACGGTGCTGAGGTTGATCTTGCGCCGGCCAATGCAGATGCGGCCACATTGGGTGACGGTGATGGTGCGGTCGTGAAACGGGTACTCCAGCTCGCTCAGTCCGCGATACGGGCGTGGTGAGCGGTGGTAGAGCTCAGCGGGGTACTTCATAGCGAGCGCCTGGTGTGGCCGCGCATTGTTGTAGCAATCGATGAACGCATCGAACTTCGCCTGTTGCTGCAGAAAGTTCTGAGCTGCAGGTTTGGTGGCTTCCTTTTTCAGGGTCAAGTGGATGCGTTCATGGCGGCCATTCTGTTCCGGATGGCCGGGCTTGATGCGCTCGATCTGAATGCCGAGCCGCAACCACCACACCGCGAGCTTGCTCAAGCCGAAGAGGGCATGCGGGCTGGCGAAGGGTACGCCGTTGTCGGTGCGGATGGCTTGGGGCAAGCCGAACTGCTTGAACACCCGCTCGAACACGGTGAAGGCGTAGATTTCCTGGGTGGTCGACAAGGCCTCGCAGCTCAATAGGTAGCGGCTGGCGAAGTCGCTGATGGTGAGCGGGTAGCAATAGCGTTTGTCGGCGAGCATGAACTCGCCTTTGTAATCGGCACACCACAGATGGTTGGGCTGAGTGGGCTTCGACAGCGTGGTGCCCTGAGCCTTGTAGCGGCGTTGGCGGCCATGCTTGACCAGCCCATGGCGATCGAGCACGGCGTGGACGGTGCTGATGGCAGGGATCGGGATGTCGCTATAGCGTCGGCCCAGTTTTTCGCGGATCTTGGGGGCACCCCAGCTCGGTTGCTCGCGTTTGAGCTGAACGATCAGCTTCTCGATTTGTAACGGCAGCTGATTCGCCTGCCGGTAAGGTCGTCGGCTGCGATCAGTCAGCCCTTCCAGTCCGCAGTCTTTGTATCGTTGGAAGATCTTGTAGCCGGTCTTGCGCGAGACATCGAACTCGCGGCACAGCGCCGCCATTTTCTCGCCATCGAGCAACCGCGCTACAAATCGAAGTCTTTCGTCCATTTTGTAACACTCCCGCCATGGCACTTTGGTCTCCCCAAAGGCCTGAAGTGTTACCCATGTGTCCGGAATGAAGTGTTACCCTTGTCTCAGCAAGGGCATAGCTCATTTCTAGTTCGGAAATTGGCTAATCCGTGTGCAAACTAATTGCACACGTCAGCCGTAGCTCTATCCCCTATGGCTATCGCCAAGGCCCTTCAGTGGCGGTACTTGGAGTACGGCTCTTTGGGCTATGTTCTTGCCTACGCCCGCTGCGGACAGTGCGGTCACAACTTCCTGATCGCGTTCTCGTGCGAGTGCCGCAGTGTCTGCCCGTCGACCAGCGCTCGGCGCATGGTCGCGACGGCGGCTCTCGGCGAACAGCAGAAATGCAGTCATGGCGCCGAAAGCGGCCGTTCCACCCCATTGCTGCCGGTTGCGTATCCAGAAACGGCTATTCGGTCGTTCGCCGGTGGATCTGGTGCGCAATGGAAAGGGCCGCTCGACGGTGGCGCAACCCCGAACGCTCGCTCGGCGCCGCAACTCCGTTGTTTCGCGACGGTAAGTACGACGCCAGCGCGTGGCCGGGGTGGCGATCTTCCGGCGGCGATCGCCGTCGAGTACGGGCTGAAGACCGCACACGTTGCGACCTTCGTACCGCCGCGCTAGATTGCTCCACAATCTCCAGTTCCCTCGGCCCGGAGGAAAAGCCATGAAATCGCAGTTTCTGGGAGCGCTGCTCGCGCTGTTGATCACCGCCCCGGCCCTCGCGGCGATCAAAGAGACGCGGGTCACGTACAACGACGGCGAGGCCACGATGAAGGGTTTCGTCGTATACGACGCCGCCAAAGAGGGCAAGCGGCCCGGAATCGTCATCGTGCACGAATGGTGGGGCATCACGAAGCATATGCATAACGAGGCGCGCCGACTCGCGCGGCAAGGCTACACGGCCTTCATCGCCGACATGTACGGCGACGGCAGGACAGCCGACGACCCTAAGGACGCGGGCGCGCTCTCGGGCTCGGTGATGAAGAACCCGCAGGCGATGGAATCGCGTTTCAACGCCGCGCGCGAGCAGCTCGCGAACCAGCCGACGGTCGATCCTGCGCGGATCGGCGCGGTGGGCTACTGCTTCGGCGGCGCGGTGGTGCTCAACATGGCGAGGGCAGGGGCCGATCTGGCCGGCGTAGTGGGTTTCCACGCTTCGCTCGGCCTCAATACACCGGCCCCCGCGCCCGGCACGGTGAAGGCGAAGATCTTGGTCTTGAACGGCGCCGACGATCCGTTTGTGAAGAAGGAAGAGTACGCAAAATTGAAGGCCGACCTGGCCGCGGCGAACGCCGACTACCGCGTGATCGAATATCCCGGCGCCGTGCACGCCTTCACGAACCCGGAGGCGACCGCACTCGGCAAGAAGTTCAACTTGCCCCTGCGCTATGACGCAAAGGTGACCAAGGAAGCGGAGGGCGAGGCGTCCAAGTTCTTCACCGACATCTTCAAGAAATAGTCGCCCGGAGTTTCACCTGCCAGCCGGAGCGGGTGACCGGATCGAATCGGAATCCTCGGCCCGCACCCTCGACGTACCGGAGTTCGCGCACGCAGCTCCCGCGCACGCGGACGCACGTTCGCGAACCCGGCTCACCAGCGAGAACAGCGCTGGCGCGCTGCCCACCGTGATGCAATTGGCCTGGCAGTAAGTCCACGCTCTCGTCGTGGCAATCGGCGCCGCCACGCCGGCCTCTGCGATTTGCAACGGTCGCTGACCGGCCACGAGCGGACATAGAATCGATCGGTCCATTTCGTTCGCAAGCGGACACACGTTCCTTTGCGGCAAATACTAGGCCAGGGACA
>CAVTHP010000013.1:0-125405 GCA_963734515.1 uncultured beta proteobacterium | reverse complement strand
CAGCTGCGCGAGCGAGTCCTTCATCGCCTCGAGCTGGCGCGCCGACTCCTCGGCGGCGAGCCGGATGTCGAACCAGTCGTGGCGTGCGACGCCGTCGAGGTAATCCTTGGCGACCTTGGCGCCCTTGGCGAGCCGCTTCGGCCCGCCGTTCGCGACCTTGCCGAGCAGGAGCTTCTCGATCCGCGCGTAAGCGTCGTTCTCGACGATGCGCAGCTGGTCGTTCAGGTCCTTGCGGTAGCCGCGGAGCTCGTCGTCGATGATCTGCGCGGCGCGCTTGTCGCGCTCGATCCCTTCGCGCGTGAACACCTGGACGTCGATCACCGTTCCCGAGATCCCCGACGGGACGCGCAGCGACGTGTCCTTCACGTCGGAAGCCTTCTCGCCGAAGATCGCGCGCAGCAGCTTCTCTTCCGGCGTCAGCTGGGTCTCGCCTTTCGGCGTCACCTTGCCGACCAGAACGTCGCCGGCCTCGACCTCGGCACCGATGTAGACGATGCCTGCGTCGTCGAGGCGGCCCAGCTGGGCCTCGCCGAGTGACGAGATATCGCGGGTGATTTCCTCGGCGCCGAGCTTGGTGTCGCGCGCGACGACGGAGAGCTCCTCGATGTGGATCGACGTGTAGCGATCGTCACCGACGACGCGCTCGCTGATCAGGATCGAGTCCTCGTAGTTGTAGCCGTTCCAGGGCATGAACGCGACCAGCATGTTCTGGCCGAGCGCGAGCTCGCCCATGTCGGTCGATGCGCCGTCGGCGATGACGTCGCCGCGGGCGATGACGTCGCCGATGCGCACCAGCGGCCGCTGGTTGATGTTCGTGTTCTGGTTGCTGCGCTTGTACTTGGTCAGGTTGTAGATGTCGACGCCGACCTCGCCCGCCGCCGTCTCCGCGTCGTTGACGCGCACGACGATGCGGCTTGCGTCGACGTAGTCGACCTTGCCGCCGCGACGCGCCATCACCGCGGTGCCGCTGTCGACGGCCGCAGTGCGCTCGACGCCGGTGCCGACCACCGGCTTCTCGGGCCGCAGGCAGGGGACCGCCTGGCGCTGCATGTTGGAGCCCATCAGCGCCCGGTTCGCGTCGTCGTGCTCGAGGAACGGAATCAGCGACGCCGCCACCGACACGATCTGCGCCGGCGCCACGTCCATGTACTGGATCTTGTCCGGCATCGACAGCATGAACTCGTTGCGGTTGCGCGAGGAGACGAGCTCATCGGCGAGCCGGCCCTTGCCGTCGACCTTGGCATTCGCCTGGGCGATCACGTACTGGCCTTCCTCGATCGCCGACAGGTAATGGATCTCGTCGGTCACCTTGCCGTCGACGACCTTGCGGTACGGCGTCTCGAGGAAGCCGTATTCGTTGGTGCGCGCATACAGGGCGAGCGAGTTGATGAGGCCGATGTTCGGGCCTTCCGGAGTCTCGATCGGGCACACGCGTCCGTAGTGGGTCGGGTGCACGTCGCGCACCTCGAAACCTGCGCGCTCGCGGGTGAGGCCGCCCGGTCCGAGCGCCGAAACGCGGCGCTTGTGCGTGATCTCGGACAGCGGGTTCGTCTGGTCCATGAACTGCGACAGCTGCGAGCTGCCGAAGAATTCCTTGATCGCCGCGGAGATCGGCTTGGCGTTGATCAGGTCGTGCGGCAGCAGGTTCTCGCTCTCGGCCTGTCCGAGGCGCTCGCGCACCGCGCGCTCGACCCGCACCAGCCCGGAACGGAACTGGTTCTCGGCGAGCTCGCCCACCGAGCGCACGCGCCGGTTGCCGAGGTGGTCGATGTCGTCGACCTCGCCGCGGCCGTTGCGCAGCTCGACCAGGATCTTGATGACTGCGATGATGTCGTCGTTGGTCAGCGTGCCGGGGCCTTTCAGCTCCTCGCGGCCGACGCGACGATTGAACTTCATGCGACCGACGGCCGACAGGTCGTAGCGCTCCTCGGCGAAGAACAGCCCGTGGAACAGCGCCTCGACGGCGTCCTCGGTCGGCGGCTCTCCGGGGCGCATCATCCGGTAGATCGCGACCTTTGCTGCGTATTGGTCGGGTGTGTCGTCGGTGCGCAGCGTCTGCGAGATGAACGGCCCCATGTCGAGGTCGTTCGTGTAGATCGTCCTGATCTCGCCGATGCCGGCGGCCGAGAGCTTCGCAAGCAGCTCGTCGGTGATCTCGTCGTTGGCCTTGGCGAGCATCTCGCCGGTCGACTTGTCGACGACGTTCGTCGCCAGCGAGCGACCGACCACGTAGTCGGTCGGAACCGCGATGCGCTTGACGCCGCCCTCGGTCAGGTCGCGCAGGTGGCGCGCGGTGATCCGCTTGTCCTTCTGGACGATGACCTTGCCGTCCTTGCCGACGACGTCGAAGCGCGCCATCTCGCCGCGCAGCCGCTCGGGAACGAACTCGAGCTCGGCGCCCTTGGCCGACAGGTGGAACGCGTCGAACACGAAGAACTCGCGCAGGATGTCCTCGTTGGTGAGCCCGATCGCCTTCAGCAGCGTGGTCACCGGCATCTTGCGGCGACGGTCGACGCGGAAGAACAGGAAGTCCTTCGGGTCGAACTCGAAGTCCAGCCACGAGCCGCGGTAGGGAATGACGCGGGCCGAGAACAGGAGCTTGCCCGACGAGTGCGTCTTGCCGCGGTCGTGCTCGAAGAACACGCCCGGCGAGCGATGCAGCTGCGACACGATGACGCGCTCGGTGCCGTTGATGATGAACGAGCCGTTGTCGGTCATCAGGGGCATCTCGCCCATGTAGACCTCCTGCTCCTTCACCTCCTTGATCGTGTCCTTCGGCGCCTCGCGGTCCATGATGACCAGGCGCACCTTCGCCCGCAGCGCCGAGCAGTAGGTGAGACCCCGCTGCTGGCATTCGACGACGTCGAACGCGGGCGGAAGCAGCGAATAGCCGACGAACTCCAGCCTCGCATTGCCCGAGTGGCTGGCGATCGGGAAGATCGACGTGAACGCGGCCTGCAGGCCCTCGTTCTTGCGCTCGGTCGACGGCGCGCCGGCCTGCAGGAAGGCGCGGTACGACGCGAGCTGGGTTTCCAGCAGGAAAGGCACCTGCAGGACGCTTGCGCGCTTCGCAAAGCTCTTGCGGATGCGCTTCTTTTCGGTAAACGAGTAGGGCGTAGCGTGGGTGGTCGCCATGGCGTGAGTCGTCCGATCTCCGGGTCGATGGGTGATGCTCGAGATGCCGTCAGCGGTTGCCGGTCGCATCGCGCCTCGTGCGCGACGCCCGCTCCGGGCCGCCCGACTGTCCGGGGGCATTGCGCCCCTGGCCTGGTGGCTGGCCGCTACCAGCCGCTGGCGGACGACGTCACCATTGCGGGCGACGTCCGACCAAACCTCGCTTCTGCAGTCGATTCAGAAGGCGAAGCGAAGCGGACCCGTGCCGGAACCGCTTCGCTTCGGCATCTGCGCCGAAGCTCCTCTCACCCGCCTCGCTGTCGCTCGGCACCCTCTCCCGCGAGCGGGAGAGGGTCGGGGTGAGGGGCCGTACTACTTGACTTCCACTTTTGCGCCGGCTTCTTCGAGCTTCTTCTTCGCCGCCTCGGCGTCGGCCTTGTTCACGCCTTCCTTGACCGGCTTCGGCGCGCCGTCGACCAGGTCCTTCGCTTCCTTGAGACCGAGGCCGGTGAGTTCGCGCACAGCCTTGATGACGTTCACCTTGTTGTCACCGAAGGCGGCCAGGACGACGGTGAATTCCGTCTGCTCCTCGGCAGCCGCGGCGGTTGCGCCACCAGCGGCCGGCGCGGCGACCGCTACGGCGGCGGCGGCGGAAACGCCGAACTTGTCTTCCATGGCCTTGATGAGCTCGGAGAGCTCGAGGACGGTCATCGACGAGATCTTGTCGAGGATTTCAGTCTGGACTGCGGACATGTCTGCTCCTGATCGTAACGAGTTTAAATGGGTATTCGCGGTCGAAAATTCAAGTCACCCGGCGAGGGCCGCGCTATGCGGCCTTCTGGTCGCGCACGGCGGCGAGCGCGCGGACGAATTTCGCCGGCACCTCGTTCATCGTGCGCACGAGCTTCGTGACCGGCGCCTGCATCGTGCCCATCAGCCTGGCCAGCAATTCCTCGCGCGACGGCAGCGCGGCAAGCGCGGCGATCTGCTTCGGGGACATCACCTGGCCCGGCATGGCACCGCCGGTGATCACGAATTTCTCGTTGCCTTTCGCGAAGTCGTTCAGGACCTTCGCGACTGCGACGGGATCGCTGCCGATGCCGTACGCCAGCGGACCGACCATGCTGTCGGCCAGCGAGGCGAACGGCGTGTCGGCGACGGCACGGCGCACCAGCGTGTTCTTGACGACCCTGAAATACACGCCCGAGGCACGCGCCTTCGCGCGCAACTTCGTCATGTCGGCGACCGGCAAACCCCGGTTCTCCGCCATCACGATCGCCTGCGCATCTGCGACCACCTTTGCGACTTCCGCGACTACCGCCTGCTTCTGCTCAAGATTGAGACTCATAGTCACCCTTGATTTCACGCGCGGCCGGGCGGGCAACGAAGCCCCGTCCCTGCCCCGCCTGTGTCGCGGCGCCGGGGTTCTTCACCCCGCTGCCGCGTGCTGCCGGTGACCTCACGTCCAGGAACATCCTGTCCGAGGGCACCATCTGCGCTGGGTTTCAGGGATCGGGCGACTGGGACCGGGGATCAGACATCCCCGACCCGGTCGCCCTACCCGCTTTTGAGCTTGCGCCCCAGCGGTCTTTGACGGTCCGCCGCGATGTCGCCACCGCGGCGTTCCCTCAAAACTGCGTTCTTCCCACTCTTCCGTCCGGCGCCGGCACGCTGCCGGCGCCCCGCCCGCCGTCAGTTGCCTGCCGACGCCTGGCTGCCGAATCCCGTCGTGTCGATCCTCACACCCGCGCCCATCGTGCTCGAGATGCTGATCTTGCGCAGATAGACGCCCTTGACCCCTTGCGGCCGCGCCTTGTTCAGCGCGTCGATCAGCGCCGACAGGTTGGTCTTCAGCTGCTCGGGCGTGAACGACGCGCGGCCGATCGTGCACTGGACGATTCCCGCCTTGTCGGTCCGGTACTGGACCTGGCCGGCCTTCGCATTCGTCACCGCCTGGACGACGTCGGCCGACACCGTTCCGACCTTTGGATTGGGCATCAGGCCGCGGGGACCCAGGATCTGGCCCAGCTGGCCGACGACACGCATCGCGTCGGGCGAAGCGATCACGACGTCGAAGTCCATGAAGCCTTCCTTGATCCTCGCCGCCAGATCCTCGAAGCCGACGATGTCGGCGCCGGCGTCCTGCGCGGCTTTCGCCTTGTCGCCCTGCGCGAACACGGCGACGCGGACTTTCTTCCCGGTTCCCGCCGGCAGCACGACCGACCCGCGCACCGTCTGGTCCGATTTCTTGGCGTCGACGCCGAGATTGACGGCAACGTCGACCGATTCGTCGAACTTGGCGACCGCCGTTTCCTTGACGAGCTTCAGCGCTTCGTCGACCGGGTAGCTCTTCGAGCGGTCGACCTTGCCGAGGACCGTCGTCATGCGCTTGGACAGGTTGGGCGCTTTCTGCTCGGCCATGATCACTTCACTCCTTCGACGGTGATGCCCATGCTGCGCGCGCTGCCGGCGATGGTGCGCACGGCCGCATCGAGGTCCGCCGCGGTCAGGTCGGGCTGCTTGACCTTCGCGATCTCCTCCGCCTGGGCCCGGGTCAGCTTGCCGACCTTGTCGGTATGCGGCTTGCTGCTGCCCTTGTCGACCTTCGCCGCCTTCTTGATCAGCACGGTGGCCGGCGGCGTCTTCATGACGAACGTGAAGCTCTTGTCGGCGTACGCGGTGATGATCACCGGTATCGGCAGGCCCGGCTCGACGCCCTGCGTCTGCGCGTTGAACGCCTTGCAGAACTCCATGATGTTCAGGCCACGCTGCCCGAGCGCGGGACCGATCGGGGGGCTGGGATTCGCCTTCCCCGCCGGCACTTGCAGCTTGATGTATCCGACGACTTTCTTTGCCACGTTGTTCTCCTAGATCGGGTGCTGGCGGACTCGTCGTCCTCCCCGTTCAATGATCACGGGCCGCAAGCCCTTGATGCTTCGATGCGTTCGCGCACTGCGAACGCCTGTCCGCGTCGAGCGTCGCCGCCGACGCTGCAACGCGGACCGAACTATGCCTTCTCCACCTGAGAGAAATCGAGCTCCACCGGCGTCGAGCGGCCGAAGATCGTCACCGACACCCGCAGCTTGCTCTTCTCGTAGTTCACGTCCTCGACGTTCCCGTGGAAATCCGTGAACGGACCTTCCTTGATCCGCACCGCCTCGCCCAGCTCGAACAGCACCTTGGGCCGCGGCTTCTCGACGCCTTCCTGCACCTGCCGCAGGATCGCGTCGACTTCCTTCTGCGAAATCGGCGTCGGCCGGTTGGCGGTGCCGCCGACGAATCCGGTCACCTTGGGCGTGCTCTTGACCAGGTGCCAGGAATCGTCGGTCATCTCCATCTCGACCAGCACGTACCCGGGGAAGAACTTGCGCTCGGATATCGCCTTCTGGCCGCTCTTCATCTCGACCACTTCCTCGACGGGAACGAGAATCTTGCCGAACTGCTCCTGCAGCTCCGAGCGCTTGATCCGCTCGGCCAGCGTCCGCTGGACGCTCTTCTCGAAGCCCGAATACGCGTGCACGACGTACCACCTCTTCTCACCCATCATTCGACCCGCCCCGTCAGCAGCTTGACCAACCAAGCGAGCGTCGAATCCACGGCGAACAGGAACAGCGCCATGACGACGACGAACGCGAACACGACCGCCGTCGTCTGGACCGTCTCCTTGCGCGTCGGCCAGGCCACGCGGCCGGCTTCCTGCCAGGCTTCCTGCGCGAACGCGAAGAATTCCCTGCCCGGCGCCGACGTCCACGCGACAAAGCCTCCGGCAACGAGCCCGCCGACGACCATCAGAAAACGCAGCACCAGCGCCATGTGGGAGAAGTAGTAGTACCCCCAGATGCCCAACACGACGCAGGCGATCGCCAGCAGGATTTTCAGTTTATCCATCTCGAACTTCTGCCAACTTCAGTGGCAGGCCAGGAGGGAATCGAACCCCCAACCTGCGGTTTTGGAGACCGCCGCTCTGCCAATTGAGCTACTGGCCTGAATTCCTACTCGATGACCTTGGAGACGACGCCGGCACCCACCGTGCGCCCGCCTTCCCGGATCGCGAACCGCAACCCCTCTTCCATCGCGATCGGCGCGATCAGCGTCACCTCCATCGCAACATTGTCGCCAGGCATCACCATCTCCGTCCCCGCCGGCAGCACGCAGCTTCCCGTCACGTCCGTCGTCCGGAAATAAAACTGCGGCCGATACCCATTGAAGAACGGCGTGTGCCGACCACCCTCCTCCTTCGACAGCACGTACACCTCGCAGCTGAACTTCGTGTGCGGCGTGATCGACCCCGGCTTCGCCAGCACCTGACCTCGCTCCACTTCCTCCCGCTTCGTCCCCCGCAGCAGCACCCCGATGTTGTCCCCCGCCTGACCCTGATCCAGCAGCTTCCGGAACATCTCCACACCCGTGCACACCGTCTTCAGCGTCGCCTTCAATCCAATGATCTCCAGCTCCTCCCCAACCTTCACCACCCCGCGCTCCACCCGACCCGTCACCACCGTCCCCCGACCCGAAATCGAGAACACGTCCTCCACCGGCATCAAAAACGCCCCGTCGATCAGCCGCTTCGGCTGCGGAATGTACGTGTCCAGCGCCTCCGCCAGCTTCAGGATCGATCCTTCCCCAAGCTCCCCCTTGTCCCCTTCCAGCGCCAGCTTCGCCGACCCAATCACGATCGGCGTCGTCTCCCCAGGAAACTGGTACTTCGACAACAGCTCCCGCACCTCCATCTCCACCAGCTCCAGCAGCTCCTTGTCGTCCACCATGTCCGCCTTGTTCAGGTAGACCACGATGTACGGCACCCCAACCTGCCGCGCCAGCAGAATGTGCTCCCGCGTCTGCGGCATCGGACCGTCCGCCGCACTCACCACCAGAATCGCACCGTCCATCTGCGCCGCACCCGTGATCATGTTCTTCACGTAGTCCGCGTGCCCCGGACAGTCCACGTGCGCATAGTGTCGGTTCGCCGTCTCGTACTCCACGTGCGCCGTGTTGATCGTGATCCCCCGCGCCTTCTCCTCCGGCGCATTGTCGATCTGGTCGTACGCCTTCGCCTCCCCACCATACTTCTTCGACAGCACCGACGTGATCGCCGCCGTCAGCGTCGTCTTCCCGTGATCCACGTGCCCTATCGTACCCACGTTCACGTGCGGCTTCGTACGCTCGAATTTGCCCTTGGCCATGTTGTTCGACTCCTAGCGGTTCGGCTTTCGCCTTGCGGCGGGTTGAAGGTTGGGGGTTGCTGTCGGCCGCGGCGGCCGTCCGGTCGATTCGTGTCAGCGAGTTCCTGGTGCCCATGGCGCGGATTGAACGCGCGACCTCTCCCTTACCAAGGGAGTGCTCTACCACTGAGCTACATGGGCGCTCTGATCCGTGCGGTGCAAAATCCTGTCGTCTGCAGCTGTTCTGGAGCGGGTGAAGGGAATCGAACCCTCGTCGTAAGCTTGGAAGGCTTCTGCTCTACCATTGAGCTACACCCGCACGTCAGGCAACAGAGGTCAGGCAACAGGTAACCGTTCACGACCTCGTCGCGGACGTGGAGCTATCGACTGTTTCCCGTCTCCTGTTCCCTGACTCCTGACTGGTGGAGGGGGAAGGATTCGAACCTTCGAAGGCAGAGCCGGCAGATTTACAGTCTGCTCCCTTTGACCGCTCGGGAACCCCTCCGTCGAAACGTGCGATTCTAGCAGTTACCGCGCCACCCGGTCAAACCGCGTGCCGCCGCGCACTCGGACCGGGAAGCGTCCCCTCAAGTCCTCTACAATCAATCGCTTGGATCGCCAACCCCGCGCCGATTCCGCCGCGTGCCCCCTGTCACTCCAATGTCCGGATCCGAATCGATTTTCGACTACATCGTCGTCGGGGCCGGTTCCGCGGGCTGCGTGCTCGCGAACCGCCTGTCCGCCAGCGGGCGGCACTGCGTCCTGCTGCTGGAAGCGGGCCCGCCCGACTCGTACCCGTGGATCCACATCCCGATCGGCTACGCCAAGACGATGTTCCACCCGGTGCTGAACTGGGGTTTCTACACCGAGCCCGACCCCGGGATGAACGGCCGCAAGGTGTACTGGCCCCGGGGGCGCACGCTGGGCGGCAGCTCGGCGATCAACGGGCTGATTTCGATCCGCGGCCAGCGCGAGGACTACGACCACTGGGCAGCCCAGGGCAACCCCGGCTGGGCGTGGGCCGACGTGCTGCCGTGGTTCCGGCGACTCGAGCACAATGTCCGCGGCGACAGCGAATACCACGGTGCCGGGGGCCCGCTGTGGTCCTCCGACATCGGGTCGCCCCACCCGCTGGTCGAGGCGATGATCGCGGGCGCCGGCGAGCTCGGCATCCCGCGCAACGACGACTTCAACGGCGCCCGTCAGGAAGGTGCCGGCTATTACCAGCTGACGACGCGCCGCGGGCGGCGCTGCTCGACGGCCGTCGCCTACCTCAGGCCCGCGCGGGGACGCCCGAACCTGCGCGTCGAGACGCGGGCACACGCTACCGGGGTGCTGTTCGAGGGGACCCGCGCGAGCGGCGTCCGCTACCAGCAGGGCGGCACCGAGCAGCGCGCCTCGGCGCGTCGCGAGGTGATCCTCGCCGCCGGGGCGCTGCAATCCCCGCAGCTCCTCCAACTGTCGGGCGTCGGCCCCGCCCCGCTGCTGCAGGCGCAGGGAATCGCGGTGGTCCAGGCGCTCGAGGGCGTCGGCGAGAACCTGCAGGATCACCTGCAGGCGCGCGTGATCTTCCGTTGCACGCAACCGATCACGACCAACGACACGCTGCGGAGCTGGTACCGGAAGCTCTGGATGGGAATGCAATACGCGTTCGCACGCAGCGGGCCGATGGCCGTGGGCATCAACCAGGGCGGCATATTCGCCCGCGCGATGCCCGACGCGAAGCGCCCGGACGTCCAGTTCCACTTCGCGACGCTGTCGTCGGACATGGCGGGCTCGCCGGTGCACACGTTTTCGGGATTCACGATGTCGGTGTGCCAGCTGCGCCCTTCCTCGCGCGGCACGGTGCGAATCCGCTCGACCGATCCGCTCCAGCCGCCGGCGATGCAAGCGAACTACCTGTCGACGCCCGAGGACCGAGCCACCATCGTCGCGGGATTGAGGCTTGCGCGCAGCCTCGCCGCGACCGACGCGATGCGCCCGCTGGTCGCCGGCGAATACCGTCCGGGACCTGCGGCCGTGACCGACGACGACCTCCTCGAATTCGCGAAGAACACCGGCGGCACGATCTTCCATCCCAGCGGCACGACGAAAATGGGACCGGCGAGCGATCCGATGGCGGTCGTCGATGGCGAGTTGCGCGTGCACCGGCTCGCCTGCCTGCGCGTCGTCGACTGCGGCATCATGCCGACGCTCGTCTCGGGCAACACCAACGTGCCCGTGGTGATGATCGCCGAACGGGCCGCCGACATGATCCTCGGCGCGGCGCGCGGTTGAGGGACGCTCGACCCGATCGGCTGCCGCCCGCGACCTTGCCGGTCGCATTCGCCCCGCACCCAACGACATTCGCATCGAAGGAGCCGGACCATGGCCTGTTGTCACGCTGATTTCGCAGCACTCGAGGGCAGCGATCGCGGTTTCACGATCGGGATGCCGACGTTCACGTTCGGTCCCGGCGTGCTCGCCGAGGCCGGCGACAACGCAGTCGAGCTCGGCCTGAAGCGCGTCGCGCTGTTCACCGATCGCAGACTCGCCGCCGGCGAGCACGTCGCGAAAGTGAAGGCGTCCCTCGCGGCGGCCAAGGTCGACGCCGTCGTCTACGACGAGGTCGAGGTCGAGCCCAACGACCGTTCGCTGCAGGAGGCGGCGCGCTTCGCACGGAATGCCAACGTCGACGGCTACGTGTCGGTCGGTGGCGGCTCGGTGATGGACACCTGCAAGTCGGCGAACCTCTACACGACGCATCCGGCCGAGTTCATGACCTACGTCAACGCACCGATCGGCGCGGGCGCGCGCGTGCCGGGGCCGGTGAAGCCGCACATCGCCTGCCCGACCACCTCGGGCACCGGATCGGAAACCACCGGCATCGCGATCTTCACGCTGTCGTCGATCAACGCCAAGACCGGCATCATCTCGCGGCGGCTGATCCCGACGGTCGCACTGATCGATCCCGACGTCACGCGCTCGCTGCCCGCCAACGTCGTCGCCGCCACCGGCTTCGACTGCATGAGCCACGCGCTCGAGTCCATCACTGCGCGCCTCTACCCGCGCCGGCTCAACAAGGCGCAGGGCATCCTGCGCCCGGTGTCGCAGGGCGCCAATCCGTTTTCGGATGCGCTGGCGGTGCAGGCACTGGAAAGCGTCGGCAAGTACCTGGTGCGCGCGGTGCGCGACGCTTCCGACACCGAGGCGCGCAGCGAGATGATGTATGCGGCGATGCTCGCCGGCATCGCGTTCAATGCAGCCGGCTGCCACCTGCCGCATGGCCTCTCCTACGCCGTGTCGGGGCTGATCAAGGAATGGCACGTCGCCGGATACCCCGAAGGCAAGACGCTGATCCCGCACGGCATGGCGGTCGTGCTCAACAATCCGTCGGTCTGGCGGCACACGGCACCCGCGCATCCCGGGCGCCACCTGCGCTGCGCCTGCGCGCTGGGTGCGGACACCCGCGGTGCGACCGATGCAGACGCGGGCGAGGTGCTCGCCGGCCGCGTGATCGAGCTGATGAAGGCGGCGGATATGCCAAACGGCCTCGACGCTCTGGGATTCGGCGAGGATCAGCTCGACGCGCTCGCGACCGGTGCGGAGCCGCAGTACCGCGTGATCAAGAACGCGCCGGTCGACGTCGGACGCGACGAGATCAGGTCGCTGTTCCGCGCGGCGCTTCGGTACTGGTAGGCGCGTCCTCGCCGGGCGCGCGCTCCGCGCTGTCCCGGTCGGCCGCGCCTGGAGCGTGTTCCACGGCGTCCGGCGCACGCTCGACGCGCCTTGCAGGCAGGCGGATGGCGAAGACGCTTCCCTTGCCGCGCTCGCTGCCGATCTCGAGTTGCGCCTGGTGGCGCAGCACGACGTGCTTGACGATCGCGAGCCCCAGCCCGGTCCCGCCGGTGGCGCGCGACCGGCTGCGGTCGACGCGGTAGAAGCGCTCGGTCAGCCGCGGCAGGTATTCGGGAGCGATCCCGATTCCGGTGTCGCGCACCTCGAACACCCCGCTGCCGTCGGCATCGACGCGCCATGCGAGCGTGATCGTCCCGGCGGGGGGCGTGTAGCGGATCGCATTGCTCACCAGGTTGCCGAACGCGCTCGCGAGCTCGTCGCGGCTGCCGTGGACCGTCGCTGCGTCGCCGATGTCGAGCGCGACCTGGTGCTGCCCGCGCGACAGCGCTTTCGCGTCCGCCGAGAGCTCCAGCAGCAGCGAAGCGACCGCGAACCGCTCCTCGGTGAGAGGATTGTGCTCGCTCTCCAGCGCCGACAGGGTCAGCAGGTCGGCGACCAGGCGCTGCATGTTGCGCGCCTGCTCCTGCATCAGCTGCAGGAAGCGCGTCCGCTGGCCCTCGTCGAGGTCCAGGTCCTGCAGCGTCTCGATGAATCCGCTGATGACGGTCAGCGGCGTCTTCAGCTCGTGCGACACGTTGGCGATGAAATCGCGCCGCATGCGAGCGACGGCCTCGAGCTCGGTGACGTCGCGAGACATCAGGAGCTTCTGGTCGGCAGCGAACGGCACGAGCTGCAGCGCGAGCAGGCGGCCGGCGTCGCGGCTCGACGCGACGACGATCGACTCGCCGAAATCGCCGGTCTCAAGATAGCGGAGGAAATCGGGCTGCCTCACGAGGTTCATGATCGGCTGGCCCTGGTCCTGCGCGAGCTCGAGGCCGAGCTGCGCCTGCGCGCGCGGGTTGGCCCAGGCGATGCGGTTGCTCGCATCGAGGACGACGATGCCGTCGGGCATCGCCGCGGCGACCTGCTGGAAGCGCTCGATCACCTGCCGGAGGTCGCGCTCGTGAGCCGCGCGGGTACGCACCCGCCGATGGAGGGCGGCGAAGGCGCCGACCCAGGCGCCCCGCCCGTGCGGCACCTGCGCATCCAGCGAAGCGGCCGCCCATTCGGTCAGCTGGTCGAGGTGCCAGAGGTGATACCCGACGATCGCGGCGGCGCCGGCCGCAAGGACCGCGAGCGCGGGACCGCTGCCGGCGAAAGCCAGCGTCAGCAGCGTCAGCGCGGCGACGATGCCCGGCGCGACCAGCCCCTGCCGAACGACCGATCTCATCGACGCGCGGGGATGCGCACCCGGCTGCCTTCGTGCCGCGCACTCCGGTGTTCGCCCTCGGGGCGGCCCTTCGGGCTCACGCGCGCACCGCCGCGTTCATCGCGGGGCGGCGAGGCGGTAGCCGCTGCCGCGCACGGTCTCGATCAGCTTCTCGGCGCCGAAAGGCTCGAGCGCCACGCGCAGCCTCCGGATGTGGACATCGACGGTCCGCTCCTCGATGTAGACGTGGTCGCCCCACACCATGTCGAGCAGCTGCGCGCGGCTGTGCACGCGCTCGGGGCGCGCGAGCATGAACCGCAGCAGCCTGAACTCGGTCGGCCCCAGCGGCACCGGGCGGCCCGCGACGGTGACGCGCTGCGTCGCGGGATCGAGCCTGAGCGTGCCGGACTCGAGAGGCTCCTGCGCCGCCTCGGGCGCCCGCCTGCGCAGCACGGACTTGATCCGCGCCTTGAGCTCGCGCGGGCTGAACGGCTTGGTCACGTAGTCGTCGACCCAAGCCTCCAGGCCCGCGACCCTGTCGGATTCTTCGGAGCGCGCAGTGACCATGATGATCGGCAGTTCGCGGGTGCGGGGATTGGCGCGCAGCTCTTTCGCGAGCGCCAGCCCCGATTGTCCCGGCAGCATCCAGTCCAGGAGCACGAGGTCGGGCAGTGCCTCCCTCAATGCCGCCTGCGCGGTCTCGGCATCGGCTGCCGTCCTCACGCCATACCCGGCATCGGCCAGGTTGACCTTCAGCAGCTCCACGATCGCCGGCTCGTCCTCGACGACCAGGATCGTCGGCATCATGGCTGGCCGATCTCCGCGCGGATCTCCTGCGCCGACGCGTGCCGCACGTCCTTGCCTTTCACGACCTGCACGACGGCCTCGGCGATGTTCTTCGCGTGGTCGCCGATGCGCTCGATCGACTTGGCGATGAAGACGATCTCCAGCGCCGGCGTGATCGTCCGCGGATCCTCCATCATGTAGCTGACGAGCTGGCGCAGGATCGACGCGAACGCCGCGTCGACCGCCGTGTCGCGCTCGATGACCTCCGCGGCGGCGACCACGTCGAGCCGCGCGAATGCGTCGAGCGCGAGCCTCAGCATCGACATCGCGTTTCCGAGTGCCTGCGTCGCGTCGTAGTAGCGCACGCGCGCGAGCCGCGCGTTGCCGTAGGTCTCCCGGGCCTTGTAGGCGATCTTCTTGACCTCGTCCCCGATGCGCTCGAGGTCGTTGACGATCTTGCTGACGGTCAGGATCATCCGCAGGTCGACGGCGGCAGGCTGGCGCTTCGCGATGATCTGGGCGCACTGCTGGTCGATCATGATCTGCTGGTGGTTGATCGCCGCCTCGTTCTCGCCGACCGCGTCGATCAGCTGGGCGTCGTCCTCCTTCTCCAGCGCCGCGATCGCCCGCGTCAGCTGCTGCTCGACGACGCCCCCCATCGACAGGACACCCGACCGGATCGACTCCATTTCGGCGTCGAACTGCTTGTTGGTGTGGTCGCTCATCTCGTTGCTCCATTCCGGGCCACTCGGGGCCCTGCGCCGGTCAGCCTCAGCCGAAGCGCCCGGTGATGTAGTCCTCGGTCTCCTTGCGCGCCGGGCGCAGGAAGATCTGGTCGGTCTCGCCGAATTCGATCACCTCTCCGAGGTACATGTACGCGGTGCGGTCGGACACCCGGGCCGCCTGCTGCATGTTGTGGGTGACGATCGCGATCGTATAGTCGGCCTTGAGCTCGGAGATGAGCTCCTCGATCTTGGCCGTTGAGATCGGGTCGAGCGCGGAAGTCGGCTCGTCGAGCAGCAGCACCTCGGGCTTGACCGCGACGGCGCGCGCGATGCACAGGCGCTGCTGCTGCCCGCCGGAGAGCGCCATGCCGCTCTGCTTCAGCTTGTTTCTCGCCTCGTCCCACATCGCCGCCTTGGTGAGCGCCCATTCGACGCGCTCGTCCATGTCGCGCTGCGAGAGCTGCTCGTAGAGCCGCACGCCGAACGCGATGTTGTCGTAGATCGACATCGGGAAAGGCGTCGGCTTCTGGAACACCATCCCGACCTTGGCGCGCAGCAGGTTGAGGTCGGTTCCGGGATCGAGGAGGTTCCTGCCGTTGAACCGGATCTCGCCGGTCGCGCGCTGGTTCGGGTAGAGCGAATACATCCGGTTGAGCGTTCGCAGCAGCGTCGACTTGCCGCAGCCGGAAGGACCGATGAAGGCCGTCACGTCGCGCTCGGCGATGTCGAAGCTGACCTGCTTCAGTGCCTGGAACCCGCCGTAGTAGAAGTCCAGGTTGCGGATCGACATCTTGGGCTGCGCGCCGGCCTTTGCATCGGCGACGGCCCGGTCGGCGACCGCGGCTGCGGAGGGCATTGCGATCTGGAGGTTCATGGCGGTTTCGTGTCGCGGTGTCAGCGTACCGAGGACTGGCGGAACACCGTCCGTGCCAGGATGTTCAGGATCAGCACCGACAGCGTGATCAGCAGCGCGGCCGCCCACGCCAGGGCTTTCCAGTCCTCGAAGGGGCTCATCGCGAACTGGAAGATCACGACGGGCAGGTTCGCCATCGGCCCGTTCATGTCGGTGCTCCAGAACTGGTTGTTGAGGGCGGTGAACAGCAACGGCGCGGTCTCGCCCGAGATCCGCGCGACCGCCAGCAGCACCCCGGTGATCACGCCGCCGCGAACGGCCTTCAGCGTGACCATCAGGATCACCTTCCACATCGGCGCGCCCAGCGCCACTGCGGCCTCGCGCAGACTGGAGGGCACGAGCCGCAGCATGTTCTCGGTGGTGCGCACGACCACGGGGATGGCGATCAGCGCCAGCGCCATCGAGCCCGCCCATCCCGAGAAATGGCCGACGTACAGGACGTAGACGGTGTAGACGAACAGGCCGAGGATGATCGACGGCGCCGACAGCAGGATGTCGTTGATGAAGCGCGTCGTCTCGGCCAGCGGGCTGTCGCGCCCGTATTCGGCGAGATAGATGCCGGCGAGGATCCCGATGGGGGTGCTGATCAGGGTTGCGGTCGCGACGATCAGCACGCTGCCGTAGATCGCGTTCATCAGTCCGCCCGCCGATCCCGGGGGCGGCGTCATCTGCGTGAACAGCTTCGGCGAGATCGCGCTCACGCCGTTGCGGAACAGCACCGCGAGGATCCACATCAGGAACAGCATGCCGATCGCCATCGTCGCGAGCGACATCGCGAGGTTGATGCGATTGATCCACAGGCGCCTGCGATAGACGCCCGATACGCCGCTCATGTCTTCGCTCCCTCCCCACGCGCCAGCCGCGCGATCAGCCAGCGCGACGCCGCCAGCACGACCAGCGTCAGCACGAACAGCACGAGTCCCAGTGCGATCAGCGATGCGCGGTGCACGGGGTCGGAAGCCTCGTTGAACTCGTTGGCCAGCGCCGAGGCGATCGAGTTCCCCGGCTCGTAGAGCGACGTCCGGATCCGGTAGGCGTTGCCGATGACGAAGGTCACCGCCATCGTCTCGCCCAGCGCCCGCCCCAGGCCCAGCATGACGCCGCCGATGACGCCGACCCTGGTGTAGGGCAGCACGATGTTGCGCACGACCTCCCAAGTCGTGCAGCCCAGGCCATACGCGGATTCCTTCAGCACCGGCGGAACGACCTCGAACACGTCGCGCATCACCGACGCGATGAACGGGATGACCATCACCGACAGGATCACGCCTGCCGCCAGCATGCCGATTCCGGTGGGCGCGCCCTGGAACAGCGCCCCGACCAGCCAGACCCTGCCGACCGTGGCGGTGAGCAGCGGCTGCACGTGATCGGCGAAGAACGGCGCGAACACGAACAGCCCCCACATGCCGTAGATGACCGACGGGATCGCCGCCAGCAACTCTACCGCGGTGCCGAGCGGACGCTTCAGCACGGCCGGGCACATCTCGGTGAGGAACAGCGCGATGCCGAAGCTCACCGGAACGCCGATGACCAGTGCGATCGCGGACGTGACCAGCGTGCCGTAGATCGGCGCCAGCGCACCGAACTGGAGCGTCACCGGATTCCAGACGTCGGTGACGAAGAACGCGAGCCCGAACTTCTGCATCGCCGGGGCAGCCGCCCAGGAGAGCGCAAGGATGATGCATGCGAGGAGCACCAGAACCAGGACGGCGAAGAAACGCGTCGTGTGCTCGAACAGCGGATCCTGCCAGCGCGGGGGCGATGCTCGCATCGCCGCCGCCGGCTCGGCGTGCCGCGTCATCGCATCGTTCATCGGCATCGACGGTACCTGGGCCTCGGAGGCCGACATCATAGCGTTCCTTCGGGACCGGGCGAGACAATCCCGTCCGGCGCCACCGGGGCGCGGGACGGGATCGGAGAGGCGTTGCAGCGACGCCGGATTGCGGACGTCAGTTCCAGATCGCCTTGCCCGACGGGTCCTTGACGTCGGCGTGCCACGCACTGGCGATCATCTTGACGACATTGGGCGGCAGCGGCACGTAGTCGAGGTCCTCGGCCGCCTTCTGGCCGTGATTGAACGACCAGTCGAAGAACTTCATCACCTGGGTTGCGTTGGCGGGCTTGTCCTGCGTCTTCTGCAGCAGCACGAACGTCGCACCTGCGATGGGCCAAGTCGTCTTCCCGGGCTGGTCGGTGATGATCACGTAGAAACCCGGAGCTGACTTCCAGTCGGCGTAGGCGGCCGCGGCCTGGAACGATGCGATGTTCGGCTGGACGTAGTCACCTTCCTTGTTGGCGACCAGCGCGTAGGTCATCGTGTTTTTCTTCGCGTACGCGTACTCGACGTAGCCGATCGAGCCCTTGATCCGCTGGGTGTAGGCCGCGACGCCTTCGTTGCCCTTGCCGCCGACGCCTTCCGGCCAGGCCACCGCGGTGCTCGATCCGACCTTGTCCTTCCACTCGGGGCTGACCTTGGACAGGTAGTTGGTCCAGATGAAAGTCGTCCCCGATCCGTCCGAACGGCGCACGACGGTGATCGGCTCGGCCGCGAGCTTGAGCCCGGGGTTGAGCCTGGCGATCGCCGGGTCATTCCACGATTTGATCTTGCCGAGATAGATGTCGGCCAGGACCGGACCGGTCAGCTTCATCTCCCCTGGCTTCACGCCTTCGATGTTCACGACCGGCACGACGCCGCCCATGATCGCGGGGAACTGCATCAGGCCGGCCTTGTCGAGGTCGGCAACCGTGAGGGGCATGTCCGACGCGCCGAAATCGACGGTCTTGGCCTTGACCTGAGCGATGCCGCCGCCCGAGCCGATCGATTGGTAGTTCATGCCGACGCCGACGCTCGTCTTGTAGGTATCCGCCCACTTGGCGAAGATCGGATAGGCGAAGGTCGAGCCCGCCCCCGTGAAGTCGGTGGCGTTTGCGCCGACTGCAGCGGCGACTGCCGTTGCGGCAACCAGAATCCTGGCGATCTTGAGCATTGTCTGCATCTCCTGTCGTTGGCCGTCGCGCGCTGTCCGCGGCGGGATCGGAGCGAATTGTGGCGGCGCCAGATGACAGGCCGATGACAGCACCGGAGCCCCGTTCGCCGCGGGAACCATCGAGTCCGCGCCTTCCCAGGGGGCGAGGGCTCGGCTGCGAGACGGTCAGACCGCCACGGCCGGCGCGCGATGCCGGTCGATCCAGTACGCCCACGCGACGAACAGCCAGGCAACCACGCCGGTCACTTCCACTGCGCGCGCGCTCGGCGGCGGCGGGCCGAACACGCTCGCCAGGTAGACCAGCGCCAGAGTGACGACGAAAGACCAGTAGACGACGGTGCCGCGGCGGTCGCGCGGCCGGGTGGCCGCCGCGTAGATCCAGGCCCCGGATCCGAACAGCGCCAACTCGACGAACAGGGTTCCCGGAACCGAGTTCCACAACCCCAGGCCGAGCAACGGACCGCCGGGCCAGGTCGGCATGTCGGGACGGTGGGCGATGACGTCGAGGATCCAGTGCGACAGCACCAGCGCAGCCAGCCAGAGCGCGCCGCGCCAATCCCGGCGCAAGGCACCGTAGACGACCGCGAAGAGCGCGGCCCATCCGGCATCGGCAAGGAGGCTGTGCGAGTACGGATAGGAAACGAAATCGAGGGGCGTGACCGCCGTGACGCCGGGGACGACCTCGAGACGCTCGATCCCCAGCAGGGCGAAGACCGGCCACAGCACGTCGGCCCATTGGGCAGCGAGCACTGCGGTGCCGAGCGACGGTTGCGGTGCGACGCGCTTGGCGGCCAGCGCGAGGCCGAAGTGACCGAGAAACATGGGGATCGCGGGGCGCGTCGTGGTAGCGGGCATCGCCATGCAACGCCCGCAGCGCCCCGAAGTCAATGCCTCGCGGCGTGTCCGGTGCAACGGCTTGCGGCGCCGGGTTGCCGGCGCCTGCTAAAATCCGCCGTCGTGTCGAGATCGATGATTCGTTGTTTCGAGAGCCTGCTGCCGTGAGAACCGCGATTCCCGATTTCACCGAAGCTGCGCAGTCCGCCGCCGATATGCTCGTCCGCCGCTCCAGCGCGTCCATCGCCATCGCATTGGCCGACAGCGAGCTCTCGCTCGACCCGACGTTCGGCTTCGCGCCCGGCAAGCCGCCGGGATCGGCGCACTGACCGGGCATCCGACGCGAGTTCTCCGTGAAGATCTGCATCGTCTCCGACAGTCACGACCGCGCGCCGATGCTCGCCGCCGCCGTGACCGAAGCGAAGGCCGCGGGCGCCGCTGCCGTGATCCACTGCGGCGACCTGATCGGGATGAACACACTGCTGCCGCTGGTCGCGTTGGGGTTGCCCGTGCACCTGGTCCACGGCAACAACCTGGGCGACGCGCCTGCGCTGTTCAGACTCTCGGCCGCATCGGGCGGCCTCGTCACCTACCACGGCGCGGACGCCGAGCTCGTGCTCGCCGGAAGGCGGGTGATCGCAACGCATTATCCGCACTATGCGCGCGGGCTTGCCTGCACCGGCGACTACGACGTGGTCTGCTGCGGACATTCGCACGACGCGGGCGTGTCGCAGCAGGTCAATGTGCGGGGCGGACGGACCTGGCTCGTCAATCCCGGAACGGTCGCGGGGCTCGGCGCACCGGCCACGTGGATCATGGCGGACCTCGCTGCGCTGGCCTTCGAAATTCGACCGACGCCGCCGACTGGCGCGTCCGCGGAATGAGGCCAACCAGGCAAACGCGCACCGCTGTGGAGGTGTTATCATTTTGCGGGGCAGCTCATTGCCGCGCGCAATCGACGCTTGGTCCGCACCAGCGGTCCGACCACAATCAGGCGCGTGCGATTGAATTGAATTGCCGATCCGTCGGCGGATCGGCAGCTCGAAATCCGACGATCGCGTGCAGTTTGGAGGGCGCCACCGGGATTCTGCAGTGCAGTACCGACCGAGGGCCGAGCGCTTTCGCCTCGGAGACGGCCGCGGCGAGAAGCTCGCGACGGTCGTCGCGGTCGAAAGCGATGCAGATTTTCAGGTGCCGGCCTCGGGGGATGTTGTTCCCAATGCCGTACCAGGCTTTTCGTGACTGCATAATCTCGTTTGTGTGCGCCGCGCCGCGCGCGTTTAGAATCAGTGCAGTAATAGGGGGGGCATGATGTTCACCAGCAATCCGTTTGCCGCGCTTTCGGCATCCCTGTCGCCTGCCGTCATGCAGACCTACTTGGTCGTCATGATCGTGCTGGTCCTGGCAGGTACGCTGTTCGACGTCGTGCACAAGGGAAGCGCCACTTACTTTTTCCAGAACTGGCGGAAATCGAAAGGCAAAGTTCCGCGGCAGCTCGGTGGCGGCGAGCTGATGTCGATCGCCATCCAGGACGACGAGAACTGGCATTGTTTCACCCTGTCGCGCTATGACCGCCATAGCGGCAAGTGGGACATGGAGAAGGCACCGGTCTACCACATCATCGACTGACGCCGCAGAACGCGGAGCCCACGAAAAGAGCCGCCTTCACTGGCGGCTTTTCTTTGGGACAGGCGATCCGAAACGGCGGCGGCATCAGCGCGCGGAGTGGCCGGGTCGTGCGGTGTGGCAAACTTGACGATGGCTACGACATACGAGCCGACGGCTGCAGCCGCTCCATTCCGCTTCGACAATTCATTCGCTCGCGATCTGCAAGGGTTCTACGTTCGTCAGCGACCTGAGGTCGTGCGCGCACCGCGGCTGTTGTTCCTCAACGATTCGTTGGCGGAAGAGCTGGGCCTCGACCTCGCCTCGCTCGACGCCCACGCGAGGTCGGCGGTATTCGCCGGAAACACGCTGCCGGACGGCGCCGAACCGCTGGCTCAGGCCTACGCAGGCCACCAGTTCGGCGGGTTCTCACCGCGACTCGGCGATGGCCGGGCGCTGCTTCTCGGCGAGGTGATCGACCGGCAGGGACGCCGTCGCGACATCGCCTTCAAGGGCTCGGGCCGCACGCCGTTCGCCCGCGGCGGCGACGGCAAGGCTGCGGTCGGGCCCATGCTGCGCGAGGTGCTGGTCGGCGAGGCCATGCACGCGCTGGGCATCCCCACCACCCGCGCACTCGCGGTCGCAGCGACGGGCGAGCCGGTCTACCGCGAACACGCGCTGCCCGGCGCCGTGCTGACGCGGGTGGCGGCGAGCCACATCCGCGTCGGGACCTTCGAGTTCCACGCCTCCCGCGGCGACGTGGAACGCGTGCGCAAACTGGCCGAGTACTCGATCGCGCGGCACGACGGCGCACTCGTCACCGCGGAGCAGCCCTTCCTGGCGCTGCTGCAGACGGTGGCCGAGCGTCAGGCTGCCCTGGTCGCACAGTGGATGAACGTGGGCTTCATCCACGGCGTGATGAACACCGACAACATGGCGATATCGGGCGAAACGATCGATTACGGGCCGTGCGCCTTCATGGAGGCCTACGACCCGGCCGCGGTGTTCAGCTCCATCGACCGTCGGGGACGCTACGCCTTCGGCAACCAGCCCGACATCGCCTGCTGGAACCTGGCACGCCTGGCCGACACGCTGCTGCCTCTCCTGTCCGACGATCCCGAGCGGGCGGTGGCGATGGCCACCGAAGTCATCGTTGCGTTCCCGGCGCAGTACCGCGGGCACCTGCTCCGCGGACAGCGCGCCAAGCTCGGGCTGCGTCGAGGCGAACCGGACGACGAGCGCGCCGATGCTGCGCTGGCCGAGGACTGGTTGACCCTGCTGCATGCCGAGCAGGTGGATTTCACCCTCGGGTGGCGGCGGCTGGCCGACGCCGCGACCGGTGACGACGCGCCGCTGCGCACGCTGTTCGCAGGCACGTCCGCGCCCAACGCATGGCTGGTGCGCTGGCGCGCACGCTGCGCCAGCGAGGACCACGGTGCGGAGAATGGCTCGGCAATGGCCGGTATCGAGCGCGCCAGGGCGATGCGCAGCGTCAATCCCGGGGTGATCCCCCGCAATCACCGCGTGGAGGAGGCGCTTGCGGCCGCGTCGGACGACGGCGATCTCGCGCCCTTCGAACGGTTGCTGAATGCACTCAGGCAGCCGTACGACGAGACCGTTGAACTGACCGCTTACGCCGAGCCGGCACCCGCCGAAGTGACGGCGTGCTATCGCACCTTCTGCGGCACCTGATCGCTTCGGACGCGACGATCGGCCGACCGCTTTGCCGGGAGCGGATGCAACTCTTCTTCAGGGTCAGCGGGCCGAATGGCCGGCCAGCTTGACTTCCACCTTCTGCGATGCGTCGAGGCCGGAATAATACTCGCGCAGGACCTCGAGCACTTCCGGCCGGCTGAACTCGGCGGGGACCTCGCTGCCTTCGGACAGCCATTTGCGCAGCTTGGTCCCCGACACCAGCAACCGGTCGGCGTCGTCGTGCGGACATGTGCGCGCCGACGCCATGCCGCCGCACTTGTAGCACCAGAACGTCCAGTCGATCTTGAGCGGCTGGGTCTCGAGCGCTCCCTTCGGGATCTCGTCGAAGATGTGGTGCGCGTCGAACGGCCCGTAGTAGCTGCCCACGCCCGCGTGGTCGCGGCCGACGATCTGGTGCGAGCAGCCGTAGTTCTGCCGGAAGACCGCGTGCAGCAGCGCCTCGCGCGGACCGGCATACCGCATGTCCAGCGGATAACCCGCCTGCACCACGGTCTTCTTGACGAAATACTTGTCGGCGAGCACCGATATCGCCTTGGTGCGCACGTCGGCCGGGATGTCGCCCGGCTTGAGCGCGCCCAGCAGCGAATGCACCAGCACGCCGTCGCAGACCTCGATCGCCACCTTGGCCAGGTATTCGTGCGAGCGGTGCATCGGGTTGCGCGTCTGGAACGCCGCGATCTTCGACCAGCCGAGCGAGGTGAACATCGCGCGCGTATCCGCGGGCGTCAGGAACAGCTGCCCGTATTTCGTCGCGAAGTCGCCGGTGGACAGCACCTTGATCGGACCTGCAAGGTTGACCTCGCCCTGCCCCATCACCAGCTTCACGCCCGGGTGCTCGACGTCGGTGGTCTTGAACACCGTCGCGCACTCATGCGCCTTGTCGATCGCGTACTTTTCGGTGACCTTCATCGTCGCGAGCAGGCCACCGTCGTCGGGGTCGACCAGCGCGATGTCGGCACCCGTCCGGACCCCGTCGGCAAACGCCCGGGTCGCGGACAGCGTGATCGGAATCGGCCAGAACAGCCCGCTTGCGGTCTTCATGCCGTCGCACACGCCCTCCCAGTCGGCGTGGGTCATGAAACCGTCGAGCGGCGTGAAGCCCCCGATGCCGAGCATGATGATGTCGCCCTTTTCGCGCGAACTGACGACCAGCTTCGGCAGCGTCGCCGCGCGCGCCCGCTCGGCCGCGAGCGCCTCGCCTTGCAGCAGCAGCGGCCGCAGCCCGCCGCCGCCGTGGGGATTCACCAGCGACATGATGTGCGTTTCCTCCTGGGTGCGACCCGCCGCGGCAACCGCCCCGGCGCGTCGTCTGTCTAGCGCCCCGGGGCCGGTCCCGGCGGATCCAGATCCATCAGTATAGTTGTTCGGCGAATCGACGGCCTCGACCCATTGCAATGCCGGAGCGTCGACAGGCCCGTTGCATTGCGAGGCTTCACGCGACGGCTTGGTAGTAGAGATTCTGGGGATGGTTCGCTTCGGCGAAGAAGAACCACCGTTCCGCCAGCAGCCCTGCGTACTGGACGACAGCCGCGACCGGCAGCAGAACCGCGGTCCCGCCGCCCAGGAACGCCCCGAGCAGCAGCGCCGGGATCGCGAATGCCGCGACCGGGAACAGCCACCGGATCGAGCGCAGGAACACCGGCGACCTGCCGTGGAAGAACTCGCGCGTGTTGAACGAGCCGCCGAGGAACCCCTGGGACTTCTGGACGATCCGCGGATGCCTGATCCCGATTGCCGTCTGCAGCGTCGATTTCGGGCGCAGCCTCGCGTTGCGGAGCAGCGATGCTGCGCGCCCGGCGAAAGCGCCCAGCGTGAGGATCAGCGCCAAGCCGGCGAGGAACGGGGTCAGCGCCGGCCCCGCCCACGCCGAATACGCCGCGGCGAGGGTGAAACCCGACGCCGCGCCCATCAACGTGTAATTGATGACGGTGAGCGGGCTCGCCCATTCGCGCAGGAATGGGAGGCAGGCGTAGATCATTCCGGTGCACACGAAAAGAGCGAATGCGAGCGCCGTGCCGATCAGCCCCAGCACCACGGTGGCGTCGATCGGCACGCCCGAGGGCAAGCCGGCGAGCACCGGCGCGTAGCCCAGGAAATGGGACGCGGCGTACAGGAACACGACGCCGATGAACGCCGGCAACACGATCACCTCTCGCGACAGCCATGATGTCCGCCACTTCGCCGCGGCCCGCCACGCCCGTTCCGGGCGGCCGAGGTGGAAGAACGACGCAGCGAGCCCGGCGACCAGCAGCACGAGGGCGAGGGCACTGCCCGGCGCGAAATAGGCCCGGCCGTCCTGCGTGGGCAGCAGTGCGAACAGCGCGTACACCTGCACGGTGAACAGGGCGAGGAACAGCCCCTGGCCAGCGCCGATCAGCGTCGTCAGCAGGAGAACGGAGGGATCGGGTCTCATGCCGTCGCTACCATGACGTGACGTCGTCCAGCGACGGCTCGCCCTTCGACGGCTTGGGCAGCAGGCCGTCGACCTTCAGGGGATTGTCAGCGCGCGTGAGCTCGTCCTCGTGGATGCGCATCGCGGTCTTGCGCCGCGGCAGGTACTGGTTCGAGGGATTCGTTCCCCATTCCGGCATCAACGGGTAGCCGGCGTTCTCGCGGATCGCTACCGAGACCGCGGACGCCGGATCGTGGATATCGCCGAAAAGTCGCGCACTGGTCGGGCAGGCGAGCACGCAGGCAGGCTTGCGTTCGGCCTCGGGCAGCGCGCTGTCGTAGATCCGGTCGACGCAAAGCGTGCACTTGGTCATCACCTTGCGCTCTTCGTCGAGTTCGCGCACGCCATAAGGACATGCCCAGGAGCAGTACTTGCAGCCGATGCACTTGTCGTAATCGACGAGCACGATCCCGTCCTCGGCGCGCTTGTAGCTCGCGCCGGTCGGACACACGGGAACGCAGGGCGGGTCCTCGCAATGCAGGCAGGACTTGGGGAAATGCACGGTCTGCGTGTTCGGGTACTCGCCGACCTCGAAGGTCTGCACGCGGTTGAAGAAGGTCCCGGTCGGATCGGCGCCATAGGGATTGAAATCGGCGAGCGGCCCGGCCGACCCCGACGTATTCCACTGCTTGCAGCTCGTCACGCAGGCATGACAGCCGACGCAGACATTGAGGTCGATCACCAACGCGAGCTGGGTCATCGCGAGCTCCGTGTCGTGTCCGCGAGCTGGGTCATCGCGAGCTCCGTGTCGTGTCCGCGAGCCGGGTCATCGCGAGCTCCGTGTCGTGTCCGCCAGCCGGGTCATCGCCGCGCCTTCCCGCCTGCGAACCAGGCGCGCCAGGCAGGCGTCGACGGCGCGGTGCCCGGCGCCGCCGGGACGGCATCGAAGCGCGGCCAGGTCTCTTTCGGGCTCGGCGGCGTCGGCCTTGTAGATCCGCACCCGCACGTCGTACCACGCGGCCTGGCCTGTGACCGGATCGGAGTTCGACATGCGTGCGCCCTCACCCGCGCCGGGCAACTCGTCCGCGATCAGGTGATTGAGCAGGAAGCCGCGCTGCGATTCGTTGGCATCGGGCGCAAGGCGCCATGCGCCGGGCGCCTTGCCGATTGCGTTCCACGTCCAGACCGTTCCGGGCTCGACGGCCTCCGAATAGCTGCACATGCAGCGCACCTTGCCCCACGCCGATTCGACCCACATCCAGCCGCCGTCCTCGATGCCCGCCGCGCGCGCCACCTGCGGATTGACGTGCAGGTGATTGTGCGCGTGGATCTGGCGCAGCCAGGCGTTCTGCGAGTCCCACGAGTGGTACATCGCCATCGGCCGCTGCGTCACGGCCGCGAGCGGGAATCTGGCGACATCCGCCTGCTGGCGCTCGAGCGGCTCGTAATAGAACGGCAGCGGATCGAAATAGGTCTCGATGCGCTGGCGCAGATGATCGGGAGGCTGCCGCGTGCTCCCCTTGCCCTGCGCCGCGCGGCGGAATTTCTGCAGCACTTCCGAGTAGACATGGATCAGGATCGGCTCGGCATAGCGCTGGATGCGCACGCGCTGCGACCACTCGAGGTAGCCGCGGTTCCAGTTGCGCATGTACTGGTACGACGGCGGCAGGCGGTAGTGGTAGACGCAGTTGTTCTGGGCGTACATCTCCCACTGCCGCGGGTTGGGCTCGCCGCGCATGAACTTCTCGCCGCCCCTGCCGCGCCAGCCGGCGAGGAATCCGATGCCCGAGCCGGGCTCGGTCTCGTAGTTGACGACGAAATCGGGATAGTCGTGGAACTTGCGCGAGCCGTCCGGGCGCACGAACGCCGGCAATCCAAGGCGCCCCGCGAGCTCGATCAGGACTTCCTGGAAAGGCTTGCACTGCCCCGTGGGCGGGACGACCGGGATGCGCACCGAATCGACCGGGCCGTCGAACTCCGAGATCGGACGGTCCAGCATCGACATCACGTCGTGGCGCTCGAGGTACGTCGTGTCGGGCAGCACCAGGTCCGCGAACGCCGTCATCTCGGACTGGAACGCGTCGCACACGACGAGGAACGGAATCCGGTATTCGCCATCCTCGCGCTTGTCGTTCAGCATCCGGCGCACGTCGGCGACGCTCATCGTCGAGTTCCAGGCCATGTTGGCCATGAAGATGAGCAGAGTGTCGATCGGGTACGGATCGCCGCGCCAGGCATTGGTGATGACGTTGTGCATCATCCCGTGGACGGCGAGGGGGTATTCCCAGGAGAACGCCTTGTCGATTCGCACCGGCGTCCCGTCGTCGTTGACGAAGAGGTCGTCGGGCCCTGCCGGCCAGCCGAGGGCCAGTCCGTCGAGCGGGTGGTTCGGCTGGATCGCGAGGGGCGTGTTGGGCGTCTTGGCGCAGGGTGGGATCGGGCGCGGGAACGGCGCCTTGTGGCGGAATCCACCCGGCCGGTCGATCGTTCCCAGCACCGTCATCAGAATGGCCAGCGCGCGGATCGTGTGGAAGCCATTCGAATGCGCGGCGAGACCGCGCATCGCGTGGAACGCGACCGGATTGCCGGTCACCGTGTCGTGCTCGCACCCCCACATGTCGGTCCATGCGATCGGCAGCTCGATCCTCTCGTCGCGCGCGGTGATGCCCATCTCGTGCGCGAGACGGCGGATCGTTTCCGCGGGTATCCCGGTGATGCCCGCGGCCCATTCCGGCGTGTAGGCCTCGACGCGCTCCTTCAGCAGCTGGAAAGCGGGCTTGACCCGCATGCCGTCGTCGAGCGTGAACTCGCCGAGCAGGTACGGATCGGCACCCTCGGCGTGGGTGACGACGGCGCGGTTCGTCCTGCGGTCCCACCACAGCTTGTTCTGCGGATCGAAACACTCTTCCTCGTCGGGCACCGTGGTGCGCACGAACATGCCGAAATCGTCGTGCGCGTCGTCGACGTTCACGAGCTCGCCCGAGTTGGTGTAGCGGACGAGGAATTCGCGGTCGTAGAGTCCGAGCGCGATCAGCTCGTGGATCAGCGCCAGCAGCAGCGCGCCGTCGGTGCCCGGGCGGATCGGCAGCCATTCGTCGGCGATCGCCGAATAGCCGCTGCGCACCGGATTGATCGAGATGAAGCGCCCGCCGGCGCGCTTGAATTTCGAGATCGCGATCTTCAGCGGATTCGAGTGGTGATCCTCGGCGGTGCCGATCATCACGAACAGGCGGGCGCGATCGAGGTCGGGGCCCCCGAACTCCCAGAACGACCCGCCGATCGTGTAGATCATTCCGGCGGCCATGTTCACCGAGCAGAAGCCGCCGTGCGCGGCGTAGTTGGGCGTCCCGAACTGCCGGGCGAAAAGGCCCGTCAGCGCCTGCATCTGATCGCGGCCCGTGAACAGCGCAAAACGCCTGGGATCGGTCGCGCGGATCTTCGCGAGGCGCTCCTCGAGCATCGAGAACGCCTGCTCCCAGCTCACTTCGACGAACTCCCCGGCGCCGCGCTCGGTGCCCGGCTTGCGCATCAGCGGCCGGGTGAGCCGCGCCGGCGAGTACTGCTTCATGATCCCCGACGACCCCTTGGCGCAGATCACGCCCTGGTTCAGCGGGTGATCGGGATTGCCTTCGATGAAGCGGATCTCGCCGTTGCGCAGGTGCACGCGGATGCCGCAGCGGCACGCGCACATGTAGCACGTCGTGTTGCGCGTTTCGGTGGCCGCGCCGGGCAGCGGGGGTGCAGTCGGGTCGTGGATGGGGGTCGAAGCCATGGGAGCGATGCCTTCAGCCGCGCAAGGGGCGAACGCAAGCCCGGGACGGCCCGCCTCCCGCACTGCGGTCTATAATTACGGCAAAGTGCAGCCGGCCCGTCTATAGCCTCGACGGGGGGGCCGCGTACCCCCGATGGGTTATCGATGGTGCCGGGGACAGGCCAGACGCTGCGCAATCCGCGCCGGCGCGGCGTGGTTGCCCATACCGGGGGCAGGCCGCATAATTTCCCCTCGCTTGGAAAGGGAGCCGCGAAACCGACCCGGCACGGTGGCGCACGCGACCGCCGATGCATCATCGCCAAGGAGGAATTCGGGCAATGCCGCAACATTGGAGCCTCCCCCGCAATGCAGGGGACGGCGAGGTCGAACCCTTGTCCGAAGCGCGCACCGCTGCCGGATCTCCGGCCCACGCGATGACCGATCGGGGCGTCGAATCCGCGGGGCCCGAATTCGGCCTCGAGGATGCGCTGCGCCCGATGCTCGAGGCCGTCGTGCGGATGGCCGGCGCGGCGGCAGGAACGATACGGCTCCTCGCCGGCGATCGCCTGCGACTCGAACCTCGCGCCGCCGTAGGCATGCCGCCCGGCATGGACCCCGCCGGCACGGGTGCGCTCGCGTACTGGTGCCGGCGATGTCCCGAATCCCGCAACCCCGACAGCGAGTGCGTGCGCAATGGTCTGTGCGGCGCGGAAGATCAGTTTTCGCTCGACCTGTCGGGACGCGCCTGCAGGCACGTGGTCGCGGTGCCGCTGCGCCACCGGACGGTTCCGGTCGGAACGCTGAGCCTCCACTACGACGGGGACTGCGCCTTGCCTCACGCGGCGATGCCGCTGCTGCACGCGACCGGAGAGCTGATCGGCGTCGCACTCGAGAACGCCCGGCTGACGCGCGAGAGCCTGCGGGCGAGCCTCCTCAGCGAGCGGCAGCTGATGGCCAACGAGGTTCACGATTCGCTGGCCCAGGGGCTCACCTACATGCGCATGCGGATGAGCCTGCTGCGCGACGCCATCACGCGCGGCGACGAACTGCGCGCGTTCAAGTACTGGGGCGATATCGACGAATCGCTCACTGGCGCCCACGGCCGGCTGCGCGAACTGATCACGCATTTCCGCAGCCGGATGGACCCGCTCGGACTGCAGCACGCGCTGGCCGAGATCGCGCGAAGCTTTTCGGAGCGCTCGGGCATGACGCTGGAATTTGCCAATGACGCCGCCGACCTGCGCCTGCCGGTCGCGCGCGAGTTGCAGGTATTCCACATCGTCCAGGAGGCACTGGCGAACGTGCGCAGGCACGCAAACGCCAAGCGCGTTCGCCTCTCGCTGGCGCGAGTTGACGGCAGCTGCGAGGTGACCATCGAGGACGACGGCGTGGGCATCGGCGAAACCGGCGCAGCCGAAGGCGGCGACTCGGGGCACTACGGCATGGCGATCATGCGCGAGCGCAGCTCGTGGCTCGATGGCGAGTTGACCGTCGAGCGCGCGCCCGGAGGAGGAACCTGCGTGCGCCTGCGGTTCCCCGAAGCGAAGGTATCCGGCAGGGACCCACGATGAGCGATCCGATCGGCGTCGTCCTGATCGACGACCACGGCCTGTGCCGCCGCGGGCTCTCCGAGCTTCTCGAGCAGCGGGCCGGCATCCGGGTCCTCGGCAACACGGGCAATCCGGACGAGGCCGTGCGGCTGTTGCGCGAGACGCATCCCGATGTCGCCGTCATGGATCTGCGCATGGCGCCGACCGATGGCTTCACGCTGCTCGCCCGCCTTCGAGCTGAAGGCATCGGCACGCCGATCGTCGTGCTGACGATGAGCGATTCGCACGAGGACCTGGCGCGCGCGTTCCGGGCCGGCGTCCGCGGCTACCTGCTGAAGGACATGGACCCGGACGAGGTGATCGACGCGATCCGCCGCACTGCCCGCGGCGAGATCGTCGTCGCGCCGATGATGGCGATCAAGCTGGTCGACATGCTGTTGCCCGGCGAGCCGAAGAAATCGCGCGAGAGCTACATGAAGCAGCTGACGCAGCGCGAGCGGGAGATCCTGCAGCACCTGTCGAGCGGCAAGAGCAACAAGGCCATCGCGCAGGCGCTGTCGATCAGTCACGACACGGTCAAGCTGCACGTCCGCCACATCCTGTCGAAGCTGGGGCTCGCGTCGCGGGTGGAGGCGGCGGTGTTCGCGGTCGAGCACCGCGTCGCGCAGTCGGGTGGCCCGCAGCGCGCGTCGGGCTGAGCGCCGACCGATCGCGTGCTCGCGGGACCGGCACCGGAGCATCGGGCAGCAGCACCTGAGCATCGGGCAGCCGGGCGGGGCGGGCGGCGCGCCCGGAGTCCGTGAGCGCCGGCCTGCGGGTCCCGGTGCGCCATCGCTCGAGGACATCCTGCCGTAGACGCTGCTATCGGGCTCGCTCGTCGCCCCACCCGCGACGGCCGGCACTGCCACGGGCGTGCCGCCCGTCCCGCCCCGCTGCCCCCCCGACACCTCGGTGCCGCCTCGATCCGTGCCGATCCTGGAATCCGGGTCGGAATCCAGGCCCGCCCCGCGAAGTCGTGCTCTGACTCCCGATCTTCCGAATTCCGGGTCTGATCCGGATTTTCCTGGCGACCCAAGCTGCTGCGTCCGCTGGCGCGCGGTGACGGGTACGCACCGGAGGCGCCTGCGGCGCAGTCGTCGCAAAGCGGGTGGTGCGACGAGGGAGCCGTGGGTTGGCGACCGAAGTCGCACCGGGACCCGCGCGACGACGCGGGTGCGACGCCGAAGCCTCGGATGCGAACCCGTCACCGCGCACCGCACGTCGAAGCCGACGCACTGAAGCGAATGCACCGAAGCGTACGCGCCGATGGTCAGGTGCTACGCGATCAGCGTCGCCGGATCGTGCCAGGGGTAACCGAGAGCGTCGGCGACGGGCTGGCAGGTCACCTTGCCTTCCGCGACATTGAGCCCCTGCAGAAGGTGCCGGTCATCGGCGAGCGCGCGCTTCCATCCCTTGTCCGCGAGCGCGACGACGAACGGCAGCGTCGCGTTGTTGAGCGCGTAGGTCGAAGTGCGGGGAACCGCGCCGGGCATGTTCGCGACGCAGTAGTGAACGACGCCGTCGACCACGAACGTCGGATCGGCGTGGGTCGTCGCGTGCGAGGTCTCGATGCAGCCGCCCTGGTCGATCGCCACGTCGACGATGACCGATCCCGGCTGCATTGCCGCGACCATCGCGCGCGACACGAGCCTGGGCGCTGCGGCGCCGGCAACCAGCACGC
This sequence comes from uncultured beta proteobacterium, assembly GCA_963734515.1. Lineage (GTDB taxonomy): Bacteria > Pseudomonadota > Gammaproteobacteria > Burkholderiales > Casimicrobiaceae > VBCG01. The sequence continues at coordinate 93,124 of CAVTHP010000013.1, read as the reverse complement.
CGCCGATCAGCAGATCGGCACCGACGACATGCCGCTCGATCGCCTCGGCCGTCGAATACACGGTCTGCAACGCGGGGCCGTAATGCGTCCACAGGCGGGTCAGCGCGTCGGCGCTGCGATCGAGCACGGCGACGCGCGCTCCCATGCCGAGCGCGATCTCGACCGCGTGCGTTCCGACGACGCCACCACCGAGCACGACGACCTGCGCCGGCGCAACGCCGGGCACGCCGCCCAGCAGCACGCCCTTGCCGCCGTGCGGCTCCTCGAGGAAGTGCGCGCCGACCTGCACGGCAAGCCTTCCCGCGACCTCGGACATCGGCGCCAGAAGCGGCAAACCGCCCGCTGGCGACGTCACGGTTTCATAACCGATGCAGATCGCCCCGCTGTCGACGAGGTCGCGTGTCTGGGCGGGATCGGGCGCGAGATGCAGGTAGGTGAACAGCACCTGGCCAGGGCAAAGCCGCGCGCGCTCCGCCGCCTGCGGCTCCTTGACCTTGACGACCAACTCGGCACCGCCGTAGACCTCGCCCGCCGTCGCGACGACCGTTGCGCCTGCAGCTTCGTAGCCCTCGTCATGCGCCCCGATGCCCGCGCCCGCGCCGCGCTCGACCAGCACCTGGTGTCCCCGGCGCGTCAACTCGCGTACCGAGCCGGGCGTCAGGCCGACGCGATTCTCGAAGACCTTGATCTCCCTGGGAACGCCGATGCGCATCGAGCCGCCGTCTCGCCTGCGGGGTCAGCGCGTCTCGCTGCGCACCGCACGCAGCTGCCGGTGCGCAAGCGCGAGCGCGGCAATGCCAGGCTCGATGGCCGCGATGTCGAGCGACGCGATGCCCAATCGCGCGTAGTTCGAAGGCGCAGCATCGCCGTCGGTTTCGGCGAAGAAGACGTCACCGGGCTCGATCAGGACGCCCTGCCGCGCCGCCGCCTTGGCGAGCGCGCGCGTGTCGACCCCGGGCTCGAAGCGCAGCCACAGCGACGACGCGCCTGCGGTCCGCGTGAATTCGACACCCGGAAGATGCAGGGCGAGCGCGGCGGCAGCGGCACGCGAACGTTCCGCCTGCGCCTGGCGCAGACGCCGCAGCAGCGTATCGTGGTACCCCATCGCGAGGAACAGTCCGACCGAACGCTCGTTGTTCGCCGCAGGATGACGCAGCATCAGCCGCCGCAGTGCGCGCAACTCGGTGACCAGCTCGCGGCTGCCGACGACGAAACCGATGCGTATCCCGGGTGCGAGCGTCTTTGACAGGCTGCTCACGTAGATGACGCGCCCGCTGCGATCGAGGCTCTGCAGCGCGGGTTGCGCGCCGCCTTCGTAGCCGAGCTCGATCTCGTAATCATCCTCGATCAGGATCCGGTCCTTGGCCTGCGCCCACGCAAGCAGGGCCTCGCGCCGTGCCAGCGGCATCGTGACGTTGGTCGGACACTGGTGCGAGGGTGTCAGGTAGACGTACTGGCAGGCGTCGAGCGCGGGCGAGAGTGCGAGTCCTGCGTCATCGAGCGGCAGCGGAACGACGCCAGACGTGCGGGTCGCGAAGATGTTGCGAGCGTCTGGGTAGCCGGGATTCTCGATGCCCACCGTCGTCTGCGCGTCGACGAGGAGCGTCGCGATCAGGAACAGCGCGTGCTGGGCGCCGACCGTCACCAGGATCTCCTCGGGCGAGGCGAACACCCCACGGCGCATCAGCAGCCGGGTCTGGATCTGCTCGATCAGCAGCGGGTCATCGCCGTCGATCAGGTCGCCCGCCCAGCCCCTGATCTCGGCCGCGGAAGCTGCCTGGATGCTGCATTCGCGCCATCCGGGAATCGGCAGCTGCGACGGATCGATCTGGCCGTAGAGGAACGGGTAGGGATAGCGCTGCCAGTCGCGCGGCTTGGCGATGTTGCGCTGCGACGACACCGCCCCGCGCAGGCGCGGCCCCCATGCGGCGAGCGCTGGTTCCCCGCCCGGCCGCGGCGCCGGCGGCGCGCCGGCGCGACCCGCGAGGATCTCGGGATTGACGTAGTGCCCGCTGCGGCTTCGGGTCCGCAGGTAGCCTTCGTCGACCAGCAGCTCGTAGGCCAGCGCGACGGTATTGCGCGCGACGCCGAGCTGGCCCGCCAGCACGCGCGTCGACGGCAGCGCAACGCCCAGCGGGATGTTCCCGTCGAGGATCGCCGCGACGAGCATCTCCCGGATCTGCGCCTGCAGCGAAACCTTGCTGCGGAACGTGAGATGGATCAGCTGATTCCACATGCTGGCCTACCGCCGAAGGTCCTTCTGGCCCATTGAACTGGCGCCGCACGGGCGCTACAAAGGCATATTATCGAATCTTTGCGCGGCCGGCGGCATTCGCTGGGCGCGCCACCGGAGAACACGATGGGCCACGCCGAATTCACGCTGCGCAACCAGCCGTCCCAGCCGGCGATCTCGCTGGACGAGCTGTGGATGCCTTTCACGCCCAACCGCGATTTCAAGGCCGACCCCAGGATCGTCGTTCGCGCCGAGGGCATGTATTACTGGAACGACCGGGGCGAGAAGATCATCGACGCCTCGTCGGGGCTGTTCTGCGTGGCCGCCGGGCACAGCCGCCGCGAAATCGCCGACGCCGTGCACCGCCAGCTTTCGGAGCTCGATTTCGTCGCGCCTTTCCTGCGCGCGCACCCGAAGAGCTTCGAGCTCGCTTCCCGTGTCGCCGAGCTGACGCCGGGCGACCTGAATCGCATCTTTTTCGTCAACTCGGGATCGGAATCGGTCGACACGGCGATGAAGGTGGCGCTCGCCTATCACCAGGCGCGGGGCCAGGCGGGGCGCACGATGTTCATATCGCGCGAGCGCGCCTACCACGGGGTCAATTTCGGCGGCGTTGCGCTGTCGGGCATCGTCAACAACCGCCGCCGGTTCGGGCTGGGCGTGCCGGGGGTCGCCCACATGCGCCATACCCACCTGAAGGAAAACCTGTTCACGCCCGGCGAAGGCGCGCACGGCGCCGATCTCGCCGACGACCTCACGCGTTTCGTCAACCTCTACGGCGCCGAGAACATCGCCGCCTGCGTCGTCGAGCCGATCGCCGGATCGACCGGCTGCCTGGTGCCGCCGAAAGGTTACCTCGCGCGCCTGCGCCAGATCTGCGACACCCACGGCATCCTCCTCGTGTTCGATGAGGTGATCACCGGGTTCGGGCGCACCGGAGCGCCTTTCGCGGGCCAGAGCTTCGGTGTCGTCCCCGACATCATGACGATGGCCAAGGCGCTCACCAACGCCGCGCAGCCGATGGGGGCAGTCGCCGTTTCCGAGCGCGTCCATGACACGGTGATGGCCGCTGCGCAGGAAGGCGCGATCGAGTTCTTCCACGGCTACACGTACTCGGGGCACCCCGCGGCCTGCGCCGCCGGCCTCGCGACTCTCGACATCTATCGCGACGAGGGACTGTTCGAACGCGCGAGGGCGCTCGCCCCCTATTTCCAGGAGGCCGTGTTCTCGCTGCGCGACGCGCCCCACGTCACCGACATCCGCGGCTACGGCATGCTCGCAGCGTTCGACGTCGCCTCCGACGGCGTGCCGGGACACCGCGGCCACGTCCTGCAGAAGAAGCTCTTCGACAACGGCCTCAACCTGAAGACCACCGGTGACTGCGCGCTGCTCGCGCCGCCACTGATCTCCGAGCGGGAGCACATCGACACCATGGTCGACATCCTGCGCAAGACGCTTTCGTCACTGTGACCCGGCGCCGTTGCGGCCGGGTCGTCTCGCACCATCACTTCGAAAGGGGAAGCATGAAGCGCATATGGGCAGTTTGGACGTCGGCGGCGGCGCTCGCACTCTGCGTCGCGGCGCCGGCATGGGCGCAGAAGACCGTGACCTTCGCCTACCAGGACATGATGAATCCCTGGCGCTGGGTCCAGCAGACCGGCGAGATCGAGAAGGAAACCGGCTACAAGATCGATTTCCGGCAGATTCCCGGCGGCGGCGACGTGGTTCGCGCCATGGCGTCCGGCGACGTGCAGCTCGGCGAGCTCGGCTCCACGGGCGTTGCAACGTCGATCAGCCAGGGCATGGACATCGACCTGTTCTGGATCCTCGAGGACATCGCGTCGGCCGAGGCACTGGTCGTGCGCGACGGCAGCGGCGTCACCTCGATCGCCGGACTCAAGGGCAAGAAGGTCGGCACACCGTTCGTGTCCACCTCGCATTTCCAGCTGCTCTATGCGCTCGACAAGGCGGGACTGAAGCCCGGCGACGTGCAGGTGCTGAACATGCGGCCGCCGGAGATCGCCGCCGCCTGGACCCGCGGCGACATCGACGCGACGTTCATCTGGGACCCGGCGCTGTCGGCGGTCAAGAAGACCGGCAAGGTGCTGATGACCTCGGGTGACGTCTGCAAGGAAGGCGCCTGCACGTTCGACGGGCTGGTCGTCGAGCACAAGTGGGCGCAGGCGAATCCGGCATTCATGGTCGCCCTGGTCAAGGCGCTCGCCAAGGCCGACGCCGACTACCGCGCACATCCCGAAGCCTGGGGCGTCGATTCCGACAAGGCCAAGGCGGTCGCCAAGTGGTCGAAAGGCAAGCTCGAGGACGTTCCCGCGGCGATGAAGCTCTACGGCTTCCCCGACCTCAAGGAGCAGGATTCGCCGAAATGGCTGGGCGGCGGGGCGAACGGCGCGGCGGCCAAGGCTTTGCTGCAGCAGGCCAACTTCCTCAAGGCGCAGGGACGCCTGCAATCGGTGCTCACCGACTATTCGAAGCACGTCACCACCGAATGGGTGACCAAAGCGATGAAGTGACGTTGCGGCGGCGGCCGCCCACCGGCCGCCGCCTTCCCCTGGCGCCCCATCGCGGCGAGTCATCCATGTCCCACCGCTTTCCCGCATGACCAAGCTCGACATACGCCACCTCGGCGTGCGCTACGCGTCCAAGGGCGGCACCGTCGACGCCCTTTCCGACGTCAACCTGACGATCCAGGACAGCGAGTTCGTCGTCGCGATCGGGGCGTCGGGATGCGGCAAGACGACCCTGTTGAGCTGCATTGCAGGGTTCCTCCCGGCCACCGAAGGCTCGATCGAGCTCGATGGAAGCCCGGTGACGGGACCGGGCGCCGATCGCGGCGTCGTGTTCCAGAAGCACGCGCTGATGCCCTGGCTCAACGTCGTCCGCAACGTCGAATTCGGCTTGCGGATGCGCGGCATGCCAGCGGCGGAACGGAGGAACATCGCCATCGAGAAGCTGCGGCTCGTCGGGATCGCGGATTTCGCCGATCGGGCGATCTACGAGCTCTCGGGCGGCATGCAGCAACGCGTCGGGATCGCCCGCGCACTGGCCTCCGATCCCCGGCTGATGCTGATGGACGAGCCGCTGGGTGCGCTCGATGCGCTGACGCGCGAGTCGATCCAGGAACTGATCCTCGATGTCTGGCATCGCACCGGCAAGATGATGTTCTTCATCACGCACTCGGTGGAGGAGGCGCTGTTCCTTGCGACGCACCTGATCGTCATGACGCCGCGCCCCGGACGCATTTCGCACGAATACCGCCTCGATTTCGGGCGCCGCTTCATCGAGACCCGCGATGCGCGCGCCGTCAAGTCCTCACCGGAGTTCATCCGCGTGCGGGAGGAAGTCCTCGCGGTCATCCAGCGACGCGATTCGGCCGGCGAAGCCGCGGTTCCGGCTGCCGCAGCATGAGCGGCGATCCCGGCCCCCCCGCCGCCCCGGCGGCGGTCCCGGCCGCCGCCGCGGCGCGACCGCCGCGAACGGCAGCGACCTCGAGGATCGCGCCCAAGACATCCCGCTTCACCACACCCGGTGAAGGACCCTCGACGCTGATCAGCGTCGTGACGGTCTTCGGCATCCTCGCGCTGTGGTGGCTCGCGAGCCACCGGCACTGGGTGCCGCCGCTGTTCCTGCCGACGCCCGAGACCGTCATCCGCGTGCTCTACCTGTCGGCGACCGGACGGCTGACCGACGCGCCTCTCGCCGTTCATTTCGGATGGTCGATGTTCAGGGTGTTCACCGCGTTCTTCGCGGCGTGCCTGACGGCGATTCCGATCGGCATCGCGATGGGGGTCTCGCGCGTTGCGCGCGGCATCTTCGATCCGCCGATCGAGTTCTACCGCCCGCTGCCGCCGCTCGCGTACCTGCCGCTGATCGTGATCTGGTTCGGCATCGACGAACTGTCGAAGATCATCCTGATCTATCTCGCCTGCTTCGCCCCGCTCGCGATGAGCGCGCGCGCCGGCGTGCGCTCGGTGTCGCAGGAGCAGATCCACGCGGCGTACTCGATGGGCGCGACGAAGTGGCAGGTCATCTGGCACGTCATCGTGCCGGCGGCAAGGCCGGAGATCCTGACGGCGATGCGCATCGCGATCGGCTTCGGCTGGACCACGCTCGTTGCCGCCGAGATGGTCGCCGCGAACACGGGTCTCGGCCAGATGGTGCTCAATGCTTCGAACTTCCTGCGCACCGACATCGTGATCATGGGCATCGTCGTCATCGGCGTCGTCGCCTACGCATTCGACCTGCTGATGCGCTACATCGAGCACGTGTCGGTTCCCTGGAAAGGCAAGGTCTAGGCGCGGCCCGACGCCGCGCACGATCTGATAAGCTGCTGCGCGTCCCGATCCTTCCGGAACGGCCGCCGCAGCACGCAGCGCCACGCATGCCGGCGCGGTGGCCGCCGAGGTCATGCCCACGTGTCCCCGCTCGCGCTGAAGGTCCTGCCGTTCCTGTCCTGGCGTCATCGTGTCGATCGCCGGACGCTGCGCGCCGACGTCCTCGCAGGACTCGTTTCGGCGGTGATGGTGCTCCCGCAGGGAGTCGCATTCGCAACGCTTGCCGGCATGCCGCCCGAGTACGGCCTCTACGGCGCGATGCTCCCTGCGATCGTCGGCGCCCTGTGGGGATCGTCGTGGCATCTCGTGTCGGGCCCGACCAATGCGACGTCGCTGATGGTGTTCGCGACGGTCGGCGAGCTGGCTGCCCCGTTCACGCCGACCTACGTGTCGCTGGTGCTGACGCTGAACCTGATGGTCGGGCTGACCAAGTTCGGCCTGGGCGTCGCCCGGCTCGGTTCGCTGGTCAACTTCATCTCGACCGCGGTCGTGATCGGTTTCACCGCCGGCGCAGGATTCCTGATCATCGGCGCGCAACTGCGCAATTTCTTCGGCATCGACGTTCCGCAGGAGCCCAGCTTCTTCGTGGGGGTCGCGGCATTCCTCGGTCACCTCCGCGACACCGACGCTGCAGCGCTCGCCGTCGGCGTGTTCACGCTCGTCGCCGCGCTGGCCGGCAAGCGCTGGTTCGCGCGGGTGCCCTACATGATGACCGGCATCGTCGCGGGCGCGCTGTTCGCGCTGCTGCTCGCGCGGCTGGGCTGGGCCAGGGTCGCGACGATCGGGTCGCTGCCCTCGGCGATCCCGCCGGTATCGATGCCTGACTTCACCTGGGAGACCTGGCAGACCCTGGCCCCGCTCGCGCTGGGCCTGACGGTCATCGGGTTGTCCGAGGCGATCTCGAGCGCGCGCGCGGTCGCGCTGCGCTCGGGCCAGCGCATCGACGGCAACCAGGAATTCATCGGCCAGGGTCTCGCCAACATCGCCGGCGCTTTCACGTCGAGCTACCCGACCTCGGGCTCGTTCAACCGCACCGGATCGAACTTCGAGGCGGGCGCGCGCACGCCGCTCGCCTGCGTGTTCTCGGCGGGAATGCTGCTCGTGATCCTGCTGCTGGTGAAACCGCTCGCGGCCTACCTGCCGGTCGCATCGATGGCCGCCGTGCTGTTCGTCGTCGCGCGCGGACTGATCGATACCGACGCGATGCGTCGCGTATGGAAGACGAGCCGGGGCGACACGCTGACGCTCATCGTCACATTCGTCGCGACGCTGACGATCCGTCTCGAAGTGGCGATCCTGGTCGGCGTTCTCGTCTCGCTGCTGGTCTACCTCAACCGGACGACGCATCCGCAGCTGGCGCGGGTGCTTCCCGACCGCGAATCGGTGGCGAGGCGCTTCATGCGCGTGGCGCCCGGGGCGCCGCTGTGCCCGCAGCTCGACGTGCTGCGAGTCGACGGCTCGCTGTTCTTCGGTGCCGTCGAGCACCTGCGCGACGAGCTCGAGGCCGCGCGCCGCGAGCGCTCGGGCATCCGTCACCTGCTGCTCGTCGGCAGCGGCATCAACTTCATCGACGCCGCCGGGGCCGATCTGCTGGTCCACGAAGCGCGGACCATGCGCGACGCCGGCATCACGCTGCACCTGTGCAGCCTGAAGCCGCAGGTGCGCGACGTGCTGGAGCACGGCGGCCAACTCGACGAGATCGGCCACGACAACGTCCATCGGGCCAAGGCCGAAGCGCTGCGCGCGATCTACGCGCGCCTCGATTCCGCCACCTGCGCGAACTGCACCGCGCGGGTATTCGAGGAGTGCCAGACGATTCTGCCCGACGGCAGCCCCCGCGACCGGCCGCGGCCCGAGTTCGCGCTGCAGGCGCGCTGACGCCTCCGCGCGCTCGGGTGGCGCGGGTCGCGCTGGTCGGGCGGGCCCCGCCTCCCTGACACAATTGACGGGTTCGGGGGCGAATCGCTCCGCAGGCGCGATTCCGGTGCTTCAATGTCGTCGCGCTCGGGTGCAGTACGCGGCCCCGGCAGCCTTACCGAAGCCCGGGCGCAGCAAGCGGCTGCAACAGCTCGCCCTGAGCGCCGTTGCGCAGCCGGTGACGGCCGAACACCCGATGCCTTTCAGTCCGCGCACGGTCCCGCTCGGCATCGCGAGCATGCTGCTCGCGGCATGCCCGTTGCCGGCCGCGTCGCAGGCCGGCATCCCCGCGGCACCCGCGCGAGGCGAGCCTGCCGGCTTGCGGGTCGCGGGGAACGCGACGGCGCCGACCGACCCCCGCCGCCGGCAGGGATTCATCGATGCCAGGCTGCAACTCGAGCGCGAGTTCGAGGCGACTTCCCGGTTGCGCGACACCGACCTGTTGGGCTATGCGACGGGGGCCCGGAGCTACCTCGAGCGCGCGACCCGGCTGGCCGACGCGTACCCCGGCCTGCCCGAGGCCGGGTTCTACCGGCGTGATCTCGCGAAAGTCGCCGAGCGCCTCGCGCCATCGGTGAGATTCGCGCTTCGCGATCCCGGACACGCCGTGCGGCTCTACCGGCAGGCCATCGAGCTGTCGCGCAATCTCCCTGGGCAGGAGGGTCTTGCGCTGACGGCGAGGATGGGCCTCGCCGACACCCTGCGCTTCGATTTCCGAGACGCCGACGCCGCACTCGCGGAATGTCGGGAGATGCAGGCGCGCATTGCGGCAGCGAAGCGCTCGCACGGTGATACCGAGGCCATCCTCGAAAGGGCCGCAGCGGCATGGCTGCGCGCCGAGATCGCCTACCTTGCGCAGGGCAGGCGCCATTCGGGCACGCCGGACCGCGAGGTGCTGGCCGTCATCGCCATGCTGCTGCAGCAAGCCGGCGAGTCGTTCTCCCGCGACGATCCGGCACTGCAGGCGATGCGGACGGCGATGTCGACGCGCATGCCGGACGACGCGGAACGGGATTCCTCCGCACGGCAGATCGAGGCGCTCTCGCCGTCGCAGACGCGCCTGGCGGCGGTCTTCGATTACCTGCCCGTGTTGCGGACGCCGGAACGCGTCGCGGCTTTCATGCGCAGGCACGACCCTTCCGGATTCCTGTCGGCGGGTGCTTTCGCCGCCTGGCACCAGCTGACGCAGGAGCAAAGCGCCGGCGCAGCCCCGGCGCAGCGAAGCGCCGGCCTGCAGATGCTCGCGTGGTCCCCCGGCGACCGGGAAGTGATGCTCGGGGCGGAGCGCGCGTTGTTCGGCCGCCGCATCGACGCAGCCTTCACTCCCGATCCCCGGTTGTCGAGCCCCGAATCGACGTGGAAGACGTTCCTCGCGGCACTGGCCGCGGGGAGGCTCGACGACGCATGGAATTGCACGACGCCGGGAATGCGCAGCAGATTCGAGCCCTCGTTCTCGACGATGAGCGCGACCCAGCTTCGGGCCATGGCGAATTCAGTCATCGAGTTCAGGCGCTCGCTGGAGCTCGAAGGGGTCGTCGAGGCGGCGGTCGTGATGTCCGACGGCCACGGGAGCGCCGTCCAGTTCGTCCGCTACGGCAAGGAGTGGCGGATCTCCGGAATGTGAGCCCGGCCAACGCCGCACGAGCGGCAGGAAACCGTGCTCAGCCGCCTTTCTTGACGCTGCGCATGCGCAGCGACGGCATCGCAGCGATCACTTTCGCGCCTGCGACGCAGTCGACGAAATAGCGCTTGCGCCCGCCGATGTCCTCCTCGACCAGGCCGTGGATGTCCGTGTCGAAGCCCGGAAACCGCTCGTTGAAATCACGCGCGAACTGCAGGTACTTGACGATCTGGCGGTTGAAGCGCTCGCCGGGAATCAGCAGCGGGATTCCCGGCGGGTAGGGAGTCAGCAGCACGCTGGTGACGCGCCCCTCGAGCTCGTCGATCTCGACGCGCTCGATCTCGCGATGCGCCATCCGGGCGAATGCATCGGCCGGTTTCATCGCCGGCTCGAGGTCCGACAGGTACATCTCGGTGGTCACGCGTCCAATGTCGTTCGCCTTGAAGATGCCGTGGATGCTGTCGCAGAGGTCGCGGAGCCCGATCTTCTCGTAGCGCGGGTGCGCCTGGACGAACTCGGGAAGCACCTTCCACAGCGGCTGGTTGCCGTCGTAATCCGACTTGAACTGCTGCAGCGCAGTGACCAGCGTGTTCCAGCGCCCCTTGGTGATGCCGATCGTGAACATGATGAAGAATGAATAAAGCCCCGTCTTCTCGACGATGACGCCGTGCTCGGCGAGGTACTTGGTCACGATCGCCGCAGGAATGCCCTGGTCGGAGAAATCCCCCGACACGTCGAGTCCGGGCGTCAGCACCGTCGCCTTGATCGGGTCGAGCATGTTGAAGCCGGGCGCGATGTTGCCGAAGCCGTGCCACGTGTCCTCGGCGCGGATCATCCAGTCCTCGGGGTCCCCGGGGCCCTCCTCGGCGAGCTTGTCCGGACCCCACACCTTGAACCACCAGGAATCGCCGTACTCGTCGTCGACCTTGCGCATCGCACGGCGGAAGTCGAGCGCCTCCATGATCGATTCCTCGACCAGCGCCGTGCCACCCGGCGGTTCCATCATCGCCGCGGCAACGTCGCAGGACGCGATGATCGCGTACTGCGGCGATGTCGACGTGTGCATCATGTAAGCCTCGTTGAACCGGTAGCGGTCGAGCTGGCGCGTATCGCTGTGCTGGACGAGGATCTGCGAGGCCTGCGACAGGCCGGCGAGCAGCTTGTGCGTCGACTGCGTCGAGAACACCAGCGCATCCTTCGAGCGCGGGCGGTCCTTGCCGATCGCGTGCATGCCGCGGTAGAAGTCGTGGAACGCCGCGTGCGGCAGCCACGCCTCGTCGAAATGCAGCGTGTCGATCTTCGTCGACAGCAGGTCCTTGATCGTGTCGACGTGGTACATCACGCCGTCGTAGGTGCTCTGCGTCATCGTCAGGATGCGCGGCTTGGTCTTGACGTGGCGTGCGAATGGATGCTCGCGGATCTTCTTCTCGATGTTCTCCCAGCGGAACTCCTCCAGCGGGATCGGGCCGATCAGGCCCATGTTGTTGCGCGTCGGCGTCAGGAACACCGGGATCGCGCCGGTCATCGTGATCGCGTGCAGCACCGACTTGTGGCAGTTGCGGTCGACGACGACGATGTCACCCGGCGCGACGGTCGCGTGCCAGACGATCTTGTTCGACGTCGACGTGCCGTTGGTGACGAAGAACAGCTCGTCGGTGCTGAAGATCCGCGCCGCATTGCGCTCGGAGGCCGCGACCGGTCCCGTGTGGTCGAGCAGCTGGCCGAGTTCGTCGACCGAGTTGCAGACGTCGGCGCGCAGCAGGTTCTCGCCGAAGAACTGGTGGAACATCTGCCCGACCGGGCTCTTGAGGAACGCGACGCCGCCCGAATGCCCGGGACAGTGCCACGAATACGATCCGTCGCTGGCGTAGTGGACGAGCGCCCGGAAGAACGGCGGAGCGAGGCTGTCGAGGTAGCTGCGCGCCTCGCGCAGGATGTAGCGCGCGACGAACTCCGGCGTGTCCTCGTTCATGTGGATGAAGCCGTTCAGGTGCCGCAGGATGTCGTTGGGGATGTGGCGCGACGTCCGCGTCTCGCCGAACAGGAACACGGGGATCTCCGCGTTGCGGAAGCGGATCTCGTCGACGAACTCGCGCAGCTTGGCGAGAGCATCGTGGGTCTGGCCGATCACGCCGGCGAACTCCTCGTCGTCGATCGACAGGATGAACGCGGAGGCGCGGCTCTGCTGCTGGGCGAGCCGCGAGACGTCGCTGTAGCTGGTGACGCCCAGCACGTCGGCGCCCTCGTCCTCCATCGCCTTGCCCAGCGCGCGGATGCCCAGGCCGCTCGCGTTCTCGGAGCGATAATCCTCGTCGATGATGACCACCGGAAAGCGAAATTTCATTCCTGTCTCCGTCGGCACCGGCATCGCGGTGCGCAGGTAGTATCAGACTGGTGCGCGCGCCAAAGTTCCGTCGCATGCGCGCTGGCGAACCGCCGCGCGCCCGGCGCGAATTGTGCGCCAACTTTGCCGGCGCGAGCGACATTTTTGGCCGTCACCCGTTGGCGACGGCGATTGCGGCGCCCCAGGCGAGCAAGGCGACGCCGAGCGGCATGCGCAGGCGGCTCCCCCAGGGCAGGTTCTTCTCGGCGGCCATGGCGGCGGCGAGCGCCAGCATCCAGCCCAGGTTGCCCATCCCGACGACGAAGGTCACCAGCATCAGCGCCCAGCAGCAGCCGACGCAGAAGAGCCCGTGGTCGAGGCCCAGGCGCAGGCTCTCGGCGAGCGGCCGGCGCCCGCGCCAGTGCGAGTTGACGAAGCCGAACGGGGAGCGGCAGCGCTCGAGGCAGCGGTACTTGAGCGCGCTGAACTGGAACGCCCCGGCGCCGGCGATGACGGCGCTGCCGACGACCCAGCCGTGGACAATCAACCAGCCCGATGTCGCCGCGGCCTCGCGCACCGCACCGTCGATGGCGTAGGCGACGATGCCGAACGCGAGCCACGCCAGCGCGTAGCCGGCCGCCACGGTCGCGACGAGGGCGCCGGCGTCGCGCCTGCCGCCGACGATCCGGCGAAACAGCGCGAGCAGCGGAAGGATCGTCGGCAGCATCATCGCGGCGATCATCAGGACCCAGGCGAGGGCGTAAGCGAGCGCCGGCACGACCCGCTCTCCCGCCGGCACGGCGCGACACACCGCGGCGAGCCAGGCGACGTCGGCCCAGGTGCCGTGATCGAGCCAGCGCCGCCACGGGCTCGCGCTCCAGCCGGCCAATGCCACCCACGCCAGCGCGACCAGCGCAACGATCAGCGCGAGCGAAAGACGTGCATGCGCGCCGGCCCCGGCGCGGCGCAGCGCGCCGGCGAGCGTGGCTGGCCTGGCGGGCGTCATGTCGCGTCGCGATCGGCCAGCCGGGCGCAGGCGCCCGGTTGCCGCGTCAGGCGTCGAATCTGAACGCGCTCTGCAGCGCGTTGTGGTTCTTCAGGTCGACGTCGATGCCGAGCTTCGCGTTCTTCGAACGGTAGACCGGGGCCCTGCCGACGAATACCGGCGCGCCGGGAACGGTCGAGAACACCGTGTCAGTAAGGGTCGTGGTCTTGCCGCTCGGACCGACGTAGGGCTCGAGCTCGGCGTAGCTGACGTCCCCCACCCTGAGCGTGCCCTTCCCGCCCCTGACGTCGAACTGGATCGGGACCTTTTCGACCGACACCACCTCGCCGACCAGCTTCGCCAGGTCGGCGACCGGGCCGCCTTTCTTGCCGGTATAGACCCCCAGGATCGCTTCTTCCTGCGCCGCCGTGACGGCCTGATCGAGGTAGACGGCGACCCGCCAGTTGCCGGCGAGAATGTTCCCGGGCAGGAACGCGACGAGCGCGATCGTATGGCCCGACACGTCGACGCCGTCGATCGTCCCCTTGTCGAAATGCCAGGCGATGACGGTCTTGCAGGTCTTGCCGTCGGGGTCCTCGCCGATCCAGCACGGGCAAAGCACGCGGCAGTCGCAGACTTCGAGTAAACGCCCTTCGAGTTGGTAGCCCATCGTCGTACCCCTCTCGCCTGTCCAGCAGATGTTTCGGTGTTCATCTCCCCGCCACCGCAGCACATTGGGCAGCGCCGGACCATCCTACGCCCGCGTTCGCCCGGCATCCATACGCGTTTTCCCGTAGCGCCGGCCGCCGGAACCCGGAGCCGTCCGCGACGGGTGCGATCCGGCAGCGCTCAGCGGCGGCCGCCGGCGAGCTTCAGGGCCTCCGGCCGCGCCCGCAACCGCGCCATCGCCCACACCCCGGCCGCCGGCCCGATCGCCAACGGGACAAACGCATAGCGCCACCCGACCAGCGCCACCAGATGGGGCATCAGGTGGATCGTCGCCAGGGTCAGCGTGAATCCGAGTGCGGTCTGCAGCGTCAGCATGGTCCCGACGCGCGACCGGTCGGCGAGCTCGGCGATCGACGCGGAGAACTGCGCCGAGTCGGCGACGATGCTGATCCCCCACACGACGCAGACCACGACGACCAGCACCGGCGCCCCGCCGAATAGCAGCCCGACCGTGGCCGCGCAGCAGCCCGAGACCGACATCGCGGCGATCGTCAGGGTGGTCCGCCCCAGGCGGTCGGCCAGCACCCCCGCGCCCACCGCCCCGACCGCTCCCGATCCGATGGTCGCGAACGCGGCGAGCTTGGCGTCGAGCGCCGCAGACGCGCCCGGCATGCTCAGCGCAAAGCTCGCATCCAGGAACACGCCGATCCACGCCCACATCGCGTAGAGCTCCCACATGTGGCCGAGATAGCCGAGGTTCGCGAGCCGCAGCGGCACGTCGCGCCAGGCCGACAGAACTGCGCGGGGATCGAGCGGCGGCGACGGCGCGCGGTTGGGGCCGATGCGCGCACTGCCGATCAGCAGCGCCGCAGCGAATGCCGCGACCGATGCGGTCGCCACCGGAGCGCGCCACGAATGACCCGCGATCGCATTGAACAGATGCGGCGACGCCGATCCGAGGGTCAACGCTCCGACCAGGATGCCGACCATCAGGCCCATGTCACCTCGCGCCCACGTCGAGGCGAGCTTCATGCCGACCGGATAGACGCCGGCCATGCAGATGCCGGTGACCCCGCGCAGCGCGAGCGCCACCCACGACTCGGGGTGGACGACCAGGAGCAGCGCGTTCGCGGCGGCCGCGACGCCGGTCGAAAGCGCGAAGAACCGGCGCGGGTCGACGCGGTCGGCGAGCCCCAGGATCGCGCTCGCGATGCAGCCGACGACGAATCCAAGCTGCACCGCGCTGGTCAGCGCCGCCTGGTCGAAGGTCGAAAGGGCGAACTCGGCGGTCAGCGCCGGGAGCACCGCGGACGCGGAGAACCACAGCGACATCGCCGCGACCTGACACAGGGCAATGACCACGATCGAGCGGAACTTCGCGTCGAATGCGTCGGCTTGCCCATCCATTGCGAGCCCCCTCTTCAGCGCCGATCGGGTCCCGGCAGCATGTTGCGCCCGTCGCCGGGCGCGCCGTCAGCCCGCGGCAGCGGACTGGATCTGCATCAGCAAGTCGGTCTTCGACACCGCCCCGACGAGTCGCGGCTGCTCGAGGGTCTCGACCACCGGAAGGCGCTCCCCCTGGTGGGCGAAGAACCTCTGCAGGGCATCGCCGAGCTTCATCTGCGGCGTCAGGAGTTGCACGTCGGTGCGAAGCAGCTCCCGGGCGCCCGGTTCGCCCGGCGTCCCGCCGCCGAGCAGCCGCTGGTTCACGTCGTGAAGGGAGATGACGCCGCGGAACATGCCATCGTCGTCGAGCACGTACAGGAAACGCACCGGATGCTCGACGAAAGCGCGCCGGATGTCGGCGAACCTTGCGTCGACGCCAACGCAAGGTTGCGCCGGCTTGATCAGCTGCGCGATCTCCAGCGACTGCCATGCGCTCTGCGTGCCGCCGCCCTTCTCGCGGTGGGACACCGCCGAGTACATCGGCATGCCCCCGGAGGTCCGCGCGACGAAATAGGCGACGACGCAGGCGAGCATCAGCGGCAGCACCACCTCGTAGGAGAGCGTCATCTCGAAGATCATCAGGATCGCCATCAGCGGCGCGCGCGTCCCGGCCGCGAGCAGCGCGCCCATCCCGACGATCGCGTAGGCGAAAGGCTGCGAAGTCACCGCAGGCCAGGCGGCGTGCGCGGCCTGCCCGAACAACAGGCCGAGCGCGGCCCCGAAGAACAGCATCGGCGTGAAGATGCCGCCGACCGCGCCCGAACCCATCGTCGCCCCCGTCGCGACGACCTTGGCGAGCAGCAGGATCAGCACCGCGGGCCACAGCCACTGGTGGTGCAGCAGCGAGTTGACGACACTGTAGCCGTTGCCCCAGACCTCGGGGACGTACACGGAGATGCCGCCGACGACCAGGCCGCCGATGCCCATCCGCAACGCGAGCGGCAAGGGGATGCGGCCGAATGCCCGCTTGGCGCTGTCGAGAAAGCCCAGGAACACCGGCGCCGCCGCCCCGGCGACCACCCCGAGCCCGACGAACAGCCACATCTCGCGCCCGGCGATCACCGGGAACGGCGGCATCTGGTAGGGCGCCCCGTAATCGGTCAGCGCGCGCATCGAGACATTGGAGACGACGGCCGAGACGAGCAGCGGTCCGAACGTGTCCATCGCGATCGAGCCCAGCACGATCTCGGAGATGAACAGCGCGCCGGCGATCGGCGCGCTGTACGCCGCCGTGATGCCTGCCGCGGCGCCGCAAGCCACCAGCAGCCGCAGCCGCGGCCCGCTTTGCGAAGACGTGCGGCCGAGCATCGAAGCCGTCACCGCCGCGAGCTGCACCATCGAGCCTTCGCGACCGATCGACCCCCCCGAGGCGACCGAGGCGAGCGACGAGAGGCTGCGCGCGATGCTCTCCCGGATCGGTATGCGCCCGTCGCCGATGACGATCGCTTCCATGTAGTCGGGCGCCGTGTGGGCCCCGATGAAGCGGCGGGCCGCCTGCAGGATCAGGCCGGCGGCCATGCCGCCGCCGGCCGGAAGGATCAGGCGCTGCCACCACGCAAGCGACCGGGCGGTCTCGACCAGGCTCTTGCTGTGCTCGGACAGCAGCAGCTGGACGAGGTGGATCCCCTCGCGAAACGCGATCGTCGCGAGCGCGCCGGTGAAGCCGAGGACGGCGGCCCACACCAGGTTGATGTGCGTCCCTTCGAAGCCGTAGCGTTCGATGCCCAGCAGCCACCAGCGCTGCAGGCGCGCGCGCAGTCCGGGCTTGTGGGGTCCTGCCTCGTCCGGTTCGGCCATCGTCAGCGGGTCGCCGTCAGCGCGTCAACGCAACCGCACCGCGCCGATCAGATCTTCGGCAGCGTGACGCCCTGCTGCCCCTGGTACTTGCCGCCGCGGTCCTTGTACGAGGTCTCGCAGACCTCGTCCGACTCGAAGAAGATCACCTGCGCCACGCCCTCGTTCGCGTAGATCTTCGCCGGCAATGGGGTCGTGTTCGAGAACTCGAGCGTGACGTGCCCTTCCCATTCCGGCTCGAGCGGCGTCACGTTGACGATGATGCCGCAGCGCGCGTACGTCGATTTTCCGAGGCAGATGACCAGCACGTTGCGCGGAATCCGGAAATACTCGACGGTGCGCGCAAGCGCGAACGAGTTGGGCGGAATGATGCAGACGTCGCCCTTGAAATCGACGAACGACCCGGCGTCGAAGGCCTTGGGATCGACGATGGTCGAGTTGATGTTCGTGAAGATCTTGAATTCGTCCGAACAGCGGATGTCGTAGCCGTAGCTCGACGTGCCGTAGGAGACGATCCGGCGCCCCTCGACCTCGCGCACCTGTCCCGGCTCGAAAGGCTCGATCATGCGGGTCGATTCCGCCATGCGGCGGATCCATCGGTCGGATCGGATGGACACGGGCTTCACTCCGGAGCGGGCGGCGCGGCGGCACACCCGCCGGTCATGTGTTCTGGACGACGATGCTCGGGAACTTCGACGAAAAGTCCTCGGCTTTCTGCGCGACGGCGACTGCGACCTTGCGCGCGATCGCCCGGTACGCCTCGGCGACGGGGCCGTCGGGATCGGCGACGACGGACGGACGGCCCGAGTCGGCCTGCTCGCGGATGTGGATGTCCAGCGGCAGCGATCCCAGGAACGGCACCTTGTAGTCCTCGCACATCTTCTGCGCGCCGCCTTCGCCGAAGATGTGCTCGGCGTGCCCGCAGTTCGAGCAGATGTGGATCGACATGTTCTCCACGATGCCGACGATCGGCACGCCGACCTTCTCGAACATCTTGAGGCCCTTGCGCGCGTCGATCAGCGCGATGTCCTGCGGCGTCGTGACGATCACGGCGCCGGTGACCGGCACCTTCTGCGCCAGCGTCAGCTGGATGTCGCCGGTGCCGGGCGGCATGTCGACGATGAGGTAGTCGACTTCGCGCCAGTTGGTGTCCTTCAGCAGCTGCTCGAGCGCCTGGGTCACCATCGGACCGCGCCACACCATCGGCGTGTCGGTGTCGATCAGGAAGCCGATCGACATTGCCTGCACGCCGTAGGCTTCGAGAGGCTCCAGCGTCTTGCCGTCGCGCGACTCGGGCCGGCCGGCGATGCCGAGCATCATCGGTTGCGAAGGCCCGTAGATGTCCGCGTCGAGGATGCCGACCGTCGCACCCTCCGCCGCCAGCGCCAGCGCGAGGTTGACCGCGGTCGTCGACTTGCCGACGCCGCCCTTGCCGCTCGCCACCGCGACGATGTTCTTGACCCCGGGGATCAGCTTGACGCCGCGCTGCACGGCGTGCGAGGTCGTCCTCTGCGCCAGGTTGACCGTGACCCGCGCGACGCCGGGCAGCGCCGCGACTGCATTGCGCACCAGCGCGCGCAGCGCGTCATGCTGGCTCTTCGCCGGATAGCTGATCTGCACGTCGACGACGACGTCGTCGCCCTGGACCTGGATCTTCCGGATCGATTTCCCGGCGACGAAGTCCCGGCCGGTATTGGGATCGACGACGGCTCGCAGGCACGCCTCGACGTCCGCTTCTTTGACTGCCATGTCGCATTCGCTCCGGGGAATTGGGGCCGGAAACCGCATCCGATCCAGCCCGCTATTCTAGCCGATCCGTCCCGGCGCGCCCGAGGGTCCGCGTGCCCGTTTGCTAGAATCCAACGCTTCCCCCAGCCAACGCCCACCGCCCTTCCCCCGACCGCCGATGCCCGTCCCGGCCCGCACGCTGTTCGTGACCACCGCGCTTCCCTACGCGAACGGTCCGTTCCACATCGGCCACATCATGGAAGGCATCCAGGCCGACATCTGGGTGCGCTTCCAGCGGATGCAGGGCAATGCCGTGCATTTCGTCTGCGCCGACGACACCCACGGTGCGCCGATCATGCTCAAGGCAGAGGACGAGGGGATCAGCCCCGAGCTGCTGATCGCGCGTGTGGGCGAGTCGCACCGCGAGGACTGGAAGCGCTACCTCATCAGTTTCGACACGACGCATACGACGCATTCGCCGGAGAACGTCGAGCTCGCGCAGTCGATCTACCGCGCGCTCGCGGCGCGCGGGCTGATCGCGACGCGCACGATCGCGCAATTCTACGACCCGATCAAGGGCATGTTCCTGCCGGACCGCTACATCAAGGGCACCTGCCCGAGATGCGGCGCCAAGGACCAGTTCGGCGACGCCTGCGAGGTCTGCGGCTCGACCTACGCGCCGACCGACCTGATCGAGCCCTACTCGACGCTGACCGGTGCCCGACCGGAAATGCGCGAGTCCGAGCACCTGTTCTTCCGCCTGTCGGCTCCCGAGGTCGTCGCCTTCCTCAAGCAGTGGACCGCCGCCCCCGCGCCCGGCCACACCCTGCAACCGGAGGTTTTCAACAAGGTGCAGGAATGGCTGGGCGACGATGGCAGGAAGCTCGCCGACTGGGACATCTCGCGCGATGCGCCGTATTTCGGCATCGAGATTCCCGACCAGCCCGACGGCGCGCCGCCCAAGTATTTCTACGTCTGGCTCGACGCGCCGATCGGCTACCTCGCGGCCCTGAAGAAGCATTTCGAATCGGGTGCCGCGCGGGCGCTGGGCGAGACCCGCACGTTCGACGCATTCCTGGCCGATCCCTCCGTCGAGCAGTATCACTTCATCGGCAAGGACATCGTCTATTTCCACACGCTGTTCTGGCCGGCGATGCTGCACTTCGCGGGGCGCAAGACGCCGAGCAACATCCTCGTGCACGGCTTCATCACTGCGTCGGGCGAGAAGATGTCCAAGTCGCGCGGCACCGGCGTCTCGCCGCAGCGCTACATCGAGCTCGGTCTCGATCCCGAGTGGCTGCGCTACTACATCGCCGCCAAGCTCAATTCCCACGTCGAGGACATCGACTTCGGGCCCGACGACTTCGTCGCGCGCGTCAACAGCGACCTGATCGGCAAGTACGTCAACATCGCGAGCCGCGCCGCGACCTTCATCTCGCGCCATTTCGACGGCATGCTGGCGACGCCTGACGAATCGTCGAACGACCGCGCCAACCGCCTGACGATTTCGCAGATGGATGCCGAGGCCGCGCGGGAGAACTACGAGACACGCGAGTTCGGCAAGGTACTGCGCGATGCGATGAAGATCGCCGATCGCATCAACGAGGCTTTCGACGCGGCACAGCCGTGGGTGCTCGCGAAGGATCCCGCGCAGCGCACGAAGCTGCAGACCGTCTGCTCGCAGGCACTGCAGGGCTTCCAGCTGCTCTCGGTCATGCTGTCGCCGGTGCTGCCGCAGGTCGCCTCGCGCGTGGCGCGCGAGCTGTTCGGCCTCTCGCGCGATTTCACCTGGAAAGACGCGTGGTCCGAGCCGCAGCGGATCGGAACCTATCGCCACCTGATGACCCGCGTGGATCCGAAACAGGTCGATGCACTGCTGGGGGCGGTGTCGCTCACCCCCCGCCCCTCTCCCGAAGGAAGACGGGAGGGCACGCCCACCTCTCTCCCCTCTCCAGGCGACGGGAGAGTGGTCGGGGGTGAGGGCCCGGCACAGGTCACCATCGACGACTTCACCAGGATCGACCTGCGCATCGCGCGCATCGTCGCGGCGGAAGCGGTCGAAGGTGCCGACAAGCTCGTCAGGCTGACGCTCGACGTCGGCGAGGCGAAGCCGCGGACGGTGTTCGCGGGCATCAAATCGGCCTACGCCCCGGAAACATTGGTCGGAAGGCTGACGCCGATGGTCGCGAACCTCGCGCCCCGCAAGATGCGCTTCGGCGTGTCCGAAGGCATGGTGCTCGCGGCTTCCGGCGAGGGCCCCGGCATCTATCTGCTCGCGCCCGATGCGGGAGCCGCGCCCGGCATGCGCGTCAAATGAACGACGACGAGCCTGCCCAGCTGCGGGCAGCGCCGATGCCCTCACCCCTGGCCCCTCTCCCGCAAGCGGGAGAGGGGCAGGAGTGAGAGGACCCCCGTGCCCACCTCTCCGCTCGCACTGATCGGCATCGCCGCCACGGCGTGGCTCGCGATCGG
The DNA here is from genome assembly GCA_963734515.1 of uncultured beta proteobacterium. Classification (GTDB taxonomy): domain Bacteria; phylum Pseudomonadota; class Gammaproteobacteria; order Burkholderiales; family Casimicrobiaceae; genus VBCG01. The sequence continues at coordinate 71,584 of CAVTHP010000013.1, read as the reverse complement.
TGCGGCGGGATTGATCAGGCCGCGCAGCCTGCGCGCGGTCCGCATGCTGTTCCCGCTGGGCGCCTTGGTCGGCGTGGCGATCGCGGTCATCGCCTGCGTCGCCCTCGCGCTTCCGCCGGAATCGGCGGTGCTGCCGCTCGGCCTGCCCGACCTGCCGTTCCATCTGCGCGTCGATGCGCTGTCGGCGTTCTTCCTGGTGCTGCTGGGCAGCGCCAGCGCCGCCATCTCGCTGTTCTCGGCCGGCTATTTCCGCAGCGGCTCGGGAACGGCGCCGGGACTGATCTGCTTCCAGTACCACGCATTCGTCGCAGCGATGGCGCTGGTGCTGATGGCCGACGATGCGTACGTGTTCATGGTCGCGTGGGAAACGATGGCGCTCGCCTCGTATTTCCTGGTCACGACCGACCACCGGATTCCCGAGATCCGGCGCGCGGGCTTCCTGTACCTGCTGATCGCGCACGTCGGCGCGATCGCGATCCTGCTGTGCTTCGGCGTGCTGCAGGGCGGCCACGGCGATTACACGTTCTCGGCCATGCGCGCGATCTCGCTGCCGGGCTGGTGGGGGAGCGCGGCGTTCTTCCTGGCGCTGATGGGCTTCGGCGCCAAGGCCGGGCTGCTGCCCCTGCACATCTGGCTGCCCGAGGCGCATCCGGCGGCCCCTTCGCCCGTGTCGGCACTGATGAGCGGCGTGATGTTGAAGACCGCGATCTACGGCCTGCTGCGCGTGACCTTCGACCTGCTCGCCACCCAATTGTGGTGGTGGGGTGCGATCGCGCTGGCGCTGGGCCTGCTGAGCGCGCTCTTCGGCGTCATCTTCGCGGCCGCGCAGACCGACATGAAGCGCCTGCTCGCCTACTCGTCGATCGAGAACATCGGCATCCTGGTCGCGGCGATGGGGCTCGCCATCCTGTTCAAGACCAACGCCAAACCGCTGCTCGCGGCGATCGCGCTCGCGGCGCTGCTCTATCACGCGCTGAACCATGCGATGTTCAAGAGCCTGCTGTTCCTCGCGACCGGCTCGGTGCTGCACGCCACCAAGGAGCGCAGCCTCGGCAAGCTGGGGGGCCTGATCCACCGGATGCCCTGGGTCGCGTGGCTGGCACTCGCAGGAACGCTGGCGAGCGCCGGGTTGCCGCCGTTGAACGGTTTCGTCTCCGAATGGCTGCTGCTGCAGGCGTTCCTGTTCACGCCGACGCTGCCCCAGTCGTTCATCAACATGCTGGTGCCACTCGCCGCGGCCGCGCTGGTGCTGGCCGTCGCGCTGGCGGGCTACGTGATGGTCAAGTTCTACGGTGTGATCTTCCTCGGCCGCCCGCGCGAGGCGAGCCTCGCCTACGCGCAGGACGCCGGAGGATTCGAGCGTGCCGGGCTGGTCGTGCTCGCCATCGCCTGCGTGCTGCTCGGAATCTTTCCCGCGACGGTGCTCGGCGCGATCGACCACGTCACCGCCCAGCTCGTCGGCTCGGCGGCCAGCGGCGGCGACACCAGCTGGCTGCTGCTGGCGCCGCTCGGCGCCGAGCGCTCGAGCTACAGTCCGCTGATCGTGCTGGGGGCGATCGTCGGCGCAGTGCTGATCACCATCCAGCTCGTCCACCGGATGTGGCACGGCCGGGTGCGCCACGCGCCGGCGTGGGATTGCGGCTTCCCGCTGCAGACGCCGCGGATGCAGGACACTGCGGAGGGCTTCGGCCAGCCGATTCGGCAGGTCTTCGAGCCTTTCTTCCGGATCGAGCGCCACCTGCCCTCGCCTTTCGATACCCATCCGCGCTATTCGGTGACGGCGACCGATCACTGGTGGCAGTGGCTGTACCTGCCGATCGCGCGTGCTGCCGACGCAGTCGCACGGTTGTTCGGCCTGATCCAGCGCGGCCGCATCTCGGTGTACCTGACCTACAGCTTCGTCACCCTTCTGGCACTGCTGCTCTTCGTCCTGTGACGCTCACCGGCCTCCTCTTCCAGCTGCTGCAGATCGTCGTCGCGCTCGCGCTGGCGCCGCTCTTGATCGGCTGGGTCAACCAGTGCCGCGCGTGGCTTTCGAACCGCAGTGCACCGCCGCTGACGCTGCCCTACCGGACGATCCGCAAGCTGTTCACCAAGGATGCAGTCGTCGCCGACAACGCGTCGCCGATCTTCCGCATCACGCCCTACATCGTGTTCGGCGCGATGTGCTGCGCGGCGGCGATCGTGCCGTCGCTCGCCACCGCGCTGCCGTTCGCGCGGGCCGCCGACGCGATCGCGCTGGTCGGCCTGTTCGCGCTCGCGCGCGTGTTCATCGCCCTGGCCGCGATGGACATCGGGACCTCGTTCGGCTCGCTCGGCGCCCGCCGCGAGATGTTCATCGGCTTCCTGGCCGAGCCAGCGCTGCTGATGGTGCTGTTCACCGCGTCGCTGATCTCGGGCTCTACCTCGCTCGCGACGATCGTCGACACCTTCGCGCACCGCGAGCTCGGGATCTATCCGAGCCTCGCGTTCGCCGGAGTCGCATTCACGATGGTGTCGCTGGCCGAGAACGCCCGCATCCCGATCGACAACCCGGCGACCCACCTCGAGCTCACGATGATCCACGAGGCAATGGTGCTCGAATACTCGGCCCGGCACCTCGCGCTGCTCGAATGGGCCTCGTGGCTCAAGCTGTTCAACTATTCGTGCATCGGACTCGCGCTGTTCGTCCCCTTCGGCATCGCCTCGGGTGATGACTGGACGGCACTGGCTACCGCGGCGCTGGCGCTGGTCGCCAAGCTCGCGGTCGGCGGCGCGCTGCTCGCGCTGATCGAAACGCTGTCGGCCAAGCTGCGGATCTTCCGTGCCCCCGAATTCCTCGGCACCGCATTCATGCTCGCGGTGCTGGCGATGCTCGTCAACCTGCTGCTGGGGAGCTGAGGCCGCGACGATGAGCACGATTCCCCTTTCTTCCCAGCTGATCAATCTCTTCGCAGCGGTGCTGCTGCTGCTCGCTTTCGCGATGCTGGCGCAGCGGCGCGTCGTATCGCTGATCGACCTGTTCGCGGCCCAGGGCCTGGTGCTGGCGCTGTCGACCGCCGTCGTCGCCTGGAGCACGAATCAGCCACACCTCTACGAATCGGCCGGGCTCACGCTGCTGCTCAAGGTGATCGTGCTGCCGTGGCTGCTGTACCGCCTGGTGAAGAAGCTCGACGTGCGCTGGGAGTTCGAGGGCCTGATCAACATCCCGACGACGATGCTGATCGGCATCGTGCTGGTCGTGTTCTCGTTCAACCTTGCGCTGCCGATCTCCCAGCTCGCGAGTACGGTCACGCGCGCGACGCTCGGCATCGCGATGGCGAGCGTCATGCTGTCGTTCCTGATGATGATCACCCGCCGCAAGGCGATTCCGCAGGTGATCGGATTCCTCGCGATGGAGAACGGCCTGTTCTTCGCCGCGACCAGCGCGACCTACGGCATGCCGATGGTGGTCGAGCTCGGCATCGCGCTCGACGTGCTGGTCGGCATGCTGATCCTCGGCGTGTTCTTCTTCCAGATCCGCGAGCAGTTCGACAGCCTCGATCTCAAGCACCTGGAAAAGCTCAAAGAGGAGCCCGGCGAGTGATCGAAGTCGCCTTCGTCCTCGCGCTGCCGATCGCGGGCGCGCTGCTGCTGGCGCTGGTCGGCCACCGCCCGGTCGCACCGACCGTCAACGCGATCGTCAGCTTCTGCACGCTGCTCGCTGCCGCGGCGCTGACGGTGCGCGTCATCGAGCGCGGCCCGCTGCTCGCGTTCCACGAGAACTTCCTGGTCGACCCGTTCAACGTGTTCCTGGTGGCGCTGACGGCGTTCGTCGGCTTCACGACATCGGTGTTCTCGCGCCCCTACATGCGCATCGAGGAGCAGCACGGGCGGCTGACGCCCGCCCGCCTGCGCCTGTATCACAGCATGTTCCAGCTGTTCTGCTTCACGATGCTGCTGGCGCTCACCACCAACAACGTCGGCATCCTGTGGGTGGCGATGGAAGCCGCGACCCTGACGACGGTGCTGCTGGTGTCGCTGTACCGGACGCCGGCGAGCCTCGAGGCGGCGTGGAAATACTTCATCCTCTGCGGCGTCGGCATCGCGCAGGCGCTGTTCGGGACGATCCTGCTGTATTTCGCCGCCGAGAAGGTCCTGGGCCCGGGCGGGGGCGCGCTGCTGTGGACTAAGCTGAACGCAGTGCGCGGCCAGCTCGAGCCCACCGTGCTGGCGCTGGCGTTCGTGTTCCTGCTGGTGGGCTACGGCACCAAGGTCGGGTTCGTCCCGCTGCACAACTGGCTTCCGGATGCCCACGCCGAAGGCCCGACGCCGGTGTCGGCCGTGCTGTCGGGGCTGTTGCTCAACGTCGCGCTGTACGCAGTCGTGCGCTGCAAGGTGCTGGTCGACGGTGCGCTGCCCGGCGCGTTCGCCAGGAACCTGATGATGGGTTTCGGCCTGCTGTCGGTGGTCGTCGCGGCCTTCCTGCTCGCGCGCCAGCGCGATATCAAGCGCCTGTTCGCATATTCGTCGATCGAGCACATGGGGATCGTGACCTTCGCTTTCGGCGTCGGCGGGCCGATCGCGAGCTTCGCCGGCCTGTTGCACATGACCGTGCATTCGCTGACCAAGTCCGCGATCTTCTTCGCGGTCGGCCATGCGACCCAGAAGACCGGAACGCAGGTCATCGACGACATTCGCGGCCTGGTCACGATCAGCCCGATGATCGGCTGGGGCCTGATGCTCGGCACGCTGGCGATCCTCGGCATGCCGCCTTTCGGCGTGTTCGCGAGCGAGTTTCTGATCCTGACCACGGCGATGCGGGAGCAACCCTGGGCGACGCCGCTGCTGCTCACCGCGCTCGGAGTGGCGTTCGCCGCCGTGTTCTCGAAGGTCCAGCCGATGGTGTTCGGCGAGACGACCGCGACCCGGCTGCCGCTGCGCCCCGCGATGCTGCCGGTGTTCACGCACCTCGCGCTGGTGCTGATGCTCGGGCTGTGGATCCCTCCCTACCTCGCCGACTGGTATCGCCAGGCGGCGCGGCTGATCGGATGACAGGAAAATGGGGTCAGAGCTGTAATAATCGAAGCGCGGCTCAAACGATGCGGCTCAGGATTCATTGCGATTATTACAGCTCTGACCCCATTTTCCCTGACCCCACTTCCCCGACTATTGCGGCTCTGACCCCATTTTCCGGCCCAAAATGAACGTCGCGCCGCTCGGACTCGCCGCCGCCCGCCTGCCGGCAGGCGTGCCCGCGCAGCGCGCGCAGGTGAGCTCGGGGCAGTTCCTGACCGCCTGCCGGCTGGCCTGGGAACAGGGCGCGCAGCTCGTCGCGCTGTGGGCTTCCGACGAGCGCGACCGCCGGCGCGGGTTCTGCGTGCGAATCGCGCTCGAGGACCGCGACGGCCTGACGGTCCTCGAGCACTGGTTGCCGGCCGAGGATTCTCGCTACCCCGACCTGACGCCGATCTTCCCAGCGGCCAACCGAATGCAGCGGACGACCTACGACCTGATGGGCATCGGTGCCGAGGCCGACGACCAGCGGCCGTGGCTGTGGATGGCGAGCTGGCCGATCGACCGGTTCCCGTTGCGGCGGGACTTCGAGGCCTCTCCCAAGTGGGAGCCCGGCCAGGAGGAATACGATTTCGTCAGGGTCGAAGGCGACGGCGTCCACGAAATCCCGGTCGGGCCGGTGCACGCCGGCATCATCGAGCCCGGTCATTTCCGCTTCCAGATCGTCGGCGAGAAGGTGCTGCGCCTCGAGGAGCGACTGGGCTACACGCACAAGGGCGTCGAGAAGCGATTCGAGGCGCTGACGATGGTCGAAGGCGCGAAGCTCGCGGGGCGCGTCTCCGGCGACAGCACGGTTGCCTATGCCTGGGCCTACGCGCAGGCGGCCGAGAGCATCGCAGAAGTCGTCGCCCCGCCACGCGCCGCGTGGCTGCGCGCGCTGTGCCTCGAGCGCGAGCGCCTCGCCAACCACCTGGGCGACCTCGGCGCCCTGGGCAACGACGGCGGCTTCGCTTTCGGGCTCGCGCAGTTCTCGCGGCTGCGCGAGGACGTGCTGCGCGTCAACCAGGCGGCGTTCGGTCACCGCCTGCTGATGGACGTCGTCGTTCCCGGCGGCACCGCCCGGGACCTCGACACCGGGCAGGCGCTGGCGATGCGCGACCAGGCGAACGGGATGCGCGCCGAGATCGTCGAGCTCCGGGGCATCTACGACGAGCACGCGGGATTGCAGGACCGCTTCCGCAACTGCGGCGCGGTGAGCGCCAAGCTCGCGGCGACGCTGGGCATGCAGGGTCTGGCCGCAAGGGCGAGTGGAATCGCCCGCGACCTGCGCTGCGATTTCCCATGCGCGCCGTACGACACCCTGGCGGTGCGCATCGCGACCGCCGCCAGCGGCGACGTCGCCGCGCGCGTGACCGTCCGCTTCGACGAGGTGCTGGAATCGCTGCGGCTGATCGACGCGATCGCGACGCGGCTTGTCGACCCCGCGCTCGCCGGCGACGTGCGCGCGCCGCTGCCCGACGCCCCCGCGCAACGGCTGGGGATCGGCTACGTCGAAGGCTGGCGCGGTCCGGTATTCATCGCCCTCGAATCGGGACCGGACGCGACGATCAGGCGCTGCCATCCGCACGACCCGTCCTGGGCCAACTGGCCGGCGATCGAGCATGCGGTGATCGGCAACATCGTTCCCGATTTCCCGCTGATCAACAAGTCGTTCAACCTTTCCTACAGCGGGCACGATCTGTAGCTGCGCCATCCGGCAACCGCGCCCAGCGCCCGACTCCGACCTTCGAACCCGAGCTCCCCGCCATGTATCACGTACTGCGACAGATCGCCCGCACCGGCATCCGCACCGAGACGCCGCCCGAGCCCGCGTCCGAGGACGTCGTCGCGAAGCGGCTGCACGAGGACATCCTGCGGACGCTGGGCCGGGCGCTCACCATCCGCTATGTCGACGCCGGCTCGTGCAATGCCTGCGAGCTCGAGGCGCAGGCGCTCGGCAATCCCTACTACAACCTCGAGGGGCTCGGCATCCGTTTCGTCGCGAGCCCCCGCCACGCCGATGCGCTGATGGTCAGCGGACCGGTATCCAAGCACATGGCGATCGCGTTGAGGCGCAGCTACGACGCAGCGCCCGAGCCCAAGCTCGTCATCGCCATCGGCGAATGCGCCTGCGGGCGCGGCATCTACACCGAGAACTACGCGACCCTGGCCCGGGTGTCGAGCGTCGTCCCGGTCGACGTCGAGATCCCGGGCTGCCCCCCGTCGCCGACCGCCCTGCTGCAAGGCATCCTCGCCGCCATCCGCGAATCGGGGTAATTGGGGTCAGCGCTAATCGGGTCAGAGCTGTAATGATCGCGCAGCGGAGCGATGGCAGGCTACGGCGCTGGTGCGACCATTACAGCTCTGACCCCAATTAGCGCTGACCCCAATTACCGCAGGCGCCTGTAGACTAGGGCCCCGGTTCCGTCCGGCACTGCCGGCGCGGTGAATTCGCAGCACAACGCTGGACCTCCAGGCACGCATGGCTCCTCCAGAGAAAAAGCCGGCAAGCCGCCACCGGACCGCCGTACGGACGGATCCCGGTGCATCCCCCCCACGGCCGCGCAGATCGCCGACCTCGCGTGGGCGGGCCAGCACGCGAAGGCCATCGAGCTCGCCACCTCGGCGCTGGCCGCAGCGCGACTTCCGGTCGCACGGAAGCTCGACCTGCTCGACCTGCGCTCCGAAAGCTTCACCGCACGGGGTGAGCTCGAACGCGCCGGCGGCGACGCCGCCGCGATGCGCGAGCTCGCCAATGCGTCGGGAAAGGCTGCGCTGAAGGCGCAGGCAGCGAAACCGCATGGCGTTGATCCAGATGCGCCGGGGCGAGTGGAAAAGCGCCGTGCGCACCGCCACCGCCGCACTGAAGGACGCGCGCCAGAGCAGGCAGAAGGCAGCCGAGGCGATGAGCCTCTACCGCCTCGCCGAAGCCCAGTTCCGCGTCAGCGCGAACGAACCCTCGGCGCGAAACGCCACCCATGCAGCCGAGCTCTTCGCACGCCTCGACCAGCCCGCGCTGCAGGGGCGCGCGCTGTGGGCGCTGTCGGCAGCACGCAGCAACCAGGGCCACGCGGCCAACTGCAACGAGGCGGCCGCTGCCGCGCTGGACCTCGCGCGCCGCACCGGCGACCTCTACGGCGCCGGCAACGCCCTCAACATGCTGATGTTCAACGAGGCCGATCTCGCCACCCGGCTCAAGCTGCTGACGCAATCGCTGGCCGCGTTCGAGGCGGCCGGGTATGTCGAGCGCCAGGGCGTCATTACCTTCAACCTCGGCATCGCCTACATGAACCTCGGGCTGTACCGGCGTGCCCGACGGACATTGCGCCAGGCCAAAGACATCTACCATCGCGCAGGCTCGACGGTCGATGCCAGCGGCAGCGAGTGGCTGCTGGCGGTCGTCGAAGTCGAGATGGGACACCTCGACCGGGCCCGCGAGCACGTGGCAGCGGCGGTCGACGCCGAAGGGGGCCGCGAGTCCGCGCGGCGTTACCCCGGCTTCGAGCCGATGCTGCGCGCCCGACTCGCCTTCCGCGGCAACGACGCCAAGGCGGCATTGGCGCATTACCAACGCGCTGTAAAGCTGTCCGAATCCTCTGAACAGGATGCGTTCCTCTGCAACGCCCTGTCGGAACTCGCGCAGGTCCTCCTCGCCACCGGGGACCCGGGCGCCGCGCTGAAGGCCACCCGGCGGGCCGTCGAGATCCATCGCGCCCACGACCTTGCGCCGATCCAGGGCTTGCAACCCGCGATGGTCTGGTGGGAGCACAGCCGGGCACTTCGCGCCAACGGCGAACGCAAGGGCGCGCGCCAGGCGCTGGAGATGGCCTACGGCTTCATGTGCAAGGGCATCGCTGGCCTCAGCGACGAGGGGCTGCGCCGCAACTACCTGAACAAGATCCGATCGCACCGCGAGATCATCGCTGCCTGGCTCGACGATGCGCGCCAGCGCAGGCTCGCCCCGGCCCGCCGCAGAGAACATCTGCAGGGCGAGGCCAGCCTGCGCGAGCCCTTCGAGCGCCTGGTCGACACCGGCCTGCGCCTGAACGAGCTGCGCAGCAGCGCCGAACTTCACGATTTCCTGATCGACGAAGCCACCGAGCTCTGCGGCGCCGAGCGCGTGCTGCTGGTGCTGGAGATGCCCGACGGACTGCAGCTCGCGGGCTCGCTGGTCCCGCAAGGAGAGGACGCGCTGTCAGGGATGCGGGACGCTGCGGACTTGTTGGCGGACGTGCGCCGGACGCGCGCGGTCACCCTCGTCCACGGCCCCGATGGCGCCGAAGAGCTGGCACAGCGCTCACGCATCGTCGCCCCGCTGATCGCGCAGCGCGAGCTGCTGGGCTACCTCTACGCCGACCTCGACGGGCCCTATGGTCGCCTGCGCGAATCCGACCGCGACCTGCTGGGAATGCTCGCCAGCCAGGCCGCAGTGGCGCTCGACAATGCGCAGTGGGCGCAAGGCCTCGAGCGCAAGGTCGACGAGCGCACGGCTCAGCTCGACGATCGGGTGCGCGAACTGGAGGTGATCAACGCTATCCAGCGCGGCGTCGCCGCCGAGCTCGACTTCCAGGCGATCGTCGACCTGGTCGGCGACACGCTGCGCGAAGTCCTGAACACGCGGGACCTCGCCATCGCCTGGTACGACGTCGCCGCGAAGCGCGTCCACAACCTCTACTGCTACGAACACGGTGAGCGCCTGACCATCGGCCCGACGCCGATGCGGCCGGGAGGACCGGCCGAGCGCATGATCGCGACGCGCCGGCCGATCGCTTACGGCAGCACCGCCGCGGCGGCGGCCGACGGGATTCACGCGGTGCCCGGCACCGACACGAGCAAGTCCGCGGCCTTCGTTCCGATCATCGGCAGCGACCGGGTGCTGGGCGACCTCACGCTCGAGAACTACGAGCGCGAGAATGCCTTCGGCGAGCCCGAGCTGCGCCTGTTGCAGACGGTGACATCGTCGCTGGGGGTGGCGCTCGAGAACGCCCGCCTGTTCGACGAGACCCAGCGCCTGCTGCAGGAGACCGAGCGGCGCGCGGCCGAGCTGGCGGTGATCAACAGCATTCAGGACGGCCTCGCGAGCCAGCTCGACCTGCAGGCGGTCATCGACCTGGTCGGCGAGAAGCTGCGCGAGGTGTTCGCCGCCGACGTCATGGCCATCGCGCTTCTCGACCACGGGCGCGACGTGCTGTCGTACCCGTTCCTCGTCGACCACGGCGAGCGCTTCCGGCCCCCACCGCGGCCCGATGGCAGCCGCACGGGGGTCGGCGGGTACGTGATGCGCACGCGCCAGACAATCGTCACGCATACGGCGGCCGAGCTCGATGCCGTGTACGCCCGGATCGGCGCCCAGAGTCAGAACCTCGGCGGGACGACCCTCGACCATTCGTTCGTGTACGCGCCACTGCTGATCGGCGACCAGGCGATCGGCCTGATCTGCATCGGCAAGCAGGCCGAGCACGCGTTCAGCGACGGCGACGTCAAGCTCATCACCACGGTGGCCGCCAGCCTGAGCTTGGCACTGCAGAACGCTCAGAGCTTCGAGGCCGAGCGCCAGCGCAGTGCGGAGCTCGCCATCATCAACGCCGTGCAGCAGGCCCTGGCGCGCGAGCTGAGCCTGCAGGGCGTGTACGACGCGGTCGGCGACAAACTGTGCGAGGTGTTCGACGAGACCATCGTCGGCATCCGCATCTACGATCCGGAGGCGGACCTGCTGCACTACGTGTACCAGTCCCTGGGCCCGGACCGGCGCATTCACCCTCCCTCCGGCCCGCCGTCCGGGTTCGGGGCCCATGTGCTGGAAACGGGGAAGACCCTGCTCATCAACGAGGACTTGGAGCAGGCAGTCGTGCGCTACGCCAGCGCCTCGCTCGCGCCGCCGGGCGACACGCGCAGGCCCAAGGCACAGCTGATGGTGCCGCTGCGCACCGGCGAGCAGGTTCGCGGCATGCTGACGCTGAGCAATCTCGAGCGCGAACACGCCTACAGCGACTCCGACGTGCGCCTGCTCGAGACCCTGGCGGGCAGCATGAGCGCGGCGCTGGAGAACGCCCGCCTGTTCGACGAGACCCAGCGCCTGCTGAAGGAGACCGAGCAGCGCGCCGCGGAGCTGGCAATCATCAACAGCGTCCAGGCCGCCCTCGCCGCCGAGCTCGACATGCAGGGGATCTACGACGCCGTCGGCAACGAGATCCGCGAGATCTTCCACAAGGCCGACGTGAACATCCGGATCTACGACCCCGCCACCAACCTGGTCCACTACCCGTACTCGTACGAGAGCGGCATTCGGATCGAGATTCCGAGCGCTCCGCTGCCCGAGTGGGGCTTTGCCCGCCATATCCTGCGCACCCGGGAAACCCTGGTCATCAACGAACAGATGGAGGAGGTGTCGGCGAAGTACGGCGCCAGGACCATTCCGGGGACCGCGGACGAGAAGTCGGCGGTCCTCGTGCCGCTGGTCATCGGCGGCCAGGCCCGGGGCGTCGTAAGCCTCTTCGACATGGAACGCGAGCATGCGTTCTCCGACTCCGACGTTCGCCTGCTGCAAACGCTGGCCAACAGCATGAGCGTGGCGCTGGAGAACGCCCGCCTGTTCGACGAGACCCAGCGCCTGCTGAAGGAGACCGAGCAGCGCAATGCCGAGTTGGCGGTGATCAACAGCGTCCAGCAGGGGATGGCCGGGTCGCTCGACTTCCAGGGCATCGTCGACCTGGTCGGCGACACGCTGCGCGAAGTCCTGAAGACCGACGACATCGGCATTCGCTGGTTCGACCCGCAGACGAAGCTGGTCCACTACCTGTACGAATTCGAGCATGGCGAGCGACTGGCGATACCATCCGCTCCGCCGAAGACCGACTGGGAAAAGCTGACGTCGACGCGAGCGCCGCGCGTGGTCAATACGCAGGCCGAGATGGCGGCGCTGGGCACTGTTCCAGGCACCGACGTCGGGAAGTCGTCGGTGAGCGTGCCGATCGTCGGCAGCGACCGCGTGATCGGCGCGATCATGGTCGAGAGCCACCAGCGCGAATACGCCTACAGCGAATCGGACGTGCGGCTGCTCACGACCGTGGCGGCGAGCATGGGTGTGGCGCTGGAGAGCGCGCGCCTGTTCGACGAGACGCAGCGGCTGTTCAAGGAAAGCGAGCAGCGGGCGGCGGAGCTGGCGATCATCAACAGCGTGCAGCACGCGCTCGCCGCCGAGCTCAACATGCAGGGGATCTACGACGCCGTCGGCGACAAGATCCGCGAGATCTTCGGCCAGGCCGACGTGGGTATCCGCATCTACGACCCGCAGACGGACATGCTGCATTTTCCCTACCACTACGAGAACCGGAAGCGAATCGTCATCGAATCGGAGCCTCTGGGAGACACAGGCGTTACTGCCCACGTCCTGCGCACCCGCGAGCCGCTGGTCGTCAACGAGAACATGGCGTCCGAGATGCAGAAGTGCGGCTCCTCCCTGATGCCAGGCACGCAGATGGAGAAGTCGGCGATCTGGGTGCCGCTGGTGGCAGGCGACCAGGCGCGCGGGCTGATCAGCCTGACCGACATGGAACGCGAGCATGCGTACACGCCGTCCGACGTGCGCCTGCTGCAGACGCTGGCCAACAGCATGAGCGTGGCTCTGGAGAACGCGCGGCTGTTCGACGAGACGCAGCGGCGCACGCGCGAGGCGGCGGCGCTGGCGGAGGTGGGCCGCGACATCTCGTCGACGCTGGAGCTCGCGACGGTGATGGACCGCATCGCGCAGCACGCGAAGGATCTGCTCGCCGGCGACACCAGCGCAATCTTCCTGCCAGAAGCCGATCCGACGGTATTCCGTGCGATCGTCGCGACCGGCAACATTGCAAGCGAGATCAGGGCAACGGAGATACACGTCGGCCAGGGCATCATCGGCAGCCTGGTGCAAAGCGGTCGCGCCGAATTCGTCAACGATACGCAATCCGACCCGCGTGCGGTGCAGATCGCCGGTACCGACAAGCAGGACAACGAGCGGCTGATCGTCGCCCCGTTGAAGGCGGGCGACGAAGTGAAAGGCGCGATGGCGGTCTGGCGCACGGGCGGGCAGCCGTTCAGCGCTACCGAGCTCGAGTTCCTGGTCGGGCTTTCGTTGCAGGCGACGGTGGCGATCCAGAACGCCCGCCTGTTCGCGGAAGCCGAACGACGCGCGGCGGAGCTCGCCACCATCAACACGGTGTCGCAGCGCCTCGGCGACCAGCTCGAGATCGACGCACTGATCGAGCTGGTCGGCGAGCAGATCCGAAGCGTGTTCAGGGCCGACATCGCGTACGTCGCGCTGCTCGATCGCGCCACCGATACGATCAGCTTCCCGTATCAGTACGGCGACACGATGCAGCCGCTGAAGCTGGGCGAGGGACTGACCAGCAGGATCATAACGACCGGCAAGGCACTCATCTTCAACTCGGATATCGCCAGGCACCGCGAGGAACTGGGGTCGCGCCTCGTCGGGAAGGCGTCCAGGTCCTACCTCGGCGTTCCGATCCTGGTCGGAGGCGAGTGCCAGGGCGTCATCAGCGTGCAAAGCACCGAGCGCGAGGGCGTCTACAGCGACGACGACAGGCGCCTGCTCGAAACCATCGCCGCCAACGTCGGCGCAGCGTTGCAGAACGCCCGCCTGTTCAAGGAGACCCGGGAAGCGCTCGAGCAGCAGCGCGCCTCCGGAGAGGTCCTCACCGCGATTTCGAGCTCGATCGCGGACCCCAAGCCGGTGTTCGACCGGATTCTCGAAAGCTGCGTGCGACTGTTCGCGGGTACGGCGATCACGATCAACCTGGTGGGCGACGACGGCCTGGTCGACATCGTTGCCTATCACGGTCCGGGGCGGGAGCAACTTCAGCAGTTCCTCGAGCGCAAGCCGCTCGCAGGAGACACGGCATCGGGGCAGGCCATCGTCGAAGGCAAGGTCGTGCACCTTCCAGATGTGATCAACGGCAAGGACGTTCCGCCCGGCACGCAACGCGCCTGCGTGCTGATCGGCGTGAAGGCGATGATGCTCGCACCGATGCTCTGGGAGGGTCGCGGAATCGGCTCGATCGGCGTCGGTCGCGACTTCGCCGGCCCGTTCTCGGACAAGGAGATGGCGCTGCTGAGGACCTTCGCAGACCAGGCAGTGATCGCGATCCAGAACGCGCGGCTCTTCAACGAGACGAGAGAGGCGTTGCAGCGGCAGACGGCGACCAGCGAGATCCTGCGCGTGATCAGCAGTTCGGTGGCCGATGCGCGGCCGGTCTTCGACAAGATCCTGGAGAGTTGCAAACACCTCTTCGGCAGTGACGAAATGGACGTCCTGGTGGTGGACGACGCGGGACAGCTCCAGATCGCCGCGTACATCGGCAAGGTGCACGACATCGTGGCCGCCAGCTTTCCGGCGCCGGTGGAATTGACGCCGGCCGGGCGCGCAATCCGCGAGCGCCGGGTCGTCCACTACCCGGACGCCGTGAACGGCGACGACGTGCCGGGCGTGGTGCGCAAGATCTCCAAGATCGCGGGCTATCAATCGATGGCGTTCGCGCCGATGCTGTGGGAGAACCGCGGCATCGGTGCCGTCGGTGTGGCGCGCTCCAGCGGCGCATTCTCGGCGAAAGAGCTGTCGACGCTGCAGACCTTCGCCGACCAGGCGGTGATCGCAATCCAGAACGCGCGCCTGTTCAACGAGACGCAGGAGGCGCTGGCGCGGCAGACCGCCACCTCTGACGTGCTGCAGGTGATCAGCGAATCGCCCACCGACGTCCAGCCGGTGTTCGACATCATCGCCGAGCGCGCGGCTTCGCTTACCGGGGCGCGCTACTGCCTCGTTACCCGGTTCGACGGCGATTTCCTGCACCTCGCGAGCCTGCATGGCGTCAGCGCGGCAGGTACGGAAGCGCTGCGAGCGGCGTGGCCGCAACGGCTGGAAGGCAGCACCTCGATCGCGGCGCGGGCGATCCGCCAGCGTGGCGTGGTCAATGTGGCCGACCTGCTGGCGGAATCCGATGCCGATTACGCGCCGGAGATGAAGCGCGTGGTCGAGCTCGCCGGATTCCGCAGCGGCTTGAGCGTGCCGATGCTGCGCGACCAGCAGCTTGTCGGCGCGATCACCGTCAACCGCGCCGAGACCGGTCTCTACGCCGCCAAGGAGGTTGCGCTGCTGCAGACCTTCGCGCGCCAGGCCGTGGTGGCCATCGAGAACGTGCGCCTGTTCAATGAAACGAGGGAAGCGCTCGAGCAGCAGCGTGCCTCCTCCGAGGTGCTCGCTGCGATCAGCAACTCGATCGCCGACACCGCCCCGGTGTTCGACAAGATCCTGTCGAGCTGCGAGCATCTGTTCGCAGGCAAGGTAATCGCGATCGAACGCATCGACAGCGCCGGGACGATCCGCGTCGAGGCTTACCGGGGTCCCGAGCCGGCGCACGACGTCACCGTGATCGGGCCGGTCGCTGCCGGCGCGTCCATCAGCGCGAACGCGATCGCCTCGAGGAGCGTGCAGCACGTGCCCGACATCGCCGGCGGCGATGGTGTTCCGGCGTTCAGTCGCGACGCGTACCGGGCGGTCGGTGTCGGGTCCGTGATCGTCGCCCCGGTGCTGTGGGAAGGGCGCGGCATCGGCGTCATCAGTGTCGGCCGTGCGAGCACCGGCCCGTTCTCGGACAAGGAGATCGCGCTGCTGAAGACCTTCGCCGACCAGGCCGCGATCGCCATCCAGAACGCGCGCCTGTTCAACGAAGCGCACGAAGCGCGCGCCGCCGCCGAGACCGCAAACGAGGCCAAGAGCGCGTTCCTGGCGACGATGAGCCACGAGATCCGCACGCCGATGAACGCGGTCATCGGCATGAGCGGCCTGCTGCTCGACACGGAGCTCGATGCAGAGCAGCGCGATTACGCCGCGACCATCCGCGACTCGGGCGACGCGCTGCTGACGATCATCAACGACATCCTCGATTTCTCGAAGATCGAGGCCGGGCGGATGGACATCGAGGCGCAGCCCTTGGATCTGCGCGAATGCGTCGAATCGGCGCTGGACCTCGTCACCGCGCGGGCCGTCGAGAAGCACCTCGACACCGCGTACGTGTACGACGGCGAGGTCCCCGCCGCGGTGGTCAGCGACCTGACCCGGTTGCGCCAGATCCTGCTGAACCTGTTGTCCAACGCGGTGAAGTTCACCGAGCAAGGCGAGGTCGTGCTGACCGTGACATCACAGCCACGCAGCGGTGGCAAGGTCGAGCTGACGTTCGCGGTGCGCGACACCGGCATCGGCCTGACGGCCGAAGGCATGAGCCGGCTGTTCCAGTCGTTCTCCCAGGCCGATTCGTCGACGACGCGCAAGTACGGCGGCACGGGACTCGGGCTCGCCATCAGCCGGCGCCTCGCCGAGCTCATGGGCGGGCGCATGTGGGCCGAGAGCGACGGCGAAGGCAAGGGTTCGACGTTCTACTTCAACATCGTCGCGCCGGTCGGTGAGCTGCCGCCGGCGCGACAGCGCGATTTCGTCGGCGTCCAGCCGGCGCTGCAGGGCAAGCGGGTGCTGATCGTCGACGACAACGCGACCAACCGCCGCGTGCTGGACCTGCAGACCTCGAAGTGGGGAATGGCATCGCGTGCCTCGGAATCGCCACGGGACGCGCTGCGCTGCCTCGACCAGGGCGAGACTTTCGACCTGGCGATCGTCGACATGCACATGCCCGAGATGGACGGCGTTGCGTTGGCGGGCGAAATCCGCGAGCGGCGGCCGAAGCTTCCGCTGGTCCTGTTCAGCTCGCTCGGGCGCCGCGAAGCCGGCGACAACGACAAGCTCTTCGACGCGTTTCTCGCCAAGCCGGTGCGCCAGTCGCAGCTCTTCGACACGCTGGTCGGGCTGGTGGCGCACGACGACGCTCCGAAGGCCGCCGCTGTCGGGATCGCAGCCCCGCGCATCGACCCGGAGATAGCGGCGCGCCATCCGCTGCGAATCCTGCTGGCCGAGGACAACGTCGTGAACCAGAAGCTCGCGATGCGCATCCTGCAGCAGATGGGTTACCGCGCCGACCTCGCGTCCAATGGCCTGGAAGCGGTCGAGTCGGTCGGCCGCCAGACCTACGACGTCGTGCTGATGGACGTGCAGATGCCCGAGATGGACGGCCTCGACGCGTCGCGCGAGATCTGCGCCCGCTGGGGTCCGCAGGAGCGCCCGCGCATCGTCGCGATGACGGCCAACGCGATGCAGGGCGACCGCGACATGTGCCTCGCCGCAGGCATGGACGACTATCTGACCAAGCCGATCCGCGTCGAGCGGCTGGTCGAAGCGCTGTCCCAGGTGCCGGGACGGGGGAGCCGCTGACATGACCAGCCCAACCATCGATGTCGCGACTTTCGACGAGCTGAAGGCCGCCGCCGGCGCCGACTTCGTGCGCGAGCTCGTCGACACGTTCCTGGTCGAAGCGCCGGCAATGCTCACCGAGCTTCGCGGAGCGTTTGCGGCTGGTGACGCGGAGCGCTTCCGACGCAGCGCCCACTCGCTCAAGTCGAACGGCAACACCTTTGGTGCGCTGGCGTTCGGAGCGATGGCGCGCGAGCTGGAGATCGGCGGGCTCGCCCCGGTGCAGCAAGCGAACGGGGCGCCGCTGGCCGTGCTGGCCGACGAGTACGCACGTGTCGCCCAGGCGCTGACGGAGCTTGCGCGTGCGTGAAGGCAGGTACAGCGGCGCGCGCTTGCTGCTCGTCGACGACAACAAGGTCAACCGACTGCTGCTCGCGCGCAACCTCGAGCTTCAGGGTCATCGGGTCGCGGCAGCCGAAAACGGCCGGGTCGCGCTGGAGATGCTCCGGCGCGAAGCCTTCGACCTGCTGCTGCTCGACATCGAAATGCCGGAGATGAACGGCTTCCAGGTGCTCGAGCAGCTCAAGGGCGACCTCCAGCTGCGTGACATCCCGGTCATCGTCACGTCGTCGCTGGAAGGCCTCGACAACGTCGTGCGCTGCATCGAGCTCGGCGCCGAGGACTACCTGCAGAAGCCGGTCAACCCGGTGCTGCTCAAGGCGCGCATCGGCGCGAGCCTCGAGAAGAAGCGCCTGCGCGACCAGCAGAAGGAGCTGGTGCGCCGCTTCGCCACGCCGGAGGTGGCGCAGGACATGCAGGAGTCCGGCTTCGCGCTGGGCGGCAAGCGGGTCGAAGGCTCGGTCATGTTCACCGACATCCGCGGCTTCACCTCGCTCGCCGAATCGCAGCCGCCCGAGGAAACGATCGAGCTGCTCAACACCTGGTATACGCTGATGTTCGACGCCATCAGCGGCCACGGCGGCATCGTGAGCCAGATCGCCGGCGACGGGCTGATGGCCCTCTTCGGAGCACCGCTGCCGCTGCCCGACCATTGCGCCGCTGCGGTGCGCGCAGCGCTGGAAATGCTCGAGATGGTCGACCTGTTCAACGTCGAGCAGGCCGGCGCGGGCAAGCCGCAGATCCGCATCGGCATCGGCATCGCGTCGGGCGACATGGTGGCGGGCTACACCGGCACCAACGAGCGTGCGACCTACACCTGCATCGGCGACACCGTGAACCTCGCCTCGCGGCTCGAGGCGCATACCAAGGTGGCCGGGCGCGCGATCCTGATCGACGGCGCCACCCGCGCAGGACTCGGCGGCTCGATCGAGGTCGATGCAGTGGGCCCGGTGACCATCCGCGGCAAGGCGCAACCCGTCGACGTGTTCGCGCCGACAATGGGGTCAGGGAAATTGGGGTCAGAGCTGTATTGATCTGATGCCCCATCATGATGGGCCCCGGCCTCGTGTGTCGGCGTCAAACGTCAGCCGCAGACGTTCTGCGCACGCCGAGGGCGCCCGCGCGGCCGGCTCACGGTGGCGCGCATCGTCGTCGCCTGGATCTGCGCCTTGAATTCGTCCGTGCCAAAGGCGAGCTCGTGCTCCGTCGCGTCCCGGATCCGCCCCAGTTCCCCATCGCAACTCGCCTGCGCGCACCATCTCGTGTACGCCCGGTCTTCGGGCTTTCCAAGCTCGAAGAGCGCAGGGTGCCGCGTTACCAGGGGATCGTCGCGCAAGCCGCTGAGTGCGCCGTAGCTGCTCCAGCGATAGTCGGACGGGTGCCGCGCGAGGCCCGCGCGAACGGGATTGAGATCGATATATCGGCACGCGGCCATGACGTGTACATCGCGTGCGACCAGGCAGGCCCTGTAGCGCCCCTCCCACAACGTGCCCGTACGTTGGCGAGTGGAGTTCACATGCCACACATATCGCGCACCTAGCGACTGCATCAGCCGGGGGACTGCCTCAGGCGCCCCCGGCGTCAGCAGCAAGTGGACGTGGTTCGTCATGAGCACGTAGGCGTGCACAAGCACGCCGTAGCGCAGTGCCGCTTCTCGAAGCGCGACGAGGTAGATGCGGTAGTCCCGGTCCTCGAAGAAGCATTGCTGCCGATCGTTCCCGCGCTGCACGACGTGCAGCGGCAGGTCAGTCAGCGGGAAGCGCGGGCGTCGGGACATGGGCGGGGCCGAACTTCCAAATCGTACCTGGCGACTCGCGCCTGCCCCATCGGCCGATCGGCCGACCGCTCGGAATTACAGCTCTGACCCCAATTTTCCCGTCTTTCTGCGGTGGTCCCCGCAGGTCAGCGCCGCCGCAATGCAGCTCTGACCCCATTTTTGGGGGCCTTGCGGTCGAGGACGGGCTTCAAGTAGCGGCCGGTGTAGCTGGCCGCGACGCCGATGATCTGCGCCGGCGTCCCCTGCGCGATGATCATTCCGCCGCCGGCTCCTCCCTCGGGGCCGAGGTCGATGATCCAGTCGGCGGTCTTGATGACGTCGAGGTTGTGCTCGATGACGACCACCGTGTTGCCGTGGTCGCGCAGCCGGTGCAGGACGGTCAGCAGCATTTCGATGTCGTGGAAATGCAGGCCCGTCGTCGGCTCGTCGAGGATGTAGAGGGTGCGCCCGGTGTCGCGCTTCGACAGCTCGAGAGCCAGCTTGACGCGCTGCGCCTCGCCGCCCGACAGCGTGGTCGCCGACTGCCCCAGCGTGATGTAGCCAAGCCCCACGTCGAGCAGCGTCTGCAGCTTGCGCGCGACCGAAGGCACCGGCTCGAAGAACGCGAAGGCCTGCTCGACCGTCATCGCGAGGACCTCGTGGATGTTGCGGTCCTTGTACCGTATCTCGAGGGTCTCGCGGTTGTAGCGCTGCCCGTGGCAGATGTCGCAGGGCACGTAGATGTCCGGCAGGAAGTGCATCTCGACCTTGATCAGGCCATCGCCCTGGCAGGCTTCGCAGCGCCCGCCCTTGACGTTGAACGAAAAGCGTCCCGGGCCATAGCCACGCTCGCGCGCTTCCTTGACCTGCGAGAAGAGCTCACGGATCGGCGTGAACAGTCCGGTGTAGGTCGCCGGGTTGCTGCGCGGCGTGCGCCCGATCGGGCTCTGGTCGACGCTGATCACCTTGTCGAAATGCTCGAGGCCATCGATCTCGCGGTACGGTGCGGGCTCCTCCGAGCTGTCATAGAGATGGCGGGCGACCGCGTGGTAGAGCGTGTCGTTGATCAGCGTCGACTTGCCGGATCCGGAGACGCCGGTGACGCAGACGAAGAGCCCGACCGGCAGCTCCAGCGTGACGTCGCGCAGGTTGTTGCCCGAGGCGCCCTTGATCGTCAGCATCCGCTCCGGGTCCGCCACCTGCCTGCGCGCCGGCACGGGAATCTCGCGCCGGCCCGCCAGGTACTGGCCAGTCAGCGAATGCGTCGCGCGCCTGATCTCGTCCGGCGTGCCCTGCGCGACGACCTGCCCGCCATGCTCGCCCGCGCCCGGACCCATGTCGACGACATAGTCCGCGGACAGGATCGCATCCTGGTCGTGCTCGACGACGATCACGCTGTTGCCGAGGTCGCGCAGGTGCTTGAGGGTCGCGAGCAGGCGGTCATTGTCGCGCTGGTGCAATCCGATCGACGGCTCGTCCAAAACGTACATGACGCCGGTCAGCCCCGAGCCGATCTGCGACGCGAGGCGGATGCGCTGCGCCTCCCCGCCCGACAGCGTCTCCGCCGAGCGGTCGAGCGACAGGTAGTCGAGGCCGACGTTGTTCAGAAAATTGAGCCGGGACACGATCTCCTTGATGATCCTGTCGGCGATCGCAGCCTTGTGACCCGGGAGCGTCAGATGTCCGAAGTAGCGCATCGACTCCTTGAGCGGCCACGCGGACATCTCGAAAATCGCTCGCGCGTCCTCGCCCTCTCCCACCTTGACGTTGCGTGCTTCCCGCTTCAGCCGCGTGCCTTCGCATTCCGGGCAGGGCTTGTTGTTCAGGTATTTCGCGAGCTCCTCGCGCACCATGACGCTGTCGGTCTCGCGGTAGCGGCGCTCGAGATTGGGGACGATGCCCTCGAACGCGTGCTCGCGGGTCGTCGGCTTACCTCGCTCGGACAGATAGATGAACGGGATCTTCTCGTCGCCGGAGCCGTAGAGGATGAGGTTCTGTACGCGCTCGGGCAGCTTCGAGTACGGCTTGTCGACGTCGAAGCCGACGTGCTTCGCGAGCCCCTGCAGCATCTGGAAATAGAACTGGTTGCGCCGGTCCCAGCCGCGAATGGCCCCCGAGGCCAGCGAAAGCTGCGGAAACGCGACGACGCGCTTGGGGTCGAAGAAATTGATCGAGCCCAGGCCATCGCAGCGCGGGCAGGCGCCGACCGGGTTGTTGAACGAAAACAGCCGCGGCTCGAGCTCGGACAGCGAGTAGTTGCAGATCGGGCACGCGAACTTGGCCGAGAACAGATGCTCGGTCCCGGTGTCCATCTCGACCGCGATCGCGCGCCCGTCGCCATGGCGCAGCGCCGTCTCGTAGGACTCGGCGAGCCGCTGCTTGAATTCGGGGTGCACCTTCAGGCGGTCGACGACGACCTCGACCGTGTGCTTGGAGTTCTTGGCGAGCTTCGGCACCGCATCGATCTCGCAGACCTTGCCGTCGACGCGCACGCGCACGAAACCCTTGGCACGCAACTCGGCGATGAGCTCGAGCTGCTCGCCCTTGCGGTTCACGACCGCCGGCGACAGGATCATCAGCCGGGTGTCCCCGGGCATGGCTAGGGTCGCGTCGACCATCTGCGAGATCGTCATCGACGCGAGTCTCTGCTCGGGATGGTTGACGCAATACGGGTCGCCGACGCGCGCGAAGAGCAGTCGCAGGTAGTCGTGGATCTCGGTGACCGTTCCCACCGTCGAGCGCGGGTTGTGCGAAGTCGCCTTCTGCTCGATCGAGATCGCCGGGGACAGGCCCTCGATCAGGTCGACGTCGGGCTTTTCCATCAGTTGCAGGAACTGGCGCGCGTAGGCCGACAGCGATTCGACATAGCGGCGCTGCCCTTCGGCGTACAGCGTGTCGAACGCGAGCGAGCTCTTGCCCGATCCGGACAGCCCGGTGATGACGATCAGCCGATGCCGCGGCAGGTCGAGGTTCAGGTTCTTGAGATTGTGCGTGCGCGCGCCGCGGATGCGGATCTGTTCCATGCGTTCTCTGTGCAATTGGCCGTCGATGCGGGGCGGGCGAGTACCGTCCGCCGCTGCGCACCGGGCCTCGTCCGAAGGGCCTAAGGCGAGGAAGGCAACCTGTTAGTATATTGCGTTTCGCGAGTTCGTTTCCCGCACCCGCATGGGTGCCAGATGGGGGCGCCTGCGCGCACGATCAATCACCCGCATCGCTCAAGGACAACGGCAATGGCCTCGGTCAACAAAGTGATTCTTCTGGGCAACCTCGGTCGCGACCCCGAGACCCGCTACACGACGGACGGCGGCGCAGTCACCAACCTGAACATCGCGACGTCCGAGCAGTGGAAGGACAAGAGTGGCGAGAAGCAGGAACGCACCGAATGGCACCGCGTCGTCCTGTTCGGCCGCACCGCCGAGATCGCCGGCGAATACCTGAAGAAGGGCCGCTCGGTCTACATCGAGGGCAGGCTCCAGACGCGCAAGTACACCGACAAGGACGGCGTCGAGAAGTATTCGACCGAGATCGTCGCCGATCGCATGCAGCTGATCGGCGGGGCCCGCGAAGGCGGTGGCGGCGGTGACGTCGAGTTCAATGCCGGGGCCTCATCGGGTGGTGGCAGTGGCAGTGGCAGTGGCGGCGGTGGCGGACGGCGCGAACCGTCGGGCAGCTCGGGCAGCGGCGGCGCGAAGGGTGGCGGCAAGAAGACCACCGAGGATTTCGACGACGACATCCCCTTCTGAGCCCGAAAAATCGGGGTCAGAGCTGTAATATTTCCGATGCAACAGCTGCTCGGTCGCGCAGGCGTGCGAGGAAATATTACAGCTCTGACCCCGATTTTTGGTCAGTGGCTGCGCTTCGCGAGGATTGCCTCGATCTGGTCCATGATCCCGTTCATCCGCGCGACCAGTGCCTGGTAGGGCGCCGGGGTCGCGAGGTCCACGCCGGCGGTCTTGACCAGGTCATAGGGGTAGTCCGAATTGCCCGCTTTCAGCAGCTCGAGGTAGCGCTCGCGGGCGCCGGGCTGGCCCTCCTCGACCATCTTCGCGAACATCGAGCTGGCCGCCATCGACGTCGCGTACTGGTAGACATAGAACGCATTGTAGAAATGGGGGATGTACGCCCACTCGACGCAGTCTGAATCGTCGATCGCCACCACACCCTGGTCGACGCCGTGATAGCGCTTCAGCAGCGCGCAGTAGGCCTTGCTGAACGCGGCACCCGACATCGGCTCGCCCTTGTCCACGCGGGCGTGGATCTCGCGCTCGAACTCGGCGAACATCGCCTGACGGTAGAACGTGGCGCGGATCTGCTCCAGCGCCGTGCCGAGATAGAACAGGCGCTCGTCGTCGGTCTTCGCGGTCTTCAGCACGTGCCGCAGCAGCAGGTCCTCGTTGAACGTCGACGCGATCTCCGCGACGAACGTGGCGTATCCCGCGGTGACGAAAGGCTGCGCACGGTTGGCGAGATACGAATGCATCGCGTGCCCCCACTCGTGGGCGATCGTCGTCACCGATTCGTAGTCGTCGTTGTAGTTCATCAGCACGTAGGGATGCACGTCATAGGCGTAACCCGCCATGTGCGCCCCCGATTCCTTGCGCGGGCGCGGGTAGATGTCCATCCAGCGGCTGTCGAGCCCGTGGGTCAGCGCAGCGACGTAATCCTTGCCCAGCGGCGCGACGGCGTCGATCACCAGGCGCCGGCCCTCGGCATACGGAAACCTGAAATCGCCGTGCACCAGCGGCGGATAGATGTCGTAGTAATGCAGCTGGGAAACGCCAAGCATCCGCGCGCGCAGCCGGAAGTAGCGATGGAGGGTCGGCAGGCTGGCATCGGTCTGGGCGATCAGCGTGTCCATCACCGCCACCGGGATCCGGTGGGCGTCGAGCGAGCGCGTGACCGAATCGGGATACTTGCGCACCTTGGCGTAGACCGCGCTCTGCTTGAGCTGCGAATACAGGTCGATGCCGATCGTGCGCTCGTAGGTCTTGAACGTGCCGAAGAACGCGTCCATCACCCGCTTCCGGTCCTCGCGCACCGGCGCCTCGCGGTACTTGGTATAGGCGGATGGGTCGATCGTCACCTCCTCGCCGGACGACAGCCTGACCTTGGGCCAGGGGATGTCGGCATTGGTGAGGATCGAATAGGAGCTTCTTCCGGCATTGCCCATCATCCCGAAGGCGGCGACCAGCGCCTCGCCCTCGTCGTTCAGCGTATGCGGCGCCGCGCGCAGGGTCTCGTCCAGCGGATGGCGATAGATCGCAAGCGACGGCTCCTGCGCGATGAACTGCGCGATGCGCTCGCTGCCGACGTGCAGGACCTCCGGGTCGACGAAAGCCATCGCCTGCTCAAGCCGGTTGCCCGCGAGATCGGCTTTCTGCTTGAGCTCGAGGTAGGGCGCCGATCCGGTGTCCTCCGCCAGCTGCTCGTTGGCGTAGACGGCGAGGCGGTAGAAGCGCTTGGTCAGGTCGGCCTGCAGGTCGAGGCAGGCCTTGAAGCGCTGCGCGCCATCGCCCAGGTGCCCCTTGCATTCCGCGAACGACGTGAGTTGCGCGTCGAGGCGCGCCGCATCGTCGTTCCAGGCGGCGGTCGTCGGATAGAGGTCCGCCAGGTTCCAGCGATCGGCGGGACTTTCTGCATGCGCCGGCGCGATCGAAAGGGCGGCGACGAACAGCGGAAGAAGACGAAGGTTCATTGCGTCAGGTTCTCGTTGTCTTGTCGTTGCTCCGCTGACGCGGGGCGATCCTGCCCCGCCGCCACGGCGTGCGCGGCCTGCGCCTCGATCACGCCACCGCCCAGGCACACGTCGCCGTCGTAGAGCACGAGGTACTGGCCCGGCGTCGGTGCCCATTGCGGCGCGTCGAACATCGCGCGCAGACGCGGATCTCCCGCATCCTTCGCGTCGCGGGCGTCGTCCGCGCCGGGAGCATCGTCGATGACGCGCAGCGTGCATGCCGCATCGGGCATCCGGTAGCGCGTCTTCGCCGCATAGCGCCCGGGCAGCGTCGGCGCCACTCCGGCAATCCAGTGCATGTCCGACGCATCGACCTCGCGCCGGTAGAGCAGCGGGTGATCGTGTCCCTGAACGGCGATGAGTGCGTTGCGTGCCATGTCCTTGCCGGCCACGAACCACGGCTTGCGCCCGCCGTCGCGCAGGCCACCGATGCCGAGGCCCTGGCGCTGGCCGAGCGTGTAGTACGCAAGGCCGTCGTGACGTCCGACCTGCGCGCCGTCGGGCGTGACGATCGGCCCGGGCACGCGCGGCAGGTAGCGCGCGAGGAAGTCGCGGAACGGGCGCTCGCCGATGAAGCAGATGCCGGTCGAGTCGCGCTTCGCCCAGGTCGGAATGCCCTCGCGCTGCGCGATCGCGCGCACCTCGCGCTTGGTGATCCCGCCCAGCGGAAACAGCGCGGGCGCGAGTTGCGCCTGCGTCAACCGGTGCAGGAAATACGTCTGGTCCTTCGATGCGTCGATCGCCTTCAGGAGCGCCGTCGCGCCGGATGCATCGCGCCTCACGCGCGCGTAATGGCCGGTCGCGATCCAGTCGGCATCGAGCGCGAGCGCATGATCGAGGAATGCGCGGAACTTGATCTCGCTGTTGCACAGGACGTCGGGGTTGGGTGTGCGCCCGGCGGCATAGTCGCGCAGGAAGAGCGCGAACACGCGCTCGCGGTACTCGGCGGCGAAGTTCACCGCCCCGAGCTCGATGCCGACGACGTCCGCGACCGCAGCCGCATCCACCAGGTCCTCGCGCGACGTGCAGTATTCGTCGGTGTCGTCGTCTTCCCAGTTCTTCATGAATACGCCGACGACGTCGTAGCCCTGCTGCTTCAGCAGCCACGCGGCGACCGAGGAGTCGACGCCGCCCGACATGCCGACGACCACGCGCTCGCGCCGCGCCATCAGAGGCTCGCGATCAGGCCGAGCGGCCACCGCCGGCCGGCGCGATAGTCGTCGAAGGAGCGCAGCACCAGCGGGCTGCGGTGCTGCTGCACGCGCGCGGCGATGTCTTCGTAGGGCAGCCACAGCGCCCGCACGATGCCCGCGTCCAGCGCCCGTGCCGGCTCGTGCGTGCGCGGCAGCGCCGCGAGGGTGAAGCGGACGAAGGTCTCGCCGCTCTCGGCGGAACCCCATTGGTAGACACCGACCAGCGCCACAGGATCGACCCGCCACGCGGATTCCTCGAGGGTCTCCCGCGCTGCCGCCGCGACGATCGATTCGCCGGCTTCGACGTGTCCCGCGGGCTGGTTGAGCCGCAGGCCGGCGCGCGTTTCCTCCTCGACGAGCAGGAAGCGTCCGTCGTGCTCGACGACGGTTGCGACGGTGACGGCGGGTCGGTGGGCGGCTCGGCTCATGGCATCGAAGGACAGCGAAGCCGCAATGATAAGTGACCCCGACAGAGGGCCGGGGCTCGCACACGATGCGCCCCGCGGCCTGCGCATGGCACCGGCCGCGGGGTTTCTTTCCAAAGACTAACTACTTGGCCGGGGCTGCTGCCGGCTCCGCCATCTTGGCAGCTTCCTTCTTGGCAGCTTCCTTCTTGGCAGCTTCCTTCTTGGCAGCTTCCTTTGGCAGCTTCCTTCTTGGCCGCCGCCTTCTTCGCCGCCGTCTTCTTGGTCGTTTTGTGCTTCACGACCTTCTTCTTCTCGTGCTTCACCGTCTTTTCGGCCTTCTTCATGCCGGCCTCGGCCTTCATCGGCTCGGCGGGCGTGGCAGGCGCCATGGCAGGAGCGGGGGCCGGAGCGGCCGCGGGCGCAGGTGCCGCGCCCTGGGCCCACGCGGTGGCGGCAAAGGTGCCGGCAACCAGGGCGATCAGCAGTTTGTTCATGTGCACAGTCCTTGTTGGCATTGGAAAGTTCGGAAATGACGCCGTAATCCCGCGTCGACGCCAATAACGCGGTCAAAGGCACGCCGGTTGACATGGGCTCGCAGCCGAGTCGCACCGGGTGCCGCGCTAAAAGATTGCGACAATCAACGGATTGGATGCGCCAGCCTTGTCGCAACGTCACGACAGCCCTGCGTCACTTTCCAACGATTGCGGCAGCGCACACCAGACGGGGGGCTCGCAACTCCGGTGCCGATTTCGAGCGTGTAGGACGCAATGCGGCCAGAACCGGCGATTTTGTCCGACACGACACGGGCGGGCAGCGCAGCTTCGCGCCTGTAGATGCGGCGCGGTCGCCGCTGCCGTGAGCCTGTCGCAGCTACAGGCGCAAGTCGCGCTGCAGCCATTCCCGCAGCAACGCCACGGTCACGGTGCGGCGGGTCGCCAGCGAATGGCGGTCCAGTGCCGCGAGTGTCGCGACCAGCGAGCGCATGTCGCGGCGACCGTGCGCGAGCAGGTAGGCGATCACGTCGTCACCCAGCCGGAAGCCGCGCTCGCGCGCGTAGGCCGCCAGCGCCTGGGGCTTGTCGGCGTCGGCGAGCGGCAGGACCTCGAACACCAATCCCAGCGCGAGGCGGGTGCGCAGGTCGTCGCGCAGCGCCAGGCGCGCCGGCGGCGCGCATCCCGCGGCGACCCACTGGCCGCCATGGGCAGCCAGCGCATTGAACAGGGTGAACATGCGCCCCTGCTCGTCGGCGTCCGCCCGGTCCACGCCGTCGATGGCGACCAGCGACGCGGCAGGCAACCGGTCAGGCTCGACCGGCACGTCCGCCGGTCGTGCACAGAGGAATGCCGGGCGCGTCGGTGCGGCGGCTGCGACGACCGCGTGCAGGAGGTGCGTCTTGCCGACCCCGTCGCCACCCCAAAGCAGGACGCCCGCCTCGGGCAGCGCTCCGTCGGCGAGCCGCCCGAGGGCGGTCACCGCCTCGCGATTGGGCCCCGCGACGAAGCTTCGAAACGTGGAGGGTTCGACCCTTGCGAGGTCCAGTACGAGTTGCTCGGCCATCCGGTCCTGCGAAAGATCAATCGTCGCGGTAGACCGGCGACTCGGCATAGGCGGCACGCAGGTGCCGCAGACCCACGAGCAGCATCGCCGACACCGGCAGCGCCATCAGCACGCCGACGAACCCGAACAGCTGGCCGAAAGCCAGCAGCGCGAAGATCACCGCCAGCGGATGCAGGCCGATGCGGTCGCCGACGAGGAACGGGACCAGCAGATAGCTCTCGAGCAGCTGCCCGATGCCGTAGACGGCGAGCACGGCGACGAACCCCGCCCAGCCGTGCCATTCGAGCAAGGCCGCGATCAGACCCAGCATGAAACCGAGCCCGAATCCGACATACGGGATGAACACCAGCACCCCGGTGAGGATGCCGATCGCGAGCCCTCGCTCGAGCCCCGCGATTGTCAATCCGATCGAGTAGTACACGGCGAGCGCGACCATCACCAGCAGCTGTCCGTGGAGAAATTCGGCCAGCACGCCGTCGACCTGCTGCGACACCGTGCGCACCTTCGCCTGCCAGCGACGCGGAAGCAGGTCGTCGATGCGCGCGACGATCATGTTCCAGTCTCGCAGCAGATAGAACATGACGACCGGGATCAGCGCGAGATTGAGCAGCACCGACACGACGATCAGCCCCCCGGTCTTGACGCCGGACAGGAGCGACATCGACAGGTTCTTCGCCTCCTGGGCGTTTTCCGAGATGAACGCGCGGATGGAGTCGAAGTCGAGCGGCACCGTGATCCCGAGCCGCTGCGAAAGCCACGGTGCGAGGCGGTCGGTGAATTGCGAGAAGAGGTCCGGCAGGCGCGCCATCGCGGTGGCGATCTCGGACTGGATCAGCGGCACCAGCACCAGGAACAGGGCCGCGAGCAGCACGCCGATCAGCAGGATGACCACCAGGGTCGCGATCGCGCGCGGCACGCCGTGCGCCTCGGCGCGATCGACGGCCGGGGTGCCGAGGTAGGCGAGGATCGCGCCGATCAGGAACGGCGTCAGCACCGGCCCCAGCCAGTGCAGCGCCGCCAGCAGGACCAGCACGGCGCCGACGATCCACAGGTAGTGGCGCGCGGCGACAGGACGGTGCACGTGCGCAGACGCCGCCGCGTCGGCGCCGCGGGCGGATTCGCCGTCGCGACCGGTCGACGGGCGCGTCGATTCCCCGGGCACGGGAGCGGGGTCATCGGGCAGCGGCGGACGGGGCGCGGTCATTTCGGAGTAGAATCGCGGCGCAAAATTGCTGCACTTTACCTCATTGCGGTCCGCGCAAGCGGTCCCCCGTGTCCGCCCGGTGCGGCGACATCCCCATGGCTCCTCCCACCACGCCCTCCAAGCCCCTTTCCTACCGCGACGCCGGCGTCGACATCGACGCGGGTGACGCGCTGGTCGAGCGCATCAAGCCTTTCGCCAAGCGCACGATGCGTCCGGAAGTCCTCGCCGGCATCGGCGGCTTCGGCGGGCTGATCGAGATCGGCAAGCGCTTCCGCGAGCCGGTGCTGGTCGCCGGAACCGACGGCGTCGGAACGAAGCTCAATCTCGCGCAGCGCCTCGGGCGCCACGACACGATCGGCATCGACCTGGTCGCGATGAGCGTCAACGACATCCTCGTGCAGGGCGCCGAACCGCTGTTCTTCCTCGATTATTTCGTCTGCGAGCGGCTCGACGTCGACGTCGCGGCGAAGGTCATAGAGGGCATCGCCCGCGGATGCGAAATGGCGGGATGCGCGCTGATCGGCGGCGAGACCGCCGAGCACCCGGGCACGTTTCCCAAGGGCGAATACGACCTCGCCGGTTTCGCGGTCGGGGTCGTGGAGAAGAGCGCGATCATCGACGGCCGCGACATCGCGCCGGGCGACCGGCTGATCGGGCTCGCGTCCAGCGGACCGCACTCCAACGGCTATTCGCTGATCCGCAAGATCGTCGCCGTCGCCAACGCCGACCTGCACGCGCCCATCGCTGGAACCCCCGACGCCGCGACAGCATCCGCCCCGTCGACACGCATGAGCACGCTGGGCGACGCGCTGCTCGCACCGACACGCATCTACGTCAAGCCTGTACTCGCCCTTGCCTCGAAGCTGCGCATCAAGGGCATGGCGCACATCACCGGCGGCGGTCTCATCGAAAACGTGCCGCGGATGCTTCCCGACGCGGTCCAGGCGCGCCTCGAACGCGCGAAATGGCCGCACCCGCCGGTCTTCGCCTGGCTGCAGGAGCACGGCAGCGTTTCCGACGACGAGATGCATCGCGTGTTCAATTGCGGCATCGGCATGGTGCTCGTGGTGAGCCCTGCCGACGCGAAAGCCGCCGTCGCGATGCTGAACGATGCGGGCGAGCGCGCCTTCGACATCGGCGAGGTCGTTGCGCGCCAGGGCGGCGCCGCAGCGGCAGTCGTCGTCTGAGGCGCGAGCCCGCGCTCGACGCTGCGACCATGGCGCCTGCGCGCATCACCGTCGTCATTTCGGGGCGCGGTTCGAACCTGGTGGCGCTGATCGATGCCGTGGATGCCGGGAAGATCGCCGGCGTGATCACCCAGGTGATCAGCAACCGGCCCGGCGCCCAGGGTCTCGTTCACGCGGCGAGGGCCGGCATCGCGACCAAGGTGGTCGACCACGAGGCCTTTGCATCGCGCGCGGCTTTCGAGGCCGCGCTCGCCGCCGCGATCGACGATGGCCGGCCCGACCTCGTCGTGCTCGCCGGCTTCATGCGCGTGCTGGGTGCGGACTTCGTGCGGCACTACGAGGGCCGCATGCTGAACATCCATCCGTCGCTGCTTCCCGCGTACCCCGGGCTGGACACGCACCGGCGCGCGCTCGCCGATGGCGCGAAACGGCACGGCTGCAGCGTGCATTTCGTGACGCCGACCGTCGACGGCGGGCCGATCGTTGCGCAGGCCGAAGTGCCGGTGCTGCCCGGAGATGACGAGGCGACCCTCGCCGCGCGCGTGCTCGAGGCCGAGCATCGCCTGCTGCCGGAGGTCGTCGGCCGCTACTGCGCGGGACGCCTGGTCCTCGAAAACGGCCGCGTGCGCAACGTCGACGCCCGGACCGCCGCCGGCGGATCGTAGCGCCCACGCCCACGCGGCGCCGCCCGAACTCCCATCGCGGCGCCGGATCTCCCGTGATGATCAACCTCGACACGCAGCGAGCCCCCGAATTCGGGACCGAAAAGCCGGCCGAAAAACCGGGACAGACCACGTTTTCGTGCGAAAAACCGGGACAGACCACGCTTTCGCGGACCGAAAACGTGGTCTGTCCCGGTTTTTCTGCCGGTTTTTCGACGCCGGAATCCCGCAACCGCCGCGTGCGCCCGACGCTGTGGGTCGCGCTCGCGCTGTCGGTCGCCGTGCATGCGCTGTGGACGCTGTGGCCCGCAGAGAACCCGGCCGCTCCCGAGGCGCCGGTGCTGACGGCGACGTTGAAGGAGATGCCGCCTCCGCCGCCCCCGGCGGCAGCGCAGCCGCCGCCGAAACCCGTGTCCGCGCATCGGGCACCCCCCGCGCGGCGAACGCCGCGATCGAATCCCGTGCCCCATCGAGCGTCTCGACGCCGCCCGCTGCCGAAGGTCCCACGACCGACGCGCAAGGCAATGCGCCCTCCGCGCCCTCCGGAAACATCGGCCGCGTCGGCTCCGTCGTCCCCCGCCGCACAGATCGCGCAAGGGCCGATCGTGGCGCCGATCGCGCTCCCGCCGCGAGTCGACCTCGTCTACAAGGTGTGCCTCGGCACGCAGGGATTCGTGATCGGCGAGGCCACCTACCGCTTCGAGCACGACGGTGACCGCTACCGGATCTCCACCGTCGGCCAGGCGCAGGGCCTCGCGGCGCTGTTCATCCACGGCACGGGCAGGGTCGAGAGCCGCGGCCTCATCACGGCCGAGGGATTGAAGCCCCTGGAATTCGTGATCGAGCGCGGCAGCGCCGACCGGCGCGAGACCGCGCACTTCGACTGGGATGCGCAGACGGTGGCGCTCAACGACGGCAAGACCGCAGATCTCACCGCCCCCGCATTCGATCCGCTGACGATCATGTGGCAGCCGTATTTCTCGCCCCCGACGGGCGCGCGCAGGCTCACGTTCAGCCTCGCGACGACGCGCAAGGTCGCGCGCTACACGCTGTCGCGCGAGGCCGATGAAACCCTCGCCTGGCCGCAGGGCCGGATCCTCACCGAGCGCTGGCATCGCCAAGGCGACGACGCCAGGACCGAAGCCTGGTTCTGGCTCGCGCCGTCATTGCATTACATTCCGGTCAGGATGCGCGTCACCCAAACCGCTCGCGGCACCCTCGAGGCCCGGCTCGATTCGATCCGCGTCGACGAAAACTACGCCGGATTCAGCGAGGATCCTGCGGGGCCGAGGCCGCCTGCACCGCCCGTCGCGCAACCGCGCAGCCCGTTCAACGACATGACCGGATCATGATCCTGCGCCGCAACCAGGTCGCGGCGCTCGCCGCGGCGATCGAACGTGTCGCGCGTCTCGACCTGCCCGCCGACGCGGCGATGACGGCATTCTTCCGCGAGCATCGCGAGATGGGCTCGCACGATCGCCCGTGGATCGCCGACGGCGCGTTCGCCTATCTTCGCCGCAAGCGCTCGCTCGAGGCGCTTGCGCAGACCGACGAGCCGCGGCGGCTCGCGCTGGCAACGCTCGTGCGCGAGTTCCGGCATTCGGTGCGGGATCTCGACGACTCGCTGAAGGGGGCGGAAAGGGATTGGCTGGCGGCGTTCAAGGCACGCATGCACGACCCGCTGCCCGAGGCAGTGGCGGCCGATCTTCCCGACTGGCTGTGGGACCGCCTCGGCGCAGCGCTCGGCACCGACGAGCGCGCTGCGCTCGCGCGCGCATGGCAGGCGCCGGCGTCGCTGGACCTGCGCGTCAACGCGATGAAATCGACCCGCGAGGCGGCGCTCGCCGCGCTGACGCAAGAGGGCCTGCCGGTGACGGCGACACCTTACGCGCCCTGGGGCCTGCGCATCGCAGGCCGGCCGTCGCTCGCGCAACACCCGTGGCTGGCCGACGGACGCATCGAGGTGCAGGACGAAGGGAGCCAGCTAGTCGGGGTGCTCGTCGCGCCGCGACGCAGCGACATGGTCGTCGATTTCTGCGCCGGTGCCGGCGGCAAGACCCTGCTGCTCGGCGCGATGATGCGCTCGCAGGGAAGGCTCTACGCTTTCGACACGGCCGCGAAGCGCCTGTCGCGCCTGACGCCGCGCCTTGCGCGCTCGGGGCTGTCGAACGTGCATCCGCAGGTGATCGCCCACGAGCGCGACGCCAAGGTGAAGCGCCTCGCCGGCAAGATCGACCGCGTGCTGGTCGATGCGCCGTGCACCGGCTTCGGCACGCTGAGGCGCAATCCCGACCTCAAGTGGCGGCAATCGGAAGACGACCTGCGCGAGCTGGTGGCGAAGCAGGCGGCCATCCTCGATGCAGCCGCGACGCTGGTGAAGCCCGGCGGGCGGCTGGTCTACGCGACGTGCAGCGTGCTGCCGGACGAGAACGACGCCATCGTCGATGCCTTCCTCGCGGCGCATCCGCAATTCGCGCAGCACGACGCGTCGGCGATCCTCGCGCAGGCGGGCATAGCGCTCGATACGGGACCGCGCCTGCGCCTCTATCCGCACCGCCACGGCTGCGACGGCTTTTTCGCGGCCGTCCTGACGCGCAACCCATGATCGCCCCCATCGGCGTCGACCGCCTCCACGACGCGCTGGCGTCGCCGCACAGCCTGCTCGAGCTCGCGGTGACCGGGCTGTGCCTGCTCGTCGCGTGGGCGCTCGACCGTCGCATCGAGCGCT
This sequence comes from uncultured beta proteobacterium, assembly GCA_963734515.1. GTDB lineage: Bacteria > Pseudomonadota > Gammaproteobacteria > Burkholderiales > Casimicrobiaceae > VBCG01. The sequence continues at coordinate 37,452 of CAVTHP010000013.1, read as the reverse complement.
CGCACGCCGCCCGCGGCGATGCGACGCGCATCCCGGGGAGCTTCGCGCGCCTCGCCTTCCCGCTGATCGGGCTGGGGCTGATCTACATCGCTTCCGCCCTCTGGCGCCATCACGCGGGAGCACCGTTCTTCCTCGCGATCGCGACACCGCTGCTCATCGCGCTCGCGGCGATCCGCATGCTGGTCTACGCACTGCGCAGGCTCTTCCCCGCGCAGGCGTGGCTGCCCGCCTCCGAGTTCGCGATCGGCACCGCGACCTGGGGCCTGGTCATCCTGTATTTCCTCGGCGTCCTGCCGGAGATCGCGTCGACGCTGGACGAGCTCGTCATTCCCATCGGCAAGGCCCAGGTGTCGGTGCTGACGATCCTCGAGAGCATCGTCGTCGTCGTGGTCACGCTGGTCGTCACGCTGTGGATCTCAGGGCTGCTCGAGCAGCGGCTGTCGCGCGCGACGCAGCTCGACGCCAACCTGCGCGTCGTGCTGTCGAAATCGATCCGCGCGCTGCTGATCGTCGTCGGACTGCTGATCGCGCTGCAGGCGATCGGCTTCGACCTGACGCTGCTCACGGTCTTCGGCGGGGCGCTCGGCGTCGGCATCGGCCTCGGCCTGCAGAAGCTCGCGTCGAACTACATCGCCGGCTTCACGATCCTGCTCGACCGCTCGATCCGGCTGGGGAACATGGTCACCGTCGACGGGCGCACCGGCATCGTGTCGAAGGTGACCTCGCGCTACGTCGTCGTGCGCAGCCTCGACGGCCTCGAGGCAATCGTTCCCAACGAGACGCTGGTCACGACGACGGTCCTCAACCACTCCTACACATCGCCCGAGATCCGCATGGCGATACCCGTCCAGATCAGCTACGACAGCGACGTCGAGGCCGCCCTCGCGCTGCTGGTCGACATCGCGAAGCGCGAGCCGCGCGTGCTGGGGGGCGACCGCGCGCCCGGGGCGTTCCTCGTGGGCTTCGCCGACAACGGCATCACCCTCGAGCTCGGCGCGTGGATCGAAGACCCGCAGAACGGGCAGCTCAACCTCAGGAGCGCCCTCAACCGGACGATCCTCGCCGAGTTCAACGCGCGCGGCATCCGGTTCCCGTTTCCCCAGCGCGAGATCCGGATCGTCGGCGGAACGCCGCCGTGACCCCACTTGCCGCAGGGCCCTGCGGGGGCCATATTGTGTCCAGCAGCGGTCGCGTACAATGGTGATCGCGTCTTGGGCCGCCACGTGGCAACGTCACGGGGCCGTGAAGCTTATATATGGATAATCAATGAGTTACGATTTGCTTTCTTTTGCGGCACATGGCTTGTTTGCGCTGCCGTGGTGGGGATACGTCGCGGTCGCGCTGGGACTCACCCACGTTACGATCGCCGCGGTGACGATTTACCTGCACCGCAGCCAGGCGCACCGCGGGCTCGACCTGCACCCGCTGCCCGCACATTTCTTCCGCTTCTGGCTCTGGCTCACCACCGGCATGGTCACCAAGGAATGGGTCGCGATCCACCGCAAGCACCATGCGAAGGTCGAGACCGTCGACGACCCGCACAGCCCGCAGACGCGCGGCATCAACACGGTCCTGCTGCGACGGCGCCGAGCTCTACCGCGCCGAGGCGAAGAATGCCGAGACGATGGCCAAGTACGGACACGGCACGCCCGACGACTGGATCGAGCGCAACCTCTACACGCCCTTCTCGTGGCAGGGCGTGGGCGTGATGCTCGTCATCGACGCGCTGCTGTTCGGCCCGCTCGGCGTCACGATCTGGGCGGTGCAGATGCTGTGGATCCCGATCACCGCCGCCGGCATCATCAACGGCATCGGTCACTACTGGGGCTACCGCAACTTCGCGAGCAACGACGCGTCGACGAACATCGTTCCCTGGGGAATCATCATCGGCGGCGAGGAGCTGCACAACAATCATCACGCCTACGGCACGTCGGCCAAGCTGTCGTCGCGCTGGTACGAGTTCGACATCGGCTGGATGTACATACGCATCCTGCAGATGCTCGGACTCGCGAAGGTCCGCAAGGTCGCCCCGCAGATCCGGTTCGACCGCGCCAAGGCGGCGCCCGACCTCGCGACGCTGCAGGCGATCATCACCCACCGCTACGCGGTCGCGACCAGCTACGCCCGGACGCTGAAGACCGCCTGCGCTACCGAAATCAGCGCGCTGCGCGAGCGGCATCGCGGGCACATCGAGTTGCCGAACCTTCGGCGCTTCAAGCGCTGGCTCGCCGCCGACGCGAATGCGCTGCCCGACACCGAGCACGTGCGCATCGCCCACACGCTCGAGAAGAGCACGGTGCTGCAGCAGATCTACACGATGCGCCAGGAACTCGCCACGCTGTGGAACCGCTCGACCGAGTCGTCCGAGCAGCTGCTCGCGCGCCTGCAGGACTGGTGCCACCGTGCCGAGGCCTCCGGCATTGCCCCGCTCGCCCAGTTCTCGCTGCAGCTAAAGCGCTACGCGTAGGCGGCAGCGCGGGCTCGACAGGCCCTACCCGGGGCAGTGCCCGGGGCAACAGAAAAGCCCGCCAATTTCGCGGGCTTTTTGTCTGGTGCGAAGCAGCGGAATTACTTGAGCTTCGTTTCCTTGTACTTCACGTGCTTGCGGGCGACGGGATCGAATTTCATGATCTCCATCTTGTCCGGCATGTTCTTCTTGTTCTTGGTCGTCGTGTAGAAGTGGCCGGTGCCGGCCGACGACTCGAGCTTGATCTTCTCGCGCATGGTGCTTCTCCGTCAGATCCGCTCGCCGCGGGCGCGCATGTCGACCAGCACGGCGTCGATGCCGTTCTTGTCGATCGTGCGCAGGCCGGCATTGGTCAGCCGCAGGCTGATCCAGCGGTTCTCGCTCTCGACCCAGAACCGGCGGCCGCTGCAGGTTGGGCATGAAACGCCGCTTGGTCTTGTTGTTGGCGTGTGAAACGTTGTTGCCCACCATCGGGGCTTTTCCGGTGACTTGGCAGACTCGAGCCATCGCTCGCTCCAGGATAACGTTGATCGGTGCCACAGCAAAGCCCGCCATTATCCTCGAAAACCCCGCGCCGATCAAGCTCGAGAAAATGGGGTCAGAGCTGTATTACTTCGTAGCGAGCTGAAGATGCGACGAAGAAATGGATCAGCTAAGTAATACAGCTCTGACCCCATTTCGCGCAATTTCCGGCGTCAGCCACCCTGCTTCGGAAGCGCCCGCCCCGACGCCCGGGCAGCCTTGGCGATCTCCGCGTAGGTCTCGATCCGGACCACGCGCCGATCGATGTCGCGGACGCTGCGGTGAAGCTCGACGACCCGGTCCGCGAGGCGCTCGACCCGGCGGCCGGTGTCCTGGAGCTTTTCCTTGACCACCTCGATGCCCGAGAGGCGATCCAGGATCTCGGCGATGACGCTCACGCTGCGCGCGTTCGCGGATTATTGGCGGCTCCGCAAACGCGACGTGGCCGGGCGCGGCACGGCTCGCTCACAGCAGCCCCCTTTCGGCGAACGATACGACGCGGTGGCCGGCGACGACGAAGTGGTCGAGGGTGCGGATGTCGACCAGCGCCAGCGCCTGCTTCAGGGCCTGCGTCAGCAGCTCGTCGGCGCGCGAGGGTTCGGCCACCCCCGACGGATGGTTGTGCGCGAAGATGACCGCGGCGGCGTTGTGCGCGAGCGCGGCCTTGACGATTTCCCTGGGATAGACGCTGGTCTGGGCGAGCGTGCCGCGAAACAGCTCGTCGGCGGCGAGCAGGCGATGCTGGCTGTCGAGGAACAGCACGACGAACGCTTCGTGCGGCAGCGCGGCGAGGGTCAGCCGCAGGTAATCGCGCACCGCCTCGGGCGAGGTCAGCGTGCTGCCATGCGTCACCTCCTCGCGCAGTACGCGGCGGGCGAGCTCGATGCCGGCCCTGATCTTCGCGACCTTCGTGGGGCCGAGGCCTCGCGTGCCCGCGAGCTTGGCGGTGGGTTCGGCGAGCAGCCCGGACAGGCCGCGATGCCGCCCGAGCAGCTCGCGCGCGATGTCGAGCGACGACAGTCCCGCAATGCCGGTGCCGAGGATCACCGACAGCAGCTCGGCATCGGTCAGCGCCGCGGCACCCTGCGCGATCAGGCGCTCGCGTGGACGCTCGCTCGCCGGCCATTCGGCGATGCGGGTCATGGGGCGAGACGCAGGGAGATCATGGGCGACAGTCTCGCGCCCACGCCCGCTCCGCACATTCGGCCGAACGGACGACGATCGCCATTCCTTCTCGCCTCAGGCAGGCTGGTAGCGTCTCACCTTGATCGCAGCTTCCCGTTCGCGTTGCCTCGCAACATCGAAGGAGAGCTGCATGCGCATCAGGTGCTCCATCCTGGGGCCGAACGCCTTCTCGATGCGCAGCGCCATTTCGGAGGACAGGTCGGTCCGTTCGTTGAGCAGTAGCGACAGGGCCTGGCGCGTGACCCCGAGAGCAGCAGCTGCGGCCGATACCGTCAGACCGAGTGGTTCGATGACTTCCCGGCGAATGAGTCCACCTGGGTGAGGTGGATGTTTCATGGACATCTGTACTCCGCTCGACGCTGTCGAGCAGTGTCCCGACTCAGTGATGATCGACGAGCTCCAGATCGAAGGCGTCCCCGCGCTCAAACCGGAAGAGCAGCCTCCAGTTCCCACTGACGCTTATGGCCCAGAACCCCGTGAACTCCCCTTTGAGGGGGTGAAGATGCCAGCCGGGAAACATGGCGACGTCGGGAGGTTGCTCTGCGGAGTCGATCGCCGCAAGGATGTCGGCGACCTTCTGCCCGTTGGCCGGATGGCAACCCGGCCAGATCGCCGGCTTCGTAGAAGCGCTTCAGCTTCTTGCTTCGGAATGACCTGATCACGCGTGGTGTAATGCGTCAAATGACGGGTTGCAATCTGGATTCAAGCGCCCGCCGCAGCGGCAGTCCGCAAGCTGTCGCGGGTCTGCAGCGGCCGCACCCATCGCATTCCGATCGGGCCGGCCACCCCAGTGTAAGATTTGCGCCAACCCGCACGCATCAACCGAATGGCCGACTTCCCCATGACCGCCCCCCTCGCGCCCGAACCCAAGCCGCTCGTCGCGCATCGTGCTCGGCGTGACCGGCGGCATCGCGGCCTACAAGGCGGCCGAGCTCGTGCGCCTGCTGGTGAAGGACGGCGTCAGCGTCGACGTCGTGCTGACCGAGGGCGGCGCGCGCTTCGTCACCGCGACCACGTTCCAGGCGCTCTCGGGCCGGCCGGTGCTTTCGGACCTCTGGCACTCGGGCGCCGACGACGCGATGGGCCACATCGCGATCTCGCGCGGAGCGGATGCGATCGTCGTTGCGCCCGCGACCGCCGACTTCCTCGCCAAGCTCGCGCAGGGCAGCGCCGACGACCTCCTCTCCACGCTGTGCCTCGCGCGCGAGTGCCCGCTGCTCGTCGCGCCCGCGATGAACCGCCAGATGTGGTCGAACCCGGCGACGCAGCGCAACGTCGCGCGGCTGCGCGAGGACGGCATCGCGATCCTCGGCCCCGACACCGGCGAGATGGCGTGCCGGGAGAGCGGCGAAGGCCGGATGCTCGAGGCCGCGGCGATCCACGCCGCGCTCATCGCTTCGCGCCAGCCGAAAGTGCTGACGGGCAGGCGCGTGCTGCTGACCGCCGGCCCCACCTTCGAAGCGATCGACCCGGTGCGCGGCATCACCAATGCGAGCTCGGGCAAGATGGGCTTCGCGATGGCGCAGGCCGCCGCGGAAGCGGGCGCGAAGGTCACGCTGGTCGCCGGGCCGACATCGATCGCCACCCCCGCCGGGGTCGCGCGCATCGACGTGACGAGCACCGCGCAGATGGCCGACGCGGTGTTCGCGAACGTGGCCGATTGCGACATATTCATCGGCGTTGCCGCCGCCGCCGACTACACGCCCGCCGAGGTTCGCGGCCAGAAGATCAAGAAATCGGACGAGCCGCTGACGATAACGCTCGAACCCACGACCGACATCCTCGCGGGCGTCGCCGCGCGCCCGAATGCGCCCTACTGCGTCGGCTTCGCCGCCGAGAGCCAGGACGTCGTGCGCCTCGCCGAGGAGAAGCGCCGCCGCAAGAAGCTGCCGCTGGTCGTGGCCAACCTTGCGCAGGACGCGCTGGGCAGCGACGCCAACGAGGTGACGCTGCTCGACGATGCCGGGGCGCATCCGCTGCCGCGGATGGACAAGCTCGCGCTCGCGCGCCGGCTGGTGGCGGAGATCGCGTCGCGGCTGGCATAGGCCGAAGGGCGTAGAGGCGAGCCGCCCGCGTCGGCGGAGAATCTGGCGATGGCCGTCTTGCCCGCACCGGTCGTCCTTTACCCGTGGCCGCGATGTACATATAATGTCCATGTACATCGACGGATCAGACACGCCATGGCCACCGCAATCGCACGGATCGTCGTCCAGGCAACGGCACAGGACAAGAAGGCCATCGCCGCCAAGGCCAAAAGACTCAAATTGCCGATCTCCGAATTGATGCGACGCGGGGCATTTGCCTACGAACCGAACGAGGCCGACGAGGAACTCGGTGCCCTGGCCGATTCGGCGAAGGCCGCGGCTGAGCGGGCCGGGGCCGCGATCGACGATGCGCTGGATTTCATCGCGGCGAGCGACAAGCGCATCGAAGAGATGGAAGCCGAGGCTCGCAAGGCATCTGCGCGAAAAAATCGCCGATGAGCATCACCGACCGGGTCTGGGGAGCACTGACCTCCATGGTCAAGCTGGAGGACAAGGTGAATCGCCAAGCCGAAGCAATGAAAGGTCAGCAGCAGCGGATCGAAGACCTGACCGGCCGCGTGATCAGGCTGGAGGCACAGCTGGAACTGCTCACCCGGGCTGCACTCGCCGAAGACGCAGAGGACCTTGCCGCGTTCGAGGAGCGAATGGACGAGCCCAGCGTATCGTTCGAAACCGTGGTTCGCGACCTGAGGAAGCGTGGCCGCATATAGCCTTTCGATCAAGGCATCGGCGGCGAAGGAACTCGAGACGATCAGCCCCAAACGGGATCGCGTGCGCATCGTCAGTCGAATCCAGACTCTCGCATCGGATCCGCGCCCGCCAGGATGCGAGAAGCTTGCCGGGCATGCTCGACTGTTCCGCATTCGCCAAGGTCACTATCGCGTCATCTACACCGTTGATGACGCGAAGCGGAACGTCGACATCGTGAAGATCGGGCACCGACGCGAGGTTTATCGCGATTCGACTGGGTAAATGGCCACCATCCTCCTCACCGGCGGTCTCAGAACACATCAAGCGATTCAAAGGTGATTGACTGGGTAATCGCGTCTCCGTCTTGACATCAGCGCATCAATTTCATTATGCTTTGATGCGTGCGCACGACGATCACCCTGGATGACGACGTCGCTGCCGCGATCGAGCGGCTGCGGAAGACGAAGAATCAATCGCTGAAGGACGTCATCAACGACGCCCTGCGCGTAGGCCTGAAGCATGCGGCGTCGCCGCCGGGGAGGCGACCCGTCGTGTCGACCCGCTCGGTCGACCTCGGGCGCTGCCTGCTGGACGGCGTCGACGACATCGCGGAAGTGCTCGCAGTCGCCGAGAGCGAGTCCTTCAAGTGATTCTGCTCGACGCCAATCTCCTCATCTATTCGCACGTCGCATCGTTTCGTCAGCACGCTTCGGCCAGGGCATGGCTGGACGCGCAACTCGCCGCGGGCGGTCGCGTCGGGATGCCCTGGGCGAGCCTGCTGGCGTTCCTGCGCATCGTCACGAACCCCCGCGTGTTCGAGCGACCTGAGCCGATGGCGGACGCATGGCGGCAGGTCCTGGCGTGGCTGGATGTGGATACCGTCTGGATTCCGCAAGCCACCGACAGCCACCGCGTCGTCGTCGGCTCGCTGCTCGAGGCAACGGTCACGCGCGCCAACCTGGTCCCCGACGCACATCTGGCAGCGATCGCGATCGAGCACGGGCTGGTGCTCTGCTCGACCGATGGCGACTTCGCCCGGTTCCCGCGGCCTGCGGTGGGAAAACCCGCTGCGAGGTGCGTAGATGCCCACGATCCTCCTCACCGGCGGCACCGGGTACATCGGGTCGCACACCTGCGTCGAGCTGATCGGCGCCGGCTACCGGACCGTCCTGCTCGACAACCTCTGCAACAGCTCGCCGGTCGTCGTCGACCGGATCGCGAAGATCACCGGCACGCGCCCTGCATTCGTCGAGGGCGACGTGCGCGACCGCGCCCTGCTCGACCGCGTGTTCGCCGAGCACCCGATCGATGCGGTCGTCCATTTCGCGGGCCTGAAGGCCGTGGGCGAGTCGGTCGCGCACCCGCTCGACTACTACGCGAACAACGTCTGCGGAACGGCGACGCTGCTCCAGGCCATGGAAGCGCGGGGCCTGCGGCGCATCGTGTTCAGCTCGTCGGCGACCGTCTACGGCATGGCGACCCGGATGCCGCTGACCGAGTCCTCCCCCACCGGACCGGTCAATCCCTACGGCCACAGCAAGCTGATGGTCGAGCAGCTGCTGCGCGATCTCGCTCGCTCCGACGCTCGCTGGCGCGTGTTGTGCTTGCGCTATTTCAATCCCGTCGGCGCGCACGAGAGCGGCATGATCGGCGAAGACCCGCGCAACATCCCCAACAACCTGATGCCCTACGTCGCGCAGGTCGCGGTCGGGCGTCTGCCCCGGCTGCGGGTGTTCGGGAACGACTATCCGACGCCCGACGGAACCGGCGTGCGTGACTACATCCACGTGACGGACCTGGCGCGCGGCCACGTTGCCGCACTCCGACGCCTGATGGGCGAAGATCCCATCGAGCATCCGGCGGTGAACCTCGGCACCGGGCGCGGACAGAGCGTGCTCGAAGTCGTGCGTGCGTTCGAAGCGGCCAGCGCTCGCCCCATCCCCTACGATATCGTCGAGCGGCGCGAGGGAGACGTGGCCGTGTCGTATGCCGACGCCGGTTTGGCGCTCCGCTACCTGGGGTGGAAGGCGCAGCGCGACCTCGCCGCAATGTGCGCGGATGCGTGGCGCTGGCAGGCCGCCAATCCGCGCGGGTACGCGAGCTGACGGCGCGGGACGATCCGGTGCTCCAGCTCCCCGACGTGACGCTGTGCTGCGTGGACGCCAGGAACCACGCGCTGGCGTTGCGGGCGCTGGCGCGCTGCCGCCGCGACATCGAGTTCGCGCGGACGATCTTCCTCACCGATGCGATCCCTGCGCAGGTCGACGTGCCGGCGGACATCGACGTGATCCCCGCCGGTCCCATCGAATCGCACGACGCGTACTCCAGGATCGTGCTGAAGGAACTGTATCCGCACGTCGCCACCTCCCACGTCCTGGTCGTGCAGTGGGACGGGTACGTCGTGCATCCGGAAGCGTGGACCGACGAATTCCTCGGCTGCGACTATCTCGGCGCCCCGTGGCCCGATGGCCAGGGAGGCTATTCCGTCGGGAATGGCGGCTTCTCGCTGCGCTCGCGCAGACTGCTCGAGGCACTGCAGGACGATCGCTTCAGTGCCCGGACCGAGGCCGAGGACGTGACGATCTGCGGTGTGCATCGCGCGCGCCTCGAATCGGATTTCGGCATCCGGTTCGGCGACGTCGACCTTGCCCGGAGATTCTCCTTCGAGATGAGAGCGATCGCCGGCGTGACGACGTTCGGATTCCACGGCGTATTCAACCTGTGCCACGTCGAGAGCCAGCACGAGATCGCGGAGCTCGCGGCGACGCTGCCTGCTTCGATCGCAGGCTCCGAGATGACTACGCTGCTGCTCAGGAACCTGGTCATCCTCCGACAGTTCGAGGCAGCGCTCGCGCTGGGACAGCGCATGCTCGAGGTCGACCCGGGCAACGAAGAGGCCGCCGACGCAGTCGTGCGATCGCGATTCGACGCTCGCCGAAGGACGCACCAAAGCCATGAGGCCGGAAACGAGCAGTCTTGCGAGTCGGATCGTCTCAGAGGCTCCGCTCATTCCGATGACGACAACTTACGGACAGCGCATGACGACCATCGATGTCAGGATCCTCGACGAGCGCATCCGCGCTCACCTGCCGGCCTACGCCACACCCGGCTCGGCCGGCATGGACCTGCGCGCATGCATCGACGCGCCTCTCCTCGTCGCACCCGGCGACGCACAGCTCATCCCGACGGGCATATCCATCCACATCGGCGATCCCGGCCTCGCCGCGATCATCCTTCCGCGCTCGGGCCTGGGCCACAAGCACGGCATCGTGCTGGGAAACCTGGTCGGGCTGATCGATTCGGACTACCAGGGACCGCTGATGGTGAGCTGCTGGAACCGGGGGCGGGACCCGTTCACCGTGCAGCCGATGGACCGCATCGCGCAGTTGGTGATCGTGCCGGTGGTCCAGGCGGACTTCCGCATCGTCGAGGACTTTCAGGCCAGCACCCGCGGGGACGGCGGGTTCGGGAGCAGCGGCGCACACTGATCGCCAAGTCGACTGGCCGCTCGGCACGTCCATGTTCATTGGGCCCTCCGTACTGCCGGGTGACATGGTCATTATTTAAATCACGGGGGCCACGCGCACTAACCTAGGAACACCCTTGAACCACATCATCCACGCAAACAAAGCAATAAACGCGTTGCAGGTGCACAGCGAAGGCCAGGCCACTGAGTTCTTTCCAGCGTGGCAGGGAGCCCTCTACTCCTTGCGTTTCGAGCGGGTAGTCCTCGCCCCGGACGAGTATGTGTGGGGCGTCGATTGCATTCTCTTCGATGCGGCTAACCATCGCTTCCTTACTTTACTTGGGGCTACAGCGAAAGACCTCGAATGCGTCGCGTTTCCGGCGCTCGCACGGCATTGCAGCGAACCGCTGCTAGAAGTACTTGCCCAAACGATCCTGAACTATGCCTCACGCGGACCGCAATCAAATCAAATCATCGAATTTCCAAGCACCGCCTTTCCAATCTCTCCGATCGAGCTCGTCCGAGAGCGCGCCGTCCCGGGTCTATGTGAATATATAACGGCCATACATCACATTAAACGCTACCAGTTCGTGCGTGCCCAACTCTCACCAGGACGCGCACTCGATTGCGCATGCGGATCCGGTTATGGCGCATCGCTCCTGTGCTCAGCCCCTCAATTGACCGCGTATCAAGGGGTTGACATCGACGAGTCAGCAGTGAATTTCGCCAGATGCCTCTGCTGGGCGACTAACACGAATTTCCATTGCGCGCCGCTCAAGACTCTTCCGGAGATCGTGGTCGAGAATGTCGTATCGCTCGAGACCATGGAGCACGTGCCCGATCCCCACCGCTTCATGGAAGACCTTCTGGAACGGATTGCACCGGGTGGCCAACTGATCCTGAGCATGCCAGCGGAGCGCTGGGCAGGCAGCCATCTATATCCCCCTCACATCACCAACTGGAATTTCCAGCGTTTTGAACGACTCGTAAGTTCCTACTTCGATGACTGCAAGGTCTTTAAGCAGCAGCTTTCATTGATTTTTGAAACCACCTTTGACCGATCGCACATATACGACCGCCCCGCGGACAGTGAGGTAGATGAAGGCTTTATCGGCATCCTACGCAAACCAAAATTATCCCGCCGTCGCAATCGCGTCGTTATTCGTCGCGACCGCGCGCTTGGCGACACCATTTTGGCAACGCCTGTGGCCGAGTCCGTCAGGCGTCGATTCCCTGAAGATGATGTCGTCTTTGTTACGCGCCACACCGAGGTCTTGCAGTCGAACCCGTATGTTGACATCGTCGCGACACCCAAGTTCGAGCCATCTGCATCTGATCACATCATCGATTTGAACTATGCGTACGAGCACCTCCGCCCGCTTCATGTTATCGAAGCGTATTCAAAAGTCGCCCGAGTCCCTCTGACGCATTGCAAGCCAGCGCTGTTTCCATCCGCTGGCCATTACCACAATGTCGGTGGGCTCCTGGTCGAGCGATGGAAGAATTTTGACATCAGGAACATTATCGCCATACACGCCCAGGCCACTTCCCCGGACCGCATTTGGCCGGCCCGTGAATGGCAAGAGTTCCTTTCTCGAGCGCTTCAATGCGGCACCTCCGGCCTAATTGTGGTTGGATCCGGAAAGGACTTCGATCTGGCCGCGCTTGATTTGGAGCAAGAACCTCTGGCGATATCATTCGTGAACCGCGCCGACCTACTGACTACCGCCGCCTTGATAGACATCTCGGACCTACTTGTTGCGCCGGACTCGGGGTTGGTTCATGTTGCCGCTGCGGTTCGCACGCCATCGCTTGCTCTCTTCGGAATGGCCGTGCCGGAAACCCGACTTACCCTGGATGGAACCACCACAGCTATTTGGAGTTCGATAGAGTGCCGCGGCTGCATAGCGGATATACCTCCGATGTCTCCACCACTATGCAAGTTCGGTGATCCCAAGTGCATGGAGGCAATTGGTGCGCTCGAAGTTTTCGAAATCTTTAGGGGACTGATGCACGCCACGACGCCGTATGCGTGGCGGCGAAAATTGAATGGTTTGGGTTATCCGCTTGAGCCGCGGGCGAGCACTTGCGATACGGCGCCAGTTGAAGCGCCATCGGATCGAGCGACAGGTGCTCGCGGGATTTTTGCAAGGTTCAAATGGAACCCTCGACGCGCCACGAAGTGATTCAAAGCTGAGGTGTATTGGGGAACGGCAGAAGCGACGTGCTCAGATTTGAGATTGACGCGTAATGACGGGAAGGTCAACGTTGTGCGGGGGAAATGTCAGAAAAGCGACAACCCTGCGGGTTAAGAGTGCGCGGAGTTGGTGGCGCTGGCTCGGGAGTACCGAGCATGGCTCTACGGTTCTGGCCAAACGAAAAAGTTTTGGAGCATCGGCTTTGGGTCGTCCCACATCAACCGCGCATAGCTAACGAGCGAGATCATGCGATCGGCCACTGCCTCCCTAGGAAAGACTTGTCGAAAGCGATCACCGAATGCGATAGCCAGATCAACATAGCGACCAGGGTGGCTTAGCACGTCTGCCACTCTATCGGCGATCGATTCAGCGTTGAAGTCGAAAGTAAGATCAGTAAAGTCGGAAAAGCTGTCCGTAAGCCATTGTTGCCTGTTCGTTAACACCAAGGCGTAGGCGCCAGCGGCTCGCTGGACTCGATCGTGTGGCCAACTGTTGACGTTCGCCGACATGTCGATCACGCCCAGTTCGTTGAGAACGATTTCCTGACTTTCGAAGACACTCTTGCCCGGAAGCCATCGAGCACGTCGACCGCTGAAATCGATGTGATCCCAGAAGCTCCCTTGCACAACGATGGGGAGATCCAATAGCGCCTCGGCGATCAATGTACTCTTCACGCGGCGGAGATAGTCGTCCATCTGCGCTGCCAAGAACCAGACGAATCGCGAGGGTACCGGGGCCGCGAGGCCATCCTGCTCCAAAAACCTGGCCACGAAATCGCCGATTAGAATCGTCCCCGAGTCAAGCGAATTGGCGCGAAGCTCGTGAGCCATCTTCCGGGCGGTCGCCGCGATCGGACTGGGAAGGTTTGTGTCCCACATTCGCTCAAGCGCTTCTGGGGAATTTCCATTCTTTAGGAAGAACAGGGTTCCCTCTCTACGCGACCGGCCCTTAATATTGCCTACGTCCATAGGGACCATGGCCATCGGAGGAATCGTAGCAGCGAAAGCCGTCGCTTCCGGGAGCCAACTTTTTCGGAATTGTAGAAACTCCTGTGCCTGGTATAGGTTTACTGAATTACGCGGAATATCGCGATGGAACTGTATGAAGTATGCAGGGAGGTCCCCCTGCAACTTGACAAGAGGCACGTTGAAAGCCTCGAAGACATTTGCGGCGGCGTTTGAACCGCCTGCTTTCACCGCAAGGTCCTGGCCAAATCCCAGCCAGGTAATCGCGAACGCAACTCTCCCCTCCCGCATCAGCCGCACGGCATAGTCCAGTTCGGCTGGTTCAAAGGACACGTGCATCACGGGGTGCCCGGCCTCCTCCAAAACGCTCCCATAGTCCACCATTAGTCCCGCGATGGCGTCATTCGCGCCCGTACCGGAAAAAACAATGATTAGGTCTTTTTCCATAGGCAAGTACACCGCTGATCGTTACTTAGACGAGAGTGACCCGTTTGCCCTGCGCAATCAACTCCGACGTCAATCTCACCCCGTTTTCATCGAGGCAACAAACTGCATAATGTTATCGGGTCGCACAACTCTGCGAACGCTACGGGGTCATTGAGGATTCTGGCCTCGATCCTGCAGTTTGTGATCGGCGAATCCCGCCTATCGTCTATGCGCGGAAGCAAGCCCGCGAACTTCGCCTCGAACTTGGCCTTATATCTTGCCCACTCTTGATCGAATGATCCATGAGACTCATGAATTATGAAGAGATCCCGGCATACCCCAAGGCGAAAGCCCTCGAGGAATGCTCGAAATGTGAAATCAATGTCGTAAAGATGAAAACCGTCGAACGTGCTCGCATCAAACGTTAGCATGCGAGCCACCTGCGCGCGGACTGCAATGAACAACCCGTCGAGCGCTTGAATTTGATCGATTATCAATTCTCCGCGGCCGCGACCAACCACTACGAGTTCGCCAGACTGTGCGTTGGGGGTTGTGACTAGTTGATAGTCGTATGGATCACCCGCCAAGAACCAAGCGCCACCAACCAACTTCGTCGTTCCAGCTACACCGAATAAGTCAAAACGTTCAAAGTGACGCCGAACTCTTTCTGCGAAATCAGGACTAATTATCCGAATGTCGTCGTGGCAAAAGATGATGTGCTCTCCGCGCGCGACTTGGATTGCGCGGTTGTAGCCTTCGGCCAATGATCGAGCGTCATGTATTCCCACGATTTCGATAGGGATGCCCGCAAATAGCCTTGCAAGGTTAGAAGACACTTGCTGGAACTTCCGCGAGTCAATGCTGCAGATCGCAAACGAGAATCGCGGCGCAGATCTTCGGTTGGGCCACCCGAGTATTGGCATGTTCCAGCAACGATTATCGCTGAGCTTCGTTGGCCCTGGCGGCGGCCAAACAGCGTTTGTTTGGAGGGCATCCGAAGATATCAGTTTCCGTCATTATGGTCCGCCTAAGCCCGGTGCAGATTCAACTGGCTGGGGTCGACGATGTCTTCGCCTCACTGAGCCAGCGCACATAGGCATTGGCCACGAAGTCGGGCCGTGACTAGCCCTCACCGGCCACGGTTCGAAGCGCACACCATTCAATCAAGTGGGCGGCGCGCGACGAAGGGTCGGAAGCGAATGCTGCTGACTACATCGGTGGCTGAACCGTTGCCGGTCGATTCATGAATCATGGTCAGGCAATTAAGGATTCGGACTTCTGGCGATTGGCGCCTGCGTCATGAACGGAGTTGAATGGCCCGATGCGTGACTAGTTCACTAGCGCTTGTTGACCGCCAGCCTCGTCACGATCTCCTTGGTCGCGCGCTCCGCGAAGGCATCGCTGTATCCGATCTCCTTCAGCTTCCACTTGAAGACGCTTCCCAGCTTCGCCTTCCTGTAGATGCCCAGCTTGCGCTCGGTGTGATACCGGACCGCGCGCGCCCCGAGCCCCTCGAATATCACCTTGATCTGGTGCTTGGCGCCGGGGTCGGTCCGGGCCTCCGAAGACGGCGGAAAGCGGCGCCCGAGATCGGTCGCCAGGCTCGTCGCGAATTCCTCGAGATCTGCGGTGTTCACTAGTCCGAATAGGGCCATCGTGAGCCTGATGATGAGGGAATGAAGACGGAGGGATGAACGGGCGAGCTACCCGATTGCCGACGCAATGGCCGTGCACCCTTCGAGGTCGACATCCATTTCGATCTCCTCGGGAATGCAGAGAACCCCCTGTGTGCGCCGTCCTGGAAAGATATCGTCGCTGCGCCGATTATAGTTGTCCGCGTTGAACAACGGGACGTCGAATCGCCACGACTGGTAGCCGTGGTCGCGGGTCGCTGCCGCGACCGCCGCCGACTCGGCTTCGCTCTGCACGGATACGAACACCCATGGCCGCAGGCGCCACAGGGTGTCCACGCGCGCCTGCGAGCACGTCGGGGGCGCTGCGTCCGTCATTGATCCTGATCCAGTCCAGCCTTTCGAGACGAAGACCGTCGATCCAGTCGGTGTGGCTCGACGGCAGCCCCGCCCGGCCTGTCGCCGGCGGAGTCCTGCCCCGGGCCCCGGCCGAGGTAGCGCCTGCAGGAGCGTCACGTTCCGCACCCGATTCGCGGCGAGATTCTGGTAGGCGAGCTGGTGCAGCAGGGGATCGGGCTCGTAGGCGAGCAGATGCCCCGCGTCGCCGACGGCCTGCGACAGGAACAGCGAGTCGACGCCGATCCCCGCGCCCGCCTCCAGCACCCATCCACCCGGCCGGATGAACCGTCCCATCAGCGCCAGCTCGGCGTGACGATGCTCGCCGTAATGACGCAGGCCCTCCGCGGCGTCCCCCGCGTCCGGAACGTACTGGACGATTCCATACCGGGCTTCGGTCACGCGGCACAGGTTCGGTGGTTGCGCGTCCACCTGCGGCTCGGCTGCGCCAGGATGCGCGCCACTTCGTTGCGCGATCGTCGCCGGCGGTCGCGTCGACGTCGAACCGGAAGCTTCACCGCCCGCCATGCGGACCCGCTCGCGCAGCGCCTGCCCGACCTCCTCGGCCACCGGATCCCACCGGTTGGCTTCCCGCTGGCGGAACAGCCGCATCGTCGGGTACCACGCGGTGTCGCGAGCCTTCGAGCAGCCAGCGCCAGTCGGGTGGCGTGGGAAGCATCAGCCAGACCGGCTTGGCCAGCGCCCCCGCGAGGTGGGCGACGGAGGTATCGACGCTGATCACCAGGTCCAGCCGGCTGATCGCTGCCGCCGTGTCGCAGAAATCGTTGAGATCCGGCCCCAGGTCGACCAGATCGAATCCCGACGCAGCGATGTCGGCCGCGGCGGTCGGGCTCTTCTGCAATGAATGGAACCGCACGCCTTCGACGCTGAAAAGCGGCGCCAGCGTGGCGAGCGGAATCGATCGCTGCCGGTCGCGCTGGTGCTTCGGGTTTCCTGCCCACACGAGTCCCACCTTGAGCTCTCGCGCTGCGGGGATGCGCTGCGTCCACCGGTCGAGGTACGAAGGCCTGACGTTGACGTACGGAACCGTCGCCGGAATCGATGCGAGATCGGTCCCGAACACCCGCGGCAGGCTGAGCAGCGGGATGCGATAGTCGAAATGGGGGAGCGTCCCCTCGACCAGGACTTCGTCGACGCCCTCGAAATCGCGCGAGATCTCGTCGAATCCCTTGAACGTGTCGAAGATCACCCGGGCCCCGAGATCCTTCAACCGGCGCGCATAGCGGATGAACTGGATCGCGTCGCCGAACCCCTGTTCCGCGTGAAGCATCACCGTCTTGCCGCGGACATCCTGCCCTTGCCAGATGGGACAGCGCATCGACCAGCGGCGCGACAGCAGCGGCTCCTTCAACCACCGAAACTCGTGCTGCTCCCAGCCTTCCGCGAGACGGCCCATTTCGAGCAGCATGACCGAATACAGCCAGTGCCCGTTGGGATCGGGATTTCGCACCAGATTGCGCTCGAGGAGATGCAGCGCCTCCGCGCGACGACCCTGTTCGCGCAGCGCGGTCGCGAGGTTCAGGAAACCGTCGCCCGAGCCATTGTTCGCGGAATCGATCTCGACCGCGCGCTGCAATGCCGCCAGCGCCTCCGGAAGCTGCTTGTTCCAGTCGAGGGTGGCGCCGAGGTTCGACCAGGCGCGCGAGCGCGAAGGGTCGATCGCTATCGCCTGGCGGAACGTCGCGATCGCCCCGTCGCGATCGTTCTGGTAGAGCCTGCAGGCCGCAAGCAGGATCACCGCGTCGTAGTTGTCCTGGCCACCGCGACAGGCCCCGGGCAAACTCCTCGGCCTGCGCGGCCAGCATGCCTCGCATCTCGAGGACGTTCGCCAGCGCTACGTAGGCACGGTCCGAGTCGGGATCGCGTCGCGACGGCCTTTCGGAAATGCACTTCCGCCTCGTCGAGTCTCCTGACATGAACGCAGCACCACCCGAGCTGCATGTCGAGATCGAGATGAACCAGGCCCGCATCGGCCGCACGGCGAAAGCTCGCCAGCGCCTCGTGAAAGCGCCCCCACCCGAACAAGCGTGGAACCGCGGGCGAACAGCAGTTCCGGCGCGTCGGGGGCCTCGCCGAGCGCCGCATCGACGATCGCGAGCGATTCGGCGAATCGGCCGGCTGCGAATATGCCTGCCCCCTTCGGCGATCGCGGCCGGGATCGGCGCCGAAGCAGGGACTCGCGGCATCCGGCGACCGGCGCGGCGAAGGCCGCGGCGAGCCTCGCTTCGCGGCGCTCTGCCTCGGATCGGCTTGTCCGAATCTGCGAGGAGTAACATTTTCGAAGTCCAGCATGGCGTCAATCGACTCGGACAGCAGCGCGACATGACACCGTCGGCGCATGCCGCGTCATGGCGCCGATATGGCCGAGATCCCTGCCATTTCCCGGATCCTCGCGTCGAGATCCCTTTCCTCGGGCAGGGCGAGAAGTGCGAGTGCCATCTGCCCGGGAAAGATGTCGTCGTCGCGACGATTGAAGTTTGCCGGATTGAACAGCGGCGAAGCAACACACCAGCATCGATAGCCGAAATCGCGAAGCCTGCCGCGCCTGCGCGTCGAGCGAGTCCCGCGATGGCTGCGCCAGGAAGAGCACCGGACGGTGACGCCACAGCGTGCGCTCGGCGCCGTCGAGCACCGCCGGAGACTCCTGCGGGGTCGCTGACCTTCAGGAGGTCGAGCTGCTCGAGTGCAGTTCGTCCAGGTCGCAGCTCGCGGATCGCGCGCCTGCGATTGCGGTCATCACGCTGAACCCTTCACGTCGTTGGCGGCCAGGTTCTGGCGAAGGATGCGCCGCAACACCTTCGAGCGTTCGATTGCGAATACCTGCCCCTCGGGGCCCACCAGTCGGTGCGAGCGCGATCGCATCGAGGCCGATGCCGGCGTCGATCTCGGCGACCACCGAGCCGGGGGCCACGAGGCGTCGCAGGACGTCGATCTGGGCCTGCAGGTATTCGCCGTAGTGCTCGATCGACCGCGCGAGCGAATGCGGCGACGGCAGGTACTGCATCATGCCGTAGCGGGTGCGACAGGCCCGCGACAGTCCAGCCGCCTGCGATGGATCGTCGCCGGCCGCCTCGGGGCCGGCCACGTCGGCGTCGCGATCGCCGAGGGGGATCGTCGCATCGCACTTGGTCCATCGCACGTCCCCGCCACCATGGCGATCAGCGCCGACCTCAGCCGCTCGACGACGTCCTGCCACTGGTCGGGCAGCACGCTGGCGAAACAGGCGCATCGTCGGATACCAGGGGCTGTCGTCGCGGCCTTCCATCCATCGCCAGTCGGCCGAGTGAGGCAGCAGCACCCATACCGGCTTGCCGAGCGCGCCTGCGAGATGGGCGACCGAAGTGTCGACGGTCACCACGCAGGTCCAGGTTCTCGATCGCGGCCGCCGTATCGGCGTACTCGTAGAGTTCGGGCGCCAGATCGACGACGGCGCGCATCGAATGGCGCTTCCTTGCCAGCGCGCCGCAGCGGGCCCCTTCTGCAGGGAGAACCAGCGCGTGCCGTCGACCTCGATCAGCGGCGGACAGCATCGCGAGCGATATCGAGCGCTGGCGATCGCGCGCATGCTTCGGGTCGCCTGCCCAGACCAGTCCGACCTTCAGGCCGCGATTCGCCGCAAGTCGATCGCGCCACGCGAGCGGACTGTCCGGCGCGTGCAGGTAGGGAACGCTGCGGGAATCGAGTCCAGCGTCGTTCCGAAGACGCGAGGAAGACTCAGAAGGTCGGCGTAGAAATCGAAGTCCGGGAATCGGCTCACCCGGCCGAATGCCCGGTCGATCCCGGGGAACGCGCTCGGCCAGCACCCCGATCCCGGGGCGCAGCTCGAGCAGCACCGTGGCGCCCCGGGCCTTCACCAGCGGCGCGTAGCGAACGAACTGGAAGACGTCGCCGGCGCCCTGCTCGCAGCGCAGCAGAATCGTCTTCCCGCGCAGGTCCTGGCCGCTCCATGCGGGCCGGTCGTAGCGTGCGCGCTGCGACTTCAGCGGCGCCTCGAGCCAGCGGAACTCGTACTGGTCCCAGCCCTCGGCGAACCGTCCCGCGGTCAGCAATGCGAGCGCGTAATGCCCGTGGCGCCAGCGCTCGGATGCGTCGGAAGCGCATGTTCGTAGTACTCGATCGCCTCGTGCGTCCGGCCGAGGAGGCGCAGCACGATGCCTCGAGTTCAGGTCCTCGTTGTCCTCGCCCGTCGTGATCGCCGCGCAGCGCTCGCCGCGGGCGAATGCCTCGTCCGCCTCCACCAGTCGATCCTGCATCAAGAGCGCGACGCCCAGGTTGGTCCACGCGGCCCGGCTGTCGTCGGAGACCTCCAGCGCACGCCGCGCGTGCGCCTCTGCCGCCGCGGAATCCTTGTCGGCGAGATCGCAGGCCCAGAGGTCGATCAGGCAATGGAGATTGTCGGGCGAAGCCGCGAGCGCCGCGGCGAACTCGGCCTTGGCGGCCCGCGGGTCGCGTTCGCGCAGCGCCGCACCGAGGCCGTAACGCGCTTGCCAATCGCCGGGAGCCGCCGCGACCGCCTCGCGCATGCACGCCTCGGCGGCAGCCAGGTCGCCGGCCGCCAGGCTCGTCCAGCCGAGCTTGCGAAAGCCCGGGATGATGGAATCCCGCCTGCCGCAGGCTCGCGAACAGGCGATGCGCTTCCCAGTATCGCCCCCAGGCGAACAGTGCGCAGGCCCTGGCGTAGAGCAGATCGTGGCTGTCGGGGTGCGCCGAAGCGGAAGCACTCAGCAACGCCAGCGCCGCGCTGAAGTGCCCTGCCTCGCATTGGCGCGCCGCCTCGTCGATCGCCTCGTCGACGGCGTGCATCGGAGCCGTCCGGAGCGCGATTCGACGCCGACTGCGCCGAGCCGTCGCGATGCGACGCCGGAGCCTCGTCGCGGCTCGCGGGGAGCAATCGTGCGCAGCAGATCCATCGACTCGGGAGTATAAAAAAGGCCGGCGGGATCGCTCCCGCCGGTCGCTGTTGCACCAGCCTGGTTCCGGCGTCCTCGTGCGAAGCGCCGCGAGTCTCGATTATCCGCGGAACGACGACGGGACGAACTTCGCCTCGCAGCCGCTGAACGTTCCCGACCACGTACCGATGGTCGCGTCGGTCACCCCGGACGGAGACAGCGATCAGGACGCAGTCAGGGCTCGACCCGGTGTTCTGCGTCGTCGCGACGATCACCCCGCTGGTGACCGCCAGGCTGGCCATGTACTTGGTCGCCGTCGTGCTGCAGCCTGCCGCGCTCACATCTGCGGGCATGACGTTCTTGGTCGACAGATATTCCGAGACCGAGGTCTTGCACGCGGCGATCGCCGCTTCGGCTTCGGACATCTTGGACCGAACCACATAGTCCTGATAGGCCGGCAAGGCGATCGCAGCCAGGATGCCGACGATTGCCACCACGATCATCAGTTCGATGAGCGTGAAGCCCTGTTGAACGCGTTTCATTGAATTTCTCCTTGGTTGAAAACCGCATTGCTTCACATCGGCATCCAGCGATGCTGGGAAAGACTCAGCAATCCATATGCCAGCGTCGTATCCGTCGATCGTCTTGGAAAGTGGGCCTGCAACATATTGATATTATTGGTTTTTACGCCAGCTTTTCGCACTTGATTGCACCCGACCGAAACGCATGGAAGCTCCGCTTCCCCGGATCGGTGCGACTCATGTGCCCGCCTGCGGCTTCCACCGGCTGCCGCTGCTGCGTCACATTGGACGCACTGCGACACGGCGTCGCCCGGGGCTGCGCGACGCGCGACGGGCGGCGCTCTGGCGTTCAGGGGCGAGGCGAATAGGCGGCGCCGCTTCAGGCACGGCGCTCGAAGCGCAGCTTCACGCCCGCGACATCGATGGTGTCGCCGAACGCGAGCTCGATGCCTTCGCGGGCGATGGTGCCGCCGTTGACCGTCGGCAACGCCTCGCCTCCCAGGGGGACGAGACGGTAGCTGCCGCCGCTGCGGCGGATCGCCGCGACGGTGACGCCGGGCCTGCCGAAGACGAACTGCGCACGCGTCATCGGTGTCGTCTTTCCGGCGTTCGGACCGCTCAGGATCGTGACCAGCGCGTCCACCGACCGGAGGTTGGCGCCGTTCGCACCGCGCGTCGATTCCGCCGGCGCGGCTCGCGACGCGGACCACCGACAGCACAGGCGGGATTTCGACGGCAGCCGCCGCAGGCGACTGCGTCTCCATCAATTCGGCGAGCAGCTCGTCGGCCGTGGCGCCGTCGGTGTCTGCCACGACATCCGCATCGGCGCCGGCATCCGCGCCGCGCGTAGCGATCGTCAGCTCGTCGGCGTACGACTCGGCGTCGGGTTCCGGCTCCGCCGCATCCTGCGCCCCGCCCGCCTCGACGCTCCGGCGCAGCCACATCGGCCGTTTCAGCACTTGCCGTTTCGTTGCCTGGCGTTTCGTCGCGTGCGGCGTACACGAGATCCAGCCGTCCGATGTCGATCCGATCCCCGTCGCGCAGGAAATGCTTGGCGATCCGCGCGCCGTTGACCAGCGTTCCGTTGGTGCTGTCGAGGTCCTCGAGGAACGAGTCGGCGCCGATGGTCACCAGTGCCGCGTGCTCGGCGGACACCGCCGGGAACGGCAGGCAGACGTCGTTGTCGGCGCGCCGTCCGATGGTCACGCGCCCCTGATCGAGCCGGAACTCGCGCGTCGAGCCGTCGGGCAGATGGGCGATCAGGCGGGCCATGACGCCCGCTCGAATGCAACGGACGCCCGCGCTCGCCGGGACGGCACAGCGGGAACACCCCGGTTCGGGGCCATCATTGCCGGTTCTTGCGCTTCTGGTCGAGGAAGCGCTGCGCCCACTTGGTGTTGGGCAGGAAATCGGCAGGGACACGGGCGAGGATCACCGAGATGTTGTCGCGCCCGCCATTCTGGTTGGCGAGCTCGACCAGGTCCTCCGCCGCGGCCTCGAGGGCCGTGCGCTGCTCGTCGACGACACCGTGCACGACGTCGGTGTCGACCATGTCGGTGAGGCCATCCGAGCACAGCAAGTAGATGTCGTCGGGCTCGACCCGGTATTCGGCGATGTCGGCGGGCACGATCGCCTCGATGCCGAGCGCCCGCGTCACCAGGTTCTTGTTGAGCGAGAAGCGCGCCTGGTCGGCCGTGATCTGGCCGCTGTCGATCTGCTCCTGCAACAGCGAATGGTCGCGCGTCAGCTGCTCGAACTTGCCGCCGCGCAACCGGTAGCAGCGCGAATCGCCGATGTGGGCGATCGACACCCGGTTGCCGTGGAACACGGCGGCGACCACCGTCGTGCCCATGCCCGCGCACTCGGGCCGGTTCTGCGCGGCTTCGTAGATCCCTTTGTTGGCGGCGGCGATCTGCTGCTGCAGCAGCATCGCCGCGTGCGTGAGCCCGGAATGGACATCGACCTTCGACAGGTCGCGGCCCGACACCAGCTCGGGCAGCAGGCCCTCGGTGATCAGCTTGACCGCGATGCCGCTCGCGACCTCGCCGGCGTTGTAGCCGCCCATGCCGTCGGCGAGCACCGCCAGCCCGGCGTCGTGGACGAACACCGCATCCTCGTTATGGGGACGGACCATCCCCGGGTGCGAACGGTTGGCAACTTCAAGCCCGGTGGTAACTGTCGTCGGCAAGGGTCGAAAGGATCGAAGGTTTCCTGAATGTAGAGTTTACCGATCCACGGGCCGGCGCGCGAGTGGCGGCGCCGCCCCTGCACCCTACCCGGAGCTCGAAACGCCGCTCGCGGCGCCCCGCTGGCCAATACGGAGAAGGCGTACGTCCGAAGTGTTGCAGATTCGCCACAACCTGGCATCGGCCGCGAGTCGGATGGCGTCCGCGTGGGGCGCCGTGATGGTATCTACGCAGCGGCGCAGCCGGGTTTCGGAAGAGGCGGCGACGGATCGAATCGTGCCAATGCAAGCCGGTCAGGGTGCTCGCCACGCAAGGGCGGTTCGATCGGATTTCTACGCCGCGTGCCTCCCGCCGCGCCTGCAGCCACTTCGCGGGCGCGACGACGAAGGCGATGCCGACGATCGGCGCGACCCAGTCGAGCCAGGGCGCCCTGGCATCGACCCACGGGCCGATCGACGTGTCGTCGATGATGAGTTCGCCGGCGATGAAGCCGAGCAGGCCTCCGCCGGCGACGATCAGCACCGGGTAGCGCTCGATCACTTTCATCACGAGTTGGGCGCCGGCGATGATCAGCGGGACGCTGACGACCAGCCCGAACACCAGCAGCAGCACGCTCCCCTTGGCGGCCGCGGCAACCCCGAGCACGTTGTCGATGCTCATCACGACGTCGGCCAGGATCACCGTCCACACCGCCGCCAGGAGCTGCTCGCTGGCCTTGACGTCGACGCCCTCGTCATCCTCCTGGGTGATCAGCTTGATGCCCACCCACACGAGCGCGACGCCGCCGACGATCTTCAGCCACGGCAGCTTCAGCAGGCTGACGGCGAAGAAGGTCAGGATGATGCGCAGGACGATGGCGCCGATCGCTCCCCAGAAGATGCCCCAGCGGCGCTGCTTCGGCGGCAGGTTTCGGCAGGCGAGCGCGATCACTACCGCGTTGTCTCCCGACAACAGGATGTTGATGACGATGATCTCGAGGGCGGCGACCCAGAACTGCGGCGTGACGATATCCATGTTTCCGGAGATCTACTCGAATCGATGCAAGAGTTGCTGAGGTCGCGATGGGCAGCGTGCGCACCGGTCACCGCAGCAGTGGCGCGGCGGTTGCGAGCGGGAGAAACAGCGTCCGTGAACCACTCTCAAATGCGATGAAGCCGTGATGATGGTAGAACGCGACAGCCTGGTCGTCCTTGGCGTCGACGATCAGCGCAAACGCCGCAATCTCCGACTGCATCGAGCGCGTCAACGCATCGGCCAGCAGCGCCCCGCCTAGACTCGTCCCGCGGGTGCCGCGATCCACCGCCAAGCGCCCCATCCGAACGGCAGGCACGGTTGGATAGCGCGGCAACTTCGCCGCGATGGGCTGTGGCAGGTCGCCCAGCAGCACGCTGGCCGCGGCCAGCGTGTAGTAGCCCGCAATGCGCCCGCCGTCCTCGACGGCGACGAAGCAACCGGTCAGCCGTCGGCGAATGTCCTGGGTCACTCGCTCGCGAAAGTAACGATCGAGAGGATCGACGCCACACGAGAATCGGCCTCTGTCGAGCTTTGGATCGAGCGCGACGATGCGGTACAACCTGGCAGTCCTCAGCCGGCAATGGTCAACTTGCGCCGGCGTGCAAATGCGCGCGTGAGCGCAGGCGCCGGCTTGGCGGGCGAGAGCAGCGCATGCGCGAAGCGCTCCTGATCCAGCAGCGAAAGCGTGATCACTCCCGCCTCCCGGATTGCGCGCTGCGCAGCCTCCTGCACTGCCGAAACCACGAAATCGGTTACGGTCCGATCAGTCAGCTCCGCAGCGCGTTTCAGCGCCGCATGCAATTCGGTGCTGATCCGCGCTTCGAGTCGCGCAGTGTTCGAAGTGGATGGCATTGGATTCCTCCTGCTACGCCAACTATACGGCAAATTGCCGTACACGTCAACGCGTCGGCCACTGCAGCCACTGCCTCCCGCAAGTCGCTACCGCCTCACAGCACCGACTTCAGCAGCGTCCCCATCTGTGCGGGGTTGCGCGTCACCTTGATGCCCGAGGCCTCCATGACGGCCAGCTTCTCCTGCGCCGTGCCCTTGCCGCCGGAGATGATCGCACCCGCATGCCCCATCCGCTTGCCGGGGGGCGCGGTGACGCCGGCGATGAAGCCGACGACCGGCTTCTTCATGTGGTCCTTCGCCCACAGCGCGGCCGCCTCCTCGTCGGAGCCGCCGATCTCGCCGATCATGATGACGGCGTCGGTGTCGGGATCGTCGTTGAACAGCTTCAGTACGTCGATGTGCTTCAAGCCGTTGACGGGGTCACCGCCGATGCCCACGGCGGTCGACTGTCCGAGTCCGAGCTCCGAGAGCTGGCCGACCGCCTCGTAGGTCAGCGTCCCCGAGCGCGACACGACGCCGATGCGGCCCTTGCGGTGGATGTGGCCGGGCATGATCCCGATCTTGATCTCGTCGGGGGTGATGACGCCGGGGCAGTTGGGGCCGAGCAGCAGCGTCTTCCTGCCTTGCATCTTGTACCGGGTGCGGATCATGTCGCGCACCGGGATGCCTTCGGTGATGCAGATGACGAGATCGAGGTCGGCGTCGACCGCCTCGTCGATCGCGGCGGCCGCGAACGGCGGCGGCACGTAGATCACCGAGACGGTCGCGCCCGTGGCCTGCTTCGCCTCGCGCACCGTCGCGTAGATCGGGATGCCCTCGAAATCCTCGCCGGGCTTCCTGGGATTCACGCCGGCGACGAAGCAGTGCTTGCCGTTCGCATAGTCGCGGCACATCCGCGTGTGGAACTGGCCCGTCTTGCCGGTGATGCCCTGCGTGATGACCTTGGTGTTCTTGTCGACGAGGATGCTCATGTTTGCTCGCGCTTGCGCTGGGAATGAGTGATGAACCTAGGCGCCGATCAGGACGCGGATCTTCGCGCGGACTTCCGCCAGCACGCGGTCCGGGACCCGACCCTTGCGCGTTGCGCCTCGCGCTCGCCAGTCGAGGCTTTTCACCTGGTCGGCGAGCACTGCGCTGGGCGGATCCTCGGAAATGACCACCTCGAACGGATAGCCCTTCAAATGAGTGGTCATCGGGCAGCAGATCATCATGCTGGTCTTGCCGTTGTAGGCAGCAGGAGAGAGCACGAGGGCCGGCCGGTGTCCCGCCTGCTCATGTCCCGCCTGCGGGGAAAATGCCAGCCAGGCGATTTCCCCGGCGTCCGGGACAGTCGATCGCGCCATTACCAGACCTCGCGTCCGACCGGGGGCCCCGTTTCCACGGCGTCATGGAGGTTGCCGGGTCGGATCTTGCGCAGCAGGCCCCCCAGATCGAGCCGCAGCGTACGTGCGGGCTCGATGATGATGCGGCCATGTTCCTGGCGGATCTCGACGGGCTGGTCGATATCGAGGCCCGCTTCGGCAAGCACCCCCGCCGGAATCCGGATGGCCGCGCTGTTGCCCCATTTCCTGACCAGAGTGGTCATCGTTCGGCGCCCCGTGAGTATCTACAATGTGTATACAAGGATACGCGTCGGCGGCAGCTGGGTCAATGCGCCATTCGGTCTATCGGGCGTGTCCGGTCATGCCGATCGATTCGCGCCATTCGCCGCGGCAACGACCTTCTGCGCCGCGTCGGCCATGTCGTTGGCGGAGATGATGGGCAGGCCAGATTCCGCGAGGAGCCGCCGGCCTTCCTGCTCGTTGGTGCCTTTCATGCGCACGACCAGCGGCACCTTGAGCGCGACCGCCTTGGACGCCGCGATCACGCCCTGCGCGATCACGTCGCAGCGCATGATGCCGCCGAAGATGTTGACCAGGATCGCCTTCAGGTCGGGATTGAGCAGCATGATCTTGAAGGCCTCGGTCACCTTCTCGGCCGTTGCGCCGCCGCCGACGTCGAGGAAGTTCGCGGGACTGCCGCCATAGAGCTTGATGACATCCATCGTCGACATCGCGAGACCCGCGCCGTTGACGAGACAGCCGATGTTGCCGTCGAGGGAGATGTACGAGAGGTCGTACTTCGACGCCTCGATCTCGGCGGGATCCTCCTCGTCGAGGTCGCGCATCGCGACGATGTCGGGGTGCCGGAACAGGGCGTTCGAGTCGAAATTGAGCTTGGCGTCGAGCGCGATGACCTTGCCGTCGCCGGTGAGGATCAACGGGTTGATCTCGGCGAGCGACGCGTCGGTCTCGTCGAACAGACGATAGAGGCCGTGGAACACGGCGCGTGCCTGTGGCAGGCTCGCATCGGGAATGCCGATCCTGCGCCCGATGTCGTCGGCCTGCGCGTCGGTCAAGCCCGTCGCCGGATCGATGAATGCCTTGTGGATGCGCTCGGGGGTCTTCGCGGCGACTTCCTCGATGTCCATGCCGCCGTCGGCGCTCGCCATCAGGACCACGCGCTGGGTGCCCCGGTCGACGACCATCGCCGCGTAGAGCTCCTTGCGGATGTCGGCACCGTCCTCGATCAGCAGCCGCCGCACCTTCTGGCCCTCGGGACCGGTCTGGTGCGTGACCAGCTGCATGCCGAGGATCTGGCCGGCGAGCGAGCGGACTTCGTCGATCGAGCGCGCGAGCTTGACGCCGCCGCCCTTGCCGCGGCCGCCCGCGTGGATCTGCGCCTTCACGACCCACACCGGTCCGCCGAGCTGCTGCGCTGCCTTCACCGCCTCGTCGACGGAGAACGCCGGGATGCCGCGCGGCACCGGAACGCCGAACTTGCGGAACAGCTCCTTGCCCTGGTACTCGTGGATCTTCACCTGGTCTCCCGGATCGTCAAGCTGCGCCGCGATACCACTTCGGGTAATAGCGACGCACGGTTTCGGTGGTCGTCTCGAGCGCGTGGCAGCGGTCGAGCTGGAACGGCTTGTCGGCGCCCTCGTCTTCGCGCTTCCTCAAGCCGGCGAACGTCTGGACGGCGGCGGTCGGCAGGTAGCCGAGCATCTCGGTCAGATGCGTGCAGCCTTGCACATGCCCCATCGCGTCGTGCAGGCGCTTGCGAAATCCGCTGACCAGGTTGGCGCCGATGAGCGCGCGGTAGGCCGGACCGATGCGGTCGCAGGCGCCCGGGTAGGGCATGCGATCCGTGTGCGCCTCGATGTCGCGAATCTCGAAGCTGTGGTCGATCGTGACCCGCACCCACATGTCGTGGACCGGCTCCCCCGCCGGACGCACGCCCGACAGCAGCGTCACGTCGTGGTCCTTCACGTCGACGATGTGCCCTTCGATGTCGAACAGCCCGTCGTCGCGCTGGTAACCCTCGTAGGTGACGTGCCTCGAGTGCAGGCGCTTGCGGGGCTGGCTGGGCGTCGACAGTGGCATCGGGAAGTTCCGCGGTGCCGGCTGCGTGAGCGTGCAGCAGCCGGCCTGCGGCTACAATTCGGAGAAAAAGGGACGATTTTACGCGCGACCGGAGGGTCGCCGCAATATTGGAAGCGGCTCGCTCGCCGCAGGAGGAAACCCCATGCGCTGCATCCTGGCGCTCGACCAGGGCACGACCAGCTCGCGGGCCATCGTCTTCGACCACGACGCCGCGGTCCGCGGCGCCGCGCAGCGGGAGTTCCGCCAGATCTTTCCGCAGCCCGGCTGGGTCGAGCACGACGCGACCGAGATCTGGGCGACGCAGTCCGGTGTGATGCACGAAGCGATCGCCAAGGCCGGCATCACCGCCGCCGACATCGCGGCGATCGGCATCACCAACCAGCGCGAAACCACCGTGGTCTGGGAGCGCGCGACGGGCCGTCCGATCGCCAACGCCATCGTCTGGCAGGACCGGCGCACCGCCCCGCTCTGCGACGAGCTGCGCGCGCAAGGCAAGGCGCCGCTCATCGCCCGCAAGACCGGCCTCGTGCTCGACGCCTATTTTTCGGGCACCAAGCTCAAGTGGCTGCTCGACCATGTCCCGGGCGCCCGCGCGCGCGCGGCCCGCGGCGAGCTCGCTTTCGGCACCATCGACTCGTGGCTGGTGTTCCAGCTCACCGGCGGACGCTCGCACGTGACCGATCCGTCGAATGCCAGCCGTACGCTGCTCTACGACATCCGGCGAGGCGCCTGGGACGACGAATTGCTGCGCCTGTTCGACATTCCGCAGAGCGTGCTGCCCGAGGTGGTCGAGTCGTCGGGCGTGTGCGCGCAGACGCTGCTCGACGGGGTGAGCGTGCCCATCGGCGGCATCGCCGGCGACCAGCAGGCGGCGCTCTTCGGGCAGGCCTGCCTCTCCCCCGGGCTCGCGAAGAACACCTACGGCACCGGGTGCTTCCTGCTGCTCAACACCGGCCGCAATGCCGTTGCCTCGTCGAACAACCTGCTGACGACCATCGCGTGGAAGCGCGGCGGCTGCGTCGACTACGCACTGGAGGGCAGCGTGTTCATCGGCGGTGCCGTCGTGCAGTGGCTGCGCGACGGGCTGCAGATCATCCGCGCGGCCTCCGACGTCGAGGCGCTCGCCGCGAGCGTTCCCGACACCGCCGGCGTGTATTTCGTGCCGGCCTTCGCGGGACTCGGCGCGCCGCACTGGGATCCTTACGCGCGCGGCGCGATGTTCGGCTTGACGCGCGGCACGACCCAGGCACACATCGCCCGCGCGGCGCTGGAATCGATCGCGTTCCAGAGCGCCGACGTCCTCGATGCGATGCAGAAGGACGCCGGCATCACGCTCTCGGAGCTGCGCGTCGACGGCGGCGCGACGGCGAACGACCTGCTGATGCAGTTCCAGGCCGACATCCTGGGCGTCCCCGTCGTGAGGCCCAAGGTGCTCGAGACGACTGCACTGGGCGCGGCGTACCTCGCGGGACTGGCGGTCGGCTACTGGAACGGCATCGACGAGATCAGCGCCCGCTGGGCGGTGGATCGGCGCTTCGAGCCGGCGATGTCCCGCGAGCGGGTCGCCGAGCTGCGGCGTGGGTGGGACAAGGCGGTCGAGCGGTCGAAGCAATGGGTCTGACGCCCATCGAGGAGGCCGACAGGCTCATCGCCGAGGGCCACCCGATCGAGGACCGGGGCGATTTCGAGGGGGCACTTGCCCTCTACCGCCAAGCGGCCGCGGCCTCGCCCGGCTATCCGCGGGCACATCTGAACCTTGGCAACGCGCTGCGCGCGTTGCGCCGCCGCGACGAAGCGGCCACGGCATTTCGTACCGCCATTCTTCACGTTCCAGCCTATGCGCAGGCCCATTTCAACCTGGCCACCCTGCTTGCCGAAGACGGCGACAGGGAAGGCGCAAAAGCGGCCTTGGCCGAAGCATTGCGCCTGCAGCCCGCGATCGTGGAAAAGGTCCTCGATGCGGAGAGCTATCTGCTCTTCTCGACGAGCTTTCGCGAAATCCTGGACCCGTCGATCGTCGCCAGTGAGCATATGCGAGTCGGCGCCGCCATCGCCCGCGCCGCCGGGGCCCCCTTTGCTACCTGGTCCAATCAACCGGATCCCTACCGCAAGCTTCGCATTGGGTACGTTTCCGCCGATTACGGTCCGCATCCTGTCTCGCTGTTCGTCCGACCGGTTCTCGAGGGTCACGACTGCTCGCGATTTGAAGCGTACTGCTATTCCAACACCGGGAAAGAGAACGCCACTACGGTCGCCTTCCGCTCACGTGTAGCGCAGTGGCGCGACATCGCAGGAATGGATGACGCCCTCGTCGCCGACATGGTTCGCTCCGACGGGATCGATATCCTCGTCGACCTTTCCGGACATACGCAGGGAAATCGGCTGGGCGTTTTTGCGAAGCACCCCGCGCCTATCCAGGTGACATGGCTTGGGTACCTCAATACGACCGGATTGGCGGCGATGGATTACCGTATCTGCGACAGGCATACTGAGCCGGAGGGGGAGTCGGATGGATTGCACTCCGAGCAGTTGTGTCGGATGCCGCACAGTCAGTGGTGCTACGTCGCCTGGATGGATACGCCACTGGCTCTTCGTCCACACGTCGAGTCACCCGAGGCGATCGTCTTCGGTTCCTTCAATCAACACCTGAAGATCAGCGACCGGTGCCTCGACTTGTGGTGTCGTATCCTGGTCCGCCTGCCGGAAGCGAAGCTCGTGATGCTCGACATGAGGGATCTACATCTACGCGACGCGATGGCCAGTCGTCTTCAGCGCCGCGGCATCGACCGTTCGCGCGTGGATCTGCGCGACCGCATGGCCGTTTCCCAGTATTACACGGCCCTCGGCAATGTCGACGTGGCCCTCGACACGTTTCCCCACAATGGTGGGACAACGACCTTCGACGCTTTATGGATGGGTACGCCGATCGTGGCGTTGCGCGGCGACCGCGGACTTTCGCGCAGTTGCTACAGCATCCTGAAGACGCTCGGCGCGGATGAACTCATCGCCCACGACGTGGATGAGTACGTCGAAATCAACGTTAGGCTCGCGAAGGACCCGGTGTGGCGCGCGCGACTGCGACAGACGCTGCGACCGCGCCTCCGGGCCTCGCCGCTGATGGACGCGAAACAGTTCGTCACCGCTCTCGAGGCCCGGTTCCGTGAAATGTGGCACGCGTGGTGTGCGCGGGCGCCGGAACGATCGAGCACCCCATCGTCAACCAGGACGTGAGGTCCATCGATGCTCCGTCAAGTATTGCTCGACATTCTTTCGCGTTCTCGCAGTGCCGCCGCAGCGCCGTCGAACCGGCCGCGCGTGCTCAACGTCGGTGGCGGGAGCAAATCCATCCCCATTCCCGAGCATTACAACGGCTGGGAACACTGCCTTCTCGACCTCGATCCCCGGGGACGCCCGGATATTGTTTGTGATGCCAGGAACCTGCGCTCATTGCCAGCGGCGCAGTTCGACGCTGTCTACTGTTCGCACAACCTCGAGCACTACTATCGCCACGACGGGTTAGACGTACTGAAAGGCTTTCGCCATGTCCTCAAGCCCGATGGCTTTGCCGAGATCAGGGTCCCAGATCTCATGTCGGTGATACAGAAGGTCACCGCCGGCAATCTGGATCTGGAGGACATCCTGTACCAATCTGCCGCCGGTGCGATCGCGGTCCTCGACGTGATATACGGACTCGCAAGGGAAGTCGAGGAGTCCGGGCAGGACTTCTATGCGCACAAGACGGGGTTCAGCCCGAAATCGCTGCAGCGGACCCTCGAGCGTGCCGGATTTCCAAGCGTATTCGTATCTGCACAACCCGAAATGCTGGAGGCGCAGGCACTAGCGTTCAACTCGTCGCCAACGACCTGGCAACGAGAGCTCTTCGGGATCCCGCAGCCGGGTCCTTCGTCCGGTACGTAGGAACCCGAAACCGTCGGCGCACGAGCACAGGACCGCGACGTGACGCGGTCGTCGAAGCACGCGATGTCCGCGCTACGCCGGACCGTTGGCCTGCCGGGCGCAGGATAGTCGCCTCCCGCATGGCGTGGATCCGCGACGGATCGATGGCGGCGGCATCGATGACCCTTACGTTGTCGGGCCCGAACCCCCGAAGCGGCCCCTTGTCAGGATCGACGACATGGGCGTAGAGTGCGCATTACGTGCATATGCTCGTATCTGGACCCGGCGACCTCGATTGCGCTCGATCACATCCCCTGCGGGCTCGGCACCCTGCACCTGCGGCCGGCTGCGCCGCGCATCGCGCGCGCTGACTCAGCTCTACGACGACGCGATGGCGCCCGCCGGGCTCCGCGTCACCCAGTTCTCGCTGCTGCGCACGCTCGCGCGCGCAGGCCCGCTGCGCATCTCCGAGCTGGCGACCCGGCTGCTGCTCGACCGCACGGCGCTGTCGCGCAATCTCGACCCGCTGGTCGACGCCGGGTACGTCGAGATCGTGCGCGGGCGCGACGCGCGAACCCGCGAGGTCGCGGTCACGCGCCAGGGGGCGGCGGCGCTCGACACCGCGCGGCCGCACTGGCTGGCAGCGCAGCGCAAGGTGACGAAGCACCTAGGCCCCGCGAAGGTCCAGGCGCTGATTGCGGCCCTCGGCGAGCTCGAAGCGCTGCATCCGGCAAATGCAATGCAACCCCCACCCCGGCCCTCTACCGCAAGCGGGAGAGGGAGGAAACCCGGGAATCGACGATGACAACGAGCGTGACTGCCGCAGCGTCCTGGCGCACGCCTACGGTCGTGCTGGTCTGCAGCAGCCTGATCGTGACGCTGGGCATGGGCATCCGCTATAGCTTCGGCCTGTTCCTGCAGCCGATGACGGCGGACCTGCACTGGACGCGCGAGACGTTTGCGCTGGCGATCGCAGTGCAGAACCTCGTGTGGGGCGCGACCCAGCCCTTCGCGGGCATGGTGGCCGACAAATACGGCGCAGGCAGGGTCGTGCTCGGCGGCGCGCTGCTGTACGTATTGGGTCTCGTCGTGATGGCGCATCCGACGACACCGCTGTCGTTCGTGCTGTCGGCGGGCGTGCTGGTCGGCACCGGCTTGTCCGGAGTGACCTTCAGCGTCATCGCGGGCGTGCTGGGCCGCGCGTTTCCACCCGAGAAGCGCAGCATGGTCCTCGGCATCTCGACGGCCGCGGGCTCGTTCGGTCAGTTTGCGCTGCTGCCGCTCACGCAATGGCTGCTCTCGCATATCGGCTGGGTTGGCGCGCTGGTCGCGCTCGGCGGCGTGGGCCTCATCATGGCGCCGCTCGCCGCCGCTGCCGTCGAGAAGCGCGTCGCGCACGAATACGCGCACCGGCAGTCGGCCAGCGAGGCGATGCGCGAAGCGCTCGGCCATCGAGGCTATGTCCTGCTGACCACCGGCTTCTTCGTCTGCGGCTTCCAGGTCGTCTTCATCGCAGTCCATCTGCCGGCGTACCTCGCTGACCGCGGCATGGCGCCGGGCACCGCCGTCACCGCATTGGCGCTCATCGGTTTGTTCAATGTGATCGGGACCTACATCTCGGGAAGGCTCGGCGCGCGAATGCCCAAGCGCCACATCCTGTCGTTCATCTATTTCGCGCGCGCGGTCGCGATCGCGCTGTTCGTGTTCCTGCCGCTGTCGGCGCTGTCGGTCTATCTGTTCTCGATCGCGATGGGATTGCTATGGCTGTCGACGGTGCCGCCCACCAACGGCATCGTCGCGCAGGTGTTCGGCGTGCGCTACCTCGCGATGCTGTCGGGATTCGCATTCCTGTCGCATCAGGTCGGCAGCTTCCTGGGTGCGTGGCTCGGCGGCGTGGCCTACGACAGGACGGGCAGCTACGACATCGTCTGGTACCTGTCGATCGCGCTGAGCGTGGCCGCGGGGCTGATCAACCTCCCGATCGACGAGCGCGAGATCCGGCGCCGACCGCGGGTGGCAGTCGGCGGCGGCTGAACTGCGGTAATTGGGGTCAGAGCTGTAATAATTCTTGGCGAATGGTTGGCGGATGACGCGAGCGCGTCCGCGAATTATTACAGCTCTGACCCCAATTACCGCGACTGGCAAGAGCGTCAGCGAGGTGGAATGACGTCGATCGCGTCGGTGATGACGGTGTCGACGCCCCAGGCGAGCAGCTCCACGGCGCGCGCCGGCTCGTTGACCGTCCATGTCGCGACGCGCAGCCCCGTGGCATGGAACTCGTCGACGCGCGCACGCGTGAGGAGCTCGTGGTCGAGATCGACGGCGATGCATTCGAGACGAGTGACACGCTCGCGCCAGTCGTCGGGCATCCGGTCGCCCAGCAGCGCCCGCGGCAGCGCCGGGACCGCCTCGCGCGCCGCGGCGAGCGCCACCTCCGAGAACGACGACAGCAGCGGCACGACGTCGGCACCCGCCCACAGTGCCTGCGCGTCGAGCGCGACGGCAGCGCCGGTTTCGCGCTCGCGGCCCGGCGACGGCTTGATCTCGATGTTGACGGCGACGGCATTGGTCCGGCTCCAGCGGGCCACGGCGGCGAGCGTCGGCAGGGTCTCCCCCGCATACGCCGGGGAATGCCAGCTTCCCGCATCGAGCTGCGCCAGCTCGCGCCAGGTCAGCGCGTCCGCCCGTCCCTTGCCGTTGGTCGTGCGTTCGAGCGTGCCGTCGTGCAGCAGAAATGCGACGCCGTCGGCCGAAAGCTTCACATCGAACTCGGCCATTCGGTAGCCGTGGGCATGTCCGACCCGCAGCGCAGCCAGCGTGTTCTCGGGCGCGAGCTTGCCCGCGCCGCGGTGCGCGACCAGCTTCGGATAAGGCCAGGCAGGAAGCTTGCGCACGTTCGCTCCTCCGAATAATTGGGGTCAGGAATAATTGGGGTCAGAGCCGTAATATTTACCGACAGCCGTTTGGGATAAATATTACGGCTCTGACCCCAATTATCTGACCCCAATTAGCAGGCTGCGACCTAAATTACACGCGTGCGCCGCTCGCGGCGTCGAAGACGAACACGCGCGCCGGATCGGCCCTGACGCAAAACACCGAACCTGCGGCGGGCGCCGTGCCGTGCGGCACGCGCGCAATGACGCTGGTGGGTCCATGCCCGATGTGGACCAGGGCGTCGGCGCCGAGCTGCTCGACCAGCTCGACCGGCCCCTTGACCATCGCCTCGGTCTCGCTGCACGGCGCGAGGTGCTCGGGCCGAATGCCGACGCTGACCGCGCGCCCCGCCTCGGGCGCCACCTGCGAGCTGCGCGCATTCCCGCCGTGATCGAGCTCGATCAGACCTCCGCCTTTGGACTTTCCGGGCACGAAGTTCATCGGCGGCTACCCGAGGAAGCCGGCGACGAACGTCGTCCGCGGGATTCTCGTACACCTCCATCGGCGATCCGATCTGCTCGACTCGCCCTGATTCATCACGACCATCCGATGGCCGATCGTCATCGCCTCGACCTGATCGTGGGTCACGTAAATCGACTGGTCGTCGCAATCTCCGGCTGCTGCTTATGAGCTCGAAGCGCATCTGACCCGCAGCGTGGCGTCGAGGTTGGACAACGGCTCGTCGAACAGGAACACCTTCGGCTCGCGGACGATCGCGCGGCCGACCGCGACGCGCTGCCGCTGCCCGCCGGAAAGCGGGTGCGGCGTGCGCTGCAAGAGCAACGGTCCCAGCTCGAGAATGCCGGCCGCGGCTGCACCGGCGCGCGACTGTCGACCTGGTCGATGCCGCGCAGGCGCAACCCGAACGCCAGTTGTCGAACACGGTCATGTGCGGATAGAGCGCATAGGTCTGGAACACCATCGCGATGTCGCGGGCCTTGGCGCGCACGTGGTTGACGACGCGGTCTCCGTCGATCACACTGCCGGCGTGATCGCTTCGAGCCCGGCGACCATCCGCAACACCGTCGACTTGCCGCAGCCCGACGGGCCGACCAGCACCATGAACTCGCCATCGGCGACCTGCATGTCGACACCGTGGATCACCTCGGTGTCGCCGTAGCGCTTGGTCACTCGCTGGAATTCGACTCTGGCCATTGATTCTTCCGTTTCCACCAATCCCTTGACGAACCACCGCTGCATCACCAGGATGACGGCGGCGGGAGGAAGCAGCGCGAGCATCGCGGTCGCGAGCACGAGCTGCCATTCCACCAGCGTGTCGCCGCCCGCGACCATCCGCTTGATGCCGATCACCACCGTGTACATGTCCTCGCGGGTCGTGATCAGCAGCGGCCACAGGTACTGGTTCCAGCCGTAGATGAACATGATGACGAACAGCGCGGCCATGCTGGTGCGCGACAGCGGCAGCAGGATGTCGACGAAGAAGCGCATCGGGCCCGCACCGTTGATGCGCGCCGCCTCGGCGAGCTCCTCCGGGATCGTCAGGAAGAACTGGCGGAACAGGAACGTCGCCGTCGCCGACGCGATCAGCGGCAGCGTGAGCCCCGCATAGGTGTCGACCAGGCCGAGGTCGGCGACCACCTTGTAGGTCGGGAAGTACTTGCGGACCTCCACCGGCAGCATCAGCGTGAGGAAGATCATCCAGAACACGGTCTTGCGCAGCGGGAAACTTGAAATAGACGATCGCGAACGCGGAGAGCATCGAGA
>CAVTHP010000012.1:0-27428 GCA_963734515.1 uncultured beta proteobacterium | reverse complement strand
GCATGCCGATCGTCGAAGCCCTGCGTCACGCGGTCTGACCGCGCCTCCATGCTCATCCGCATCGAATCGGTCGGCAAGACCTACCAGCTCGGCGTGCAGACAGTCACGGCGCTGCGCGACGTCAGCCTCAACATCGAGGAAGGCGCGTTCATTGCCATCTCGGGCCCTTCGGGAAGCGGCAAGTCGACGCTGCTCAACATCATCGGGCTGATCGACACTCCGACGTCGGGACGCCTGCTGATCGACGATCACGACGTCACCGGACGCCCGCCCGAAGTACTTGCACACCTGCGCGCACGCGCGATCGGGTTCGTGTTCCAGACCTTCAACCTGCTGCCGGTGCTGACGGCGGAGGAGAACGTCGAGTTTCCGCTGCTCCAGTTCAGGGAGCTGTCGGCGAAGCAGCGCCGCGAGCGCGTGGCGCAACTGCTCGATCTGGTCAAGCTCTCGGATCACGCCAGGCACCGGCCCAACCAGCTCTCGGGCGGCCAGCGGCAGCGCGTCGCGATCGCGCGCGCGCTGGCGATCGGTCCCCGGGTCGTCCTCGCCGACGAGCCGACCGCGAACCTCGATCACCGGACCGGCGGCCGCATCCTGCGGCTGATGCGCAAGATCAACCGGCAATACGGAACGACTTTCATCTTCTCGACGCACGACCCGAGGGTGCTCGAGGTCGCCGACCGCCGCGTCGACATCGAGGACGGGACGATCGTCCGCCTCGGAGTGCGGGTCGGCGAGACCTGGTCCTACGCGTCGGAGCGGCCGGCTTCGGACCGGGACGATTCCGGCGACGACCTGAAGTAGCGCGTGGTCAGACAGGGACGAGTCGCGGCAGCGTCGGCGGTGGGTCGCCGACGACGAGTTGCGCCAGCGGCAGCCGCAGCGATCGCCCGCGCACGCGCTGCGCGGGCCCGATCCGGGCGAGCCAGGCGACGTTCGTTGCGGACGCCCCCGGCAGCGCGGTGTCGATCGATGCCGCGATCGTCGCCGCCTCCGCCTGCGCGCCGGGCCGCTGCGTGAATTCGCGGCGTGAGCGGACATAGCGTGCGAACACCAGCGGCGTGTACTGCGGCTGCATCTGCAGGCCGAGGGCGGTGGCGCGCAGCCACACGCGCTGGATCGCCCGGCCGGCAGCGATGCGATCGGCCAGCGTCGCCGGCTCCCGGTCGGCGACGATCGCGAGTTGCGCGCTGCAAAGAACGCCAGGCAGGAAATCGAGCGCGAGGCGCGGCAGCAGTGTTCCGGTCCAGCGGTTCAGCCGATCGAGGCGCTGCCAGCTGACCATCGCGCTGCGCATCATCGCCAGCAGCATCGGGCCGGCGCCGAGCGACGCATCCGGAAGCCGGTCCTCGCTGGTCGTCGCGTGCCACGCGATCACCGATCGATGCACGGCGTAGGCCTCGGGAATGGTCATGCGGATGCGCGCGTTTCTCGCGCACAGCACGGCGACGCGTGCGCGTGCGAGCCACGAGTCGAACCAGGCGATGCGCAACGGTCGCGCTGCCTCCTCGAGCGATGCGCGCTGCGGGGCGGTCAGCCGCTGAGGCCGCATCGGCCATCTCTGGACCGATCGTTCGACGATCACCGCGGCGAGCGGGTCGGGGGCCAGCGCCGCGTCGGGCTTCGAGCTGAACGCGATATCGCAGGGGCGGCGTCTCGATTCCCGGAAGATCGATGCGCGCGGCATCGCCTTCGGGAAGCGCGATGTGCGCCCGGCAGCCATATCGGGTCGCCGCGATCGCGATCGTCTCGAGCAGCATCCCGTGGGCAAGCTGGCTCGACCCGCCATCGAGATCGTAGACGCAATGGCTGCGGGTGTCGTAGCCGTAGACGTCGAAATCGCGCTCCGAGAGAACCTTGAATCGCCACGGTTGCGAGTTGTCGCCGCTGGGCGCCCAGCGGGCCAGCTCGAGCACGTCATTGGCGAGAGACATCGCGGCGGAGGACTTTCGCCCCGACCTTCAGCGCGCGCGCGATCTGCCGTCGCGCGATCGCCGTGATCAAGCGCTGCAACGGATTGCGCCAGCCCCACGGCCGCCAGGTCCGCACGAGCCTGTTCCGGTAGGCGTCGAAATGGATTCCGCGCGGCGCGGCGACGACGTCCCCGCGACGCAGCAGCAACTTGAGGCACTCGGTCGCCGCGACTCCGGCGCAGATCTGGCAAGCCATCGCCGTCGAGGGTCCGCGCCCCGATTCCAGGTCGACGTACGACATGTCGGCGAGATAGCGCCGATGCAGCATCGCCGGCGCCAGGCCGAGCAGGAAGCGCAGCGGCTTCTCGGATTCCGGGCAGTGCGCAAACCCGAAGTAGTCGGCGAAGCTCATGCCGTCGGGCACGAAATTGAGCAGCGCGGCGCCCATCCCCAGCGGCGCGACGGTGATCGCAGGAATCCCCCGGGCCCGGCAGGCGCCGAAGACGAGCTCGCGCGTGTCGAACGCGAAGAAATCGAGGCCGTCGACGAAGATGTCGACGCCATCGAGGAACGCGTCGAGGTTGCTTTTGTCGACGCCCCCGCCGAACGCCTCGATCTCGAGCTCCGGATTGACGTCGCGCGCCATCCGGGTCATCACGTCGAGCTTCGGCAGACCCGAGCGTGCTCATCGTCGCCCCCACCTGCCGGTTGAAATTGGCGAGGTCGTAGCGGTCGAACTCGGCCAGGCGGAATCGTCCGATGCCCAGGCGCGCGAGCGTCAGCAGGTGCAGCCCCCCGACGCCTCCAAGGCCGGCGATCGCGATGCGCTTGCCGCGCAACGTCCGCTGTTCCTCCGGCGTGACCCATCCGAGGTTGCGGCCGAACGCCCTGTCGTAATCGAAAGTCGCCGTCGTTGCCGATGCGGAGGCTGGCGATCCAATCGTCGCCGTGGTGTCGGGCCGGGGCGAGCCCTCGCGCTGTCCAGGCATCAGAAGCTGTAACGCACCTCGGTGTACACCCGGTCGCGATTCGCGAACTGCCCGAAAAGACCGAGCGGTGGCCCATTGAACACGTCGACGCCCACGCGGAGCTGCCAGTCGGTCTGGAAGTTCCACATCACGCGCGGTCGCAGCATCCCGTCGTTGCGAACCAGGCTCCGCGATCCACAGCACCTCGGCGTCGACTCGCTCGTTCAGCTTGTGATCGAGCAGGATGGTGAAGCCGGGCTCGTTGCGCTTCGGAACGATGTCGGGGTCGTGGTCGAAGAACGTGCGGTTGTAGAGCTGCAGGTCGAGGCGGCGTGTCCTGCGGCAGCGCGAAATCGAGCCCGCCGATCAGGTCGAGGGTATTCTGCCGGACCACGCCGTCGCCGTCGGTCGGCCGCAGCACGTTGTAGCTGCGCCCGCCCGTGTAGACCGCTTCCGCCTTGAAGACCGCCGGGCCCAGGTCCTTGGACAGCGTGCCGCCGAGCTGGTCGATGCGGTCGTGGCGCGCCTGGTAGACGTAGGCCGGCACGGGGGCGGTCACGATCTGGCGATAGAAAGTCGCCGAGGTATCCATGCTCCCGTAATAGAAGCCGGACATGTCCCAGCCATGCGACAGGTACGACAGGCGCAGGCCGTAGTTCGTGTGGCCGAGTGTGCGCTTGGGAAACTGCTCGTTGTCGTAGAGCGTCGCGAATCCCGGGGGCGACGGCGGGGCCCCCGGAAAGAACTCGGCGCCGGGCTTGCCGATGTCGTCGTAGCTCGGCACCGGAATCCAGATCGCCTCGGCGTGGAAATCCCCCTTGAAATACTCGGCCCGCCCGGCCCATTGCGGGATGCGGAGCTCGTCGAAGCTGGGCAGGATGAATTCGCGCAGGTCCTTGGCGGAAACGACATCCGCGAAGAACAGTCCGACCATCTCGCCCCAGACGATCTGCTGGCGACCGAGGCGGAAATCCCAGTCGCCCTTGCCGAAGTCGATGTAGTTCTCGCGCA
This sequence comes from uncultured beta proteobacterium, assembly GCA_963734515.1. Lineage (GTDB taxonomy): Bacteria > Pseudomonadota > Gammaproteobacteria > Burkholderiales > Casimicrobiaceae > VBCG01. The sequence goes on along the minus strand of CAVTHP010000012.1, from coordinate 23,536 downwards.
GCACCAGGTCGACGCGCTGGTCCCGCCGGACATCCGGGGGATAGAAATTCGTGGCGTCGTACACGAAGTCGTAATCGAGTCGCGCCCCGAGCTTGTATCGAACGCCGTCGCCCAATCCGCCCTCGGCATCGAGCTCGGATCGGACCAGCATCTTCGACCAGTGGGACGGGTCGCCGTAGGTGCGCGCGAGTTCCGCCCGGACGAAACCCCGCCACGGCGAGCGCGGCGCCAGCCCGAGGTCGTTGCCGAACAGGGCGTCCCGCGAATCGCCTTTCGCCGGGACCGATTTCGCATCTTTCGGCTTCGCGGGTGCCTTGTCGTCGTCGCCGAACAGGGCGTCGCGCGACGTCGGCGCCGAATCGGCGGCGAGCAACATCTCGAAATCCGGGGCCGATGTCGGCGCTGCCCATGGCAGGCCGACGGGTGTCTGTGCAACGATTGGCGCCGCCGGGGGCGCCGAGCCCTGCGCAGCCGCGGCGCCGTCGCTTGCAATGGCGGTGCTGGCGGCGCCGCAAAAGGCCAGCGCGGTGCAGGCTACCCGGATCGCGCGCAGCGGGAAGGGCGGAATGTGCCGATAATGCATCATCCAATGTCCTGACGAGTCGATTCGCAGATTGACGAAAAGCCGTGCAAAATGGGCCGATTGTATGCAGGAACGGCAGTTGCTGACCATAATTCTGTGTATGCGAAGCTTGCGCGAGTGCTTTCGCACTGGGCAAACGCGTACTGCAATGACTGGCACGAAGCGTGCTTGAGTCACGGCCTCGAACACTGCCGCGATTCCGGGCTTTCACGCAGCAAATCCAACGTCGCTGATATGATCGGCATCTCGATTCGTCGGCATCCACTTTCGGAGGAAGCATGAACCAGGAATTGCAACGGTCCGGCCCCACCGGGTCGCCATCGGGACGCCTCTGGTTGCGCTGGGTGTTCGGCCTGATCGCGACGCTCGCCCTCGCGGCCTGCGCGACAACGCCAGCGTACCCGCCGGCACCCGGCTCGCTGGGAGATGTCGACTACAACTACATCATCGGACCGTCCGATGTGGTCAATGTCATCGTATGGCGCAATCCGGAGCTGTCGATGTCGGTGCCCGTGCGACCGGACGGCAAGATCACGACGCCGCTGATCGACGACCTTCCCGCGCTGGGCAAGACGCCCACCGAGCTCGAACGCGACATGGAAAAGGCGCTGGCCAAGTACATCCGCGATCCGGTGGTCACGGTCATCGTCACCAATTTCGTCGGCCCGACCAGCCAGCAGATCCGTGTCATCGGCGAAGCGACCAAGCCGCAGATCCTGCCCTACCGCAAGGGCATGTCGGTGCTGGACGTGATGATCGCGGTCGGCGGGCTCACCGACTACGCCGACGGCAACGCGGCCCGATCATGCGGCCCGCCGACGGCGGCAAGATCTACAGCGTGCGCCTGAAGGACCTGCTCAAGCGCGGCGACATCAGCGCCAACGTCGACATGCGGCCGGGCGACATCCTGATCATTCCGCAAAGCTGGTTCTGAACGAACACGCGGCGCGGCAAATCCCCGTCGATGCAATCGGACTCAGGCTGACATGCAAGAGCTCTATCAACAGGTACTCGGTTTCCTGCGCGGCATGTGGCATCGCCGCTGGATCGGGCTCGCGGTCGCGTGGATCGTCGCGATCGTCGCCGTCGCGGTCGTCTCGCGCATTCCCGAGAAATACGAGGCGAGCGCGCGGGTCTATGTCGACACCGAGTCGTTGCTGCGCCCGTTGCTGGCGGGACTCGCGATCCAGCCGAACCTCGACCAGCAGGTCGCGCTGATGAGCCGCACGCTGATCAGCCGTCCCAACGTCGAGAAGCTGGTCCGGATGGCGGACCTCGACCTGGGCGTGCAGACGAACGAGCAACGCGAGGAGCTCGTCGACCAGATCACGCGGTCGATCCAGCTGGGCGGCAACGTCGCGGCCAACCTCTACGTGATCAGCTACCGCGATTCGGATCCGAACAAGGCCAAGAAGGTCGTCCAGTCGCTGCTGCAGATATTCGTCGAGTCGAGCCTCGGCGACAAGCGGCAGGACACGCAGACGGCGGTCAAGTTCCTGGACGAGCAGATCAAGAGCTACGAGAAGACGCTGAGTGCGACCGAAAACCGCATCAAGGAATTCAAGCTCAAGTACATGGGGGTCGCCGGAGGCCAGGGACAGGATTACTTCGGTCGCATGGCGCAGCTCGGCACGGAGATCCAGTCGGCCAGGCTCGACCTGCAGAGCGCGGAGCAGGCGCGCGATTCGTACAAGAGGGATCTCGCCGGCGAGCAGCGCCGGATCTGCTTGGGGGACCGAGCCGATAGTGACGTCGAGCGAGGCCGTGCCGGAAATCGACTCGCGCCTCGCCGCACTTCGCGGCGATCTCGACAACCTGCTGCGGAAGTACACCGAGGAGCACCCCGACGTCATCTCGACCAAGCGGCTGATCGCGCAGCTCGAGGACCAGCGCAAGGCGGTGATCGCGGCCCGCCGGAAAGCCGCGCAGGCGGCGGGAAAGACGTCTTCGCCGACAGCGCAGGACCCGGTATATCAGCAGATGAAGCTCTCGCTGGCCGACGCCGAGGCGAACGTTGCCTCGGCGCGCGCCAAGCTGGCGGGCCTGGAAGCCGAGCAGCGCCGGCTCAAGGCGCAGGCGGAGCTCGTCCCAGAGGTCGAGGCCGCAGTACACGCAGTTGACCCGCGACTACGACATCCAGAAGCGAACCTATGACAGCCTGGTATCGCGCCGGGAATCCGCGACCATGGGCAGGGAAGTGCAGGACACCGGCGGCGCCCAGTTCCGCATCATCGATCCTCCGCGCGTGTCCCCGAAGCCGGTCGAGCCGAACCGGCTGGCGCTGTTGGGGTTGGCATTCGCTGCTGTCGATCGCCGCCGGCCTGTTCGCGAGCCTGGCGGCGAGCCAGCTGATGCCGACGTTCCACGAAGCGCGAGCCCTGCGCGAGGTGAGCAAGCGTCCGATCCTCGGCATGGTGTCGATGCTGCCGAGCGAGGCGCTGTACAGGTTGCGCCGGCGCAATTCGTGGCTGTTCGCAGGCGGCCTGGGCAGCCTGCTCGCGACGTTCAGCGGGATTTTCGCGTTCGTGCTTGCTGATCGGACGCGCATGAGGACCTTTCGATGAGCAGCCTGATCGAGCAGGCCGCGAAGCGGCTCGAGGAGTTGCGCCGCGCCGGCGTCGAATCCGCGGCGAGGCGCCAGCGACTGCGCCGCACGATGCGGCGGACGACGCGACGCCGACGCCGGAGGCCATGGTGCTGGCGCTCGAGGGTCGCGCTCACGCCCATGCGGCGCCCAGCGCCCGAAGCTCGCGCCCAGCGGCGTGCGGCGGGTACCGAGCCGCCGACCGGCGGTGCGGCGAGTGCGCGGCACATCGACATCGACTTCGCGCGCCTCAAGGCGCGCGGATTCGTCACCCCCGACGCGGGCACGACGCAGATCGCCGAGGAATTCCGCGTCATCAAGCGGCCCATCATCCGCAACGCGCTCGGCCAGGCGGGTGCGCGCGTCAAGAACGGCAACCTGGTCATGGTGACCAGCGCGCTGCCGGGGGAGGGCAAGACGTTCACGTCGATCAACCTGGCGATGAGCATCGCCACGGAGGTCGACAGCACGGTGCTGCTGGTCGACGGCGACGTCGCGCATCCGTCGCTTCCCGACCTGCTGGGGACCCCCCACGGCCCCGGACTGCTCGACCTGATGACGCGCGACGACCTCGATTTCGCCGACGCGCTGGTCAAGACCAACATCGACAAGCTTTCGCTGCTTCCGGCGGGGTCGCGCCACCGCCGGTCGACGGAATTGCTGGCGAGCGAGCAGATGGCGAGCCTGTTGCGCGAGATCGCATCGCGGTATCGCGACCGCATCATCATCTTCGATTCGCCGCCGTTGCTCGCGACGACGGAAGCGCGCGTGCTGGCGGCGAACATGGGACAGATCGTCATGGTCGTGGCGGCCGACGCAACGTCCCAGCATGCGGTCAACCAGGCGCTGGCGACGGTCGAAGGCTGCGACATCGTCCTGATGGTCCTCAACAAGGCAAGCCGAACCGACGTTGGCACCTACTATGGCTATTACGCGAACGACGAGGCGAGCTAGCGCGCAAGCGGTCCAACGCGCAGGTCGGCATCTCCCGATGCGGGGCAGACTCTCGCGCGGCGACGATTCGGGGGCGCGCAGTGCCGCCTGGTGCTTGCCTCGGTCGTCGCCGCGATTCGCGAGCGGCGTGCCGGCGGCTCACGCGCAGACCTGGCACAGTCGTGCCCGTCGGTCTCGCTCGAATCGACCCTGACCGACAACGTCAACCTCGCGCCGTCGACCAGCGCAGGTCCGACTGGGTCAACCAGATCACGCCGCGCGTCGGCTTCAGCGAGGCCGGCCGGCACACGAAGCTTTCCGGAAGCGTTTCGCTGCCGATGCTCGTGTATGCGCGAACGTCGAGCAACAATTACGTCGCGCCCAACGCGAGCGTCAGCGGAACGCTCGAGGCGATCGACAACTTCCTGTTCGTCGACGCGTCGGCCAACGTCTCGCAGCAGTACCTGAATCCGTTCGGCGCGCGCCCGAACAACCTCGCCAACGCGACGAAGAATCGGTACACGGCGCAGCTCTACACGCGTCAGCCCGTACATCAAGGGCGCTCGTCTCCGAAGGCATCGACTACGAGCTGCGCCAGACGAACACCTGGTCGAACGCCACCGGCGTGTCGGCCGGTACCGATGCCAATCGCAGCTACACGAACGACGTCACCGGCGCACCTCGCGCAGCGACCCGCGGCCGGGCGGCTGGCAGGCTCGATTACGCGCGCTCCGACGTCCGAGTTCCGCGGCCTAGACCGCTGACGGCCAGAACCGGGAAACGATCGAGATCGGGCGCGGCTACGCTGATCTATCGCGCCGGATCCCACGTGGCAGGTGGCGGCGATCGGCGGCTACGAGGACAACCGACTTCTTCCGGACGCGCGAAAGCGGCGCGGTCTACGGCGCGAGCGTGCGAGTGGCACCCGAACGATCGCACCACGCTGCAGCGCGCGCGGCGAGCATCGATTCTTCGGCGATCGTTACAACGTCAGCGTTCGACCATCATACGCCGCTGACGGTCTGGTCGATCAAGGCGTCGCGCGACGCCACGAGCTACCCGCAGCAGCTCGCGAACCTGCCCGCGGGCGGCGAACGTGCACGCGCTGCTCAACGCCGCTGTTCGCATCGCGCGTGCAGGATCCGGCGCAGCGCCAGGCGCTCGTCGACCAGCTGATCCGCGACCGCGGACTGCCGTCGTCGCTGACCGGCCCGCTCGCGCTGTACTCCGCAGCAGATCACGCTCGTCGAATCGCAGACGGGGACCTTCGGGATCCTCGGTGCGCGCAACAGCGATCTTCTTCACCGCGTACCGCTCGCGCAACGAGCCGGTCGTCGGCGTCGCAGGACCTGGCACTGTCGCCGCTGCTGGCGCAGCTCATCCGACAATACCCAGATCGGCGCGAACGTGGTCTGGACGCATCAGCTCGCGGCCAACCTGACGCTCGGCACCAACGCCGGCTGGTCGCGAATCACCGACGATTCGGCGACAGGCGGCGCCACCCGGCAGTACACGCTGAACGCGATCGTCTCGAGCGCGCTGTCTGCGCTGACCTCGGTGCACGCCGGCCTGCGCTACCAGGATTCGAACTCCGATGTCGCGAGCGGCTACCGCGAGATCGCGATCTTCGTCGGGCTGATCGCACACGTTCCGCTGACGTCCGGCATGTACGAAGATTTCTACGGGCTGGCCGGCAAGCCGTTCCAGCTCAATCCCGATCCGGCGTTCTTCTACGGCAGCCGTGGCCACAAGCGGGCGTTCGCGTATCTCCAGTACGGCCTGTACCAGAGCGAGGGCTTCATCGTCATCACCGGCGAGATCGGCGCCGGCAAGACGACGATCGTGCGCAACCTGTTCGAGCACCTCGACCGCGACCGGCTGGTCGCGGCGCAGCTCGTCAGCACCCAGCTCGACGCCGACGACATGCTGCGCGCGGTCGCCGTGGCGTTCGGCCTGCCGATCAAGGCGATGGACAAGGCGTCGCTGCTCGCCTCGCTCGAGGCGTTCCTGTGCCAGGTCGCCATCGACAAGAAGCGCGCGCTGCTGGTCGTCGACGAGGCGCAGAACCTGACCCCGCGCGCGATCGAGGAGCTGCGGATGCTGTCGAACTTCCAGCTCGGCGACCAGGCGCTGCTGCAGAGCTTCCTGATCGGGCAGCCCGAGCTGCGCGGCATGATGCAGGGTCCGCAGATGCAGCAGCTGCGCCAGCGCGTGATCGCGTCCTATCACCTGGGACCGATGGACCGCGCCGAAACGCAGGCGTACGTCGAGCACCGGCTGGCGCATGTCGGCTGGAAAGGCGATCCGCGCTTCGCGCCCGCGGCCCTCGACCTGATCCACGTGGCGAGCGGCGGCATTCCCCGACGGATCAACACGCTGTGCAACCGGCTCATGCTGGCGGGCTACCTCGGCGAGAAGCACGCGTTCGAGGTGGCCGACGTCCAGGCGATCGTCCGCGAGATTCGCGAGGAGCTGGGACCCGAGGCTTCGCTGGTCACCGTGCCTGCGGCTTCGGAGCCGTCGGCTCCGGTGACCCCGCGCGACACGGCGACGGGCGTCGCCGCAGGCGGGGTGACCGGGGTGGCGACGGCGCCGGCAATGACCGTCGCGGCCGTTGCCGGGACTGCGACGGAAGCCGCGCCCGCCGCAGCGGGTGACCCGCAGGCCATGATCGCGCATCTGCGCGAAATCGAGGCACGCCTCGATCGGCTCGAGAAATCGATCGGGCGCGCGATCGGTCTGCTGCAGCGCCTGCTGCATCCGGAACGCGTGGGCAAGCCCGGCGCCCCGATGGGACGATGATGGGCGAGATCCTGCGACCGGGCGGTCCGATCGTGTGCGTCGTCGGCGCGCGCCCCAACTACATGAAGATGGCGCCGCTGATCCGCGCGTTCGGCATGCAGCCGGGACTGCCGGGGGTCGTGCTCGTGCACACCGGCCAGCATTACGACATTGCGATGAACGAGCGGCTGTTCGCCGATCTCGAGCTTCCGGCGCCCGACCTCAATCTCGAAGTCGGGTCGGGGACTCATGCGGTGCAGACCGCCGAGGTGATGCGTCGCTTCGAGCCGGTGGTCGACGACCTCAAGCCGAGCTGCGTGATCGTCGTCGGCGACGTCAACTCGACGCTCGCCTGCAGCCTCGTCGCGGTCAAGAAGCGGCGTCCCGGTCGTCCACGTCGAGGCGGGCCTGCGCAGCTTCGACCGCGACATGCCCGAGGAAATCAACCGCATCCTGACCGACCAGATCGCCGACATCCTCTACACGACCGAGCGCGAGGCCGCCGACAACCTGTTGCGCGAAGGCGTCGAGCGGCGATCGCGTGGCATTCGTCGGCAACGTGATGATCGATTCGCTGCTGCAGCATCGTGCGCGGGCCGTTGTCGCCGGTGGAGACGCTGGCCCGTGCCAACGTCGATTCTGCGACATTTCCTCGGGCCCGGAGGGCTTCGGCGTCGTCACGCTGCATCGGCCGTCGAACGTCGACAGCCCCGATGCGCTCGGCGAGGCACTGGCGGTGCTGCGCGATGTCGCCGCGCGCGTCCCGCTGGTGTGGCCGATGCATCCGCGTGCCCGCGCGAACGTCGAGCGCTACGGTTTCTCGTCGCTGCTCGACGATGCGCGGATCGCGCTGCTCGAGCCGCAGGGCTACCTCGAGATGCTGGGGCTGATGGCGGCTGCGCGACTGGTCCTGACCGACTCGGGCGGCATCCAGGAGGAGACGACGGCGCTCGCGGTGCCCTGCCTGACGATGCGCGAGAACACCGAGCGGCCGATCACCGTCGCGCAGGGAACCAACACGCTGGTCGGGCCGCGATCGCTCGCGGATCGTCGCCTGCGTCGACGAGATCCTCGCGAACGGCGGCAAGCGCGGCCGCGTCCCCGAGCTGTGGGACGGCCAGGCGGCCATGCGCATCGCCGCGCATCTGCAGGCCTGGCTCGCCTCGCGGGCGACCGCCGGGCAGCGCGTCGCATGAGCAGCTACGCCGCAGCGTCGCCGATGTCGCGGCCGCGCGCGTCGACCGTGCCGATCGTCAACGCATTGACGATCGACGTCGAGGACTATTTCCAGGTCTCGGCGTTCGCGCCCCACATCGACCGCAGCGCCTGGGACACGATGGAATGCCGCGTCGAGCGCAACATCGAGTGCATCCTGAAGCTGCTCGCCGATGCGGACGCGAGGGCCACGTTCTTCACGCTGGGATGGATCGCCGAGCGCTATCCCCATCTGATGCGCACGATCGCCGACGCGGGCCACGAGCTCGCGAGCCACGGCTTCGAGCACCATCGCGCGAGCGAGCAGGACCGCGACGAGTTCCTGGCCGACATCCGCCTCGCCAAGGCGATCCTCGAGGACATCGCGGGTCGCGAGGTGCGCGGCTACCGCGCCCCGAGCTTCTCGATCGGCAAGTCGAACCCCTGGGCCTTCGACGCGATCGCGGAGGCCGGGTATCGCTACAGCTCGAGCCTGTATCCGATACGCCACGACCACTACGGCGTCCCCGACGCACCGCGCTTCGCGCATTCGGTGCGGCCGGAGCTGCTCGAGATCCCGGTGGCGACGGTCCGGATGTTCCGGTCCAACTGGCCCGCGGGAGGCGGCGGCTACTTCCGGCTGCTGCCGTACGCGGTGTCGCGCTGGTCGATCCGCCGCATCCATGCCCGCGACCGACAGCCGGTGATGTTCTATTTCCACCCGTGGGAGCTCGATCCCGAGCAGCCGCGCGTGCCGGGTCCGGGGGCGAAGACCCGCTTTCGCCATTACCTGAACCTGCACCGCATGGCGCCGCGCCTGACGCGCCTGTTTCGCGATTTTCGCTGGGACCGTGCCGATCGGGTATTCCTCGATGCGGCGCCGTGATGGAGGCCACCGCCGAAGCCGCGGTCGGCACCGCGCGCGCGACCCCGATTGCCGACTGCGCGTCCGGTCCCTCGCCGCGGGTGACGAAGCGCGCTGGGACGCCTTCGTCGATGCCTGCGCGCCGGCGACGTTCTTCCATCGCGCGGGCTGGCGCGACATCCTCGAGAACGTCTTTCGGCATCGCTGCCATTACCTGATCGCCGAGCGCGGTGACGCGATCTGCGGCGTGCTGCCGATGGCCGAGATCCGGAGCCGCCTGTTCGGGCATGCGCTGGTGTCGCTGCCGTTCTGCGTCTACGGTGGACCCGCCGCGACGATTCGTAGCCGAGAACGCACTGATCGATGCTGCGGTCGAACTGGCACGTTCGTTGCGCGTCGATCACCTCGAGCTTCGGAACCGCGAGCCGAAGCGCCCCGATTGGCCTTGCCAGGACCTGTACGTGACCTTCCGCAGGACACTCGCACCCGATGTCGAGACGAACATGCTCGCGATCCCGCGCAAGCAGCGCGCGATGGTCCGCAAGGGCATCGCGCGGGGCCTGCGCGCCGAGATCGACGCCACGCCCGACCGCTTCTTCGAGCTCTACGCCGACAACATGCACCGGCACGGCTCGCCGGCGCTGTCGCGGCGCTATTTCGAGCGGCTCTGCGCGCACGTTCGGCGAGGCCTGCGAGTGCATGACCGTGACGACGGCCGAGGGCAAGCCGGTGAGCGGCGTGCTGTCGTTCCATTTCCGCGACGAGGTGCTGCCGTACTACGCCGGCGACACCGAAGAGGCGCGCGACCTCGCCGCCAACGATTTCAAGTACTGGGAGCTGATGCGCCGCGCCTGCGAGCGTGGCGTGCGAACGTTCGACTACGGGCGCAGCAAGCGCGGCACCGGATCGTTCGACTTCAAGAAGAACTGGGGCTTCGAGCCCGCGCCGCTCGCCTACGAATTCCAGCTGCTGCGGCGCGACAGCGTGCCGCAGAACAACCCGCTCAATCCGAAATACCGCGCCCTGATCGCGACCTGGCGGCGACTGCCGCGGCCGATCGTCGATGTCGTCGGCCCGCTGATCGCGCGCAACCTCGGATGAGGCCTCGACAGTGAAGCGCGAACCCTTGTCGGCGGCTGCGCCCGGCATCGACTGCCCCGGGCTTCGGAGCGCCCGTACGGGGGCGGACGGACCGTCCCCGGAACTGCTGCGCGGGACGCCCGCGAACCCCGGCTGGCGCATCGCCCTGCCGGCGCTCGTTGCCGTTCTCGCCCTCATCGTCGCCGCGTACTTCGATACCGCGGCGGGCATGGTCGCGATCTGGGCGCGCTCGGAAACGTTCGCGCATGGTTTCGTCGTCGCGCCGATCTCGCTGTGGCTGATCTGGCGCATCCGCGATCGCCTGCGCCCGCTCGAGCCGCGGCCGTCATGGCTCGTGCTGCCCCTGATCGCGGCAGCGGGATTCGGCTGGCTGCTGGGGAACGTGGGCGCTGTCAACGCCGTGTCGCAATTCGCGTTCGTCTCGATGCTGGTGCTGGCCGTCCCGGCGGTGCTGGGAATCCGCGTCACCCGCGCGATGCTGTTCCCGCTGGGTTTCCTCTTCTTCTCGGTGCCGATCGGCGAGTTCCTGCTGCCGACGCTGATGGCGCATACGGCGGACTTCACGATCGCCGCGGTGCGCGCATCCGGCGTGCCCGTCCTGCGCGAAGGGCCTGCAGGTATTCTCGGTGCCGAACGGCCGCTGGTCGGTGATCGAGGCCTGCAGCGGCGTGCGCTACCTGATCGCGTCGCTGGTCGTCGGCACGCTGTTCGCCTACCTCAATTACACGACGATGTGGCGGCGATTCGCGTTCGTCGGCGTGTCGATCGTCGTGCCGATCGTCGCGAACTGGCTCCGCGCCTACATGATCGTGATGCTGGGCTACCTGTCGGACAACCGGATCGCGACCGGCGTCGACCACATCATCTACGGCTGGGTGTTCTTCGGCCTGGTGATGCTGTTGATGTTCTGGATCGGTGCGCGCTGGCAGGAACCCGAGCACGCTGCGCCGAGTCCGGCTGCGGCAGGCGAGCCGTGCCGGCGCCCGATCGAAGGACGGACGCGGCGCGGCCGGATACTGGATCGCGGCGATCGCCACGATCGCGATGACCGCGTTCTGGCCGCTGCCAACTGGGCGATCGAGCGCAATGCGTCGGATCCGTCGGCGACGCTCGGGGTCATCGACGTTCCTGGCTGGCAGGCGATGCCCGCACCGGAGGGCAGCTTCACGCCACACTTCCTGAACCCCTCGGCGGTCCGGCACGAGATCCTGCGCAAGGATGGCGAGGAGGTCGGTCTCTATGTCGCGTACTACCGCGGCCAGAACGACGAGCCACAAGCTGGTGAGCTCCGACAACGTCCTGCTGCGCGCCGACGACAAGGTCTGGCACGCGATCGCCAGCGGCGCGCCGACCATGGACATCGGCGGCGCGACGGTCCCGGTGATCTCGGCGCGCATCGCGGACACGCTTGGCCAGCACGCTCGAGGCCAGGCAGTGGTACTGGATCGACGGCACGCTGACCTCGAGCGATCCGATCGCCAAGGCGCGGGTCGCGTGGTTGCGGGTCACGGGGCGCGGTGACGATTCGGCGGTCGATCGTCGTCTACGCGCCGGCCGGTGAGGGCACGCGAGCGGGTGCGACGCTGCAGGCGTTCGTGCGCGACGGCTGGCCGGCGATCGCGTCGGCGCTCGCGATGCGAAGGCGCGCAAGCGAGAAACCGGCCGGCGAACGACGTCGATTCGCGTCCGCTCATCGCGCACGTCGTCTACCGCTTCGACGTCGGCGGGCTGGAGAACGGGGTCGTCAACCTGCTGAACCGGATGCCCGCCGAGCGCTACCGGCATGCCGTGCTGGCGCTCACCGAGGTGACCCCTTTCGGCACCGGGTGCTGCGCGACGATGTCGAGTTCGTCGGCCTGCACAAGACCCCCGGGCACGGCATCAGGCTGTTCCCGAGGCTTTACCGGGCGTTCCGCCGCATGCGTCCGGCCATCGTGCATACGCGCAACCTCGCGGCGCTGGAGGCGAGCGTCCCGGCGTGGCTTGCGCGGGTACCGATCCGCGTCCACGGCGAGCACGGGCGCGACGTCGGCGACCTCGACGGAACGAATCGGACCTATCGATGGATTCGCGCGCATGCACCGGCCTTTCGTCACGCAGTACGTCGCGCTGTCGCAGGACCTCGAGCGCTACCTGACGGACTCGATCGGCGTGCCTGCGCGGCGGGTCCAGCGGATCATCAACGGCGTCGACACCGAGCGCGTTCACGCCGGACGCGATGCGCTCGACGCTTCCCGGATGCCCGTTCGGCGATCCGGACACGTTCGTGTTCGGAACCGTCGGACGCCTGCAGGCGGTGAAGAACCAGGCGCTGCTCGCGCGCGCGTTCGTGCGCCTGCTGGAGATCGCCCCTGATCTGCGCAGGACGGTCCGGCTGGTCATCGTCGGCGACGGGCCGGCGCGCGCCGAGATCGCCGGCGTCGCTTGCCGGCGCGAACGCGTCCGGGACTGGCCTGGCTGCCGGGCGCGCGCGACGACGTCGCACCGGCGCTGCGCAGCTTCGATGCGTTCGTCCTCCCGTCGCTGGCCGAGGGGATCTCGAACACCATCCTCGAGGCGATGGCGAGCGGCCTTCCGGTGATCGCCACCCGCGTCGGCGGCAATGCCGAGCTGGTCGACGACGCGACGACGGGCACGCTCGTTCCGGCGGCGGATGCGGAGGCGCTCGCGCAGCGCGATGCTGCGCTACGCGCGCGATCCCGAAGCTCGCCAGGGCGCAGGGCCGTGCCGGCCGCGCCCGGGCGGAGCGGCTGTTCAGCCTCGACGCCATGGTCGCGCAATACACGGCGCTCTACGACCGGCTGCTCGACGATCGACGAGGCGTCGCATCTGCCGATGCCGGGCGGCCCGCCGCACGCGCGACGACGGGGAGCCACTGACCATGTGCGGCATCACGGGCATCTTCGACACGCGCGGGCGCAGCGACATCGATCGCGCGACGCTGGTGCGCATGAACGAGTCGCAGCATCATCGCGGCCCCGACGAGGTCGGCCTGCACATCGAGCCCGGCGTCGGGCTGGGCCACCGGCGGCTGTCGATCATCGACCTTTCCACCGGGCAGCAGCCGCTGTACAACGAGGACCGCAGCGTCTGCATCGTCTACAACGGCGAGATCTACAACTACCAGGCGCTGATCGCCGAGCTGACGGCGCTGGGCCACCGTTTCCGCACCAGGAGCGACACCGAGGTGATCGTGCACGCCTGGGAGGCGTGGGGCGAGGACTGCGTCGAGCGCTTGCGCGGCATGTTCGCGTTCGCGCTGTGGGATCGCAACCGGCGAGACGCTGTTCCTCGCGCGCGACCGCCTCGGCGTCAAGCCGCTGCACTACGCGCTGCTGCCCGACGGCACGCTGCTGTTCGGCTCCGAGCTGAAGTCGCTGCTCGCGCACGGCGGATTGCGCCGCGACATCGACCCGCCGGCGATCGAGGAATACTTCGCGCTGGGCTACGTCGCCGGAGCCGCGCACCATCTTCCGCGGCGCGCGCAAGCTTCCGCCGGCGCACACGCTGGCGATCCGGCGCGGCCGGCCCGTGCCGGAGCCGCGCGAATACTGGGACGTCCGCTTCTCGCAGTCGACCTCGATCGGGGTCGCCGAAGCCTGCGAGGAGCTGCGCCGCCGCCTCGACGAGTCGGTGCGCCTGCGCATGATCTCCGAAGTGCCGCTGGGGGCGTTCCTGTCCGGCGGCGTCGACTCGAGCGCGGTCGTCGCGACGATGGCGGAGCTTTCCGACAGCTCCGGTCAACACCTGCTCGATCGCGTTCGCGGATCCGGCGTTCGACGAGTCGCGCTTCGCGCAGCTGGTCGCCGATCGCTACCGCACGCGCTCACCACGTCGGATCTCGTCGAGAGCGACGATTTCGACCTGATCGACACGCTGGCGAGGCTCTACGACGAGCCCTATGCCGACAGCTCGGCGATCCCGACCTACCGCGTCTGCCAGCTCGCGCGCAAGCACGTGACGGTCGCGCTGTCCGGCGACGGCGGCGACGAGAGCTTCGGCGGCTACCGGCGCTATCGGCTGCACCTCGCCGAGGAGCGCCTGCGCGCGGCGATGCCGCTCGGCCTGCGCCGGTCGCTGTTCGGCCTGCTCGGCCGCGCCTATCCGAAGCTCGACTGGGCGCCGCGGATGTTCCGCGCCAAGACGACCTTCGAGGCGCTCGCCCGCAACTCGGTCGAGGCCTACTTCAACAGCGTGTCGTGCCTGCGCGATCCGCATGCGCTCGCAGCTCTACAGCCCGACGCTTGCGCGCCGACGCTCGGGGGCTATCGACGCGCGCGAGGTGTTCGACCGCCACGCGCGGCGGGCCGCCACCGACGATCCGCTGGCGCTGATCCAGTACCTCGACCTCAAGACCTACCTGGTCGGCGACATCAACACCAAGGTCGACCGCGCGAGCATGGCGCATTCGCTGGAGGTGCGCGAGCCGCTGATGGACCACGAGCTGGTCGAGTGGCTGGCGATCGCTGCCCTCGGACCTCAAGATCCGCGGCGGCGAAGGCAAGTTCCTGCTCAAGAAGAGCATGGAGGGCCGCCTTCCGCGACGAGATCATGTACCGGCCCAAGATGGGCTTCTCGGTGCCGCTCGCGCGCTGGTTCCGCGGCCCGCTGCGCGAGCGCGTTCGCGGCACGCTCGGAGGCGGAGCGCTGGTGGAAAGCGGGCTGTTCAATCCGCGGACGCTGCAGCGCATCGGCGACGAGCATCGGTCGGGAATCCGCGACCACAGCACGCCGATCTGGACGCTGCTGATGTTCGAGGCGTTTCTGCGCAACGTGATGTCCGGCGAGGCGGCGCCACAGCCGCTGCACGAGGCCGCGTGAGCGAAAGCCATGCGGATCCTGCACATCCTCGACCATTCGCTGCCGCTGCACAGCGGCTACACGTTCCGCAGCGCGGCGATCCTGCGCGAGCAGCGCGCGATGGGCTACGAGACGATCCAGCTCACCACGCCGCGGCAGAACGGCGGCACGGCGCTGTTCGAGGACGTCGATCAGTTGCGCTTCCACCGAACTCCGCTCCCGTCGAGCCTGCTGGACAGCCTCCCGGGCGCGCGCTACGCCCGCGAGATGGCCGCGACGGCACGGCGCATCGACGAGCTGGTCGCAGGATTCTCGCCCGACGTCCTGCATCCGCATTCACCGGTGCTCGACGCCCTGCCCGCGCTGAGAGTGGGTCGTCGCCGCGGCATTCCCGTCGTCTACGAGGTGCGCGCGCTCTGGGAGGACGCCGCCGTCGACCATGGCACGACGCGCGAGGGCAGCCTGCGCTACCGAGCCGTCGCGTGCACTGGAGACCTGGGCGCTGCATCGCGCCGACCACGTCACGACGATCTGCGAGGGCCTGCGCGGCGACATCGTCGCGCGCGGCATCCCCGCCGAGCGCGTCACCGTCATCCCCAACGCTGTCGATATCCGCGAGTTCGCCTTCGGCGCGGCGCCCGATCCCGAGTTGCGCGCCAGGCTCGGCCTCGAGGGCAAGCGCGTCATCGGTTTCGCGGGTTCGTTCTACGGCTACGAAGGGCTCGACCTGCTGCTGGAAGCGCTGGCGATCCTCGCGCCGGGGCGGCCGGAATTGCGCGCGCTGCTGGTCGGCGGCGGACCGCAGGACGCGGCATTGCGCGCGCAGGCATCCGCCAGCGGACTCGGTGAGCGCGTGATCTTCACCGGACGGGTTCCGCACCAGGAGGTGCAGCGCTACTACGAGCTGATCGACGTGCTCGCGTATCCGCGGCGCAGCATGCGGCTCACCGAGCTGGTGACGCCGTTGAAACCCCTCGAAGCGATGGCACAGGGACGGATGTTCGTCGCCTCGGATGTCGGCGGCCACCGCGAGCTCGTCACGCACGGCGTAACCGGGTTCCTGTGCAAGGCCGGCGACGCGGTCGCGCTGGCGCAGCAGATCGGCGCGGTCTTGGACGACGAGACGTCGTGGCCGCGCATTGCGGCGCAGGCGCGCCGGTTCGTCGAGGCCGAGCGGACGTGGGTGCGCAGCGTCGAGCGCTATCGGAACGTTTACGGGAGCGTTGCCGAGAAGGGCAGGGCCCGGTTCGGGTCCGGTGCGCGATCGGTTGTGTGAGACTGGAATCCGCTTGAAGATACTCTGCATCACGCACCGGTTTCCGTATCCGCCCGACAGCGGAAGCAAGATCCGCGCGTTCAACATGATTCGTCACCTGCATGCGGAGCACGAGGTCACGGTCGCTTCGATCGCGCGCTCGGACCGGGAGGCGGAGGAAGGTGGGGGCCTCGCCGCCTGGTGCGCCCGGTACGAGATGGCGCAGGTGCGAGCTCCGGTCCAGGTCGCCCGGATGATCGCCTCGCTGCCGACAGCGGGCACCGCGTCGTCGGCATACTTTCATTCCGCTGATCTCGCACGGCGAATCCGCCGCCTGCTCGCCGCGGAATCGTTCGATCTCATCCTCGTGCATTCCTCGTCGGTCGCGCATTACGTCGCGCACGTCGAGGGCGTTCCAAAAATCCTGGACTTCTGCGACATGGACTCGCAGAAATGGCTCGCGTATTCGGATTTCAAGCCGTTTCCCCTCAGTCTCGGCTATCGGCTGGAGGGCATCAAGCTGGTGGCGGAAGAGAAGCGTCTTGCGCGCGCCTTCGACGTGTGCACGACGGCGACGCGCGCGGAGCTGGAGACGCTCACGGGCTACGCAACCGGCACGACCGCCGAATGGTTTCCCAATGGAGTCGACACCGATTACTTCGCTCCGACCGGCGAGCCCTACGATCCCGACGTGATCAGCTTTGTCGGTCGGATGGACTACTATCCGAACGAAAGCTGCGTGCTCGACTTCTGCCGCGAAGCATTTCCGCGGATCCGCGAGCGACGTCCCGGGGCGAGGTTCCTGATCGTCGGCGCGGATCCGACTGCTGCCATTCGCAGCCTCGGCGAGCTTGCCCGGCGTGACGGTCACGGGATCGGTTCCCGACGTGCGGCCCTACCTGCATCGTTCGGCGGCGATGGTCGCGCCGCTGTCGATCGCGCGCGGCACGCAGAACAAGATCCTCGAGGCGATGGCGGCCGGCGTTCCGGTCGTGACCAGCAGCGCGGCGGCCGGCGGCGTCGACGCCGATCCCGGGCGAGCATTTCATCGTTGCCGACTCCGCCGCCGATGTGGCGACGGCGACGCTCGAGTTGATGACCAACCGGCAGCGGCACGACGAGCTCGCCGGCGCGGGACGCGCGCGCATGCTGTCGCACCACACCTGGGACATGTCGATGCGGCGGCTCGACCGGATCATCGAGCGGTGCGTGGCCGGCTCCGCGACTGCTCGCGGCAGCGCCGCGGCTCCGGCGCCTGCCGGTCCCTCCGCGGCGATTTCGAGCTGCTCAGCGGCGCATGCGCGGACGAGGACCGCGGAGGTCGGGCGCATGAAATGCGGAGCCCCCATGCCTGAACGATGCCAGGGGCTCGCCTTGGGCGGTCATGGTGCTCGCCCACAACGAGGAGCGGCACATCGAGGCCTGTCTCGACAGCATCCTGGCGGCCGAGCCGGGACGGCAATTCGACATCTTCGTCATGGCCAACGGCTGCACCGACAAGACGGAGGAGCTGGTCGCGGCCTACGGGCGCCGACACCCTGGCGTGCACCTGGTTTCGATCGAGCTCGGCGACAAATGCAATGCCTGGAACGTCTTCATTCACGAGACGATGCCGACACGTGCTCCCGGCCGCGACGTCTACTTCTTCATGGATGGCGACGCGCGTGCCGTGCCGGGGTCGTTCAGCCGCCATGTCGCAAGCCCTCGAGCGCAATCCGGCTGCGAACGCCGCATCCGCGGTTCCTGCGTCCGGACGTTACGTGGCGCGCGACCGGCAGCAGTTGCTGGCCGAGCGGGGGCTGGTCGCCAATCTCTACGCGTTGCGCGGATCGTTCGTCGAGCGACTGCGGCAGCTGTCGGTGCGCATGCCATTGAAGCTCGAGGGCGACGATGGCCTGATCGGCGCACTCGTGAAGTGGGACCTCGATCCGAAGAACAACGAGTACGACCACGGTCGCATCGTGCCCTGTGCCGATGCGGCTTTCGAATTCGAGCCGATGTCGCTCAGGAGGCCGGCCGACTGGATCGTGTACTGGAAGCGTGCCGTCAGATACGGTCGGCGCAAGTACGAGTTCCAGATCCTGGGCCCGGAACTGAAGGCCAAAGGGCTGGCGGGAATGCCGCTGGACATCACCGAGCTCTATCCGCGTGCGGCGTCGCTGCGCCTGCATCCGGCCGGCATCTACACGCTGTCGAACTGGGTTGCGCTGCGGCAGATGCGGCGAATCCGCCATTGACCATCGCATGACGCGACCAAGTCCGGGATGCGCTGATCGACCATTTCCGGTGCACCGCGAATTGCACGTGTCGATCGTGGGGCCGCTTGCACCCCCAGCCGGCGGCATGGCGAGCCAAACGCGTCAGCTTTGCGATCTGTTGACCGCGGAAGGCGTAAGCGTGGAGATCGTGCGCACGAACGCGGCATACCGCCCGCGCTTCGTCGAAAGCCTGCGCGGGATTGTCGGGCACTGGTTCGCAGCGTTCCGTACCTATGGCAGTTGTGGAAGGCGGCCGGGCGATCGACCGTGCTCCACGTGATGGCCAATTCCGGCTGGGCCTGGCACCTGTTCGCGGCCCCGGCGATCTGGATTGGAAAGCTGCGCGGAACCCGTGTGATCGTCAATTACCGGGGCGGCGCCGCCGAGTCGTTCCTCGGACGGTCGATCGCCATCGTGCGCCCGACGCTGCGCATGGCCGACGATGTCGTCGTTCCGTCGCAGTTCCTGCGCGACGTGTTCGCGAAGTTCGGCATCGACGTGACGGTCGTCCCCAACATCGTCGACGTCAAGCGCTTCGCGCCCGCGCCGACATCCGGCGCGAGACCGCGTGCCGAATGCGCCGCACGTCGTGATCGCCCGTAATCTCGAGCCAATCTACGACATCGCGACGGCGATCGAGGCATTTGCCATCCTGCACGAGGCGCGTCCCGCAGCGAGATTCAGCATTGCGGGTAGTGGCCCCGAGCGCGCCATGCTCGAAGGACTGGTCGAGAAGCTCGGGCTGACCAAGGCGGTGACGTTCTGCGGTACGCTTTCGCGCGATGCGATGGCGGATCTCTATCGCCAGGCGAACGTCATGGTCAATTCGAGCCGAGTCGACAACACGCCGAATTCGCTGCTCGAGGCGATGGCCTGCGGGATTCCGATCGTGAGCACGAACGTCGGCGGGATCCCGTACCTGGTCCAGGACCGAACGACGGCGATGCTTGTTCCGCCGAGGCGACCCGATGCGCTGGCACAGGCGATGGCCGAAGTACTCGACGACTCGGCGCTACGCGACGTTCTGGTCGGGAACGGATTGCGGGTCGCGCAGCGCTGCGCGTGGGACAAGGTCTTTCCGATGTGGATGCGCGTATACGGCCGGATCCTGCGGGTGCGGGCGACCGGTCGAAGTGCACGGCGCGGGGCCAGGTCGGTGACGCGCGGCGCCTATACCGCCCTGTGCGCGGAAGTCCTGTTTCCGCTGCACGAGCTCGCCAAGGGCCACGACAGCGTCGGTCGGCTTCGCTCGCTCGAAAGGAGCCAGTGGTGGTCCGCAGACCGCTTGCGCGACGCGCAGCTCGTGCGGTTGAAGAGCTTCCTGAGCGTGGTGCGCGATCGGGTGCCGTACTACCGGCAGGCGTTTGCCGAGTCGGGCTTCGCGCCCGAGCGCATGGGTGACGTTTCCGACCTCGCCAAGGCGCCGCTGCTCACCAAGGCGTTGATCCGTGCCAATGTCGATCGGCTGAAGGCGCAGGGGGCGACGGCGCTCAAGCGCTACAACACCGGCGGGTCGAGCGGCGAGCCACTGGTCTTCTACATCGGCAAGGATCGCCGCAGCCATGATGTCGCGGCGAAATGGCGCGCGACCCGATGGTGGGACGTCGACATCGGCGACGTCGAGATCGTCGTCTGGGGCTCTCCGATCGAGCTCGGCGCGCAGGATCGGATCCGGCATTGGCGCGACCGCGTGCTGCGCACCGAGCTCCTGCCCGCGTTCGACATGTCGGCCGCGCGGCTGGACGAATTCCTCGCGCGCATTCGCGCGCGACGGCCGCGCATGCTGTTCGGATACCCATCGTCGCTTGCGCTGATCGCCCGCCACGCGGAAAGGCAACGCGTGGCCATGGATGACCTCGGCATTCGCGTCGCGTTCGTGACCTCCGAGCGGCTCTACGACGACCAGCGCAAGATCATCGAGCAAGTATTCGGCTGCCGGGTCGCCAACGGCTACGGCGGTCGCGATGCGGGATTCATCGCGCACGAGTGTCCGTCCGGCGGAATGCACATCTCCGCCGAGGACATCGTCGTCGAGACCGTCGACCCGGCGGGGGCGGCGGTCGCCCCGGGAGTGGCGGGGGAGATCGTCGTCACGCACCTGGCGACCGGCGACTTCCCGTTCATCCGCTATCGCACCGGAGACATCGGCGTTCTCGACGCGCGGACGTGCGCGTGCGGGCGTGGCTTGCCGATGCTGAAGGAGGTCCAGGGTCGATCGACCGATTTCGTCGTGGCGAGCGACGGGACGATCATGCACGGGCTCGCGCTGATCTACGTGATCCGCGAGCTTCCCGGCATCGAGACGTTCCGGATCGTCCAGGAGACGATCGATCGGACGCGTGTGATGCTGGTCCCCGGACCCGGCTTCGAACCCGTCGTCCAGAAACGCATCGAGGAAGGGTTGAAGCAGCGTCTCGGTGCTGCCGTCGACGTCTCGGTGGTTCTGGTCGACACTCTCCCGCCGGAGCGTTCCGGCAAGTTCCGCTACGTCCAGAGCCTCGTCACGCAGGCGCCGGTCGATGCGTGAGCCGTGGCCAACCTCCCGCCGACTCGATCGATGCGCATCCTGCTCGTCTCCCCCTTCCGGCCGGACGACCGCTCCTTCGGCGGCGGGCAGCGCACGGCCCTGCTTCACGCTGCATTGAGCGAAATCGCGGACGTTTCGACGCTGGTCCTGCGCGAAGGCGATGCACTCGCGTGCAGGACATTTCCGCAGGGAATCGTGCTCGCCGAGGTGACGTATCCCGGCCGGAAGGCTGGACAGAAATATCGGCCAGTCCCCGAACTCCAGTCGCTGCTCGCTCCCATCGTCGACCTGGCGGCATTCGATGTCGTGGTGGGTCGCTATCTCGGCCCCCTGCTTGCGCTGCCGCCGTTCCCCGGACGCGCCATCGTCGACGCCGATGACGCCTACTATCGCTATCCCGCGACCCGTACGCCGATCCTCGGCGCCGCCATCGCCGCGCTCAAGTCGCGCGCACGGCTTTCGGTCGGTCGTCGCGCGCTGAGGCGCGTCGACCACGCCTGGTTCTGCTGCGAGCGCGACCGACTCGCCTTTCCGTCCGTTCCATCGTCGGTGCTGCCCAACGTCGTACAGGCGCCGGATGTCGTGACGCGAATAGCGGGGAATGCCGAGCCGGTGGTGCTCATGGTCGGCGCCCTTTGGTACCAACCCAATCGCGACGCGGTCGAGTGGTTCCTGCGCGCGTGCTGGCCCGCCATTCACGAAAAGCTGCCGGCGGCCCGCTTCCGGGTGATTGGGGCCGCTTCGCCGGAGTTGCGCGCAACGTGGGCAGGCACGCCCGGCGTCGAGTGTCCGGGCTTCGTGGACGACATCGCCGTCGAGTACCGGCGAGCCAGCGTAACCGTCGTTCCGGTGACCGCCGGCGGTGGAACCCAGATCAAGGTCCTGGAATCGCTGGCCCACGGCCGCGCGCCTGTCGTTTCGTCGTTTGTCGCGAACGGGTTTTCTCCACACCTGCGGGCAGGCGAGTCGCTCTACGTCGCGGACACCCCGGCCGCGATGATCGAGCGCGTCACGCGGATTCTTGCGGAACCCGAGGCATCGCAGGAGGTGGCGGACGCCGGCAGGCAGGTCGTATTGACGTCGTTTTCCGAGCAGAACTTCCGCAAAGTGGTAAACGCCACCATGACCCGATGGCGTTTTCCCGGCTTTCGGTCTCAGAGGAGCCGTAGTCCCCTTCTGGCAGACATCAAGAACCGGGCTCTTCTGGCAGGATTTTGTGATGGAGGAAGGTCCGATGAAGAAATCGAGAATCACCGAATCGCAGATTGTGGCGATTCTGAAGGAAGGCGAAGCTGGGGAACGGCGGCCCAACGTAAAGAGCCGCGCCGAACCTCATTCACCGAGTTACGCTAGAGTGTCCCGCCGAGTCACACTACGCGTCGCGTAGCTCCAATGAGAATTCGGCAATGATGAGCGATCGTCTCCCGATCGATTTGGCGGCAAGAAGGCTTTCCTATCGACCGTGTGGTATTCCGGCAGAGACTTACCGGAGGCTTCACCCGATACCGGTCGATTGATTGGCCGCACATATCGCGGCTGGTGTTTATCTGCAAAGGCAACATCTGTCGCAGCGCATTTGCGGCGGAAAGAGCCCGGATGTCGGGTCGCCGCGTGGTCTCGGCCGGCGTGGCCGCCGACCCCGGCAAGCCAGCCGACTGTCGGGCGCAGGCAGCGGCCAGCCGACGGAATGTCGACTTGGTCGATCACCATAGCCGATCCATTTCGGGACTAGGTCTGCATTCCGGCGACTTGCTAATCGCTTTCGAGCCCGAACATGCTCATTCCTTGACTGCTCTGATTGCCGGACAGAGCGGCGTCCAAGTGACCTTGCTCGGCCTCTGGCACGATCACCCCTGGTGGGCATATCTTCATGATCCTTACGGATCGTCGGATCACCACTTCGATCAGAGTTTCAATCGCATCGAGCGAAGCCTGGAGGGGTTGCTCAGCCGATGGGATTCCGCCATCTCCAGTTCAACATGAATCATGTTGTTGGCAATTGGCGTTCGCGACGCGCAGTTTTGATTACCGAAGCGCATACCATCGGCTCGCTGGCCATAATCCGATCTCTGGGACGGGCAGGGTATCGCGTCGTCGCCTGCTCGCCGCAAGACAATGCGCTGGGCTTTTATTCGCGCTATTGCGGACTGGCCCGGGTCCAGCCCGCCTACGGCAATCACGAGTGCTACACGGCATGGCTGGACCAGTTGATCGCGGACGAGACGATTGGGCTGATCATCCCTTCCGAATCTTTCCTGTTGGCGATTCGGACATCTTTTGAGCGATACAGCCATCTGCTCGCCCTTTCCGGCGACGAAGGTCGGGTCTATGCCGGACTCAGCAAATACGATCTATTTCAGTCATGTCGCAATGCCGGATTGAGCGAGCATCTGCCGCCTTTTGCGTTGCTGGGGAAGGCGACCCGCTGCCGGGCCAGAATGCGCTTGCAGCTCTGGGCAGCCCGCTGTTCTAAGGTGGACGCGTGCTATGCGTTTCAAGGGCAGGTTGGGGAGGTCATCCGCTGCGCGGACGCAAACGAAGCGCTGGCTCGGCTGCCGCGATTGCGAGAGCAGTACCGAAGGGTCTTGATTCAGGGCTATGCCGGCGGCATTGGCGTCGGGGCATTCTTTGCGCGGTGGAGGAGCCAGACGCTGG
>CAVTHP010000011.1:0-42063 GCA_963734515.1 uncultured beta proteobacterium | reverse complement strand
CGCAGCGGGCCCTGCGCCGCGGCCGGCGCCGCCTTGGACTGCGCGGCGCCTGCCGCGGCCGAGGGCGTGGTCTCGATCGACGCGTACAGCACGTCGGGCAACATGCGGACACGATTGATCAGCGCACGCGCCTGATCGAGCGACTGCGGGTTGGTCAACTCGAGACGAAAGGCGCCATCGCGCGTGCTTCCGGTCGGACGAACGGCACCTGCAGTACATCGAAGCGGCTCGCTGCGGACGGCGTCGGGGAGCGCGGACGTGACATCGGCGCGACGCCGTCCTGGAACTTGACCGTGAATGCGGTGATCGCGCCCGGGTCGTAGGACTGCGCGGACGCGGCGGCGGTCGTGAACCCCGCGAGAAGCGCGAGGCAGAATTGCAGCGCGAAGCGCGCCAAGCTGCGCCGGATGCGCATGTCTGGTGCCAAAAAGAAGTCTCCCGTGCGCTGGGGGGGCCCACGGCCCGTCCATTATGGCTCACGCCGTCGGGACCGCGCGCCCCCCGCGCCCTCCGCGCGTCGGCCGCGAGCCACCTTGTGGCAGCCGCGCACGCGCTGGTGCGCGAGGCTTGTGCGGCACAGTCTGTGGAGCACTGCGGGGCCGACGCGTGCGAAGCAGGTCGCTATACTTCACGGCTCATCGCGCAGCGAGGGAGATCGCCGTTGGACACCCAGCAGGAGCCGTCGAAGGATCTCGACGAAATCGTGCAAGGCAAGCTCGATGCCTGACGACGGCGCCGGGTCGCCGAGGCTGGAGGTTCGTCTACCTTCAATCGAGCGGGGGACGCCGCTTCTCGCCATCCTGCACGAGCCCGCGGAGTCCGGTGCCGTTGCCGGGGCGATGCTCTACGTCCATCCTTTCGCCGAGGAGATGAACAAGGCGCGCCGCATGGCCGCGCTGCAGGCGCGGGCGCTGGCCGCGGCCGGATGGACGGTGCTGCAGGTCGATCTCGCCGGCTGCGGCGACAGCGAAGGCGAATTCGGGGAGGCTTCGTGGGATCGCTGGGTGGCCGACGTTCGCGAAGCTGCCGGATGGCTGCGCGAGCGCAGCGGGCGCGACCCCGTGGCTGTGGGGGCTGCGCGCGGGCTGCCTCGTCGCGAGCGAGGCCGCGATCGGGATGGCATCGGTCGCCGGGCTGCTGTTCTGGCAGCCGGTGCTGTCGGGCAAGCAGTTCCTGCAGCAGTTCCTGCGGCTCAAGGTTGCCGCGCAGATCCTCGGGTCGGCCGAGGCGGCGCGCGTCGACACGCGCGAGCTGCGCGAACGGCTGCTGCGCGGCGACAGCGTCGAGGTCGCGGGCTACGAGCTGTCGCCCGCGCTGGCGGCAGGGCTCGAGGCCGCCGATCTCGCGCCGATCGCCGGGCGCATGCCCTGTCGCGTGGATCGAGGTCGCGGGCGCGGCCGAGGCAGCAGATGTCGCCGGCGGGCCGCGCGCGCGTCGCGCAGTGGGAGAGCGCCGGCCACGCGGTGGACGCGCGCTGTGTCACCGGGCAGGCTTTCTGGCAGACGCAGGAAATCACCGAATGCCCGGCGCTGATCCGCGAGACGCGTCGCGGCGCTGGCGCGCGGTCCGCTCGTGAGCGCGAGCGAACAGGCGCTCACGTTCGAATGCGACGGCGAGCGGCTGGTCGGCATCGTCGCCGTTCCCGAGCGACCGGCCCCGGTCGGCGTCCTGATCGTCGTCGGCGGGCCGCAGTACCGCGCCGGCAGTCATCGCCAGTTCGTGCACCTCGCGCGCCGGCTCGCGCGCGAAGGCATCGCGGCGATGCGCTTCGACTATCGCGGCATGGGAGACGCCGGTGGCGAGGCGCGCAGCTTCGAGGACGTGTCCGACGACATCGCCGCCGCGATCGCGGCGTTCCGGCGCGCGTGTCCTGCCGTGGAGCGTGTCGTGCTCTGGGGACTGTGCGACGCGGCGTCCGCCGCGCTGATGTACATCGAGGCGAGCCGCGACGCGTCGGTCGCCGGCATCGTGCTGGTCAATCCGTGGGTGCGCTCGGACGCGACGCTGGCGAAGACGCAGATCAAGCATTACTACGCGCGACGGCTTCTCGAGCGCGATTTCTGGGCGAAGCTGCTGCGGGGGAGGGTGCGCGTCGGGCGACGCCGTCGCGGGCGTTGCCCGCTCGGCGCGCATCGCGCGTCGCGCCAGCGGCGCCCGCGAGCGCGGTTCCGCCGTCGCGTTCCAGGAACGGATGGCATCGGGATTGTCGGCGTTCGCCGGACCGGTCCTGCTGCTGATGAGCGGCCGCGACCTCACCGCGCGCGAATTCGACGAGTACACGTCGAGCGACACGCGCTGGAAGGCGTTGCTCGCGCGCGCATCGGTCGAGCGGCGCGATTTCGAGGATGCCGACCACACGTTTTCGTCCGCCGCCTGGCGGGACGGCGCGGAAGCCGCGACCGTCGACTGGGTCCGGCGGCGCGTGCTCGGGGTCGCGCGATGAAGCGCGTGCTGATGGTCGCGTATCACTTTCCGCCGCTCGCCGGCAGCAGCGGCATCCAGCGCACGCTGCGCTTCGTCCAGCACCTGCCTGCGTTCGGCTGGGAGCCTGCGGTGCTGACGGCCGATCCGCGGGCCTACGAGCGCACCAGCGACGATCTCGACGCCGACGTTCCGCCGCGGTGTGCCGGTGGTGCGCGCGTTCGCGCTCGACACCGCGCGGCATCTCTCGATCGCGGGGCGCTACCCCGGATTCCTCGCGCGCCCCGACCGCTGGATGACATGGAAGTACGCCGCGATACGCGCGGGCATGCGCATGATCCGCGACCTGGCGTCCCGACGTCATCTGGTCGACCTTTCCGATCGCGACCGCGCACCTGATCGGCAGCGCGCTGCATCGCCGCTCCGGATTGCCGTGGATCGCCGATTTCCGGGATCCGATGGCGCAGGACGGCTATCCGGCGGATCCGAAGGTCTGGGAGAGCTACAAGCGCATCGAATCGACGGCGGTGCGCACGGCGGCGCGATCGGTCTTCACGTCGCCCGGCGCGGTGCGCGAGTACGCGTCGCGATACCCGGAGTGCGGCGATCGCCTGGCGCTGATCGAGAACGGCTACGACGAGGAGTCCTTCGCCGGGATCGACACCCCGCCTCCGCGGTCGCGGGCGGCGCAGGGCGGCGCGCCCGTCGTGCTGCTGCACAGCGGCATCGTGTACCCGTCCGAACGCGATCCGACGCAATTGTTCGAGGCGCTCGGGCGCCTGCGGACGGCAGGCGCAACTGCCGGCCGGGTCGGTCGAATTTCGCTTCCGGGCCAGCGCGAACGACGATCTGCTGCGCGACCCTCGCGGACGCCCACGGCGTCGCCGATCTGGTCAGCGTGCTGCCGGCGATTCCCTACCGCGAGGCGCTGGCCGAGATGGTCGGCGTCGATGCGCTGCTGGTGATGCAGGCATCGAACTGCAATGCGCAGATTCCGGCCAAGGTCTACGAGTACCTTCGCGCCGGTCGCCCGATCTACGCGCTGACCGATCCCGCCGGCGACACCGCCGACCTGATGCGGCGCGCGGGCGTGCCGGACATCGCGCCCCTGGACTCGGCGGACGCCATTGCCGCGTCACTGCCTTCGTTCATCGCGCGCGCTCGCAGCGGGCACCGCCGATGCGCCGTCGCGGGAATTTGCGGCGCGGTGCACGCGGCGCGAGCGAGCCCGGGAACTGGCAGAGCTGCTCGACGCCGCGAGCGCTGGTCGAGCTTCAGGCGTCAGCACGCCACCTGGCCAGCCTTGACGGTTGCGCCGGTGACCAGGGATCCGGAGGTGATTCGGCTGGAAGTTGTAGCTGGTGTACGGCCCGTTTCCGGCCGGCAGGCCGCAAAGGGAGTAGCGTGTAGGTGGTGGTTCCGTACGTGTAACTGATCACCGAGTTGGACCCGGTCCCGCTGATCGACCAGGTGCCGACCTGGGTGGTGGGATCCACGGGGTCGCTCGGGCCCTTCTTGTAATCGATCAAGTGCCCCTCCGGATCTGGTGGTACTCCTGCCACTGGTCACTGCCGAGGGTGGCGCAAACGGTGTTGCCGGTCAGAATCGAGCCGATGGTGGGCGCGACCCCGTTCGCCGTGATCAACGTCGCCACTGGTACAGGAAGCGTTCGCGACTTGAACCCCGCCGCAGAGCAGTACCCCACATGCAATCGACTGCGATCTTGATCGAGGAATTCATCGATTCGCTCCCGTTGTCCCGGACGGAAAATACTACGCCGCGGCGGTCCCGCGCATCAAGCGATCGAGTCAATCGCCGCGGTGGGCGTGCGGTGGTGTACAACTCGCGCTGCGGCGAGGGCGACGCGCCGCTGCGCGTAGCATCGCGGCATGGGCTGCACATCGAAAGCGTCGACTTGAAGCGATCCCACATTGCGCTGGCGGTCCTGGCCTACGCGGCGCTGGTCGCCCATCTGCTGTTCATCCCCTACGCGTTCGCGCCGCTTCCCTTCGACGAAGCGCTGCGCGCGTTTGCGCGCATCCCATGGGCGCAATTGGGTTCGGACCAGAACGTCGCGCTGGCCTCGCGCGCGCTGATGTTCGCTCCGCTCGGCGCGCTGCTCGCGATGTGGATCGCGCCGCATGCCGCGGCGGCCGATCGATCTTCCCGCCTTCGCCGGCGCGAGCCTGCTCGGCTGTCTGTGGGCGATCGGCGTCAACTTCGCGCAGCTCTGGTTTCCGGCGCGAACGGTCATCCTGAACAATCTTGCCGCGGAATTCATCGGCGCGATCGGCGGCGCGCTGCTGTGGAGCACGCTGGGTGCGAGCGGCCGGACATGGTGGCGGCAACTCGCGATCGGCGGCAGCAGCAGCGTGAAGGCGGCGCTGAACGGCTACGTGGTCCTTGTACCTGATTGCCAGCCTGACGCCGTTCGACTTCGTGACCAGTGCCGGGGAACTGTCCGAGAAGTTCGGCTTCCGATCTCTACGGGCTGTGGCTCGCTCCCATCGGCTGCGGACCGACGTCCGTGCAGCGTCAAGTTCGCCGTCGATCGTCGCGGCCGCGCTTCCCTGCGGCTGGTGGTTCGCGTCCCGGCGGCGACAGTGCGGGGAACGCCTGGCTCGCGGCCGTGCCGGTCGCGCTGGTTGTCGCCACGAGCATCGAGCTGCTGCATTTCCTGATGGTCAGCGGCGTGAGCCAGGGGGCGTCGGTGGTGCTGCGCAGCGTCGGGCATGGTGCTGGGCGCAGCGACGTACGGATGGCGAAAGCGCCTGGCGGACGTCGATCTGGATCGCGTCGGCCGGCCGGTCGTTCTCGCACTGCTGGTTCCCTATGCCGCCGCGCTGGCCTACGTGGCCGGATGGTTCACCACGGCGAAGCTCGGCGTCGCGGCGGGTCTGCGCGCGCCTCGGCGACATCGTCTGGATGCCGTTCTACTACGAGTACTTCTCCGCCTACCAGGCGACGATGTTCAGCGCCATCGTCTACACCGTCCTGTATGCGCCGGTCGCGCTGCTGTGCTGGCTGTGGGTCCGGCGTCGCGACCGCATTCCTCTCTGGCTTGCCGCGGTGGTTGCGATGCTGATCGCCGGCATCGTCGAGACGAGCAAGGTGTTTCTTGCCGGCCGGCTGCCCGACTACACGGACGTCTTCTACGCCGCAGCGTCGGCGACGCTGGCGCTTGCCGTCCTGCGCTTCGCCTCGCGATCGTCGCCGTCGCCGCGACGCGCGACATGGGCTCGGCGGACTGCGGCAGGACGCTGCGCGGCCGGTCGCGAGACGCGCGGCGCGCGACCGGATCCGTGCCTCGGTCCGGCTGCCGCGAGCGTCGTCGCCCGGCTGGCGGGCCTGCTGCTGGTCGTCATCGCGGCGGTGACGGTGATCGGGTTCCCGGTCGCATCGTGGGCGCTCGCGGCGGGACTCGTCGTGTATGCGGCGGTATTGCTGCGCTATCCGACGGCGACGTACCTGATCGCAATACCCATGCTGTTGCCGGTGCTCGACCTCGCCCCGCTCACGCGGCCGCTTCTTCTGGGACGAGTTCGACGCTCTGCTGGCCACGACGCTGGGCGTCCGGCTGCTGATGGCGCTGCCGGTTCGCGCGGACGGCGTCCCGGCTGCCGAGAGGCGGCGCTCGGGCTGCTGCTGCTGTCGCTGATCGCGAGCACCGTGATCGGCGTCTGGCCGCTCGCCCCGATCGATGCGAATGCGTTCTCGAACTACCTCAGCCCCTACAACGCGCTGCGCATCGTCAAGGGTTATGCCTGGGCCGGCGCCCTGCTGTGGCTCATCGGACGCGATGCGGCGGCGGGTCGGGAGGTCGCCCGTCCGCTCGCGATCGGGCTTGCGCTCGGCCTGCTGGCGGCGACCCTCAGCGTGTTCTGGGAGCGGCTGCAATTCGCGGGATGGTCCGCCTCGGCACCGACTTCCGGGCCGCGGGATTCGTCTCGGCCGACCACGTGGGCGGTGCGTATCTGGAAGCGATCCTGGTGATGCTCGCCCCGTTCGGCGTCGGCATGGCGGTGAGCGCCAGGCGGCTCGCTCACCGGGCCTTCTGGTATGTCGTCGTGATGGCGGGCGCGGGTGCCATGCTCCTGACGCTTTCGCGGACCGGATTCGTCGCCTGGTTGATCTCGCTGGCGGCCTTCGCCCTGATATGGGCGCTGAAGAGCCGGGAGGTCGACGCGCTCGCCCCGACGCGTCGCAGGCGATGGGGAACCGGCATCGCGGCAGTCGCGCTTGTCGGCTTGTTCGCGATTCCGATTCTCGGCGCCCAATCGTCCTATCTGCGCGATCGGCTCGGCGCTTCGGTCCGCGATTTCCAGGCGCGCGCGGCGCATTGGCGCGACACGGTCCACATGATGCGGTTCGACCCGCTGCACGTCCTCCTCGGGATGGGGCTCGGCAGCTTCCCGCGCGACTTCTACCTGTCCAACGCCGTGGCGGAGCAATTGCCGGCCTATCGACTCGGGCAGGATCCGGGCTCGGTCCGGCGCTACCTGGATCTCGTCGGTGGCCGCGGGATGTACATGGATCAGCGCGTCGCCGTCGCGCCCGGGACGCGAAGTCCTGCTTGCGCGGCGAAGTCCGCTCTCCGCAGGCCGGATCCACGCTGTCGATCAGCCTGTGCGAGAAGTCGTTGCTGAATTCGGTACATTGCGACCGGACAGGCGTTTCCGCGGGTCCGACCTGGCAATCGTTCGAGGTCTCCCTGAAGTCCCCACCGCCGGTCGGCATTCGCATCGCGCCCCGGCCGCCGGTCGCCCTGTCGCTCTCCAACGGCACCTTCGGCTCGCGCGTGGAAGTCACGGGACTGTCGCTGGTCGACGGGCAGCGACGAACTGCTCGGTAACGGGTCGTTCCAGCATGGCCTCGATCGGTGGTTCGTGACCTCCGACGTGCATCTCGCGTGGCGCGTGCTCGACACGCCGCTCCAGGTCGCGTTCGAGCAGGGGGCGTTGGGAATCCTTGCGTGGCTGGCGCTGGGCGTCGCTGCGATTGCGGTCGCGCTGCGATCGTCGGCCCCAGCCCGCTATGACCGCGGCCTTCGTTGCCGCCATGGTCGGCTTTCTCGCGGTCGGCTGCTTCGACAGCCTTCTGGATTCGCCGCGCATCATCCTGCTCGTCGGCCTGATCGGTGCGGTGGGGTGGACTTCGACCAGCCGCGTCAGAGGGACGAACTCCACCTAAGTGGCGGCAGTAGCACTCGTAACCGCGGGCGCCCGCTCGGTCGCTGCGCTCCCGCGGTCAGGATCCGGTTTCCCGCGCTCTTGCGACAAGCTTCGCCAGCGCTGCGACGTCTCCCGGGTTTTCCGCCCGATACCGGTCGCGGTCCCGTCGAATGCGCGCGAGCACCGCATCGATCGTCGATCCATCGAGGCGAGCGCCGAACTCCGTGTCGCCGCCACCGCGAATCCGCGCGATGACGAGGTCGCCCAGTTCACGCTTGAAATGGCCCGATTCCCAGTACCAGTGCATGGTCGTGGATCGATCGCCCATTGCCGGCACTCGTTCGCGACGCGTAGCGGTGGTAGCCGCTGAAGTCCCACAGGACGATCCTGGACCCGTGCTCCGGCGTCGAGCCGGGGTCGAGCCGCCGGACCAATTCGCGCTTCCACTCTTCGAATGGGCTCCACAGCCCGGTCATGGCGAACATCTCGAGGATGTGGGCGTGATACGGGTAGATGAGGAACGTGCATCCCCGTTCGAGACTCTCGCAAAGCCCTTTCATCTCGCCGAGATGCCGCCACTCAGGCGATGTACGGCTGCCCGCGTCGAACAGCGCTTTCGGGTCGTGCAGATAGGTCTTCGCGTTTTCCTCGTCCCGCTGCAGGAAGAAGGCGCCATAGCCGTCCTGCCTGGTCATGGCCAGGTAATCCCGCATCGGAAGGAAGCCGAGCCGCGTCAGGTCCGGTGTCGCATCGATGTCCTGGGTCGCGACCGTGTACACCGAGTCGAGCAGCGCATCGAACGAAACCGTCACGCCGATCAGCGCTCTGAGCCCCAATGACGGCGCGTCCCGTTTCGGGGGCCGCGGATCGGCAACCATCGGCGGCGCGGCCGCTGCGGCGACGCCAGGGCCCCCGTCATCGACGAGAAAGTCGAGGAAATCGAGCCCGACGACCGCCTCGTGCAGCCTGCCGGCCGCTTGCGCCGCACGCATGAACTCGAGCGCGGTGCCCTGTCCGGCGCCGGCTAATGCAGCGTTGTAGGTGATCAGTGAATCGCGCCACTGCGCCGATTCCGGATCGAGGCCTACCTGCGCGCGCGAATTGCCAACGATGATCCGTTCGGGTCTGATCGCCGCGATCGCCGCGACCTTGTTCAGGTGCCCGTGCTCCATCGCGCGCGGCTTGCGGGCGTTGAAGCCAGCCACGTCGACCCAGTCGAAGATGCGGTACGGATCGACCACGACATTGATCAGCGTGGTCGCTGCCAGGACCGACAGGGCGGTCGCGGCCGCCGCGATCAGGAACCGGCGTGCCGCGCGATCCGGGTCAGAACTGGAAGTAGAGGAATTCACTGTGCTTGGTCAGCGCAAGGATCCCGAAGGCGGCGACGATTCCCGAAACGACGGCCCAGGCCCGGTTGGGCCTCCACTCGAGCCAGGCCCGTCGACTGCTCACGGCGTAGGCGAGGGCGGGGCTGTAGCGCCCCATGATCTGCTGCGTGTTGGGGGCGAACAGCACGACAGGCAGCAGCGCCGCGATCCACAGGCACATTTTCACGAACTGGGTTCCGCCGCCGAGCGTGAAGGCGAGGCCGTGCGTCTGGAGAAATGGTCCCAGGGCGCCGAGCGCCGGCATGAATGCGGCAGGAACCGACAGGCCGTTGCGCCCGATCATGCCGTCGATGATGGAAACGGCGACCGGCAGGTTCGGAGCGCGGAACAGGGTCCACGCGAAAAGAACGGCGACGAAAGTCAAGGCGACGCTTGCGGCCCGGTACACTTTGCCACGCGGCCGGAATCCAAGCGCGTCGCAGATCGCCTGCCAGGCGTGATTGACGACCAGGTAGCCTCCATGTAGCCCGCCCCACAGCACGTACGTCCACCCGGCGCCGTGCCAGAGCCCGCCAAGCAGCATCACGAGCATCAGGTTCAGATAGCGGCGCGCGGTTCCCCGGCGCCCGCCGCCCAGCGGAAAGTACAGGTAGTCGCGGAGAAACCGCGACAGCGTCATGTGCCAGCGTCGCCAGAAATCGATGATGTTCGCGGCTTTGTACGGGGAGTCGAAATTGAGCGGCAGGCGCACGCCGAACAGGCGCGACAGGCCGATCGCCATGTCCGAGTATCCCGAGAAATCGAAATAGAGCTGCAACGCGTAGGCGATGACGCCGCCCCACGCGAGGAACAGCGTCGGAGCCTCGCCGCGTGCGGCGGCACCGAATACTTCGTTCGCGAATGGTGCAATCCCGTCGGCGAGCAGCACTTTCTTCGCCAGGCCGAGCGAGAAGATCGTAAGGCCGACAGCGAAGTTCTCGGCTCGAGGCGTGTACGCCGCTGCGCTTTCGAACTGCGGCATCATCTCCTTGTGGTGGAGGATCGGGCCTGCGATCAGATGCGGGAAATACGTCACGAATAGCGCGTAATGCACGGGGTTGTACTCGCGCGCAATTCCGCGATAGGTATCGATCAGGAAGGCGATCTGCGTGAAGGTGAAGAACGAGATGCCGAGCGGCAGAACGATTCGCGGTATCGTAGCCAGCGATCCCGACAGGAAGTCCCAGTTCGCGACCAGGAACCCCGCATACTTGAAGTAGCCGAGCGTGCCGAGGTCCACGGCCACCCCCGCGAACGTTGCCGCGAACGCGATCCGGTGACGCCTTGCGGCGTTCGCCCGTCCGGTTGCGAGCCCGATCAGGTAGTTGAACGCGACCGACGCTGCGAGCAGCACGACGTAGCGAACGTCCCACCAGGCGTAGAAAACGAAGGACGCGAGCGCCAGAGCCGCCGCGGCCGGCCGCGGCGCGAAACGGCCGATCGCGAAATAAACGAGGAGCGTCGCCGGCAGGAACGCAAACAGGAATTCGTGGGAATTGAAGAGCATGCGCGGCGCGTTGAGGGTCGCGCAACCTTAGCATGGCAGGCATTCAACGACGGATCCGGCCGCGGCGTCGGCACGGCATGGCAGCGCCGGCGCGCCGGCGCCGCTTGCCGATCGTCGGACCGACGATCGACCGGCATTCCAGCCCGATGGCCGGCTCGCCCCCGCTGCCCCGGGCGGATGTCGCGAACCCGAACTGCGCATCCTGCGCGACCTTCCCGAGCGCTCGTTCGCGTACACGTCTCCCACTAAATCAACGCGTGAACGCAGGGAATTTAGATTAAGCCTTAAGTGTCCACAGGCATCGGCTTGTCGCCGGCAGTTCCTCCGGCGGCGCGTGACCGACAGGCTGTATTGCACAGAACGTAGCGATTCGTACCGATCGGCGGTTGGATGTTTACGCAGCGTGGGAACTTGCGGAAAATTCTCCTGTTCCGAGTTCCAGCGCCACGGCATCATCGAGAAGCTGAAGTCTTCCGCGACCGCGGATGGCATGCTAATTGCTGACAGTTGATGCCCATTCGCTCGACGCAGGTTTGACGTTCATCAAACATAAACGAACCGCTGCGAGCATAAGGATCTCTGCGGCGACACGCGCAATCACGGAGCACCATTGTTCAGCTTACTTCGACAGAACGTTTCCAGTGCGACGCTGTTCCAGCTCGGCGCCGAGCTCTCGTGGCTGTTCGCCGCGATCATGCTCGTACTGCGCCTCGACGGTGAGCAGGGCGTCGCGCATTCGGAAGCGGCCCTGCTCGCGTTCCTGTTCGCGCTGACGATCGTCTGCCTGAACGGCGCGTTCGGCCTCTACCGCCGCGCCCAGAAGCTCTCGGCCGGCGCGTACTTCCTGCGCATCGTGCTTGCGCCGGCGATCGGCATTCCGCTCGCATTTCTCGTCGCGCACTGGATGCCCGGCATCGACGTGCTGCGCGACAACTGGATCACCGCGATCGTCCTCGCGCTGCTCGGCCTGTTGCTGGTGCGGCACGTGATCGTCCTGCCGTTGGTGTCGCATCTGATGCCGCATCGCGTCCTCGTCCTGGGGACCGGACCCGAAGCGCGGCTGGTCGAGGCGTCGCTGACGTCGACCAATCCGCTGGGCCTGCGGCTGGTCGGCTTCTACCCGCTCGAGAAGTCGCAGGAGAATGTCGTGTCGCCGGGACGCGTGGTGGCGCGCGGCGGATCGCTCGACGACATGGTGAGGCAACTCGGCATCGACGAGATCATCGTCGCCGTGCGCCAGCAGCGAGGTGGGGTGCTGCCGCTGCGCGCGCTGCTCGAGTGCCGCCTGAACGGCGTGCAGGTGACCGACCTCGAGCGCTATTTCGAGCGCGTGCACGGGCAGGTTCCGATCGAATCGCTCAAGATCAGCTGGCTCATCTATGGCCACGGGTTCAGGCAGAGCGTGTTCCGCAACAT
Source organism: uncultured beta proteobacterium (assembly GCA_963734515.1). Taxonomy (GTDB): domain Bacteria; phylum Pseudomonadota; class Gammaproteobacteria; order Burkholderiales; family Casimicrobiaceae; genus VBCG01. The sequence goes on along the minus strand of CAVTHP010000011.1, from coordinate 30,178 downwards.
CGTCAAGCGATGTTTCGACCTGGTCGTTGGCGCGGTGCTGATCGTCGTCACGGCGCCGATCGCGATCCTCGCGGGCCTGCTGATCGCGCTCGAGGGTGGCGGCGCGGTGGTCTACCGGCAGGAGCGGGTCGGCCATCGCGGAGGGCACGTTCACCGTCTTCAAGTTCCGCAGCATGGCGCGCGATGCCGAGGTCGATGGCAGGCCGGCCTGGGCCACCAGCAACGACCCGCGGGTGACCCGCATCGGCAAGTGGCTCCGGCGCACGCGCATCGACGAGCTGCCGCAGCTCATCAACGTGCTGAAGGGCGAGATGAGCTTCGTCGGCCCGCGGCCCGAGCGTCCCGAGTTCGTGGCGATGCTGACCGAGCAGATCCCGTTCTATGCGGTGCGGCACAGCGTCAAGCCGGGCCTGACGGGATGGGCGCAAGTGCGGTACTCTTACGGCGCAACGGTGGAGCAGTCGATCCGGAAGCTCGAATACGACCTCTATTACGTGAAGAACCACACGCTGATGCTCGACCTCGTCGTCCTGCTGGAGACGGTTCGCGTCGTACTGCTCGGCGAGGGCGCGCGCTAGGCGCGCCGGGCCGCAGCGTCGCGCGCGGGCATCGGCGCCGGCACCCGCCTGGCGCGGCGCCGACGACGATCGTCGCGACCGCTTTGCACCGCGTCGAGGCCGGACCGCCCGCAGATGGGACGGGGTCCGACCTTCTCGCGCCAACATGGCCCGACCTTGCTCCGTGACCTGATCCCGTGACCGCGAATACGCTCGGCACCATGGCCGCATGGAGCTTTGGGCTGGCGCTCGCCGGCTATGCGGCGTTCGCTGCACGCGTGCTGCTGGGTTGGCATGGCGGCGCGCGCGCGCGATTCCTGCTCGCGGCGCTGGTGGCGACGGCCGCGTGGGCGCTGCTGTGCCTGTTCGTCGTGCCAACCCGGTCGCAGGCTGCGCTGCTCGCTTCGAACATCGCCGATGCGACGAGATATGCGGCGTGGTTCGCGTTCCTGGCGAGCCTGCTGCGCGAAGCGCCGGCGGCCGTCGATGCCGCCCCGGTACGGGCGCGTTCCATGTTGCCGCTCGGTGCCACCGTCGCCGTGGGCGTTGCGCTCGTCGCCGGCGTCCTGCTGAGCGAGGGCACGCCGCTGACGGGATTGCCCTGGCTGCAGGGTGCGCGCGCTGGCTACCTGCTTCGGCTGTGCATCGCGGTTTCCGGGCTGGTGCTGATCGAGCACGTGGTGCGCCGCGTATTGCCGCAGTTGCGGTGGGGCATCCGGCCGCTCGCCGTTGCGCTCGCCGGCGTGTTCGGCCTCGACCTCTATCTCTATGCCGATGCGCTGTTGTTCGGACGGCTCGATCCGGTGATCTGGGTTTCGCGCGGACTGGCCAATGCGCTGGTGATCCCGTTCCTGGCCATCGCGACGGCGCGCAACACCGGATGGACCGTCGACCTGCACCTGTCGCGCCGGGCGGTGTTCCACTCGTCGGCGTTGCTCGTCTCGGGCACGTTTCTGCTGGCGGTTGCCGCCGCCGGCTATTTCGTCCGCTATTTCGGCGGCGACTGGGGGCGTGCGCTGCAGATCGAGCTGCTGTTCGGTGCGGCTGCTGTTCGCCGCACTCGCGGCCACCTCGGGCCGCTTCCGGTCCCGGCTCAAGGTCTTCGTAAGCAAGCATTTCTTCTCGTATCGCTACGACTACCGCGAGGAATGGCTGCATTTCACGCGCACCCTGTCGACGGAAGGATCGACGCAGAGCGTTCAGGAGCGCGCGATCGTCGCGCTCGCCGACCTGGTCGAGAGTCCGGGTGGCGCGCTGTGGTTGAGGGGCGAGTTGCATGGCTACGCGCAGGCCGCGAGGTGGAACGCGTCGGCGTCAGCCGGTGTGGAGCCGGCCGACGGGGCGCTGGCGACGTTCCTGTTGCGTACCGGCTGGATCGTCGACGTCGCCGAGTTCCGCGACCATCCCTCCCGCTATGAGGGCTTGGCGATGCCGGCATGGCTCGCGGATTTTCCATCGGCGTCGATCGTCGTTCCGCTGATGTCGGGGGCCGACCTCCTCGGCATGGTGGTGCTGGCGACGCCGCGCACGCCGATCGAGCTCGACTGGGAGGTGCGCGACCTGCTGAAGACAGCGAGTCGCCAGGCGGCGAGCTTCCTTGGGCAGATGCGCGCGACGGAATCGCTGCTCGAGGCGCGCAAGTTCGACGCCTTCAACCGGATGTCGGCGTTCGTCGTCCACGACCTCAAGAACCTGGTGTCGCAGCTCAGCCTGATGCTCAAGAACGCGCAGCGCCACCGGGACAACCCCGAGTTCCAGGCCGACATGCTGGCAACGGTCGAGCACGTCGTGGACCGGATGAATGGCCTGATGCTGCAATTGCGCGTGGGTGCCACCCCCGTCGATAATCCGCGTCCGGTCGATCTCGAGGCGGTGGCGCGACGCGTTTGTGCGGCCAAGACCGGTCCGCAGACGAGCGTCGTCCTCGAGGTGGCCGCGGCGGTCATGGCCGTCGGGCACGAAGATCGCTTGGAGCATGTGATTGGACATCTTATCCAGAACGCAATCGATGCGAGTTCCCCTCCCCGGCAGGTTCGCGTGAGGCTCGGACGCGATGGCGACCGCGCCGTCCTCGAGGTCCGTGACCGCGGAGTCGGCATGACGCCCGATTTCGTCCGCGAGCGCCTGTTCAAGCCTTTCCAGACGACCAAGGCCACCGGGATGGGCATCGGCGTCTACGAGAGCTCCCAATACGTGACCGGACTGGGCGGCAGCATCGCCGTCGAGAGCGAGCCGGGCGTGGGAACCGGCGTCTTCCTGCGGCTGCCGCTGGTCCAGGCCGCCGATGCGCCCGCCCCGCCGGCAGTCCGGGAGCCCGCCGCATGACCGACGAGCGCAGGCCCCTGCTGATCGTCGAGGACGATCCGGCGCTGCAGAAGCAGATGCAGTGGGCGTTCGACGGGTACGAGACGGTCGTCGCGAGCGACCGCGAGGGTGCCATCGCCCAATTGCGCCGCTATGAGCCCGCCGTCGTCACGATGGACCTCGGCCTTCCACCGCAGCCCGACGACCCCGCCGAGGGGCTCAAGCTGCTGGAGGAAATCCGCGCGCTGGCGCCGGGGACCAAGGTGATCGTGCTGACGGGACAGAACGACCGCGCCAATGCGTTGAAGGCCATCAGCCTCGGCGCGCACGATTTCTGCACCAAGCCGTTCGAGCCTGAGCTGCTGACCTGGGCAATCGAGCGCGCATTCCGGGTGCACGACCTCCAGGTCGAGAACGCACGCCTGCAGTCCGCGCAGGAATCGCCCGCGATGGCCGGGATCATCACCCGCGACCCGGCGATGCTGCGCATCTGCCGGACGATCGAGAAGGTGGCACCGACCTCGGCGACCGTCCTGATCCTCGGCGACTCGGGAACCGGCAAGGAGCTGCTGGCCCGGGCGCTGCATGATCTTTCACCGCGGCGCAGGGAACGCTTCGTCGCCATCAACTGCGCGGCGATCCCCGACACCCTTCTCGAAAGCGAGCTCTTCGGCTACGAGAAAGGCGCGTTCACCGGCGCCGTCAAGCAGACCCTGGGCAAGATCGAGACCGCCAGCGGTGGCACGCTGTTCCTCGACGAGATCGGCGACCTGCCGACGGCGCTGCAGGCGAAGCTGCTGCGTTTCCTGCAGGAGCGCGTGATCGAGCGCATCGGCGGCCGCAACGAGATTCCGGTCGACGTCCGCATCGTCTGCGCGACCCATCAGAGTCTCAAGGACCAGATCACGCAGGGCAGGTTCCGGGAGGACCTCTACTATCGCCTGGCCGAGATCGTCATCGACGTTCCCCCGCTGCGCGACCGGCATGGGGATGCGGCGCTGCTCGCCCACAACTTCGTGCGCAAATTCGCCGCGGAACAGCGGCGCCCCGCGATGACGCTGTTGCCGGACGCGATCGAGGCGATCGACGCGCATCCGTGGCCCGGCAACGTGCGCGAGCTCGAGAACGTGATCAAACGCGCCGTCATCATGACCGACGGGGCGAGCATCGGGGCCGGTGACATCGGGCTCGGCGCGGCGAATGCGGATGGGGATGCCCTGAACCTCCGGCAGGTGCGCGAGGTCGCGGAGAAGAACGCGCTGCTGCGCGTGCTCGGCCGCGTCAACGGCAACCTGAGCAAGGCGGCCGAGATGCTCGGCGTCAGCCGCCCGACACTCTACGATCTGATGCATCGGTTCGGCCTCAAGTAGCGGGCCGGCACCACCACTTCAAGGACCCCTCATGACCGGCCTCCAATCCCGACCCCTGCGCCTCGCCATTGCGGCGGCATTCGCCGTTGCGGTGACGGCGGGATGCGCGCGCAACGACCCTGCCTCCTACATCGCCTCGGCGAACGCGTACCTCGCCAAGTCCGACTACAAGGCGGCGATCATCGAGCTCAAGAACGCCCTGCAGAAGGCGCCGGACAACGCCGAGGCGCGCCTGCTGCTCGCGAAATCGCTGCTCGCGACCGGCGATGCCGTGGGCGCCGAGACCGAGGTGCGGAAGGCGATCGATGCCCACGCTCCCGGTGATCAGGCGTATCCGGTGCTGGCCCAGGCTCTGGGTGCCCAGGGCAAGTTCAAGGAGCTGACCAGCGAGCTCGGCGATCGCAAGCTCGACGCGCCGGGGCCGCGCTCCGAGATGAACGTGGCGCTGGCGACCGCGACGCTGGCACAGGGAAATGCCAAGCGCGCGAAGGAGCTTGCCGATGCGGCGCTCGCCGACCAGCCGGCCAATGTGCGGGCGCTGCTGCTCGAGGCGCAGCTCGCGGCGCAGGGCGGCATCGGCGTGCCCGCGGTGCGGGAGTTCGTGGACAAGGCGCTGAAGAGTTCGCCCGACGATGTCGGGGCCCTGCTGATGAAGGCCGAGCTCGACACCGCCGAAGGCAAGGGTGCCGATGCGCAGGCCGCCCTCCAGCATGCGGTCGACTCGCATCCGAAGTCGATCGTCGCGCGCTCGGCAGTCGTTCTCGTACGCGCTGCAGGGCGGCAAGCTCGACGCCGCCAAGGCGCAGCTTGCGAAGATGAAGGAGCTGGCGCCGGGCGATCTGCGCACCGTCTATTCGGACGCGCTGCTTTCGGCGATGCAGGGCGACAACGCGCACGCGCGCGAGCAGGTGCAGCGGATCCTGGCGGCACAGCCGGACAACCTGCCCAGCCTTTTCCTGTCGGGCATGATCGACTATCAGATGGGCTCCTACGCATCGGCCGAGGATTCGCTGCGAAGGGTGGTGGCCAAGGCCCCGGCCGATCCGAGCGTGCGACGCCTGCTGTCGCTTCTCTATCTGAGGACCGGACGCCCGCAGCAGGCGATCGATGCGCTGGCGCCCGCGCTGCAGCGTTACCCCGACAATCCGGTTCTCCTGCGGATCGCCGGCGAGGCCTATCTGGCATCCGGCGACACGGCGCTCGCCGAGCGCGCCTACGAGCAGGCCAACGCGATCGACAAGAACAACGTCGGGAGCGAGGTGCGTCTCGCCCAGGTGCGGCTCGCGGCCGGAGACAGCGCGCGCGCCTTCAGCGACCTCGAATCGCTGGCGGCCAAGGATTCGTCGGCGTCCCAGGCCGACATGGCGCTGTTCAGCGCCCACATGCAGCGCCGCGAATACGACAAGGCCCTGGCCGACACCGACGTCCTGGAGAAGAAGCAGCCTAAGGCGGCATTCGTGCAGAACCTGCGCGGAATCGTCTATCTCGCCAAGCGCGATCTGAAGGGCGCGCAGGCGAGCTTCGACAAGGCGCTCGAGCTTCAACCCGATTTCCTCCCGGCCGCACGCAACCTGGCGATCATCGACCTGCAGCGCGGCGACGTGCAGGCGGCCCGCGACCGCTACGACAAGATGCTCGCGAAGGACCCGAAGAGCGGGCCCGTGCTGCTCGCTCTCGCGGAGCTGCAGGGAGTCTCCGGGGCTTCGCCGGACGACATCCGGAAGACGATCGAGAAGGCCGTCGCGGCGAACCCGACGTCGCCCGCCCCCAGGCTCGCGCTGATCGCGTTCGAGGAGCGGCAGCGGGACGTCAAGGGCGCCGTGGCGACGGCACAGGCCGCGCTGGCGGCGATTCCCGGCGATCCCCAGCTGACCGAGGCGGTCGGGGCGACCCAGCTCGTCGCGGGACAGTACAACGAAGCGGCCGAGTCGTTCAAGAAGCTCATCCAGCTTCAGCCGCAGAACCCGCTGACCTACCTGCGGCTGGCGCAGGCGCAGGTCGCGCTCAAGGACTACGCCGGCGCGATCGACAGCGAACGCAAGGCGCTGGCATTGAAGCCCGACCTGCCGCAGGCCGTGGCAGCGCTCGCGAAGACGTACCTCCTGTCCGGCCGGGCCGACGAAGCCGTCGCGCAGGCGCGCGGGATGCAGAAGGAGAGCATCCGGACAGCCCGGCGGGGTATGCGCTGGAGGGCGACATCTATTCGGCGCAGAAGAAGTGGGCCGAAGCGGCGCTTGCGTACAAGACGGGTCTCGATCGGAAGCCGATCGCCGCGCTCGCGTCGCGGTATTACCTGTCGCTGGAGAATGCCGGCAAGGCTGCCGACGCGACTGCGGCGGCGACCAAATGGATGACCCAGCACCCCGATGACGTAACGATTCCCTTGATGCTCGCACAGCAGCATCAGCAGCAGAAGGACCTTGCGGCGGCGAAGACCGGATACCGGAAGGTGCTCGGCATCGACGCCGACAATGTCGTCGCACTGAACAACCTGGCGTTCCTGCTGACCGAGGAGAAGGATCCCAAGGGGCTCGAGTACGCCGAGCACGCGCACCGGCTGGCGCCGTTCAATCCGAACATCCTCGACACCTACGGATGGTCGCTGATGCGCAACGGCCAGGCCGCGCGCGGCGCCAAGCTGCTGCAGATGGCGGCTTCGCTCGCGCCCGGTGAACCGGAAATCCGCCTGCACCTCGCCCAGGCGCTCGCCGCCTCCGGCGACAAGGCGGGTGCGCGCAAGGAACTTGGCCCGCTCACCACCAAGCTCGACAAGAACTCCCCGATCCGCGCCGAGGCGGAGAAGCTGCTGGGAACCCTTTGAACGACCAGAGCATGACCGATTCCACCACCATCGCCGTCGTCGGGCTGGGCTACGTCGGCCTTCCGCTGGCCGTCGAGTTCGGCAAGATCTACCCAACCATCGGCTTCGACCTGTCGCAGGCGAAGATCGATGCCTACCGGCGCGGCGTCGACCCGACCGGCGAGGTGAGCCGCGAGGACCTCGCCGCCGCGACGGGTCTCGAGGTGACGACCGACCCGACGCAGCTGAAGCGCGCCGATTTCGTCGTCGTCGCGGTGCCCACCCCGGTCGACGAGGCGCACCAGCCCGATTTCTCGCCGCTGCTGGGCGCCAGCGAATCGGTCGGGAAGAACCTGAAGCGCGGCGCGATCGTCGTCTTCGAGTCGACCGTCTACCCAGGCGCGACCGAGGAGATCTGCGTACCGGTGATCGAGCGCCATTCCGGCATGAAATGGCAGCGCGATTTCTTCGTCGGCTATTCGCCCGAGCGGATCAACCCCGGCGACCGCGAGCACACGCTGACGCGCATCACCAAGGTCGTCTCGGGCGACACCCCGGAGACCCTGGAGCGCGTCGCAACCGTCTACGGCAGCGTCATCAAGGCCGGCGTCTACCGCGCCTCGTCGATCAAGGTCGCCGAGGCGGCGAAGGTGATCGAGAACACCCAGCGCGACCTCAACATCGCGCTGATGAACGAGCTGGCGCTGATCTTCCACAAGATCGGCATCGACACCACCGAGGTGCTGAAGGCCGCAGGCACCAAGTGGAACTTCCTCCCGTTTCGCCCGGGACTGGTCGGCGGCCATTGCATCGGCGTCGATCCCTACTACCTGACGCACAAGGCCGACAAGCTGGGCTATCACCCGCAGGTCATCCTCGCCGGCCGGCGCATCAACGACGGCATGGGAAAGTACGTCGCCGAGCAGACGGTCAAGCACATGATCCAGAAAGGCTTCCCGGTGAAGGACGCCAAGGTGACCGTGCTCGGCCTGACGTTCAAGGAGAACTGCCCCGACCTGCGCAATTCGCGCGTCATCGACGTCATCAACGAGCTGCGCTCCTACGGTGCCGACGTCAGCGTCCACGATCCCGTAGCCGATCCCGCCGAGGCCGTGCACGAATACGGCGTGACGCTGACTCCCTGGGACGAGTTGCCCCGTGCGCAGGCGATCGTCGCCGCCGTCGCGCATCGCGAGTTCAACGCTCGCCCGATCGACGATCTGGTCGCGAAGCTCGTGCCCGGCGGCGTCTACGCCGACGTCAAGTGCCAGTCCGACGCGGACGCGCTGCGGGCCCGCGGATTCTCGGTGTGGCGGCTGTGATGGAATCCTCCCGCCGGCGACGGGCGACGGAGGTCGCGTGATGCAGAGCGCGCCGGATCCGCACGATCCCCTCGATCCGGTGCGCGAGCGCCTGCGCGCGAGGCCCCTGCGCTGGCTGGTCACCGGCAGCGCCGGGTTCATCGGATCGCAGCTCGTCGAGGCGTTGCTCGGGCTCGACCAGCAGGTCGTCGGACTGGACAATTTCGCGACCGGATTCCGGCGCAACCTGGACCAGGTGCACGCCATCGTCGGGGCGAAGCGCTGGCAGCGGCATGCGTTCATCGAAGCCGACATCACCGATCCGGCGGCGTGTCGCCACGCCTGCGAGGGTGTCGACGTCGTCCTGCACGAGGCCGCGCTTGGGTCGGTGCCGCGCTCGATCGAGGACCCGCTGCGCACGCACGCCGCCAACGCGACCGGTTTCCTGAACATGCTCGTCGCCGCGCGCGATGCGGGCGCCGCGCGCTTCGTCTACGCCGCGTCGAGCTCGACCTACGGCGATCATCCCGGCCTGCCCAAGGTCGAGGACGTGATCGGTGCACCACTGTCGCCTTACGCCGTCACCAAGTACCTGAACGAGCTCTACGCCGGCGTGTTCGGCCGCTGCTACGGGATGGCGACGATCGGGCTGCGCTACTTCAACGTCTTCGGCGCGCGCCAGGATCCCGAAGGCGCCTACGCGGCCGTGATCCCGCGCTTCGCCGCGGCGATGCTGCGCGGGGAGCCCGTCACGATCAACGGCGACGGCGAGACGACGCGCGATTTCTGCTACATCGACAACGTCGTCCAGGCCAATCTCCTCGCCGCCACCGCCGAGGATCCGGCCGCGATCGGGCAGGTCTACAACATCGCCGTCGGCGGGCGCATGTCGCTCAACGCGTTGCACGATGCGCTTCGCGAGCTGATCGCGAAGCGGCATCCGGGGTTGCGGATCGCGGCAGCGCGCCACGGCGATTTTCGCCCCGGTGACGTGCGCCATTCCGAGGCCGACATCGGCAAGGCGCGGACGCTGCTCGGGTACCGCCCGGCGTGGGACGTGCGCCGCGGTCTCGAGGCGGCGCTGCCGTGGTACGAACAACATGCAATGGCGAGCGTGCCCGTCGTGCAAGGCGATGCCCATGTGGTGCGCGCCGTCTGAATGCGGTCGCGGCTCCGTGGCACCGCGCAGTCTGTTCCGACGCGGTGTCGGGGCCGCCATGTTCGCCATCACGGTCGCAGCACCCGTCGGCGCCACGCGCAGGATGATCCGGCCCGGCCGGCGCTGACTGCCGCTGCGCCCCGCCCGCCGGGCGCCCTGCTCGCACGCCGCAGCTGCCCCAGGGCGCTCGCGTCCGCGCCGCCGCAGCCCCCGTCGCTCGCCGACAAGCTCGCGCGCGCCCAGTCCTACGAGTATGGCGAGGGCCTGCCGCAGGACCGGCGTCTCGCCGCCGCGATGTACTGCGAAGCGGCGGTCGCCGGGAGTCCCGAAGCGGCGTTTCGCCTGGGCTGGATGTATGCGAATGGCCGCGGCGTCGCGCACGAAGACGAGACTGCGGTCGCGCTGTTCCAGCTTGCCGCGAGCGAAGGTCACGCGTTTTCGAAGACGGTGCTGCAACGGATGCCGGGCATCCCGGGAATGCTGCCCGACTGCATGCGCCCGGTGGCGCCGCCGGAGCCGCTGGTCGCCGAGGCCCCGGACGAGGGTCCCGATCCCTTTGCCGACCTGCCGCCATGGAAGCGGAAGATCGCCGATCTGGTGACGCAGCTCGCACCGCGCTACGGCATCGAGCCGCGCCTGGCACTCGCGGTGATCGCCGTCGAGTCGAACTTCGACGCGTTCGCACGATCGGTCAAGGACGCGCAGGGGCTGATGCAGCTCCTGCCCGAGACCGCGGAGCGCTTCAAGGTGCGCAATCCGTTCGACATGCGCGACAACGTGCGCGGCGGGCTCGCCTACCTGCGCTGGCTGCTCGCGTACTACCGCGGTGAAGTGACGCTGGCGGCGGCTGCGTACAACGCCGGCGAGAGGACGGTCGACCGCTACGGCGGCGTTCCCCCTTACCGCGAGACCCGCGACTACGTGCGACGGGTGGTGAAGCTGTTCCGCAGCGACTATCATCCCTACGATGCCAACCTGGTGGCGCCGTCGGTCGTTGCGGCGCACATCGACGGAGAATCGAAGTGAATGCAGGTCCGGGTCGGACGGTCGGGTTCCTGGCGGCAATCCTGGCGCTGTTCGCGATTGCCGCGCACGCCGCCGACATCAGGGACACCATCGCACGCGTCAAGCCCTCGATCGTCGCGGTGGGGACCTTCGAGCGCACGCGTTCGCCGCAATTCGAGTTCCGGGGAACCGGCTTCGCCGTCGGCGACGGCACGACGATCGTCACCAACGCTCACGTGCTGCCCGGCGTGCTCGACGCTGCGAGCGAGGAAAACATCGCGATCCTGCTTCCCGGACCGGGCAACGACACTGCGCAGGCGCGCCTGGCGAAGCGCGTCGCGGTCGATGCCAGCAGCGATCTCGCACTGCTGAAGATCGACGGCGCGCCGCTGCCGCCGCTCAAGCTGCGCGATTCCGATACCGTCCGCGAAGGGCAGTACGTGCTGATGACGGGATTCCCGATCGGCGCGGTGCTCGGACCCTTTCCCGCGACGCACCGTGGCATGATCTCGGCGATCACGCCGATCGCGATTCCGCAGGGCAATGCCGCGGAGCTGAAGTCCGCGGTCGTCCGCAGGCTGACCGCCGGCAGCTTCAAGGTGTTCCAGCTCGACGCGACCGCCTATCCCGGCAACAGCGGCAGTCCGATCTACGATCCGGACACCGGCGAAGTCATCGGCATCGTGAACATGGTGCTGGTGAAAGGAACCAAGGAGGCCGCATTGACCAACCCCAGCGGCATCACCTACGCGGTGCCTTCGATCCACCTCGAGGAATTGCTGCGCAGCGCCAAGATCCCCAAGTAAGACCAGGGGCGTAAAACCAGGGCCGCAAAACCAGGGACGCACCACGTTTTCCGTTCGGAAAACGTGGTCCGTCCCTGGTTTTCGCCGTGCCCGGTTTTCCGGTCCCGGGTTTTCTATTCGTCGTCGCGACGCAGTGCCTTCGACGCCAGGTGCCAGGCGAGCAGGTGCGGCGGCATCTTGAGCCAGTGGCCGCGGACATAGAGCGCGCGCCGCGCCCAGCGCGTCGACGCGCGCGCGCTGGTCGGACGCAGCGCCGCCCGCAGCAGTGAATCCATCAACGGGCCCAGCGGAAATGCCGGCCCGAAGCGCGCGGCCGCCTCGAGGACCTCGGCGGGTATCGGGGTTCGATGGATCCGCGACGACCATCGCAGCGCGTAATGGAGCATCCTGCCGAGTTCGAGATCTTCGGCGCGCGAGAGCAGCGCCGGCCAGAAGGCGTCGTCGACGCCGAAATGGCGGACCAGCGCATCGAAGTCGACCAGGTCGCGCGGGGCGTGGCGGAACTCCTCGTCGTGAAAGAGGTGCGTCGCACAGTGCACGACCATGTCGGTGGGCGCGAGCACGGCGAACCCCGGCGGGTCGTCCAGGGGAATCGCGGCGTCCAGCAGTGATGCGGAGTCGGGATGCGCGCGCGCGGTCTCCGGGACGATCGCGTGATGCACGTCGAGGACGGTAAGACGCTTGACGTGCTGCATCGGCGGCAGTTCGTGCATCCACTTCCGGTAGTAGCGCTGGTCGTCGGGGTGATGATGGGTCGTGACGAATCCGGACTGCATCAGCAACGACTCCGCCTCGGGCAGCTTCGACTTGGGAACGAGAATATCGATGTCCGAAAGCAGCCGGCCGCCGGCAGGCGGGAGCTGCGCGAGCAGGTAGGCGGCTCCCTTGAGCAGGACGACGGGAGGGCCCAGGGGTTTCAGCGCACGCGCGATCTCGCGTACCTCGCGTCGCACTGCTCGCTCCTGGGCCTCGAACTGGACGCTCGCGCCGACAAGGTGCCGGCGAGGCGCTGCGGGCACTGCATCGAGGAGTCCGCGCGCCCCGAGTCGCCAGGCCAGGGTGCCCAGCAGATTGGCCTCGCGTGCGCGCGTGACCAGCTCTTCCCAATGTGGATACCGGCCGGAGCCAAGAGCGGTGATGTCTCCCAGCGCCTCGGCCAGCAGGTCTGCGGATGGCGACGACACCGCGGAAGTCAAAGCGGCCTGGCGAGGGTGTCGAACGCATCGACAGCGGCTTCGAGCTCTCCGCCGTACGAGAACTCGAAGCATTGGCTCGCGTCGACGAAGTCGGCCAGGACCTCGAACCCGCGGCGGCCATGCATGCTGTAGTTGAACGCGTTCTCCAGGATCTGCATGAATGCCGCGCCCTTGGGCAGAGCCTCCAGTTTCGTCGCGCCATCCGGCTCGTATCGCGGCAACACGATCCAGCCGGGGATCGCCCGCTCGGTCGACAGCTCGACGCTCGGTCCTGGAGGACGCACGTGGGCGATCGATCCCTTGATCGTATCGTGCACGACGGCGGTCATGATCGCGTCGGTCCAGAAATGCCCGATGACGTCGATCGACTGGTTCTTGAGGCTGATCGGACGCGGCAGCGGGACGACATCCCGCTGTTCGACGTCGATCAGCGTCATCTCGTCGGAGAGCAGACGCCAGCCGCGAGAGACCAGCGCGGCGCACAGCGTGCTCTTCCCGGATCCTGGCGGGGCGGGAAGGACCAGTGCGCGGCCGGCGCGCTCGACGACCGCGGCGTGGACCATCAGGTACTGGTGGCAATGCGACGCGACGCACCAGTTCAGGCCCCACTCGAGGAGCGGAAACGCCTGACCTGCGGGAAGCGGCTGCACCGGGGGCGCACCATCGAACCCGAATTCCACCAGGGGCTTCAGCCAGCGCCTGATGCCACCGGCGGGCCGGACTGCGACGTGGAAGTCGGCGAATTCGTCGGAGTCCGGGACCCGGTGCGCCGCGTAAACGACGCCGACAGCCGAGTGGACGAGTGGCGATGTCGACCGGATCTCGGCGACCAGTGGCCCCAGCCCGATTCGAAGCCCGCGACCCTCCAGCCGTTGCCGGATGTCGACGGGTGACAGATCGCCGACGATCAAGCCGAATCGCAGGCGGCCAATTGAAGGCCTGCCAACTCGGTCAGCGCCTCCTCGACGTTGGGCGCGAGAAACTGTGCATCGGGAATCCCTGCGGTCTCTGCGACGACCTGTACCAGGGCGGACAGCTCGATTCCAGACGGGTGGGTGAGGAGGGCGATCAGCACCTTGCCGCCCAATGGCGCGAGATGGTGGGTGTTTCCCGTTGCGTCATTGTATACGACAAGCTCGTCGTTCCATTCGCGCCAGGCGATCGCGTGCGGGGCGACCGCGCGCCAGGGTGCAGCTCGGCTCGTCATGGGGACTGCTGCAGAACGCCCTGCAATGCCTGGATCGGGGCTCCCCGGTCAGGCCATCGTCGACTGCAGGTAAGCGACGGCTTGGCTCGCGCCCCAGCGCACACCGGCAGTCGGCGTGAAGTAACCGGGCGAACCGACGATGCTGTTCCAGATCTGGCGCACCGTCGCCTGGCTGAGGTACGGCGTGCGTCCCGCAGCTGCGTTCAGCAGGGCGGCCGCGCAATAGCGCCCCAGGTCGGCGTATCCTCCTCCGCCCGCGCTCCGATTCAGGACGTCGAGCATCGTCGCGCTCCGCGGGAAGACGTGTCCTCCGAAGCGCGTGGTCATGGACTGGAACAGCGTCGCCTTTTGCGTGCCGCCAGTTTGCTGCGTACCGGAGGTTGTGGTGTTGAGGGGGGAATAGAAGCCTGTACCGGTCGAGGAGCCGCTCGTCGAATTCGTGGCGCAATACGGCGACGGCCAGCTCGTCGTGTTAGCCCAGGTCTGGCACGATTGTCCGTACTGCTGGTATGAGACGGTCCCTTGGTGTCGCGCTGCTGAACTGGGTCGAGGCGAATGCGGAAACCGTCGGACCGACATTGCCTGCGAGGACCGGCCTGCTCAATACGGTCATCAGCACGGTGCCTGACGCCAGGCTTCCCTGCAACAGCCTGCGGCGGGCATCGGACGTCGGCGCAGCGCTGCCCGCGGATGCTTCTGCGTTGGGCGCGTCCTCTCCAGCCGGCGATTCGGGATATGTAGACATTCAGAAACAACGAAGCAAGTGTCGTTCCATTTCAGGCGGAATCAGCTGATGCACTGTAAATCAATGACTTGCGCAAATACACAATTCAGGACCGAAGGCAGTCGGTGCCAACTGTAAAGCTAGCCGACACGGACCGGGCTGCTCGGGTTCCGTCACCGCGTGACTGCCGATTCGCCGATAATAGCGCGCGAGCACGTCCATGCAGCGTCCGGGCCGACGATCGTCGGATCGAACCGCTGCCCGAGTCAATCCATCGCGGGACTCCGAGCCCCGCGTCCAATTTTCGCGGTCCGGGTTTCCCGGCCGGCGGCGGCGACGCATCTTGATCCTGCTCGTTTGGCTGAAAGCCCTCGTCAAGGTCCTGGTCCTGCCGCCGACCGGCCCGTTGCTGCTCGCGCTGGCGGGATTGGCCGTCTCCGTGCGCCGGCCTCGCCTCGGTCGCCGGATCGCGTTCGGCGGCATCGCGTTGCTGCTCGTGCTCGCGATGCCCGCCGTTGCGGGTTTCCTGGTCCGCCGCATCGACGCCACGCCTGCTTTCGATGCGTCACGACCAACCGATGCGCAGGCGATCGTCATTCTTGGCGGAGGCGCGCGCCTCCAAGCCCCGGAATACGGCGGTGCGACGCTGTCGACGCTCTCGCTCGAGCGCGTCCGCTACGGCGCGAGGCTCGCGCGCCTGACCGGGTTGCCGGTGCTCGTGTCGGGCGGGGCCGTGGACGAGGGCGACCCGGTCGAGGCGCTGCTGATGCGTGACGTGCTGACGCGCGAATACGGCGTACCCGTGCGCTGGGTCGAAGACGAAATCGCGCAACACGCACGAGAACGCCGTGGACTCAGCCGCGATCCTCAAGGCGAGCGGCGTCACGCGCGTGCTCCTCGTCGTGCACAGCTTCGACGTCCCGCGTGCGCGCGCCGAGTTCGAAGCGGCGGGCATCGGCGTGATTCCCGCGCCCACCGGCATCCCGTCTGCGGCACCGACCGAGGTCGGCGATTTCCTTCCCAGCCCGTCGGGCCTCCAGGAGAGCTACTGGGCGCTCTACGAGATCCTCGGCAGCGCGCTGTATCGGATGATGTACAGCGAGCCGGCGCGATGAGCCCGTGCCATGCTTCACGTCGCGTGAAGTGGCATATCGCCGGCGCTACCTGAAGGTCCGCCGGTAGACCAGCGACACCCCGCTGACCGTGCCCGCCTCGGCGCGCATGGTCACGCTGCGCGACAGCGCGTATTCGAGTCGCAGTGCGCTGGTCGCGAGCGAAAGTCCCTGCTCGTAACCCAGCGTCAGCCGGTCGGACAGCCGCTTCCCCAACACGACGACCTGGCTCGCCGTGCCGGTCGTGCCCGCCGCACCGACGCTCTGCAGCGAAATGTCGTCGAGGCCGAGGTGCTGGGCGATCTGCGCCGACAGCGGCTTGCCGCCGCGCCCCAGCAGCACCGCCGACGCGGCCGAGAGCGCAGCGTAGTCGGCGCGCCCGGATGCGTTGAGGCCCTGCCCGGTGACGAGCCAGGCGAGGGCTTCGTTCTCCGCCACCGGGGGATTCGACGTGACCCGCACCTGCGGCAGCTTGACCGTCCCGGTCAACTGGACGCCCGCTTCGACGGCGAGGTTCTTGCGCAGCGCGACGACGTCGAGCGCGGGATTGTCCAGCGCACCGTCGAAGATCACCTGGCCGCGATCGATCGTCAGGCGCTGCCCGAACGCGTAATAGGTGCCGTTGACGGCGCGGATCGTCCCGCGTCCGAGCAGCGTGCCGTCGGCCGCTGTCGTGACTTTCACCTTGCCCGCGAGACGCGCATCCAGACCTTCGCCCGCGAACGTCATCGCCGGACCGAGGTCGACGTCGACGTCGAGCCCGAGCGGAAAGTCGCGCAGTCCCGCGTCGCGCTCCCCGCGTCGGGGCTCGCCCTTGACCACGATGTCGGGGGCGAGGCGACCGGTGGGCGTGGCTTCGTATTCGACGTGGCCCTCGACGATGCGGACGCTGCCCGCCAGCGCGAGCTTGCGATTCTCGAGGCGCAGCGTGCCGTCGCCGTCGAGCACCAGGCGCAGATCGGGCCGGTTGGCGACGCGAAAGCGCCGCGCTTTCCACGTGACGCTCGTGCTCGCCCCGTTCGCCGCACCCGGCAGCGCGATGTTCCCGGTCGCGGTGAAGCTGCCGTCGCCGCCCGCGAGCTCGAGCTCGTCGAGGGCGATGCCGGTCGGGGCGAGGTGCGCGCGCAATCGGCCCTTGCTCAGGTTGATGCCGTATTGCGGCGCGTCGATGCGCAGCGCGTCACCTGCGACCGATCCCGACCACAGCGGCTCGGCGAGCGTGCCGCGGGCTGCGACGTCGATGGTCGCCTTGCCGTCGACGGCAGCGCTGGTGCCGACCCACGGCTGCAGCGCGGCGAGCGACGCGAACTCGCCTCGCAGCACGAGCGCGAGCGGCGCCTCGGCACCGATCGTGCCTGGTGGCGCCCCTGCCGCGACGCCGACATGCAGCGTCGCGCTCGCAGTTCCCGCCAGCGCGGAGACGAAGGCCGCGCGCGCATCGATCGCGTCGTCGTGCAGCGTGCCGCTGACCTCGAGGGTCGTGATTCCGAGGCCCCGGCGCTCCGATGCGGCGGCAGGCGCGGCAGCGGTCGCGGCCCCGACGGGGTAGATGTCGCCGCGTTCTCGACGCAGTGCGAAGTTCCCTTCGAGCCTCGGCGCTGCAGCGATCGACCAGTCGCCGCCGACGACCAGCGTCGAGTCGAAGGGCAGGGGCCGTCCGGCGAGCGCCGCGGCCTTGGCGAGTGTCACGCCGCTGAACCTGCCGCGCGTGGTGACGCGTCCGGAATCCCAGGTGAGCTCGTCGATGTCTGCGCGACCGTCGGCCGCGACGACGTGCATGCCCGACACGCGCAGATGATCGCGCGAGAGCTCGAAGGTCGCGGGTCCGCCCAATGCGAAGGCGACCGCGCCGCGGTTGTCGAGCGAAACCAGCGTGCCGCTCCACGTCGCCTGTGCCGGCCGGTCGACGCCGCTCAGCGAGCCGTCGACCTGTGCGCTTGCGTCGATGTCGGTTCCGTGCAGGGCAACCGTTGCGCGGTGATGAGCGGGGGTGCCGCTCACGCTTGCGTGGAACGAATCGAGGCTGCGCAGCGGCGTCGCGATTCCCGTGGCGTCGATGTCGATCGCAAGCCGGCGCTCCCGCCACGCGACGGGCTTTAGTGCTGCCGATCGGCCGAGTGACGCCCGCAGCGCAAGCGTCGCTGCAGCGTATTGCTTGCCCGCTTTCAGCCCCGAGGCGCGCAATTCGAGTGCGCCACCGAGATTGGAAGCGATTGCGCCTCCGATCCCCGCGCCGGAGGTGCCGCCGGTCCTGAGGTCGCCAATGAGCCCGCCGCCCGCGCCGGTTTCCAGAGTGGCCGCTACGTGCACGTTGCCGGCGACGGGCCGCGGCACTGCGGCAGGCAGCAGCGCCTCGAGATCGGCAAGACGCGGCGCGTCGAAAGTGACCGAGACCGAGTCGCCGCTGCGCCCCGCGTCGCCCTTGGCGTGCAGGTGTGCCGATGCGATGCCGAGGTCGATGCTCGCATCGCGAATCGTTGCGGCGTCGAGCGTCGCCTTGCCCGTACCCGCCACGGCGAGACCGTCGAAGCGGCTGCCCGGCGCAATCGTCGCATCGGCGGCGATGCGCCACGCCGGGCGCATCGTTCCGCTTGCCTTTACGCTGCCGTCGAGCGTTGCCGACGGCATGGCGAAAAAGCGCGACGGATCGATGCGGTGCATCGCCGCCTGCATGCGGAAGTCGCCGGCATCGTTGCGAATGAGGCTCGCGGAACCGGTGAGCGATCCACCGCCGGTGCGTGCCAGGAAGCGCGTGACATCGATGCGCGCCTGCGTGACGACGGCCGCGAACGCGAGCGACATGCCGCGATCGGCGACCTCGCCTTGCAGCGTCTGCCTCGCCGCGTCGGCGCTCGCGTCGACGTTGCCTGCGAGCCGGGTCGCGGCGAGTCGCGTGTCGATCCGCGCGAGGTCGACAGCGCGCAACGCGAGCTTCGCCCTGGCCGTGCGTGCGTCCGCGGTGGTCACGATCCGCGCGCTGCCTCTCGCGCTGCCGTCGCCAGCGAGCGTGGCGGCGAGATCGTCGAGGGCCAGCGTCGTGCCGTCGAAGACGTAAGCCGCGGTCAGCGCGGTGACGGGAAGGCGGCCGCTGTCGACCGGGCCCGCATCGTCGTTTCCGAGCTCGAAGGTGCCGGCGATGGCCGCCGCCTGCGGCTGCGCGTCGAGGCGCAGATGCGCCCGCGTATGCGGCAGCGCGGGATCGAAAGCCGCTGCGTCGACGCCGCCGAGGTCGGCATGGGCCCGCGCGAATGCTGCCTGCGCAAAGGGCGTGGCCGTCGCCTCCAGCGTCAACTGCGCGCCCCGCATGGTGCCCGTCGCCGCGATGTCCAGCTCGGGTAGCGTTCCCGAAAGCGTGACCGCGAGTCTCGCGCCGTCGAGCGCAGCCGCGCCGGTCACGGCGAGTCGTCCGTTCACCGCGAGGGGCGCGCGCGCCGCGACGCCGACGCTGCCTGCAATCGTTCCCTGGTCGGTGACGAAGCGAAGGTCATGGATGCGATGCCGGGTGGCATCGCCGTCGTAGCCGAATTCGAGGCCCGAAAGCTGCCCTGCGCGCGGGCCGGCACGCCAGTCGACGCGACCGACGACGAGGCGATCGATCGATACCGCGATCGGGAGAGCCAGGTCGGTCGGAGGCGGGGTGGCCGCCGCAGACGGCTTGATCGAAATGTCGACGTGGCGCGCGCCAAGGCCGCGGATCGACAGCCGCGACGACCACAGCGCACCCGGATTCCAGTCGACAGCGACGTCGTCGGCGATCACTGTCGCGTCGGAGCCGTGCCAGGTGATGCGGCGAAACCGCATCGTCCCGGCGAGCGATCCGCTGGGCTGCTCGACGCTGATGCGCCCGCCGCTTTGCGCGACTATGCGGGCGATGATGAACGGCAGGCCGCGCTCGGAGAGCCCGTAGCCGACCAGCGCCGCGAGAAGGACCGCGACGATCGCGATCGCAGCGAGCGCGACTTTCCATGCGCGCCGCCTTCGCCGCGGCGAAGGTGCTTGCACTGCGGAAGTTGCAGCGTCAGCCATCGATCAGAACGAGAGTCCGACCGAGAAGTGCAGGCGAACCTGGCGCGACTGCTCGCCGTAGGCTACGTCGAGGCGGAACGGCCCGATCGGCGTGCGCACGCGAGCGCCGACGCCGTAGCCGACGGCCGCGCGAAAATCCGCCATGCGGTCGAAAGCGTTGCCCGCATCGACGAACGCTGCGATGCCGAGCGTGTCGTTGAGCCAGCGGGTTGCTTCGACGCTCGCTGCGCCGTAGTAGCGACCCGGCACGATCGCGTCGCCTTCCTTGATGCCGAGGCTCTCGAACGCATACCCGCGCACCGTCGTGTCGCCGCCGGTTCGAAACAGCAGTGTCGACGGAATCCCTTCGCGGTTCGCGGCGAGCACGGCGCCCGCTTCGGCGCGCATCGACAGCGACCACTGGCGGTTGATCGGCCACCACATGGCGAAGTGGCCGATGGCGCGCTCGAAGCCGCGCGTCGACACGCCGGGGACGCCCCCGCCGAGCTGCAACAGCGCGTTGTAGCCCTGCGTCGGTGCGGCGAGATCGTCGACGCGCCGCCACGCGCGCTCGACATCGACGTAGAGCGCGTGCGAGGAAATCGCCTGCGCGCCGAACGGCTTCTGTTCGTCGAGGTAGATCGCCGCGCCGTATTGCCACTGGTTGCGCTCGTCGAGCGAGCTCATCCGGGCGCCGGTCGCACCGGTTTGCGTGATCAGCCCGGCGATGTCGGTTCGCTCGACGTTGGCGAACGTCGAGGCCGACCAGCCGTTCGTCGCCGGTGGCGAAACGAGGCGCAGCGACGCGTTCTGCAGCTTGGACTCGATGCGCGTGTCGAGGTAGAGCTGCAGCGCGCGCGAGGCGAAATCGACGTCGCGGTAGCTCAGGTTGCCGCGGAATGCCGTGTCGGTCGAATAGCCGATTCCCGCCTCGACCTTCTTCGGCGGCGCCTCGATCACCGCGACGTGGACCGGCGCATCGTCCGCGTGCGCGGGATCGGTGTCGATGGCTGCCCGGACGCTCGCGAAATAGCCGGTGCCGTTCAGGCGCCGCACGAACTGGTCGAGTTGCTCGAGCGAGTACGGGGTTCCCGGTGCGACGCTCCGGTAGTTGCGGACCAGCGCAGCCGGGTAGCGCGAAAGGCCCTTGATGTCGAGGTCACCGACGCGAAACGCCGGTCCGCTGTCGATGTCGACGTCGAGCTCTGCAGTCGCCGCCTGCGGATCGACGCGAGCTTCGCTGGCGACGAGTTTCGCCGACGCGTAGGAGTTTCCAGCGAGCGTTGCGACGGCGCGCGCCTTCGCGCTCACCCAGGCCGATTGGCGAAACGGCGCGTCGTGCGGCAGCAGCCATTCGCGTCGCATGCGGGCGATCGTGACTGCGGCTTCGCGATCGCTCTCCGCGGGCCCGCTCACGCGCAGGTTCAGCTGCGACACGCGGGCGAGCGGCCCAGGCGTGACGTGCAGCGTGACGGTCGCAGGATCGGTGGACCGATCGACGGTGACGTTCGCATCGGCTGCGAAGTAGCCTTCGGTGGCGGCGGCTTCCTTTGCCTGGCCTATCGCTTCGCGCGAGAGCTCGGTGAACAGATCCGCGGTCATGTCCGCGTACGACTGCCAGCGGATCAGATCGACGCTTGCGGCAATCGTGTCACGGATGTCCGGCGGAGCGTCGATGACGACGCGGTAGGAAAGCGACGACGAAGCGGACTGCGCGGGCGCGCTGGCCGTCGGCGCTGCGGGCGCCGCTGGCGATGCGCTGGGGCGCGCCGCGGATCCTGCGGCGTCGCGGTCTGAAAGCCGGGCGTCACCGCCCGCGGTCGGAGTTGCTGCGCTAGTGACGCCCGTCGCCGTCGCCAGCAGGAGCAGTGCCCATGCTCGCCGGAGCCGGTGCCGCGCTCGGGGCGATCGCGCCGGTGGCAGCGTCATCGCCATCCGCCGTCGGCGCCTGCGAATCGCCCTGCGCCGTCGCGGGGCCGGATCGCGGCCATGGGTTGTACGTCGCCCAGGTCACGCCGATGGCGGTGCGCTCGGGATGCAAGCGTCTGGGCACCTCGATGGGCCCCTGGTTGCGCGAAGTCGGGAAATTCCAATCGATCAGCTCGTTGCCGCTGCCCCACAGGCCGTCGGCCCGCGAATAGCTGTAGTCGTCGCGAGGGTCGCGCAGCGCACAGCCTGCGAGCGTTGCCGCAACCATCGAAGCAACCAACATGATGCCAGTGACGCGCTGCATCGAACCTCCATCGCGGTTTGTGGAGCCGTGCCCGGCTCGAGTTCCCCGTCGTCGGGCGTCGCCCGAATGACGATTTCGACGTCGAGTTTACCGCCCGCCGATCGTCGCGACCAAGAATGCCGGGCTTTATGCCATCGTCATCGTGTGCGCGAAAACAACAGTCCCCGAAAATGGGGTCAGAGCCATTTTTTTGGGAAATGGGGTCAGAGCCATTTTTTGGCCGGATCGGACCAAAAAATGGCTCTGACCCCATTTCCCAAAAAAATGGCTCTGACCCCATTTTCGCGAATTTTCATAGAACGATCGTACGATTTGATGCCGATGGTGGGAAAGCACATTCAAAAAACTCGCTAAGTCCATCTTTTAACGACGAAATCTATCTGTTGCATTTTGCGCGTAAGTCGTTGTTCTTCAATCAGAAATACATTGACCGCCTGCAGAGCTTGCAGATATAGTCGCCGCAAGTGGTAAAAAGTGGGTGGAAGTGGGGCAATGGGGGCGCTTCGAAGTCGAGGGCGATCCAGTCCATGAGCGCTCACTTACATCCGGGGCGGAGGAGCGGTCGCACGTGGTTCAAAACGAGGACAAGGACGCCGGCGAGTCCGGCGCGGGCGGCGGGCCGGCGGCCATTCCGGTGAATCGTCCGGTCTTCCGCGGCGTCGCCGAGTTGGTCCTCGACGCCAAGGGCCGTCTCGCCGTCCCCGCGCGCAATCGCGACGGGCTGGTTGCCGACAGCGCGGGCCGACTCGTCATCACCGCCGACCCGGGCGGCTGCCTGCTGATCTATCCGCTCGCGACCTGGGAGCCGATCCAGGCGCAGCTGATGTCGCTCTCGTCGTTCAACGACAAGATCCGGGGCCTGCAGCGCCTGATCGTCGGCCACGCGGACGATGTCGAGCTCGACGCGGCAGGACGGATCCTCGTGCCGCCGGCGCTGCGGCGCTATGCCGGGCTCGACAAGCACGTCGTGCTCGTCGGCCAGGGACAGAAGCTCGAGTTGTGGGACGCGTCGAAGTGGCAGGCGCAGACCGCGCAGACGATCGCGTTTCCCGGCGGATTGCCGCCCGAACTCTCGGGCTTCAGCCTCTGATCGCGCGATGCGTCGATGCCTCATGCGGGCCAAGTTACGAGCCATGTCCCCGTCCTCCTCGCGGAGACCGTCGCGGCGCTCGCCCCGCGCGGCGACGGCGTCTATGTCGACGGCACCTTCGGGCGCGGCGGCCATTCGCGCGCGATCCTCGCTGCGCTGTCCCGAGGCGGGCGGCTGGTCGCGATCGATCGCGATCCGCAGGCCGAGACCGCAGCCGGCGCGATCGCCGATCCGCGCTTCACGTTCCGTCGCGCGCGTTTCTCCGAGTTGCCGCAGGTGCTCGCTGCGCTCGCGATCGAACGCGTGGATGGCGTGCTGCTCGACCTCGGTGTCTCGTCGCCGCAGCTCGAGGACCCGGTGCGCGGCTTCACCTTTCGTTTCGACGGCCCGCTCGACATGCGGATGGATCCGACGCGCGGGGAATCCGCCGCCGAATTCGTCGCCCGCGCTTCGATCGACGAACTGACGGAGGTCATTCGCAACTATGGTGAGGAACGGTTTGCTCAATCGGTTGCAAGAGCAATTGCGAAGGCTCGCGAGGTCGGGCCGATCGTCTCGACGCGGCAGCTCGCTGACGTCGTCGCGCAAGCCATCGGCGCGCGCACGCGGGGTGATTGGCGTCAGGATCCGGCAGCGCGGACCTTCCAGGCCCTGAGGATCGCGGTGAATAGCGAGCTGGAGGAATTGGCGACGACGCTGCCCGCGGTGGTGACGCTGCTCGGGCGCGGCGGGCGCCTGGCGGTGATCAGCTTCCATTCGCTCGAGGACCGGATCGTCAAGCGCTTCATCGCCTGGGCGTCGCGGCCTTTCGGCGGCGACCCGCGCCTCGCGCGGATGCCGATCCGCGAGCGCGCGCTGCCGCCGGCGCCCCTGGTCGCGATCGGCCGCGCCATCAAGCCCTCCGACACCGAGGTCGCCGCCAACCCGCGTTCGCGCAGCGCCGTGCTGCGGGTGGCGGAGCGCACGCAGGCGGCGCTTCCGGCCGACTGGCCGCGCGGCTTCGACGCCGGACTGCAATGACGCGCGTGAGCCTCGTGCTGCTGGGCGTGCTGGTCGTCTGCGCGCTGTCGCTGGTGACGTCGCGACACGAGGCGCGGCGGCTGTTCGTCGAGCTCGAGCGCGAGCAGGCGCGCGCGCACCAGTACGACGTCGAGTACGGGCAGCTGTCGCTCGAGGAATCGACATGGGGAACGCCGGCGCGCGTCGAGAAGATCGCGCGCGAGCAGTTGCACATGCTGCTGCCGTCCCCGTCGCGCATCGAGATCGTCGACGTCCCGATGGAGAAATCGCGTTGAACTCCGCCGCATTGGGACGCTCGCTTGGACGGCGCAAGGCGCCGGCGGTCGCGCTGCCGCCGTCGCGCGCGCTTGCGGTGTTCGGCGGGCTCGCCGCGCTGTTCGTCGTCCTGCTGCTGCGCTCGCTGGACCTGCAGTGGCTGGAGAACGGCTTCCTGCAAGGGCAGGGCGCCGCGCGCTTCTCGCGCGAACTCGAGCTGCCCGCGCATCGCGGCCGCATCGTCGACCGCAACGGCGCCGCACTCGCGGTTTCGACGCCGGTCAAATCGCTGTGGGTCTTCCCCGACAAGGTCGACGCGACGACCGACCAGCTGAAGCGGCTGGCGCACGTGCTCGAGACCTCGCAGCGGGCCCTCGCAGTGCGGCTGCATGGCGCCGATGAGTTCACCTACGTGGCGAGACGCCTGTCGCCGGAGACCGCGCAGCGGGCGATGGCGATCGGGATCAAGGGATTGAACGAGCAGAACGAGTACCGGCGGTACTACCCGGCCGGCGATGTGACGGCGCAGATCATCGGATTCACCGGCGATCGCGATCGCGGCCAGGAAGGAATCGAGCTTTCGCAGCAGGCCTGGCTGGGTGGCATGCCGGGATCGCGCCGGGTGATCATCGATCGCCGCGGTGAAGCCGTCGAGGACGTCGCCGCGATACGTGCGCCACAGGCCGGCCGCGAACTCGCGCTGTCGATCGACTCGCGCATTCAGTACCTCGCGTTCCGCGAGCTCAAGGCGGCCGTCGATCGCAACAAGGCGAGGGCCGGAAGCATCGTGGTCCTCGACGCCCGGACCGGCGAGATCCTGGCGCTCGCCAACCTGCCGACCTACAACCCGAACAGCCGCGACAAGGTCGCGCGCAACACGATGCGCAACCGCGCATTGACCGACACCTTCGAGCCCGGCTCGGTGATGAAGCCGTTCACCATCGCCGCCGCGCTGGAAGCGCACAAGATCACGCCCGACACGATCATCCATACCGAAGCGGGACAGATGACCATCGGGCCGAACACCATCCACGACGCGCACCGCGCGGGGCCGCTGACCGTCGCGCAGGTGATCCAGAAATCGTCGAACGTCGGCGCGGCCAAGATCGCGCTGTCGCTGCCCGCGAAGACGATGTGGAACATGTTCTCCGAGTCGGGTTTCGGCACGCCACCGCAGACCGGATTTCCCGGGGAAGCCGGTGGACGCCTGCGCCCCCCGAACACCTGGCGGCCGATCGAGCAGGCGACGATGGCCTACGGCCACGGCCTGTCGGTGACCTTGGTGCAGCTCGCACGGGGCTACACGATCTTCGCCGACAACGGCGAGCTGAAGCCCGTCGAATTGCTGAAGACCGACGGCCCGGTGGCCGGCGTCCCGGTCATCTCGCCGGACACCGCGCGCAAGATCCGGCACATGCTGGAGCTGGTGGTCCAGCCCGGCGGGACCGCGCCCGAGGCGCAGGTTCCCGGCTACCGCGTCGGCGGCAAGACCGGAACCGCCCGCAAGGTCGCCGATGGCGCCTACGAGCGGAAATACGTCGCGGATTTCGTCGGCATCGCGCCGATGTCGAATCCGCGCCTGATCGTTGCGGTGATGATCGACCAGCCGTCGACCGGCGATTACTACGGCGGCAGCGTCGCCGGGCCGGTGTTCTCGAACGTCGTCGGCGCTGCGCTGCGGATGCTGAACGTCCCCACCGACGCGCCGGTCGACAACGTCCTGCTCCCCGCCAAGGCCGGCGGCGTGAAGGAAGAATCGTGATGCGCCCGGCGACGGTCTTCCGGGCGGGGGAGGTGCGTTGAGCGTGCTCCGCTGCATACGACGACGCGGCCGACACGCTGCTCGCGCGCCTGCCGACGCGGCCTGCGCGAATCACCGCCGACAGCCGTGCAGTCGAGCACGGCGTCGCCTTCGCGGCCTATCCGGGTGCGCAGCGCGACGGCCGTGCGTACATCGGCGATGCGGTAGCGCGCGGCGCAGCGGCAGTGCTGTGGGAGACGCGGGACTTCGCGTGGGACGCACGCTGGCAGGTGCCGCAGCTCGGCGTCGACGGGCTGAAGCAGCGGCTGGGCTCGATCGCGTCGGCCGTCTACGGGCATCCGTCGCGGACGCTGTGGATGGTCGGCGTCACCGGCACCAACGGCAAGACCTCCTGCGCGCACTGGACCGCGCAGGCGCTCGCGCACTGCGGCAGGCGCAGCGCTTTCGTCGGCACGCTCGGCGCCGGGTTCATCGGTGCGCTCGAAAGCTCGCGCAACACGACCCCCGACGTCTGCCTGCTTCAAGAATGGTTCGCGCAATGGCGCGACGAGGGCGCGGCTGCCGTCGCGATGGAGGTCTCGTCGCACGGCCTCGACCAGGGGCGGGTCAACGGCATCGCGTTCGATGTCGCGCTGTTCACCAACCTGACGCGCGACCACCTCGACTATCACGGCACGATGGCCGCCTACGGAGCGGCGAAGGCGAGGCTCTTCGACTTGCCGGGCCTGCAGGCATCGGTGGTCAATGCAAGCGACGCTTTCGGCCGCGAGCTGATCACGAAGCTCCGCGCGCGCGGCCAGCGCGTGGTCGCCTACGGCGCCCCGGATGCGGACATCGTCGCCACTTCGGTCGCGACGACGGCGACCGGCATGGCGATCGACGTCAGGACGCCCGGCGGCAGCGGACGGCTCGAGACGCGCCTTGCCGGCGCGTTCAACGTGCAGAACCTGCTGGGGGTGCTGGGCGTGCTGCTCGACAGCGGCATTGCGCTGCCCGACGCGCTCGCGGCGCTCGCCGATGTCACGCCGCCTCCCGGCCGCATGGAACGCCTCGGCGGCGGCGCGCTGCCGACGGTGGTCGTCGATTACGCCCACTCGCCCGACGCGCTGGAGAAGGTGCTGGCTGCGCTGCGCCCGTCGGTCGACCGGGGGCGGCTCGTCTGCGTCTTCGGCTGCGGCGGCGAGCGCGATCGCGGCAAGCGGCCGCAGATGGGCGAGGTGGCGGGAAGGCTCGCCGATCGCATCGTCGTCACCAGCGACAATCCGCGCGGCGAGGATCCGCAACTGATCGTCGACGACATCGTTCCCGGGCTCGCCGGATCGAGCGCACCGTGGTCGGTCGTGCTCGATCGCGCAGCGGCGATCGACGAGGCGATCGGCACCGCGCGCGCCGGCGATGTCGTCGTGCTCGCCGGCAAGGGACACGAGGATTACCAGGAAGTCGGGGGCCGGCGGCTGC
Organism: uncultured beta proteobacterium; assembly: GCA_963734515.1. Classification (GTDB taxonomy): domain Bacteria; phylum Pseudomonadota; class Gammaproteobacteria; order Burkholderiales; family Casimicrobiaceae; genus VBCG01. Next base: position 2,814 of record CAVTHP010000011.1, on the reverse strand, counting down.
CGTTCTCGGATCGCGGCGCGGCCGAGGCCGCGCTCTCGCGCTGGAGCCCCGCATGATGGATACGGCCGCTGCGGCTCGCGCGGTGTCGGGACGCCTGGTCGGCGACGCGGTCATGTTCTCGCGCGTGACCACCGACACGCGCAGCGTCGTCCCAGGGGACCTGTTCGTTGCGCTGCGCGGCGAGCGCTTCGACGGCCACGACTTCGTCGCGCAGGCGTTCGCCGGCGGCGCGGCCGCGGCGCTGGTCGCGCGCGACCGCGCTGCGACTCTCGCTGGCAACCTGATTGCCGTCGACGAGCCGCTGACCGCGCTGGGCGCGCTCGCTGCGCACTGGCGCAGCCGCTTCGACATCCCGGTCGCCGTGGTGGTCGGCAGCAACGGCAAGACGACGACCAAGGAGATGATCGCGTCGGTGTTCAGGGCAGGCGCCGGCGCCGACGCCGTCGCCGCGACGCCGGGCAATTTCAACAACGCGATCGGTCTGCCGCTCGCGGTGCTGGGCCTGCGCGAGCGGCACCGCCTCGCGGTATTCGAGATCGGCATGAACCATCGCGGCGAGACTCTCGAGCTGGCGGCGATCGCGCAACCGACGATCTGCGTGATCACCAACGCGCAGCGTGAGCACCAGGAGTTCCTGTGCTCGGTCGACGAAGTCGCGGCCGAGCACGCCGATGCCGTGGAGGCGCTGCCCGCAGGGGGCACCGCGGTGGTCAATGCCGACGATCCTCACGCGCAGGTGTGGCGCGACGCGGCGAAGCGCGTCGGCGCCGGTGTCGTCGATTTCGCGCTCGACCACCCGGCCGCGGTCACCGCCGGCTGCGCCGCGAATGACCAGGGCACGTTGCTCGACATCGCGACTGCCGCCGGCAGCGCGCGGGTACTGCTTCGCGTTCCCGGGCGGCACATGGCGGCCGACGCGCTGGCGGCGGTGGCGGCAGGACTCGCCGCCGGGCTTTCGCTGCCGGTGATCGCGCAGGGGCTCGAGGCGTTCCGGCCGGTTGCCGGCCGCCTGGTCGCGAGCGCGGGAATCCACGGGTCGACGGTGATCGACGACAGCTACAACGCCAACCCCGATTCGATGCGCGCGGCGATCGACGTGCTCGCCGCGTGGCCCGGTGTGCGCTGGCTGGCGATGGGCGACATGGGCGAGGTCGGCGGTCGAGGCCCCGAATTCCATCGGGAAATCGGCGGCTATGCACGCATCGCCGGCATCGAGCGGATGTTCGCCTGCGGACCGCTCGCCGCGGAGGCGGTGCGCGCCTTCGGGATGGGTGCTACGCACCATGCGTCCGCCGAGGCGGTCGCGAGCGAGGTCGCCGCTGCGGTCGCCGATCGCGCGCAGTCGCTTGCGCAGCCGGGTGCGCGGGCGGGAATCACCGTGCTGGTCAAGGGATCGCGGTTCATGCGGATGGAGAAGGTCGTCGCCGCGCTGACCGGCGCATCGTCGGGGAGCGCCCACTGATGTTGTTGTGGCTCTCGGAGGTGCTGTCGCGCGAAATCCGGACGTTCAACGTCTTCGGCTACATCTCGCTGCGCGCGGTGCTGGCGACGATGACGGCGCTGGTGATTTCGTTCGTCGTCGGACCGCGGACGATCGCGTGGCTGACCCGGATGAAGATCGGCCAGGCGGTGCGCGACGACGGCCCGCAGACCCACCTCGCCAAGGCGGGGACGCCGACGATGGGCGGAGCGCTGATCCTGGTGTCGATCGCGATCACGACGCTTGCTGTGGGGCGATCTGGGCAACCGCTTCATCTGGGTCGTGCTGCTGGTCACGCTGGGATTCGGTGCGGTCGGATGGGTCGACGACTGGCGCAAGGTCGTCGAGCGCAATCCGAAGGGGCTGTCGGCGCGCGCCAAGTTCAGCTGGCAGTCGGTGATCGGCCTCGTCGCCGCGGTCTACCTCGCGTTCTCGGTGTCGGCACCCGACAACCGGGGACTCGTGCAGCTGTTCGTCGCCTGGGTCGAAAGCGGCTTCGCTGCCGGCCTGTCGCCCAAGGCCGACCTGATCGTGCCGTTCTTCAAGACGGTGTCGTACCCGCTGGGCGTCTGGGGTTTCATCGCCTTGTCGTACTGCGTGATCGTCGGCAGCAGCAACGCGGTCAACCTGACCGACGGCCTGGACGGCCTCGCAATCATGCCGACGGTGATGATCGCGGGCGCCATGGGCATCTTCGCCTACGTCACCGGCAACGCGATCTTCGCGAAGTACCTGGGCTTTCCGCACATTCCCGGCGCCGGCGAGCTCGCCGTCGTCTGCGGCGCGATGGCGGGCGCGGGCCTGGGTTTCCTGTGGTTCAACGCCTATCCGGCGGATGTGTTCATGGGCGACGTCGGCGCGCTGGCGCTCGGCGCCGCGCTGGGAGCGATCGCCATCATCGTCCGCCAGGAGATCGTGCTGTTCATCATGGGCGGCGTCTTCGTCGTCGAGACGCTGTCGGTCGTGATCCAGGTCGTCTCGTTCAAGACGACGGGCAAGCGCGTGTTCCGGATGGCGCCGCTGCATCACCACTACGAGCTCAAGGGATGGAAGGAAAACCAGGTCGTCGTCCGGTTCTGGATCATCACCATGCTGCTCGTCCTTTTCGGTCTCTCGTCGCTGAAGCTGCGCTGACATGACGCCCGACTACAAGGGACGCCACGCCATCGTGCTCGGACTGGGCATCACCGGCGTGTCGACGGTGCGCCACCTCGCGCAGCACGGCGCCGACCTGCGCGTCGCCGACACGCGCAGCGATCCGCCCGGACTGGCGGCGCTTGCCCGCGAGCTGCCGTCGGTGCCCGTCGATCGGGGCCGTTCTCGCCAGCAACGTT
>CAVTHP010000010.1:0-276052 GCA_963734515.1 uncultured beta proteobacterium | reverse complement strand
GCTTCGATGCGGCGCATCCAAGCGCCGATGCGCGGTCCGAGCGCGGCGGCGATCGCGAGGTCCGGCTTCTTTCGCGACTCGGTACGCAGCGCGAGAGCGACGATCGGGTAGAGCGTGAAATCCGCCGCGCCGGGCCCGCCGACCAGGAAATCGCCGGTGAGCTCGCGCTCGAACCAGTCCATCTCCGCAACGAAGCGGTCGCGCGCCTCGACGATCGCCGCGGCGTCCCATTTCGCCTCGGGCGTGAACAGCACGCGGTCGACGAGGTCCTCCATCGCGTGCGCCACGTACTCGTCGGCCTCGCGCAGCTTGCGCCGCGCGATGGCGCGAGCGCGGACATCGGCGGGGAACAGCGGCTCGCCGGCGTCGCGGTAGGCGTCCTCCAGGTATTCGACGATCGCCGCCGATTCATGCATGACGAATCCTGCGTCGTCGAGCACGGGAACCTTGCGGCGCGGATTGAGTGCGGCGAATTCGGGCGTGCGCAAATCGCCGTCGGAAAACGACATCATCTTCAGCGTGTAGGGCAGGCGCTTGTGCTCGAGCGCGAGCCAGACCCGCCAGACGTAGGGTGATCCGGACGCTGCAAAGAACCTGCGTTCGGGTCCGGGCTGCGGCATCGATTGCTCCTGTGCTGGTTCGGACGCGGGGGGCGCCGGCGCATCGAGCGGCGGGCGCCTTTCGAAAAGTGGCAGACTACGCGAGGCAACCACGCGGGACAACAGCCGCCGGCTGGCCGTGGTCGCCGGCGGTCGCGGGCGCGGCCGCCGCAACGACGCACGGGACATGACCAGCGACCTGTTCGGATCCGAGGTGATTGCCGGAGCGCTCGTGCCGCTGGCCGAGCGCATGCGGCCCAAGACCATCTCCGACGTCGTCGGCCAGCAGCACCTGCTCGCGCCGGGCAAGCCGCTGGCAGTCGCGTTCGCCTCGGGCAAGCCGCATTCGATGATCCTGTGGGGCCCGCCGGGCGTCGGCAAGACGACGCTCGCGCGCCTGATGGCGAACGCTTTCGACGCCGAGTTCGTCGCGCTGTCGGCGGTGCTGTCCGGGGTCAAGGACATCCGCGACGCGGTTGCGCGGGCCGAGGCGGTGCGCGCGCAGACCGGACGCGCGACCATCCTCTTCGTCGACGAGGTGCACCGCTTCAACAAGGCGCAGCAGGACGCGTTCCTGCCGTTCGTCGAGCGTGGGCTGCTCACGTTCATCGGCGCGACGACCGAGAATCCCTCGTTCGAGGTCAACAGCGCGCTGCTGTCGCGTGCCGCCGTGTACGTGCTGAAGCCACTGTCGCCCGACGAACTCGGCACGCTGTTCGATCGCGCCAGGGTGGAGGCGATGCCGCAGGTCGCGATCGACCCGGGAGCGCGGGATGCGCTGATCGGCTACGCCGACGGCGACGCGCGCCGCCTGCTGAACCTGCTCGAGCAGCTCGCGACGGCGGCGAGCGAGGCGAAGCGGAGCGCGCTCGACGTCGCGTTCGTCGAGGCGACGATCGCGCGCAGCCTGCGGCGCTTCGACAAGGGCGGGGAGGCTTTCTACGACCAGATCTCCGCGCTGCACAAGGCCGTGCGCGGCTCCGATCCCGACGCCTCGCTGTATTGGATGTGCCGGATGCTCGACGGGGGCGCCGACCCGCTCTACGTCGGACGGCGGCTCGTCCGCATGGCGAGCGAAGACGTGGGGCTCGCCGATCCGCGGGCGCTGACCCTGGCCCTCGATGCGGTGGCGACCTACGAGCGCCTCGGCTCGCCCGAGGGCGAGCTGGCACTTGCGCAATGCGTGCTCTATCTCGCTTGCACGACCAAGAGCAACGCCGTCTACACCGCCTATGGCGCGGCGCGGGCGTTCGTCGCCGAGGACGGGTCGCGCCCGGTGCCGCTGCGGTTGCGCAACGCCCCGACCGGATTGATGCGAGGCCTGGGCTACGGCAAGGGCTATCGCTACGCGCACGACGAGGCCGATGCGTACGCCGCGGGCGAGCGCTACCTGCCCGACGACATGCCCGACGTGACGTTCTACGAGCCGACCGAGCGGGGCCTGGAAGCGAAGATCCGCGAGCGGCTGCAGGGATTGCGCGGGCGCGATGACGCGGCGGGCGGCAAGCGCGGTGCGACGGAGGACGACTAGGATCCGGCGGGACGCGACCGAGGATGCCCTTGGGCGGGCACGATGCGGCCATCTGATAACATCGAGCGATGCTCGACATCAACCAATTCCGCAACGATCTCCCCGGCGTCGCGGCGGCGCTCGCAAGGCGTGGCGTCGCGCTGGACACCACGCGCTTCGAGACCCTCGAGGCCGAGCGCAAGAGCATCCAGACCCGGACGCAGGACCTGCAGTCGAAGCGCAACGCCCTCTCGAAGCAGGTCGGCATCGCCAAGGGCAGCGGCCAGGACCCGGCGCCGATCCTCGCCGAAGTCGCGGGTCACGGCGACGCACTGACGCAGCTCGAGCGCGAGCTCGACAGCGTCCAGGCGAAGCTCCGCGACTTCCTGCTCGAGCTTCCGAACGTCACGCATGCGTCGACGCCGGTCGGGCGTTCGGCCGACGACAACGTCGAGGTCCGGCGGATCGGCACGCCGCGGGTGTTCGACTTCACCGTTCGTGACCACACCGACCTCGGCGAGGCGCTCGGCATGCTCGATTTCGGGACCGCCGCGAAGCTCTCGGGTGCGCGCTTCACGTTCCTGCGCGGCGAGCTCGCGCGCATGCACCGCGCGCTGGCGCAACTGATGCTCGACACGCATACGCGCGACCATGGCTACACCGAGTGCTACACGCCCTACATCGTCAACGCGCAGACGCTCGTGGGCACGACGCAGCTGCCCAAGTTCGAGGCCGACATGTTCGCGGTCCGGAAAGGCGGACCGGCGCAGGGCCATGACGCCGACGAGCCGCTGTACCTGATCTCGACCTCGGAGATCACGCTGACCAACTCGGTGCGCGACAGCATCCTTCCGGCCGATGCATTGCCGGTCAGGCTGACCGCGCACACGCCGTGTTTCCGTTCCGAGGCGGGGAGCTATGGCAAGGACACGCGCGGCATGATCCGCCAGCACCAATTCGACAAGGTCGAGATGGTGCAGGTCGTGCGTCCGGAGGATTCGTACGCGGCGCTGGAAGCGATGACCGGCCATGCCGAGGCGATCCTGAAGAAGCTCGAGCTTCCCTATCGCGTCGTCGCGCTGTGCACGGGCGACATCGGTTTCGCCGCGGCCAAGACCTACGACCTCGAGGTCTGGCTGCCCGGGCAGCAGGCCTACCGCGAGATCTCGTCATGCTCGAACTGCGAAGCCTTCCAGGCGCGTCGGATGCAGGCGCGCTACCGCAACGCCCAGGGCAAGCCCGAGCTGGTGCACACGCTCAACGGCTCGGGCCTGGCGGTGGGCAGGACGCTGGTTGCGGTCATGGAGAATTACCAGCGCGCCGACGGCTCGATCGAGGTGCCGGCGGCGCTGCGTCCGTACATGGGCGGACTGGAGATCGTCGCCCGCCGCTGACGCCGGCATGCCGCCGGCGACGGTTGCGTCGCAGCCCGCCGCCAAGGGCGGCGTCCTGGCCGCGGGCCTAGCGCATGTTCCCGGTGTGCCCAAGCGAATAGCGCCCCGGCTGCGGCCAGACCGCGAGACCGTGCGGCTCCATCCCGACCGGAATCTTCACCACGGCGCCGGTCGTGGTGTCGATGTCGTAGACGACGTCGTCGAAGCGTCCCGCGAGCCACAGGTGCCTGCCGTCCGCGCTGACGTTGCCCATGTCGGGGCTGCCGCCGCCGGGAATCGGCCAGGTGACCTCGACCTTGCGCGTCGCGAAGTCGATGACCGAGACGCTCCCCGGGCCGTGCGGCGGGCCGTGGATCCTGTTCGAGCCGCGGTTGCTGACGTACAGCTTGCGCCCGTCGCGGCTCGGGTAGAGACCGTGGGTGCCGATGCCGGTGTGGATGAACCCGATCTCCGTGAATGCATCGCCGTCGATGACGAACACGCCGTCGGCCATCATGTCGGCAACGTAGAACACCTTGCCGTCGGGGCTCACGCGGATGTCCTGCGGCATGCCGGCCCGCTGCGGGTGGAGGTAGCCGACGACCTTGTGCGTGACCATGTCGATCTTGACCAGGCCCTTGGAAAACTCGCAGGTGAAGATCGCGTAGCGGCCGTCGATCGAGAAATCGGCGTGATTGATGCCGCCGCAGCCGGGAACGGCGAGCGAGAACTGCAGCGCCATGGTCTTCGGATCGCGGAAATCGAGGCGCTTGTGCGCCTCGGCCACGACGATCGCCGAGCGACCGTCGGGCGTGAAATACATGTTGTAGGGGTCGTCGACCGGGACGGCGGGGCCGGGCTTGCCGGTCTTCGGATCGATCGGCGTCAGGCTGCCGTCGCTGCGGCCTTCCGCATTGTTCGCGACCCACAGCGTCGACAGGTCCCAGGATGGCACGACATGCTGCGGACTGCGCCCGACCTGGAAGCGGTCGACGACCTTCTGCGTCGCCGGGTCGATCACGTACACGTCGTCGGAGCGGACGTTCGGAACGTAGATGCGCGGCAGTGCGTCCTTGACCGCGTCTGCGAGATCTCCGGCACCCGCCTGGCTGTACAGGTTCGACGGATCGACCACCGGCGGCATGCCCGGGATCGTCTCGATGGTTCGCGGTTGCGCTGCAGCGGCCGGAGCCGCCGTTACCGGGGTCGCCTGGGCGGCCGCCGGCGCGACCAGGCTCGTGCAGAACGGCAGCGCGAGGGCGAGCGCGGCGAGCAGGGGGAGTCGTTTCACGTTGCGATCCTGAGGTGGCACCGGGGCTCGCACGGCCCCGGCAGGGAGCAGATTGTAACGGGCCGGCAGCCGCCGGCTATCGTCAGCGTCGCGCGACCGCCTGCCGGATCGCGGCGACCGTGCGCGACACGATCGCGTCGACCCCGAGCTGTCCGAGTTCGGCGCTCGAGCGCCGTGGGTCGCCGTAGACACCATGCGCGGCGTCGAGGTCCTTGCCCGCGCGCAGCACGTCCATCCGCACCAGCTTCGGGTCCAGCGCCAGCGAAAGCGACGTGTCGGCGACGCCGCCGTGGGTGCCGATCTCGGCCTTGCTCAATCCGCGCGCCTCGAGCGCGCGTACGTAGTCGGTTTCGGTGACCCGGTAATACTCGAGGATCGCGTGCGCCCGCGCGGGCCGGTGCGCCCACTCGCGGTTCAGCCGGCCGGCGACGGCGACCTCGCTGCGCTGGTAGCCGCCATGGTCGCCGATGAACACGATGTCGCGAAACCCGTGCACGGCGAAGCTTCGCGCCGCCGCTTCCAGCGTGCGCTCGAACACGTCGACCGGGATGCTGATCGTGCCGGCGAAACGCATGTGCGACGACGGCGGATCGACGTTGCCCTCGGGGACATAGGCGATGACCGGCGCCACCAGCGCATTGCCGAGCGCCGTGGCGATCCTGCCGGCGAGGATGCCGACGCGGACGTCGTGCTTGCCGAGGACCATGTGCGGGCCGCTCTGCTCGGTGCCCCCGATCGGAACGATGACCGTCGTCTTGCCGGCGGCGAGCGCCGCCTGCACTTCGGTGGTCGTGAGCTGCTCGATGTAGACGCTGTCCTGCGCATTGGCGAGCGCGCAGGCCGACGCGAAGAGCAGGAGGCCGTACAGGAACGCGGCCGGACGGTGGCGCGTCGCGTCAGTGCAGGGCAAGGCTCGCCTGCAGCAGCGGCGGTTGTGCCGACTGGGTGCGCAGCAGAATGTCGTAGTAGCCGCGGACGCGTCCGACGAAAGCCACCGGCATGCCGCCGCGCGCATAGCCGTTCTTCGCGGCCAGGTAGTACTTCGGATCGGCGAGCAGCGGCAGCATCTTGCGGACATCGCTCCACAGGTCGGGATTGAGCTTGTTGCGCTGCGCGAGGATGCGGGCATCCTCGAGGTGCCCGATGCCAATGTTGAAGGCGGCCAAGGCGAACCAGGTGCGATCGGGCTCGGCAATGCGGGCCGGCAGCTTGCTCTTCAGGTCGGCGATGTAGCGCGCCGCGCCGATCGCCGACGACCTGGGATCGAGGCGGTCGGCCACGCCGAGGTCGCGTGCGGTGTCGGCGGTCAGCTGCATGAACCCGCGCACGCCGGTTTCGCTGGTCGCCTGCGGATCCCATTGCGATTCCTGGTAGGCGACCGCCGCGAGCAGGCGCCATTCGACCCCGCTCCGGGCCTGTGCTTCGACGAACGTCCTGCGCCATAGCGGGAGCAACTGGCGGATGCGGTCCTGGAACACGCCGGCATCGACGCGTTCGACCTCGTCCGGCGCCGCCGTGTAGCGGTCGGCAAGCCGCGCAAGCGTGCCGTCGCCACGAAGGCGCGCGATGAAGGCGTCGAGCGCGTCGCGCAGCGATTTCTCCCCGGGCGCCACGGCCCACGCGAAATCGCCGCGCGCGCCGGCCGGGAACGCGACGTCGAAATCGAGGTGGATGTTGCGCGCCGCCGACGCGTCGCGCGAGGGCACGATCGCGTAATCGGTCGCGCCTTCGGAAACCCGGGCGATCAGCGCGTCGGACGACACGACGTCGACCGCCTCGAAGCGTATGCCGGGATGTGCCAGTCGTGGGGCGGCGAGGAGGGGATCGAGGCCGGTATGCGCCGGATAGGCAACCGTCGCGTTCTTCAGATCGTCCCAGCGCTTCGGCTTGTAGCCGTCGACGTTGTAGATCAGGACCGGCTCGGTGGCGTCGTAGCCCGAGGTCCAGCGTACTGCGGTTGGCTGCGCCGGTGCGCCATTTGCAGCTGCGTGCGCTGCATCTGCGTGCGCGGCGCTCGCCTGGGCGCCCCTTGCCGGCGTGCGTGCCTTGGCGGCGTCGCGCCCGAACAGTCCGCCGGCGCCGATCTGGGCCTCGCCGTTGGCAACGCTGTCAAGGACGGATTCGCCGTCCTCCGCGAACGCCACCTTGAGCACGAGGCCGCGCTCGCGGGCGAATCGGGTGAGCAGATCGTGGTCGAGACCGCTGGCATGGCCGTCCGGACCCGCGAACCAGGTCGTGGGTCCGGGGCGTACGACGACGCTGAGGCTCGCCTGCTGCGCCGGAGCGGCAGGCGGCTGCTCGCAACCCGACAGCATCGACGCGCCGGCCGCGATGGCGATGGCGCCCGCAAGGCGCAGAAACTGCGGGCGATGGACAGATGATCGATCGCGCATGACACCTTCAACGCATCCGTTGCCGGACACGTCCCTGATGGTTTGCGGCGATCTTTATGCCGCCGTACATTGAGCGCAGCCTTGCCGTGGGCTGCGCGTATGCTCCGAATTCGTGGGTCGCAGGCGCGCCATCGCGCCGTTTGTGCGACGCAGCATTATACCCCATTTCACCGATTTCGTGCCACCGGGCGGGGTCGAGGGGGCAATCGAGGCTATAATGCGCTCTCGCGCCAATGGCGCCCGATCAACGGCGGGTCGCCCCGCATTGCATGGTCGTGAATCTGGTCAGGTCCGGAAGGAAGCAGCCACAGCGATTCTCTGCAAGTGCCGGGGGAACGGCTCGCCACCCCTCATTTCGCTCCGGACGAACCTGAGCTTGTCGAACCTGAGCTTGTAGCCGATGAGTTATCAGGTCCTGGCGCGAAAATGGCGACCCCGGACGTTCGGCGAGCTCGTCGGACAGGAGCACGTCGTCACGGCGCTGTCCAACGCGCTGACGCGGGGCCGCCTGCACCATGCATACCTGCTGACCGGCACGCGCGGCGTCGGCAAGACGACGCTGGCGCGCATCCTCGCCAAGAGCCTCAACTGCGAAACCGGCGTCACCGCTTCGCCCTGCGGCGTCTGCGGCACCTGCCGTGACATCGATGCCGGCCGCTTCGTCGATCTGCTCGAGCTCGACGCGGCCTCCAACACCGGCGTCGACAACATGCGCGAGATCCTCGACAACGCGCGCTATGCGCCGACGGTCGGCCGCTACAAGGTCTACCTCATCGACGAAGTCCACATGCTTTCCAAGGGCGCGTTCAATTCGATGCTGAAGACGCTCGAGGAGCCACCCGAGCACGTCAAGTTCGTCCTCGCCACGACCGATCCGCAGAAGATTCCGGTCACCGTGCTGTCGCGCTGCCTGCAGTTCAACCTGAAGCCCCTGCCGCGGGCGACGATCGCGGATCGCCTCGCCTTCATCCTCGGGGCCGAAGCCGTCGCTTTCGATGCAGCGGCGCTGGCCCAGATCGCCGCCGCGGCCCAGGGGTCGCTGCGTGACGCGCTGTCGCTGCTCGACCAGGCGATCTCCTACGGCAGCGGCGAAGTCCGCGAAGCCGAGGTGCGGGCGATGCTCGGCGTGGTCGATCGTGGATATGTCTACCGGATCGCCGACGCACTGCTCGCCGGCGACGGCGCGACTCTGCTCGCACAAGTCGACGCGCTCGCTGAGAGCGGGCAGGCGTTCTCGTCGGCGCTGGATGAGCTGGCGGCGTTGTTTCACCGGATCGCCGTCGGCCAGGCCGTTCCGGAGGCTACGGCTGGGGACGACGCCGAGCGCATCGCCGCCTATGCGGCGCGGATGTCGGCCGAAGATGTTCAGCTTGCCTACCAGATCTGCGCGCAGGGCCGCGCCGACCTCGCGCTCGCACCCGACGAGGCGACCGGCTTCTCGATGACGCTGCTGCGGTTGCTGGCGTTCGAGCCGGCGGGCGCTCCAGTGGCGGCTGCGCCGGATGCGGCGCCTGCGCGCAAGCCGCCGGCCCGATCGCCGGTTGCGGTCGCGCGCCCGGCCGAGTCCGCCGCGCAGACGCCTGCCGCGCGGACACCCGCTGCACAGCCCGCAGTCGCGCGGGCCCCAATTGCGCAGGCTCCCGTCACACAGGCCCCAGTTGCAAAGGCCCCCGTTCCACAGGCTCCGGTCACACAGGCCCCCGTTGCACAACCTCCTGCCGCGACTGCGGCCTTGCCCGAATCGGCGGCGCGCTGGCCCGAATTCGTCGCCGGTCTCAAGCTCACGGGCATGGGCGCGCAGCTCGCCGCCCAGTCGGAGCTGAAGTCGATCCGCGGCAACGCACTTTCGCTCGCCATCCCTGCCACCCACAAGCACCTCGCCGACAAGGCCTACGCGGACAAGCTCAAGGGCGCGCTCGAGGCGGCGACCGGACGCAAGCTGCTGCTGGCGTTCGAGATCGGCGAAGCGAGCGACGGCTCGCTCGCCGCACGCGAGCGCCGCGAGCGCGAGGAGGCGCGGGCAGAGGGCGAGGCGGCATTTCGCAGCGAACCCTTCGTGCGCGATCTCGTGGCGCGCTTCGACGCGACGGTGAAGACCGAGACGATCGAACGGGTATCGCGCGGTCCGTCGAATCCACCCTCCAGCAAACAGGAACGACCATGATGAAGAACCAGCTCGCCGGGCTGATGAAGCAGGCGCAGCAGATGCAGGAGAACATGAAGCGCGCGCAGGAGGAGCTCGCGCGCACCGAGGTCGAGGGCCAGGCCGGGGCGGGGCTCGTCAAGGTCCTGATGACCTGCCGCCACGACGTCAAGAAGGTGTCGATCGACCCGTCGCTGATGGGCGAGGACCGCGACATGCTCGAGGACCTCATCGCCGCCGCATTCAACGACGCCGTGCGGCGCGCGGAGGCGATGACGCAGGAGAAGATGGGCGGCCTGACCGCCGGCCTGCCGATGCCGCCCGGCTTCAAGCTGCCGTTCTGATGCGGCGATGAACGCGCGCGACGCCGCTGCCCGCGGAGCCCTGCCGCGCGAGCCGCTGTCCAGCCTCGACGAGCTCGCCGGCGCACTGCGTTGCCTGCCGGGCGTCGGTCCGAAAGCCGCACAGCGCATGGCGCTGCACCTGCTGCAGCACGACCGCGACGGCGCACAGCGCCTCGCGCGCGCGCTGATCGACGCGACACGCTCGGTTCTGCACTGCGAGCGCTGCAACACGTTCACCGAAGGGCGGCTGTGCGCGCTGTGCCAGTCGGCCCGGCGCGATCCGACCCAGCTCTGCGTCGTCGAGACGCCGGCCGACCTGCTGATGGTCGAGCAGACGCACTCGTATTCGGGACTCTATTTCGTGCTGATGGGCAGGCTTTCGCCGCTCGATGGCATCGGTCCGAAGGAGATCCGTCTCGAGCGCCTGCTCGAGCGCGCGTCGGACGGTGTCGTGCGCGAGGTGATCCTGGCGACCAATTTCACCAACGAGGGTGAGGCGACTGCGCATTACCTGGGCGAGCTGCTGTCCGCGCGCAACCTGAAGGTCACTCGCCTCGCACGGGGCGTTCCGATCGGCAGCGAACTCGAGTACGTCGACGCCGGAACGCTCGCGCAGGCGCTGCGCGAGCGACGGCCGCTGTCCCCCTGACGGCGGTGGCGATTGCGCTATGGCTGGCGTGTGGGTAATCTGGGCTTGCGCGCAGTCCGACCGGGAGGAGGCGACATGCTCGTAAGCGAAATCCTGCGAATCAAGGGCAACGCTCTGTTCACGACGCCGCCCGGGCGGCCAGTGCTCGAGGCGGTGCAGGTGATGGCGCAGCACGACATCGGCTCGCTGGTCGTCATGGATCGCGGGCGGATGGCCGGCATGCTGACCTTCGCCGAGGTCCTGAAAGCACTCGCCGAGCACGGCGGGACGCTGGGCGATCTCGCGATCGGCGATATCTACCAGCGGGATCCGCTGACGGCGCACCCGGGTCTCGACGTCATGGACCTGCGCCGCGACATGCTCGATCGGCACGCGCGCTACGTGCCGGTCATGGATGGGACGATGCTGCTGGGCGTCGTGTCGTTCCACGACGTCGCGAAGGCGGTCTACGAGGACCAGAGCTTCGAGAACCGCATGCTGCGGAGCTACATCAAGAGCTGCCCGGACGAGGAGTCGGCCGCCTGAAGCAGGAAGATCGCCGGACGGCGGTCGAAGCGGGTGGCGTCGCGCTTCCCCCATTCGCGGGCGCTCGCGCGCTCGATCACCTCGGTTGGAAGGGTCAGGTCGGCCGCGATGCAGACGATCGTCGACGGTTTCAGCGCACCTGCGAGCGCGCCCAGCATCGCGGCATTGCGATAGGGCGTCTCGATGAAGATCTCCGTCTCCGTCCGCGCCCCTGCCCGCGACTGCGCTTCCAGCGCGCGCAGCGCCCCGGTCCGCGCCTCGGGCTTCACCGGCAGGTAGCCATGGAAGCAGAAGTGCTGGCCGTCGAGCCCCGCGGCCATCAGCGCGAGCAGGATTGCCGACGGGCCCACCAGCGGCACGACCTTCACCCCGGCGGCATGCGCGGCGGCAACCACCGCCGAGCCCGGATCTGCGACGCCGGGACATCCGGCATCCGACACCAGCCCGACGTCCTCGCCGTTGCGCAGGGCCGCGATGATGGGGGAGATCTCGGCCGCGCCGGCCGCGCGGGGCAGCGGGGCGATGTCGATCTCGGCGAGCGGTACCGGCATGCCGAGCGAATTGAGGAACGCGCGGGCGGCCTTCGGTGTTTCGACCACCCAGCGCGCAAGGCCGCGCGCAACGTCGATCGTGCGTTGCGGCAGGACCGCCGATGGCGCGACGGCGCCGAGCAGGTTCGGTACCAGGTAGAGGACGCCGCTCATCGCTCAGCAGGTACCCTTTCCGGCGAGCACGTCGATGCCCTCGATCGCCAGCATGTCGACCAGCGCGATGAGCGGCAGGCCGATCAGGGCAGTGGGATCGTCGCTTTCGATGCGCTCGAACAGCGCGATGCCCAGCGCCTCGGACTTGACCGCACCGGCGCAATCGTAGGGCTGCTCGCGGCGCAGGTAGCCATCGATCGCCTGGGGCGTCAGTCGGCGGAACGTGCTCGCCACGTCGACCTGGCGCAGCTGGCAGCGCTTGCTCGCGGCGTCGACCAGGGCCACTGCCGTGTGGAAGACGATTCTGCGGCCGGAGAGCAGCGTGAGTTGCGCCACCGCCGCCTCGTGGGTCCCCGGCTTGCTCAGCGCCACGCCGTCGGCGTCCGCGACCTGGTCGGAGCCGATGATCAGCGCATCGGCGCGCCGTGCCGCGACCGTCCGCGCTTTTGCTATGGCCAGCCGGCAGGCGGTGACGGCGGGGGTCTCGCCGGCCAGCGGGGTCTCGTCGATATCGGCTGCGGCGACCTCGAACGGATGGCCGAGGCGCTCGAGCAAGGCGCGCCGGTAGCGGGATCCGGAGGCGAGAACCAAGGGCCTCCCCTCGCTCACCCTTGTTTTTTCTGGCATTTTTTGACAGAGCCGTCAATTGACGGTATGATTTTACGTTTTTCGCCGGCGCTACCGGGACACGGTCATTTTCCGGGATCGCAGGCGCAGGGTGCGCACGCGATGGATTCGCGCTTGGCCGACGGCCCGGGAGCATCGAACTTTCGGCTCGACGCGTTCCGGCTTGCACGTGATCGCGGCGTCGTCGAGGGGACCATCGATGCCCACCGGTTGCTTCGCGTCGAGGACGTGCTTGCCGACGGGCCGGCGCGCATCGACTGGCGGATCACCGGCACGGCCGATGCAATGGGCAGGCCCGCGCTCGATGTCGGGCTTTCCGGTGCGGTGACGCTGAATTGCAACCGCTGCCTCGCCGATTTCGAATGGCCGATCGAGCAGCACACCGAATTGCTCCTCGCGCGCAGCGAGGACGAATTGGCGGCGCTCGATGCCGAAAGCGGTTCCGAGGTCGTGCTGGCGGGGGCCCCGATCGATCCGCTCGCGCTGGTCGAAGATGAGCTGGTGCTGGCACTGCCGTTCGCGCCCAGGCACCCGGAAGGCGCCTGCGCGGCACCCGCCGACAGTGAAGTGACCAACAGGAGAGCATGATGGCAGTTCAGCAGAACAAGAAGTCGCCGTCGAAGCGCGGCATGCATCGCGCGCACGACTTTCTCGGCAATCCGCCGTTGGCCGTGGAGCCGGTGAGCGGAGAGGTGCATCTGCGCCACCATATCAGTCCGAGTGGGTATTACCGGGGCAAGAAGGTCGTCAGGACCAAGGCCGACGAGTGACCCTGGCGCCGCGGGCGGCGCCTGAACTCACGAGCCCGATGTCCATCACCGTAGCCGTCGATGCAATGGGGGGCGACCACGGCCCCTCGGTCACGGTCCCTGCCTGCCTCGAGTTCCTGGCCGCGACGCGCGACACGAGGGTCATCCTCGTCGGGCAGCAGGCTGCGCTCGAGGCCGCGTTGGCGAGCACGCGGCCGGCGTTGCGCGAACGCGTCGGCGTGCATTCGGCGAGCGAAGTCGTCGACATGGACGAGCCGCCTGCCGACGCGCTGCGGCGCAAGAAGGACTCGTCGATGCGGGTCGCGATCAACCTCGTCAAGGAGGGCACCGCGCACGCCTGCGTGTCCGCCGGCAACACCGGCGCGCTGATGGCGATCGCACGCTTCGTGCTGAAGACCCTTCCGGGCATCGACCGGCCGGCGATCGCGTCGCAGCTGCCGACACGCTCGGGCGAGACGCTCGTGCTCGACCTCGGCGCCAACGTCAACTGCACGCCCGCGCAACTCGTGCAGTTCGCGGCCATGGGCAGCGCACTCGCGACGGCGATCGAAGGCATCGAGCGACCGACCGTCGGGTTGCTCAACATCGGCGAGGAGGACATCAAGGGCAACGACGTGGTCAAGGACACGGCGGAGCTGCTGAAGACCTCCGACCTCAACTTCTACGGCAACGTCGAAGGCGACGACATCTACAAGGGAACCACCGACGTCGTCGTCTGCGACGGCTTCGTCGGCAATGTCGCGCTGAAGACCTCCGAGGGCCTCGCGCAGATGCTCTATGATTTCCTGAAGGCGGAATTCACGCGCAATCCGCTGACGCGCCTTTCCGCACTGGTCGCCTACCCGGTGCTGATGGCGTTCAAGCGGCGCATCGATCCGCGTCGCTACAACGGCGCGACGCTGGTCGGCCTCCGAGGCGTCGTCGTCAAGAGCCACGGCGGGGCGGATGTGCTCGCCTTCGTCAACGCGCTGAAGCGCGCGCACGCCGAGGTCGAGCACGGGGTGCTCGACCGCATCGCCCAGCGCATCGCGAGCATGAGCGTCGCCGCGGGCGGCTCCGCCGCTTCATCCGATGCTGCCGGACACTCCGGTCCAACCGCTGCCCATGCATAGCCGCATCGCCGGCACCGGCCGCTATCTCCCGTCGCGCGTACTGACCAACGTCGAGCTCGCCGAGCGCGTCGCGACCAGCGACGAATGGATCCGCACGCGCACCGGCATCGCGCAGCGGCACATCGCGGCCGACGACGAGCAGACTTCCGACCTCGCGCTCGCTGCCGCTCGAAACGCCCTGGCGGCCGCATCGATGGCGCCTGCCGATGTCGACCTGATCATCGTCGCGACGACGACGCCGGACATGATCTTTCCGTCGACGGCCTGCATACTTCAGGACAAGCTCGGCGTGCACGGCGGCGCAGCGTTTGACGTCCAGGCGGTCTGCTCCGGATTCGTCTACGCGCTGGCGATCGCCGACAAGATGGTCGCGAGCGGCACCGCGCGCAACGCCCTGGTGGTCGGCGCCGAGATCTATTCCCGCATCCTCGACTGGAACGATCGCGGCACCTGCGTGCTGTTCGGCGACGGTGCCGGCGCCGTCGTGATCGTTCCCTCGGCGGAGCCCGGGATCCTGTCGGCGCATCTGCATGCGGACGGCCACTACCGCGACATCCTGTGCGTCCCCGGACAGGTGCGAAACGGGACCATCGCCGGCGCGCCTTTCGTGCACATGGACGGGCAGGGCGTGTTCAAGTTCGCGGTCCGGGTGCTCGCCGAGGTCGCCAACGAGGCGCTGTCCGCGAACCGGATGACCGCGTCCGACATCGACTGGCTGATTCCGCACCAGGCGAACCTGCGGATCATGGATGCGACGGCGAAGAAGCTGGGCATTCCGCTCGAGAAAGTCATCGCCACCGTCGACGCACATGCCAACACCAGCGCGGCGTCGATCCCGCTGGCGCTCGATGTCGCCGTTCGCGATGGCCGCATACGCACCGGGCAGTCCCTGATGCTGGTGGGCGTCGGCGGCGGTTTCACCTGGGGATCGGTGCTGCTGCGCTGGTGAGGCGCCGGATCGCCCCCGAGACCCTTTCGACCGACAGTTCACGATGACCTTCGCTTTCGTATTTCCCGGGCAGGGCTCGCAGCAGATCGGCATGATGGCGGCCTATGCCGGTCATCCCGAGGTGCGCGCGACCTTCGACGAGGCCTCCGACGCGCTCGGGGACGACCTGTGGGCGCTGGTCGACAGCGGCCCCGCCGAGGCGCTCAACCTGACCCGCAACACCCAGCCGGTGATGCTGACCGCCGGCATCGCCGTGTGGCGTGCCTGGCGTGCCGCGGGCGGTGCGATGCCGGCATTCGTCGCCGGCCACAGCCTCGGCGAGTACACGGCACTGGTGGCCGCAGGCGCACTCGCCTTCGGCGATGCGGTCCCATTGGTGCGCTTTCGCGCCGAGGCGATGCAGGATGCGGTGGCCCCCGGACAGGGCGCGATGGCAGCGATCATGGGCGCCGACGATGCCGCGGTGATCGACGCCTGTCGCGAGGCGGCGCAGGGCGAGGTCGTCGAGCCGGTGAACTTCAACGCGCCCGGGCAGCTCGTCATCGCCGGCGACAAGGCTGCCGTCGAGCGGGCGATCGTCGCCGCGAAGGCTCGCGGCGCCAAGCGGGGCGTCCTGCTGCCGGTGTCGGCGCCGTTTCACAGCTCGCTGCTGAAGCCCGCCGCGGAGAAGCTCGCCGCGAGGCTCGCCCAGGTGGCGATCTCCACGCCGTCGATCCCGGTGCTGCACAACGTCGACGTGGCGACCCACGCCGAGCCCGACGCGATCCGCAAAGCGCTCGCACAGCAGGCGGCGAGTCCGGTGCGCTGGACGCAGACGATCGAGGCGCTTGCGGCCCGCGGCGTCACCCAGTTCGTCGAATGCGGACCCGGCAAGGTGCTGACCGGATTGACGCGTCGCATCGATGAGCGCCTGGTGGCGATCGCCCTTTCGGATGATGCGGCGATCGCCGAGGCGCGCGCCGCGCTGGCTGCGGCCTGAGGTGGTGGTCGTGCACGTGAATTGCGATGACGGGAGCGGCCATGGACACGCCTGAATTGCGCGGCGAGGTTGCGCTGGTCACCGGCGCGACGCGGGGCATCGGACGCGCGATCGCGCTGGCACTGGGGGGCGCGGGCGCGAGCGTCGCCGGCACGGCGACCACCGATGAAGGCGCGCAGGCGATCGCGGCGTTCCTGGGCGAGGTGAACATTTCGGGCGCCGGCCTGCAACTCGACGTCACCGACGCGGCCGCGACCGAGCGCGTGCTGCACGAGATCGAGTCGCGGCTCGGTCCGGTGACGATCCTGGTCAACAACGCCGGCATCACGCGCGACAACCTGCTCCTGCGCATGAAGGACGAGGAGTGGGACGCGATCATGGACACCAACCTGAAGCCCGCGTACCGCCTTGCCAAGGCGGTGCTGCGCGGCATGATGAAGGCGCGCCGGGGCCGCATCATCCAGATCGGGTCGGTGGTCGGCAGCTCGGGCAATCCCGGTCAGACGAATTACGCTGCCGCCAAGTCCGGCCTGATCGGATTCACCAAGTCGCTGGCGCTCGAGGTGGCGAGCCGCAACATCACCGTCAATTGCGTCGCCCCGGGTTTCGTCGACACCGACCTGACGCGGGTGCTGCAGCCGGCCCAGCGCGATGCGCTGCTCGCGCGCATCCCGCTGAACCGCCTCGGGACGCCCGAGGACATTGCCGACGCCGTGCTGTTCCTGGCGAGCCCGCGGGCTGCCTACATCACCGGCGCCACGCTGCACGTGAACGGGGGCATGCTGATGCCATGAGCATTTCGGCCATGGCAGGTCTTGCGGTAAAATCCACGGGTTTGATTCCTTGACCCCAATAACGGGGAGGAGATGCATGGAAAACGTCGAACAGCGCGTCAAGAAAATCGTCGCCGAACAGCTGGGTGTCAATGAAGCGGAGATCAAGAGCGAATCGTCGTTCGTCGACGACCTCGGCGCCGATTCGCTCGACACGGTCGAACTCGTGATGGCGCTCGAGGAGGAGTTCGAGACCGAGATCCCCGACGAGGACGCCGAGAAGATCACCACGGTGCAGCAGGCCATCGACTACGTCGGCAGCCACGTCAAGAAATAGCGCCGGGCAGCGGGCCGCGCAGGCGGCCCGCGGTCGCGGCCACGGCAGCGCGCGCCGCCGCCTGCCAGTCCCGCATCATCCTCTTCCACTTCGAGCAAGCTCATGTCTCGCCGTCGAGTCGTCGTCACCGGTCTCGGCATCGTGTCCCCGGTGGGCATCGGTGTCGCCGCCGCATGGGACAACATCGTCGCCGGACGCTCGGGAATCGGTCCCATCACGCGTTTCGATACCTCCACCTTCCCGTCGCGGATCGCGGGCGAGGTGAAGGATTTCGACGTGTCGCGCTGGCTCTCCGCCAAGGAGGCGCGGCGCTACGACACGTTCATCCACTACGGCCTGGTTGCGACGATGGAAGCGGTCAAGGACGCCGGACTCGAGGATTTCAACGGTGACAAGGAACGCTGCGGCGTCGCGATCGGCTCGGGCATCGGCGGCCTGCCGATGATCGAGGAGACGCAGCGCGCCTACCTGCAGGGGGGCCTGCGCAAGGTATCGCCGTTCTTCGTCCCGGGCTCGATCATCAACATGATCGCGGGCCTCGTTTCGATCCACTACGGCTATCGCGGCCCCAACATCGCGACGGTCAGCGCGTGCTCCACCGGCAATCACAGTCTGGGCGAGGCGGCGAGGCTCATCGAGTACGGCGATGCCGACGTCATGATCGCCGGCGGGTCGGAATCGACGGTGTCGCCGCTGGGTGTGGGCGGATTCTGCGCAGCGCGCGCGCTGTCGACCCGCAACGACGATCCGGAGACCGCGAGCCGGCCCTGGGACGTCGACCGCGACGGGTTCGTGCTGGGCGAGGGCGCCGGCATCCTGGTGCTCGAGGAGCTCGAGCACGCGAAGGCGCGCGGGGCGAGGATCTATTGCGAGCTCGCCGGCTACGGGATGAGCGCCGATGCGCACCACATCACCGCGCCGCCGGAAGACGGCGATGGCGCTTTCCGCAGCATGCGCAACGCGATCCGCAACGCGGGGATGGCGCCCGCCGACATCGATTACATCAATGCGCACGGGACGTCGACGCCGCTGGGCGACATCGCCGAATGCATCGCGGTCAAGCGCGCGTTCGGCGACCACGTTTCGAAGCTGGCCGTGTCGTCGACCAAGTCGATGACCGGCCACCTGCTCGGGGCCGCGGCGGGGATCGAGGCCGTATTCACCGTGCTGGCGCTGCGCGACCAGGTCGCGCCGCCGACGGCCAATCTCGTCAACCCCGATCCGAAGTGCGACCTCGATTTCGTTCCTGTCGAGGCGCGCCGGATGCAGATTCGCGCGGCGCTGTCGAACTCCTTCGGCTTCGGTGGGACCAACGCGACGCTCGTGTTCCGTACGCTCGGCGCATGATCGCGCCGGTCGTCGCCCGGTGCCCGCGCTAGCCACGATTTACATGTCGAGATGGCCCTGATCGTCCAGAAATACGGCGGCACCTCGGTCGGTTCACCCGAGCGCATCCGCAACGTTGCCAGGCGCGTCGCGCGCTTCCACCGCGAGGGACACCAGCTCGTCGTCGTCGTGTCGGCGATGTCGGGGGAGACCAACCGGCTGCTCGGCCTCGCCCGGGAGCTCTCGTCCAATCCCGATCCGCGCGAGCTCGACGTCGTCGCTGCCACCGGCGAGCAGGTGACGATCGGGCTGCTGGCGATCGCGCTCCACGATCTCGGCCTGAAGGCGCGCAGCTACACCGGTGCGCAGGTGCGCATCCTCACCGACAGCGCATTCACCAAGGCGCGCATTCTCGAGATCGACGACCAGCGAATGCGCAAGGACCTGGCCGACGGCACGATCGTCATCGTCGCCGGATTCCAGGGCGTCGACCGGCACGGCAGCATCACGACGCTGGGCCGCGGCGGGTCGGACACGTCGGGCGTCGCGCTCGCCGCCGCGCTGAAGGCCGACGAGTGCCAGATCTACACCGACGTCGATGGCGTCTACACGACCGATCCGCGCATCGTTCCCGAGGCGCGCAGGCTCGACAGGATCACGTTCGAGGAGATGCTCGAGCTCGCGAGCCAGGGTTCGAAGGTGCTGCAGATCCGCTCGGTCGAATTCGCGGGCAAGTACATGGTGCCGCTGCGCGTGCTGTCCTCGTTCGAAGACGTCGAGTCGCGATCGCCCGGCACGTTGATCACATACGAGGAAGACGACGACATGGAACAGGCGATCATCTCGGGGATCGCGTTCAACCGCGACGAAGCCAAGATATCGGTGATGGGCGTCGAGGACCGGCCCGGCATCGCCTACGCGATCCTCGGGCCGATCGCCGCCGCCAACGTCGACGTCGACATGATCGTGCAGAACATCGGCGCGTCCGGACACACCGATTTCTCGTTCACGGTCAATCGCAGCGAGTACCGCAAGGCGATGGGGGTGCTCGAGTCGCAGCGCGGCAAGTCGTTCGAGGCCAGCGACGTCATCGGCGACGACCGGATCGCCAAGGTCTCGGTCGTCGGGATCGGCATGCGCTCGCACGTCGGGCTGGCGTCCAAGATGTTCAAGACGCTGGCCGACGAGGGCATCAACATCCAGATGATCTCGACCTCCGAGATCAAGATTGCCGTCGTCATCGACGAGAAATACCTCGAGCTCGCCGTGCGCGTTCTGCACAAGGCATTCGAGCTGGAGAAGGGCGCCCACGGGCCCAGCACGTGAGCCCGGGCAGCCGAGGGCGCTCCAGCGATGGACTGGCGAGGCGCTCCCCCGTAGAATCGAGCCCCCGTGCCGGATTGAGGGCAGCGACGCAGTGCCGATGCGGCACCTGCGCGGGGCGAGGAATCGTGGGAACAGCAACACCGGAGACGTGGCCGAGTGGTCGAAGGCACTCCCCTGCTAAGGGAGCATACGGGCTAAAACCTGTATCCAGGGTTCGAATCCCTGCGTCTCCGCCAGATGCATTCGATCGTAAGCCGCCTGCGCGAAGCCGCGCGTCGATTCGCCGATCCGCCGGCAGTTCGCGGTCGCCCGCCGCGGACGGACCGAAGTCTCGAACTTGCAAGCAGGTGTTTCCCCGGCGCCGCTGAGTCGCGACGCACCGATAGACTGCAACGCTCGCCGAAATCCTGGAATCCGACATGAAACAGATCTTCGCCGCCGCGATGATGGCCGTCGTCGCATTGATCGCCGGGTGCGGTGGCGGGGGCAGTTCTGCGCCTGCCCCCAGCGATGTCAAGGTCATCGCCGGCGACAGCAGCGCGACGGTGTCCTGGACCGGCGACTCGAGCGTTCAATACTGGGTCTGGGTCGGGCAGGGGTCGGGCGTCGATACGAAGAACTGCTCGGCGGCGCCCTACTGCAAGATCTACACGGATGTTCCTTCGCCCGTCATCGTCACCGGCCTGATCAACGGCACGACGTATTCGGTGACGGTCAACGGCCGCCACAATGGCGGGCCCGGCGGACCGGGCTCGCCCTCGATCGCTTTCGTGCCGCGCCTCGCGGGGTCGGTGTGGACTCCGGGCAACCCGCTGAGCCTCGACAACCTGCTGGGCCTCGGATACACGTCGGCGACGGCCGCCGGCATCGCCGAGCTGGTCGCCGTCGGCGCGAACGGCGCGACGTTCTCGACCGAGGACGCGACGACCTGGACGCCCGGGACCTCGGGCACCACGGCCAACCTGAACGCCGTCCAGTACCGCAACGGCGTGTTCGTCGCGGTCGGGGATCTGGGCACGATCCTGACCAGCCCCGACGCGCTCACATGGACGCCGCGGACCTCGCCGACGACCAACGCGCTGACCGCCCTGGCGGGGAGCGGCTCCGGCCAGGTGATTGCAGTCGGGCTGAAGGGCACGATGCTCGTCAGCACGAACAGCAACGACTGGTCCACCGTCGACTCGGGCACGACCAACGACCTGTATGGCATCACCTATGGCAACGGACGCTACGTCGCGGTGGGCGCCGGCGGCACAATGGTGACGAGCACCGACGGATCGAAGTGGACGACCCTGACTTCGCCCACTGCGGCCAATCTCAAGGGCGTCGAGTACGGATCGGTGACGGCGAGCGCGACCGCGACCATACCCACCGTTGCGACGTTCATCGCCGTGGGCGCCGCGGGGACGGTGCTCGCCAGCACCGACGGAACGACCTGGACTGCGCGCCAGCCGATCGCGACCAGCGATCTTGCCGCCGTGACCTACGGCACGAGGTTCGTCGCCGTCGGCAGTGCAGGCGGCGCGTTCACGACCGAGGATGGGGTCACCTGGACGCCAGCGGATACCGGGACGACACAGAATCTGAATGCGGTGACATTCACCCTGCTCACCGCGAAGTCGATCGGGGTCGGCTACGTGGCGGTCGGAAACCAGGGCACCAACCTCGCGGGTTTCTGAGCGGCGTGAAGCCGCGGGTCCGGCAGACGAGCGGCGGAGTCCGCGGCAGGGAGGGGACCCGATGACTTCGTCGGTGCGGCAGCGTTCGCTTTCGGTGGGCGACATGGAGGCGATCCTGGGTGTCACCCGGGCGCTGGCGGCTCCGTTCGACCTGATGACCATGCTGGGCGAGGTCGTCAATGCCGCCAAGCAGGTGCTTCGCGCCGAACGCGGCTCGGTCTGGCTCTACGATGCCGCCGCCGACGAGCTCGTGCTCGAAGTCGCGACCGGCATCCGTCCGGTGCGGGTGCGGTCGGGGACCGGCTTGGTGGGGGCCTGCGCCCGATCGAGGCAGATCATCAACGTCCCCGACTGCTACGCGGACTCGCGCTTCGATCCGGGCGTCGACAAGGCGTCGGGCTATCGGACGCGCTGCATGCTGACGCTGCCGCTGGTCGACCACAAGGACGTCCTGGTCGGCGTAATGCAGGTCCTGAACAAGACCAACGGTGTCTTCGACGCCTACGACGAAGCCCTCGCAACCGCGCTCGCCGCGCAGTGTGCGGTGGCCCTCCAGCGGGTGCGGATGCTCGACTCGCTGATCGAGGGCGAGAAGATGCGGCACGGCCTGGAGATGGCCCGCGAAGTGCAGATGAGCACGCTGCCGGCGGCGATGCCCAAGCTCCCGTCCTACGATGTTTATGCGACGTTCCGGCCTGCCGACCTCACGGGTGGCGACACGTACGACGTTGCGCTGCAGGGCGACCGGCTGCTGGTCATGCTGGGGGACGCCACCGGACACGGCATCGCTCCGGCGCTGTCGGTGACGCAGATGCAGGCGATGCTCCGCATGGCGTTCCGGCTGGGGGCCGACCTCGACAGCGCGTTCATCCAGGTCAACAACCGGCTTGCCGAGACGCTGGCCGACGACCGCTTCATCACGGCGTTCATCGGGCTGCTCGACCCGGCCACCCACGAGCTGCGGTTCCACAGCGGGGGCCAGGGCCCGATCTTCCACTATCAGGCGGCGACCGGCGCCTGGGTGCGCCACAAGCCGACCAGCTTCCCGATGGGTGCCATGCCCCTGACGTCGCTGCGACCCGCAGTGACCGTCGGCATGCAGCCTGGCGACATCCTGGTCGTGGTTTCGGACGGGATCTTCGAGTACGAGAACGCCAAGGGAGAGCAGTTCGGCGAGCGCCGCGTGCAGGACTTCATCCAGGCCAACTGCGACAAGCCGATGACCGAGCTCGTCGCGCTGCTGATGCAGTCGGTCCAGGCGTTCGCCGAAGGGGCACCCCAGGAAGACGACATGACGGCGGTGCTGGTGAAGCGCGAGCAGACGGGCATGGCCCGGCGCGTATTCGATCGCAGCTTCGACTCGATTCCCGCGCTGACGACGTTTACGGCAGACGCGTTCGCCAGCCTGGGCATCGATCCGCGCCTGCTTCCGACCGTCGATCTGGCAGTGGAAGAGCTGTTCACGAACATGGTCAAATACGGGCTGGGCAGCGATGCGGGAGTGATCGTCGGCTTGGATCCGATCGAGGGGGGAGTCGAAGTCACGTTGGTGGACCGCGACGTCGAGCCATTCGACGTTACGCGTTCGCCCGCCGTGGACATCCACGCTCCGATCGAGGAGCGCAAACCCGGCGGGCTCGGCCTGCACCTGATCCGGCAGATGGCGGATGCGGTCGAGTACGAGTACAACCAAGCGGAGCGCCGCAGCCGGATCACGCTGCGGCTGACGCTGGCGGGGGCGGCCTCGCGGCGGGCCGCCGCAGCCATGGAGGGGAGCAATGCTCGCGATTGATTATGGCCAGGACGGCGCCGTCGTCCTCGCCGGGAGGCTCGATGCGGCGCAGGCACCGGCCGCCCAGTCCTTCCTCGATGGGATCCAGGGAACAGTGACCCTCGACTGCACGCAGCTCGAGTACATCTCGAGCGCCGGCCTCGGGGTCCTGCTCAAGACCCAGAAGCGGCTGCTCGGCGCGGCCGGCAAGATCCGGTTGGCGGGGCTGAAGCCTCACCTGAGGGACGTCTTCGTGTACTCAGGTTTCGATCAGCTGTTCGAGATCGACCCCGCCCAGTAGCCGTCAGTTGCCACTCCCGACCAACTTTTCGGGCCCCGGCGTGTAATTGTGGACAAGGACGTCGATCAGGCGTTGGTCGAGCGGTACCGCAGGGGCGATCGGGACGCATTCACCGAGTTGGTGGTCCGATACCAGCGACCGATCTACAACGCGGCGTACTGGATCCTGCGCAGTGCCGATGATGCCAACGACATCGCCCAGGAGGTGTTCCTGAAAGTGGCCGAGCGGCTGGACGAGTTCGATTCGCAGCACAAGTTCTTCAGTTGGATCTACCGGATTGCCGTCAACGAATCGCTGAACCGGCTGCGCCGGAACGGACATGAGGAGCCCCTCGACGAGGAAGTGGACCTGCCGGGCGCGGAAAGCGCCAACCCCGAGTCGCAAGCGAGCGACGCCGAGCGTTCCAGGTGGATCCAGCGCGCACTGATGACCATGTCGAGCAATGACCGAACCGTGCTGACCCTTCGCCACTTTTCCGACTGCACCTACCAGGAGATCGCGCAGGTCCTCGACCTCGATGAAAAGACGGTCAAGTCGCGTCTGTTCGAGGCACGGCAGCGCCTGCGCGAGCTGTTGAAGGAATACGAGCCGGATTGATCATGGACAAGCCCAATCTGAACGACCTGATGAACCTGGTCCTCGATGACGAGGCAACGGACGAGGAGGCCCGGGAGCTCGAGCAGCGCCTGGCGGCCGATTCCGACGCCCGGAGCCGATTCGAGGAGCTGCAGCGGCTGTTCGACGGCCTCGAGTCGATCCCGCAGGCGTTCCCGCCGGAGGGGCTGGTCGCCTCCGTGATGGCGAATATTCCGCAGATTCCGCTCCCGGGGCGGCATTCCGACCAACTTTTGCCGCGGCGGGGTGTAATTGGGCCAGATACGAACCAAATCAGGGGCACGGGCCCCGGACAGAGAACCGAAAGATCGAGTTTCTTCCAACCGTGGGCGTTCTTCAGGAGTGCGATCATGAGCGAGCAAAACAGCGGTTTTTCCAATAAGCGCAAGATCTGGATCGGTGGCGCCATCGCAGCGGCGGCAGCCGTGGTCGCGTTCTCGACGCTGGTCCAGCCGACGACCGACGGCAAGGACACGGCGGGCACGATCATGCCGGCGCAGCGCTACCAAGCGCCGCAAAGCGCCGTCCAGGACGTGGGTGGCCGCCGGAACGGCAGTCGCGGGTACGCAGGGATCGAACGCGGCGAGCCAGCCTGGAGACAACACCGCAAATGCGGCTGGGCTGAATTCGGGCAATCGCGGCGGGCTGAACTCCGGCAACCGTGGCGGGCTGAACTCCGGCAACCGTGGCGGGCTGAACTCCGGCGACCGCGGCGGGCTGAACTCGGGTGACCGTGGTGGGCTGAACTCGGGTGACCGTGGCGGGCTGAACTCGGGCGACCGTGGCGGGCTGAACTCGGGCGACCGTGGCGGGCTGAACTCGGGCGACCGTGGCGGGCTGAACTCGGGCGACCGTGGCGGGCTGAACTCGGGTGACCGTGGCGGGCTGAACTCGGGCGACCGTGGTGGCCTGAACTCGGGCGACCGTGGCGGGCTGAACTCGGGCGACCGTGGCGGGCTGAACTCGGGTGACCGTGGTGGCCTGAACTCGGGCGACCGTGGCGGCCTGAACTCGGGCGACCGTGGCGGGCTGGCGACCGTGGCGGCCTGAACTCGGCGACCGTGGCGGCCTGAACTCGGGCGACCGTGGCGGGCTGAACTCGGGTGACCGTGGCGGGCTGAACTCGGGCGACCGCGGCGGGCTGAACTCGGGCGACCGTGGCGGGCTGAACTCGGGTGACCGTGG
Source organism: uncultured beta proteobacterium (assembly GCA_963734515.1). Lineage (GTDB taxonomy): Bacteria > Pseudomonadota > Gammaproteobacteria > Burkholderiales > Casimicrobiaceae > VBCG01. Next base: position 250,771 of record CAVTHP010000010.1, on the reverse strand, counting down.
CGGGCTGAACTCGGGCGACCGTGGCGGGCTGAACTCGGGCGACCGTGGCGGGCTGAACTCCGGCGACCGTGCGATGGTGGGTTCGGACCGCTAAGCCAGACAGCGACACTCCAGCAGTTCAAGTAACCGCCGGCGAACCTGCCGGCGGTTTCATTTTGTGCGTTTCCTCCCTATCCTTACGCCCACCTGGGAAGGGGAGGTCCTCGCATGTACCGCCGCATCTGCTGCCTGCTTCTTGCCGTGCTGCCCGCCATGGCGGTTGCCGATTCGGACCTCGGTCTGTCCTACGTCCGGACCAAGGACCTCGACCTCATCTACTTCGATTCGCTGAAGTATCTCGTGCCGCACGCGGTGCGAACCTTCACCAATTCGCTCACCTTCCAGCGCAAGACCTTCGGCTGGGATCCTTCGGAACCGACCATCGTCCTGCTCAAGGACCTGTCCGATTATCGGGGCGGCGGTCACCAATACGCTGCCGCACGATCGGGTGGTCATCGACGTCGCGCCGATCTCGCACGCCTTCGAGACCTTTCCTGCGAGCGAGCGCCTCTACACGCTGATGAATCACGAGCTGGTTCACGCCGTGCAGGGCGACATGGCGACCGCCGAAGACCGCCGCTGGCGCGAGTTCTTCGGCGGAAAGGTGCGGGTCGAGACCGCCAACCCGGAAACACTGCTCTACTCGTACCTGACGTCTCCGCGCAACGCGGTCCCGCGCTGGTGGGCGGAAGGCGGCGCGGTGTTCATGGAAACGTGGATGGACGGAGGAATCGGGCGCGCCCAGGGGGGCTACGACGAAATGGTGTTCCGGGCGATGGTCCGCGACGACGCCACGTTCTACGACCCGCTCGGACTCGCCTCGCGCGGGGTGCAGACGAGCTTCCAGATCACGGCCGATGCGTATCTGTACGGCACGCGCTTCTTCACCTGGCTTGCCTATGCCTACTCGCCGCAAAAGGTCGTCGCGTGGATTCAGCGCGGCGAAGGCAGCAAGGCCTACTACGCCGATCAGTTCCAGCATGTGTTCGGCTGCCGCTCGAGACCGCGTGGCAGCACTGGATCGCATTCGAGCACGATTTCCAGAAGCGCAACCTCGAGCAGGTCCGGGAGCACCCGATCACCCCGTACAAGCCGCTGGCCGGAAGTGCGATGGGTTCGATTTCGCGCATGTACTACGACGACGCGACAGGCATGCTCTACGCCGGCTTCGTCTATCCGGGCTTCATCGATCATGTGGGTGCGCTCGACACCCGGACCGGAAAGGAGACCTCCCTCACCGACATCAAGGGCGGGCTGGTGTACAAGGTGACGTCGATGGCCTACGACCCCGCCAGCGGCACCGCGTTCTTCACGAACAACAACGAAGGACTGCGCGATCTGATGGAGGTCAACGTGCATACCGGCGCGACCAGGATGCTGCTCGAGGGGGCGCGCATCGGCGACATCGCGTTCAACCCGGTCGATCGTTCGCTGATCGGAGTCCGCACCAGCAATGGAATCTCCGAACTGGTGCGCATCCCCTATCCGTACCACACGGGTTGGCAGATGATCCACCGCTTTCCCTACGAGTCGGTCCCTTACGACCTCGACATCTCCCCGGACGGGCAACTGCTGTCGGCCTCGATGAGCGAGCTCAACGCCGATCAGTACGTCCGCGTGTGGAGGCTGGCCGACGTGCTGAAGGGGGACCTGAGGCCGGCTTCGCAATTCCGCTTCGGCCAGTCGATTCCCGAGAGCTTCGTGTTCTCGCCCGATGGCCGGTACCTCTACGGCAGCAGCTACTACACCGGCGTGTCGAACATCTTCCGCTACGACGTTGCGACCGGCAGGGTCGACGCCGTCTCGAACGCCGAGACCGGTTACTTCCGTCCCGTTCCGCTGAAGGATGGCCGGCTGATCGTGCTCGTGTACAGCGGCAAGGGATTCATCCCGGCCACCATCGATCCAAAACCGATCGAGGACGTCAGCGCGATCACCTTTCTCGGCACCGAAGTCGCCGAGAAATACCCGATCGTCAAAACCTGGCAGGTGCCGCCGCCCGGGACCGTCGACTACGACAAGCTGGTCGTGAAGCAGGGCGCCTATTCGCCGCTGCACTGCGATGGGTTTCGACAACGCATACCCGGTGCTGCAGGGATACAAGAATGCCGTCGGCGTCGGTTATCAGTTCCATTTTTCCGATCCGATCCTGTATCTCCCACATCGGCGCTACGGCGGCGTACACCCCTCTTGGGACACGTCCCCGGCGACGAGCGCAGCCACGTCGAGGTCTCGGGAAATTACCTCGGCTGGCGCGGCAGCCTGGCGTGGAATCCCTCCGATTTCTACGACCTGTTCGGTCCCACCAAGACCAGCCGCAAGGGGTTTGCGGCCAAGCTCGGCTATGACGACTTCCTGATCTACGACAAGCCGCGCCTGCTCACGCTGAGCTACGACCTCGGATACTTCGACCACATCGACACGCTGCCCAATGCCCAGAATGTCGGCACCGGGTTCACGCGCCTGGAGACGGCCCAGGTCGGCCTGCACTACACCTTCGTTCGGAAGTCTCTCGGGTTCGTCGACGACGAAAAGGGCATCAAGTGGGATGCGGTGGTCAAGGCGAGTCACATCGCGACCGGGACGACCACCCAGTTGAGGGGGAACTTCGACTACGGCTTCCAGCTGCCGATCGCGCATTCGTCGATCTGGCTGCGCAGTTCGGCCGGCGTCGGCACGGGCAGTCGGGACAACCCGGTCGCGAGCTACTACTTCGGCGGTTTCGGCAACAACTACGTCGACAAGGGGTCGGTCAAGCGCTACCGCGACTACGATTCGCTGCCCGGGTTCGGCATCAACGAGATCGGCGGCCAGAGCTTCCTGCGCGAGCTCGGCGAGTGGGACCTTCCGCCATGGGTATTCGAATCGGTCGGCACGCCGGGCTTCTACCTGAACTGGCTCCGCCCGGCGGTGTTTGCCACCGGCCTGTGGACCGATCCGGGCAACCGGACGCTGCGCAAGTCCTACGCAGACGTCGGGATGCAGGCGGATCTTCGCTTCCATGTCCTTCATCGCTACGACATGACGCTGTCGATCGGCTACGCCGTCGGCTTCCAGAATTCGCAGCGCAAGGGCGACGAATTCATGCTCTCCCTGAAGGTTCTGTAGCTTGCGCATCCGGGCGCCGGTTCCGATGCCATGACCATCGCCATCCTGCCGCACCTCGTGATCGGCGTGTTGCCGGTGCTGGCATTCCTCGCGGCGCTGCTGTACCTCGACGGCTACAAGCTCGTCACCATGCGCGTCATCGCCGCCGTCGTCCTGACCGGCGTGGTGGTGGCGGGCGTCTGCTATTACGCCAACGGCTGGCTGATCGGCGTCGTCTCACTCGACTTCACCAACTACAGCCGCTACGTCAGCCCGTGGGTCGAGGAGCTCGCCAAGGGCCTGGTCATCGTGGCGCTGATCCGCATGCACCGCATCGGTTTCCTCGTCGACGCCGCGATCTTCGGCTTCGCGGTGGGCACCGGCTTCGCGATCGTCGAGAACGTCTATTACCAGCACCTGGTTCCCGGGGCAGGGATCGGGACCTGGATCGTGCGCGGCTTCGGCACTGCGATCATGCACGGCGGCGCCACCGCGATCTTCGCGGTGCTGGGGCTCGCCATCGGCGAGCGCACGCCGGAGCCGTCACCGGTCGCCTTCATCCCCGGCCTCGCGCTCGCAGTCCTGCTGCATTCGGCGTTCAATCACCTGTCGGCGTCGCCGAGGCTGGCCCTGCTCGCGATCTTCTTCACGCTTCCGCCGCTGCTGTTCATGGTCTTCCAGCGCAGCGAGCGGGCCGTGGCGAGCTGGCTGGGCCAGGGCTTCGATGCCGATGCGGACATGCTGGAGTCGATCACCTCGGGCGGATTTCCGGACTCGCCCGCGGGACGCTACCTGACGACCCTGAAGCGCCGCTTCAAGGGTCCTGTCGTGGCCGATCTTCTGTGCTATCTGCGGCTCCATGCGGAGCTCGCGCTACGCGCCAAGGGCATCCTGATGATGCGCGAGAACGGCTTCGAGGCGACCGTCGACGAATCGATCCGCAGCAAGCTCGAAGAGATGCGTTACCTCGAGCGCAGCATCGGCAAGGCGGGCCGGCTTGCGCTCAAGCCCCTGCTGCAGGATGGCAACAAGGAGATCTGGCAGCTGCGAATGCTGGAGAGCGAATCCGCGTCCTCCGACGGAAGCTCTGCCGCCGGCGCTGCCAAGTAGGGGCCTGCCCGATCGCCTCGCGGCGATTGTATGCGCATAATCCCATCCATTGCGGCGCGTCGCGCCGCCGGAATCCGACTGTGCATCCGCGTTGACGACATTGCCAGCCAATCCTCCACGCGTCGGCGGCGCAAACCTGAGCGAGTTCGCCGAGCGTGCAATCTCCCGCGCTGCCGGCGCCGCGGCGCTGGAGGGCAATGCGGTCTGGTTGCTGCGCGACGCTGCCGAGAACTACCCGGCGTGGAAGAAGGCGATCGCGCACGCGCAGCAATCGATCCTGTTCGAATGCTACATCGTCGAGGACGACTCGATCGGCCGCGAGTTTGCGGCACTTCTGACCGAGCGTGCGCGCGCCGGCGTCAGCGTGTCGATCATCGTCGACTGGCTGGGTTCCTGCCGGGCGTTGTCGCTGTGGCGCGAGGCGAGCGAGGCGGGGGCGGACGTGCGGGTCTTCAATCCTCCGCACCTGGCGAGTCCGCTGGGGTGGCTGTCGCGCGACCATCGCAAGACGATCGTCGTCGATGGGGAGGTCGGATTCGTCAGCGGGCTCTGCATCAGCGAGCGCTGGCTGGGCGACCCCGAGCGCAGGCTCGAGCCCTGGCGCGACACGGGGATCGAGATCCGCGGACCGGCGATAAGTGCGCTCGAGCATGCGTTCGCACAGGTCTTTGGCACCTGCGGACCGCCGCTCGATGCGTCGCTGCTGACCCCTCCGGGGACGATCGCGCATGCCGGCGACATGCACCTCCACGTGATCGCCAACGAGCCGGACCTCGCGGGCACGTTCCGGATGGATCTCGTCATCGCGTCCATCGCAAGACAACAGCTGTGGCTGACCGACGCCTATTTCGTGGCGACGTCGGCCTACGTCCAGTCGCTGCGCGCAGCAGCCCGCGATGGCGTCGACGTCCGCCTGCTCGTGCCCGGCGCGAGCGACATCCCGGCGCTGTCGCCACTGTCGCGTTCGCAATACCGACCTCTGCTCGAGGCAGGCGTGCGCGTGTTCGAATGGAACGGCACCATGCTGCACGCCAAGTCCGCCGTCGCCGACGGCCGCTGGTCGCGGGTCGGCTCGACCAACCTGAACCTCGCGAGCTGGATGTCGAACTACGAGCTCGACGTCGCGATCGAGGACGCCGGATTTTCAGCGCAGATGGCCGAGCAGTACGAGACGGACCTCGAGCAGGCGACGGAGATCGTTCTCACCCGGCGCAATCGCGTGCGGCCCGCAGCGGTGGTGAGCGGTGCGGCGACGGCGCGCGAACTGCGGCAGGGCCTGCGCCGCGCCCGCTCGGGCAGCGCGGGGCGTGCCGCCGCAGGCGCGGTGAGCGTCGGCAGCGCGCTGGGCGCCGCATTGACCGATCGGCGCGCTCTGGGGCCGGCGGAGGCGGGGCTGCTGTTCATGATGGCGATCGTCGCGATCGCCGTGGGCGTCGTCGCGGCCACGTGGCCCCGCGTGCTCGCCTGGCCGATCGCCGTGCTCTCGATATGGTCGGGCATCGCCTGGGCGGGCAAGGGGATCGCGCTGCGCCGGGGGCGTGCAACCGGTCCACCGGACGAGCGGCTCCCGATCGACGGTGGTGCGGACAGTGAGACGCCATCGAAGCAGTAGCCGCGTCGTCGTGTCGAGTTGGTCGACAGTCCGTGTTCGAAGTCCCCCGTACGGAGAGCAATGCGAATGGAGAGCGAGAACATGCAGCCGCGGATCCTGGCGCCGATTCCCGCGTTGGCGCGCGGGCTCGCGCTTTCGATCAAGCCGGATGCCAAGGCCGCTGCGCTGCGCAGGCTCGGCGTGGCGTTCGACCTCGCGAATGGCGTCATGGGCATGTTCGCGGACGGCGTCGGCACACGTCAAGCGCAGCGCACAGGAAACCTACGACCCACCTGCGTTCATGTGGCGAAGCTCGATGCCCTGGGCCGGCGCCGGCAAGGAGGGCTTCGAGTTCATCGCGTATGGGAAGTCGCTCGACCGCTTCGAGCGCGTCATGCGCAGGATGGCCGGCCTGGACGATGACATCGTCGACAGACTCTTCACGTTCTCGCGCCCGGTCACCGGCGCGTATTATTGGTGCCCGCCCGTTGACGCGGGCAGGCTCGACTTGCGCGCCCTCGGCCTCTGAGCGCGCTGGCCAGTATTTTCATCGCATCGTCGCATCGCTGGAGGATTCATGACCGCCGCTGTTGCCTCGCCATCCGTCGCCATCCGCAACGTTCCACCGTTTCGCGCCGATCACGTCGGCAGCTTCCTGCGCCCGAAATTCCTGCTCGATGCGCGCGAGCAGTTCAGGACCGGCGCCATCTCTGCGGCGAAGCTTCGCAGCGTCGAGGACGAGGCGATACGCGGCATCGTCAAGTTCCAGGAAGACCTCGGGCTACGCGGCATCACCGACGGCGAGTATCGGCGCACCTATTTCCACATCGACTTCCTGACGCAACTCGGTGGCGTCGAGACCAAGGGCGGCATCCACGTCAAGTTCCACAGCGCCAAGGGCGACGTCGATTTCGAGCCACCGGTGATGCAGGTCACCGGCAAGGTCCGCCACGACAGGCCGATCCAGCTCGCCGATTTCGAGTTCCTGCGCTCGGTGACCACGCGCACGCCCAAGGTGACGATCCCGTCGCCAACCATGCTGCATTTCCGCGGTGGGCGCGGGGCGATCAGCCGCGAGGCCTATCCCGATCTCGAGGCCTTCTACGCCGACGTCGCTGCGGGCTACGCCGACGAGCTGCAGAGCCTCGGCAACGCAGGCTGCAGCTACCTGCAGTTCGACGACACCAATCTCGCCTACCTTTGCGACGAGAAGATGCGCGAGGGCGCGAGGCAGCGCGGCGACGACCCGAACGAGCTGCCGCGCCGCTATGCTCGCCTCATCAATGCCGCGATCGCGCGCAAGCCCAAGGGCATGACCGTCTGCATCCACCTGTGCCGCGGCAATTTCAAGAGCGCGTGGGCGGCCGAAGGCGGCTACGAGCCCGTGGCCGAGGTGCTGTTCAACGATCTCGCCGTCGACGGCTATTTCCTCGAATACGACGATGCGCGTTCGGGCGATTTCGCGCCGCTGCGCCACGTCCCCAAGGGCAAGACCGTGGTGCTCGGCCTGGTCAGCACCAAGATCGGCCAGCTGGAGACCAAGGACGACCTGAAGCGCCGCATCGACGCCGCCGCGAAGTTCGTGCCCCTCGAGCAGCTCTGCCTGTCGCCGCAATGCGGGTTTTCGAGCACCGTGCACGGCAACGAAATCGCCGTCGAGTCGCAGGCCGCGAAGCTGAGGCTGGTCGTAGAGACCGCGCGCGAGGTGTGGGGCGGGGTGTGATTCATCCCCCGCTCCCTGCGTGCGGGGACAGGGTCAGGGTGAGGGGCAGGGCGGGGATGTAGGGTTGGGCGACCGTGCTAGAATTCCGCCCGTCGCGCCCGTAGCTCAGTTGGATAGAGTACCTGGCTACGAACCAGGGGGTCGTGGGTTCGAATCCTGCCGGGCGCGCCAATAAATCAAAGGGTTAGATCATTCGATCTAGCCCTTTTTCATTTCTGGGTAACGCCGGGGGAACGACCCAGGAGCATTCGAGCGATCATTGCGCGTGACGCGTTACCGGGCCCTTCGTTCGCATCCCGCGGCTGCTCGTGCCTCAGCGTGTCGAGGCAGCTAGGCGTAGCAGCAGAGTACGGGTCTTCGTCTCGAGTTACACGGTCCTGCAATGGCTGACGGATGCGCACATCGAAACGGCCATCATCGATGCCGGCAATCCCTGGCAGAACGGGACTAATGAACCTCTCGACGGCAAGTTCCGTGATGAGCGCCTGAGCGTCGAGTGGTTCCGGACACGCCGCGAGGCGCAGGTCATCATCGAGGCCTGGCGACAGCACTACGACGCGGTTCGCCTCCATTCGAGCCTCGGCTACCTAAACCCGCTCGAGTTCGAACAGCCCCATCCCCCTATTCACGACCACCCAACCCGAGCAGTTCCCAAGAATAAACGGCTCGACGAAGCGAACTCGGGTCAATGGGTCCACGGCGGCCGCCTGTAATGACCCAGCGGTTTCTGCTCAGGTCAGGCTGCTAATGCGTAGGTTGCCGCTGGCGTCTTCATGCCCGATGCCTGGTGTCGCCGACAGTGGTTGAAAAAGCTGATCCAGTCGCCGATGCCGCGCGCCGCATGCTGCAGCGTCTCGAACCGATGGCGATGCGCGCATTGCTCCTTCAAGGTCCGGATCACGCGCTCCACCATGCCGTTCTGCTCCGGGGTGTGCGGCGTGATGAACTCCTTCCGCAGGCCATAGCTGCGTACCAGGGCGGTGTAGCTGCGACTGGTGAAAACCAAGCCATTGTCGCTGCGCAGCAGGAATGGCGTCGGCACCCGCCCCAGCGTGCCGTAGCGGGCGATCAGCGCCTGCTCGAGGGCCGACTCGGCCGTTTTCGCCTTGCCCGACCGCGACAGGTGCCAACCCAGCAGCTCGCGCGTGTGGCAGTCGATCACCAGCGCCAAGCTGGTCCAGTGGTCGCGTCCAGCCCGGATCCGGCACAGGTCGGTCGCCCACCTTTCGTTGGGCGCCTGCGCCACCGACGGCAGCGCCTGGACCCGCGGTCGGAAGCCGATCGGACGCTTCTTCACCTGCCAGCCCTTGGGCTGGAACACCCGTTGCACCGTATTCATGTTGAAGTCGAGCAGGTGCGCCACGGAGCGGTAGCTGAAGGAGGGGTTCTCCTCGATCGGCCCTTTGATCGGCTCGGCGAATCGAGGATTGACCTTCGCAGCAGCCTTGGTCGGGCGGTAGTAGACCGTGCGCCGCGGCACGGCGAACCACTGGCACAGCTTGCTGATCGAGACGTGGATGCCGTCGGCTTTGAGTCCCTGGCGGATCGTCTCGATCATTTCTCGTCCTCGCCCAGCAGGGACTGCAATTTTTTCGGGCACGCAGCTCCAGCATCGCCTCGCCGTACGCCTCCTGCAGCTCCTTCAGCTGCCGCTCGTACTCCTCGCGGATCTCCAGAGGCTTGGTGCGCAGCGCGTTCTCCATCCCACGCTTGCCTTCCTCGACCCATTCCTCGATCTCGGACGGCGTCAGATCGAAGGATCGACTCGCCTCCGCGACCGTCGTCTTGCCCTGGATGATGTCCAGCACCAACGCCGCCTTGCGCCGCGCCGTCCACCTCTTGATGTCCTCTTCCATCACTGCGCTCATGTCATGACCCTCTCGAAATTATGACTTGAGCAGAAAATCAGTGGGTCATTACATGTGTCCGGTACGTTCGGTCACCCATGGCTCGGGCCGCTCAAAAGAGTTGCAGCGATGCAGCCCTTTGTCATTCCTGGCGCTGTGACGGATTTGTGGTATACATTCGTCCCGCGCCTTGCCCGACGACGATTCGACCGGGGCGTAAACGCACGGTAGCGCGCAGCAAATCGGCGAGACTCGCCACACCCGGATAGGTGCGCATTCGGGACGTAGTCGCGCTCCGCTGGGTCCGTGCAACAGGGAGGGTTTGCCATTGCGCCAGCTTGACTCAACGGCTCCCGGGGGTGATGCTCGCGGCAGACGCTGAGCATGCTGCCGTCTCCAATGGCACTTCGGCGAGCGGACTTCCTTGTAGCTTATCGGTGCACACGGCCGTGTGACGGCCTCGAGCTGAATTCAGACAGCAGAGGCTCGCGATGATATGTTGAACGTTGCCCAAATACAGTGAACAAAAGCAAACGCCAATATGCTGCACAGGTTTTCGCGTTTGCATCGTTTGTAGAATCGGGCACGGGTATTGCCGTGATGATTGGCCCTGTCCTTGTCGTGCGGTTGCTTCTCGGCGAGGAAGTGGCGGGCGTTGGCGTTGCGGTCGCGCGTTGCTTCGGCGTCGCGCTGTTCTCGCTTGGATTGGCATGCTGGCCGACCGGAGCGCCTGTGCGCAGCGATTCGCCGGGCTTCCGAGCGATGCTTGTTTATAACGCAGTGATTGCCTTGTTCCTCGTGTACCTGGCCGCAACAGGTGTGAGCGGTACGCTGCTATGGCCGGCCATCGCGCTGCACACGGCCATCGGTCTGTCGTTGCTCTTCGCGCGGCACGGGAGCCACGCTTTGCAGCCCAGTCCTGATGGCGACGAATTATAGGGCGGTGGTTGCGCCAAATATCCGGACCCATCTACTTTTGTCACGCGTGTGGCGGGGGCGCTAATGAGCGTTCATCCCTGGCATCAGTGCCGTGTTGGATTGCAGAATTCCGTCGTTTGTGCACGGTTCGCGTTACTCGTTACCACAGCGGTCGCACACACTGTGCTGGCGCAGAGCTGGCCCGTGAAGCCGATCAAGCTAGTGGTTCCGGCGGCGGTCGGTACGACCTCGCACGCCGTGTCCCGCCTCGTCGCAAACGAACTTGGGAAGCGACTCGGACAACCCGTGGTGGTTATCGCCAAGCAGGGCGCAGGGGGCACCATCGCGATGGCCGAAGTCGCGCGTGCGGCGCCCGATGGCTACACCATTGCATTCGCAACACAAGGCACGCTGGTATTCAATCAGGCGTTGTACAGCGTGCCGGGTTACGATTCCGTCAGGGACTTCGTGGCACTCGCATTGGTCGGAAACGTACCGAACGTGATGATCGTCCCCTCGTCCAGCCGATTTAACGATCTGCATGACGTGATCGCAGCCGCCAAGGCTGAACCGGGAGAGATAACATTCTCCTCGGGCGGAACCGGCACTAGCCAACATCTGTCAGGTGTTCTGTTTGCGAAGTTCACGGGCACGCAACTCCTGCACGTGCCTTACAGCGCGGCGCCACAGGCGCTGCTCGCGGTAATAAGGGGAGAAGTTGCCATGGGCTTCTTCAACATCCCCGCGGTGATGGCGCAGATTCGGAGCGGTAACGTAAAGGCGCTTGCCGTCACAGGTCGTGTCCGCTCGCCGCTTCTTCCGGAGGTGCCAACACTGAACGAGCTTGGCCTGCGCGGCTATGACGTCAATACGTGGTTCGGCTTTGTCGCTCCCGCGAGGACACGGCCCGACATCGTCGCGCGTTTGAATCGCGAAATTACCAGCATTCTCGCGCTTCCACAGCTCAAGAACGATTTGGTGGCACAGGGAATGGAGCTCGCGCCACCCGCTTCGCCCGCTGAGTTCATGAAGTTCATTCGCGACGACACTGCAAAGTGGATACCCATCGTCAGGACCTTGGGCGCTCGAGCCAACTGACCCGTGGACGCACAGACCGTCTATGTCTGCCACCGCACAACCGATCCCCGCAATTTGCATACACTAAGTCCATGCCAGCCGCCAAAGTTCGCCGCAGCGCATGGCAGCATCAACTCCGTCGGCTGGCTCGCCAGCGTGGGGTGCGACTTGATGCAACCCGCTGCGAATGGCGAATTGAACTTCCAGAACGCCACACCCCTGCCCTGAGAGCATTGCGGGCCGTCTGCGCGGAATGACGACGCTCCCAAGTACCGACGCCGCGGAAGCCACCGAGGGTGCGTCATTTCAGGTGTTCTTGGACGAGTTCGCCACTGCGTTTGTGAGCGTGTCTGGATTCGAGGTGGACAGCGAAATCGATATCTGGTTGAAGCGCGTCGCGGAGTTTTTGGATGGAGATCGATGCACCCTGGCCGAGTTGAGACCCGAAGGGCTGATCGTCACCCATGCGTGGGCCGGACCCGGCTACGAGCCGGCCCGTCGCGGGCAGCAAAGTGCACTCCCCTGGCTTGCTGCGAAAATTAGGCGAGGGGAACTGTTCGCATTCTCGAACCGCGATGACATTCCACAAGAAGCCGTTGCTGAGCGAGCAATCGCGGAACGAATGCAGATGAAGGCTCACGCATCCTTGCCCCTCGTGATATCTGCGACTGTGATTGGCTCCCTGCACATTGCCTGCATTCGGCACTCGCGGCAGTGGCCCGAAGCGTTGATTCAACGCCTTCGGCTCATCGCGACCGTGTTCGGGAACGCACTCGCAAGGAAGAACGCCTTGCATGACCAGCTACAGCTTGGACGCGCACTCGAGCATGCCGGGCGGGTCGCCGCGATAGGCGCGCTCGCGTCGTCGTTTGCCCATGAAATTAACCAACCGCTGGCGGCGTCGCTGACGAACGCGCGGACAGCTCTGCGACTCTTGGAAGCACCACAGGTTGATCTTGGCGAAGTGCGCGCGGCGCTCGAGGACATTGCGGCGGACAACCTCCGCGCGGGGGACATCGTCCGTGAGCTGCGGCGCTTCCTGCGTAGGCAGGAACCATCACTTGTACGTGTTGAAGTACAAGAGCTTCTGCAGGCGGTAGTTCGGTTTGTATCTCCCGAGGCGCGAAAGCAGGGGGTTGAGGTGCGGTTGGATGTTGCCGAAGCAGTTCCTGACGTGCTTGCCGATCAGGTGCAAGTCCAGCAGGTATTGGTAAACCTGCTGCTGAATGCCTTCGATGCGCTTTTCGCGTCGGCGCCGGGGCACAGGCGAGTGCTCCTCGCCTCGGCGCCAGCGCCACCAAACCGTGTTGCTATTTCGATCACCGACTCCGGTCCTGGCGTACCCGCTGATGTGCGGCCGCGGCTGTTCGAATCATTTTTCAGCACCAAGCCCCACGGGCTCGGGATTGGTCTTGCGATCGCACAAACGATCGTTGCCGCACATGGCAGCCGAATTGAATATTCGGACGCGCCCGGGGGCGGTGCGGTCTTCACATTCTCCCTGGAGTCCGCAGAGGATGGGGCGCGTGCCTGCTGAGTCGTCGTCGCGCATGGTCGAGACCGTTTATGTCGTCGACGACGACTCTTCCATGCGTACGGCGCTGGACCGCATGTTTCGCACCACCAACTTCGCGGTGAAGACTTTCGACTCACCCGAAGCGTTCCTTGCCCATGAATCCGATCCGGTACCGTGTTGCGCCGTGCTCGATCTTCGAATGCCGGGGCTCGATGGCATCGCTTTGCAGGCGCGGCTTCGCGAGGCCGGCCGAATGCTCCCCGTAGTATTCATCACCGGGCACGGCGACGTGCCTACCAGTGTCCGGGCAATGAAATCCGGAGCGATCGACTTCATCGAGAAGCCATTCGAAACCGAAGAGCTTATCGACGCGGTGCGTCGGGCGCTGAGTGCGAGCCAAAGCATGTCGTACGATCGAGAGCAGCGTGCGATTCTCGAGCAGAAACTGAAGTCGCTGACTCCGCGGGAGAGGGAAGTCTTCGTTCTGGTCACCCAGGGACTGCTGAACAAGGTGATCGCGGGACGTCTCGGTACCGCCGAGAAGACAATCAAGGTTCATCGCGGGCGAGTGATGGAAAAAATGGCGGCCCGGTCTCTCGCTGATCTCGTTCGCATCGCCGAGCGTCTCGACCTCGTGAAGTAGCAGTTGCAGGCGCCGCACGTTCGCTGCGGCTTCATAGGACCTTGGTCCCATTGCGCGCTTCGCGCGGCGACGCGAAGGTGTTGCAGGCCCGATACGGGCATGCCCTCCCACCGCCACGGTGCGGTCCATGACCCGTCAGCTGATCATTGTGGACGACGACCCGTCCGTGCGCCGTTCACTTACTCGCTGGGCCAAGGTCAGCGGCTACGAGGTAACCGCGTTCGCTTCCGCATGTGCGTTTCTCGCTTGCGACATCGATGTGACGGAATGTTGTCTCATCCTCGACGTCGGACTGCCCGACGTTGACGGCGGGGAGGTAAAGCGTCGGCTCATTGCGAAGGGGCGGGACTTGCCCACGATCTTCATTACCGGGCTCAACGATGATGAAGTCGCTATCGCGCTCTTCGGCGTCGGCGCCCCGAATGTGCTGCGCAAGCCCTTCGACATGGCATCGCTCGAAGCAGCCATCGAAGCGCTAGGCTGATTCCCATGTTGCGGCAAAGATCGAAGTCCGTACCCGAAATGGGACCAAGGTCCAATGTCGCACGAACGCACCGTTCGGTCATGCTGCATTCCTGCATCGCCTAACCGTTCTGTCGACCAGCGAGTAATCAGATCATGACGGTAGTCCGAAGAATCGCGCTACCAGCAATCGCCGCTCTCACGTCGGCGCTTGCGCTGCCTGCCATGGGCCAGACGGTCGCCATGGCTTCGTCCGACGCATGGACGTGGCGTTTTGCGCTTAACGGATGGCTGCCGAGCGTTCGCAGCTCGACTCAACTCGATCTGCCCGGGGGCGGCAACATCAGCACCGAGGGCGATCCCTCCGGATACCTTTCGAAAGCTCAAATTTGCGTTCATGGGAACGCTCGAAGCGCGGCGTGGCCCGTGGTCGTTCCTGGCTGATGCGCTGTACCTCAACCTAGGCGATGTCAAATCGGAAGTCCGGTCGATCACCGGGCCTGGCGGCATTGTCACTATCCCCGTCGACAACGGGACGCGAACCGATCTCAAAGGCTTTGTCGGTACGTTCGAAGGCGGCTACGCGATTCTGCAAACTCCCGCCGCACACGCCGACGTCGTCGCAGGCCTCCGGTATGCGAACCTGAAGACGCGGATCGATTGGGAGCTGAGCGGGCCCACGGGTGGCTTGGCGAATGAAGGCGGCGTCGCGGCGACGAAGGACGTTCTGGATGGCGTAGTCGGCGTGCGCGGGAAGGTAGATCTCGGCGGTAACTGGGACTTTCGCTACTACGTCGACGTTGGTGCGGGCTCGTCCCAGTTCACGTGGCAAGCGCTTGCCGGCATTGGCTACCAGTTCGGATGGGGTGACGTCGCTGTCGGCTATCGACACCTCGCCTACGAATTCCGCAACGATCGCCCGATCGCGGACGTCAGGTTCAGCGGACCCGAGTTCGTCGTTGGATTCAAATTCTGATTGGGTGCGTCGCGCACCTGAAATCGCGAGGAGAGGGAAATGCGCACCAGAAATCGTTCACAAAGCATTTGCGCGCTGCTCATTCTGGCGACGTTCGCCGTCAATGTTTCATCGCAATCGTTCGTTTATCCCGCCAAGGGCCAGTCACCCGACAAGCAGAAAAAGGACGAAGGCGAATGCCACGTCTGGGCCGTGCAGCAAAGCAAGTACGATCCCACCAAGCCGCCGGCGCAAACAGCAGTCGCAAAGCCGCCAACGACGGCGACCGGTACCTCGCCGGGCGCAGGCGTACGGGGCGCGGCGCGCGGCGCGGTCATTGGCGGTATCGCCGGCGACGCGGGCGCGGGCGCTGCGGCGGGCGCAGTTGCCGCGCGGGGGCAAAGCCGGCGCCAGAACGCCGCGCAGGCCCAACAGCAGCAACAAGCCGCGACGCAACAACAGCAGGCGGGAATGGGCGCCTACCAGAAAGCGCGTTCGGCGTGCCTAGAAGGCCGCGGGTACACAGTTAAGTAGACCCCGCCCGACGCCAAGTCGGTACGTCTACGCCGCGCCATGGCGAAGTTCATTGCAGCAGCGCGTCATCGTCAAATCCAGTCACGCAATGGAGCGCTTATGAAAACGCTGTTGTGGTCGCTGATCGTCGCATGCGCGCTGGTCAGCGCGCCGGCCCATGCGCAGAACAATTCCGCCGACATGAACATGCAAATCCTGCGCGACAAGCTCAAGGCGGACAAGAAGGTGATCGTCGCCGCAAACATGCAACTGACCGACGGCGAGGCGAAGGCGTTCTGGCCGATCTATGACGCGTATCAGAACGACCTGAAAGCGATCAACTTGCGTCTCGGTAACGGAATCGTCATGTATGCCGACGCATATGCGGCCAAGACCATCAATGACGACATGGCGAAAAGGCTTCTCGATGAGTCGGTTGCCATCGAAGAGTCCGAAGCGAGGCTGCGCAGGGACTATGCAACGAAGCTCATGAGCGCCCTCCCGGCGACCAAGGCGGCGCGCTATATGCAGATCGAAAGCAAGATCCGCGCGGCGGTTCGTTACGAGATTGCGGCCAACATCCCGTTGGTCGAGTGAGGCACGCGAAACGCATCCTCAGGCGCGCTGCACCTTGCCGGGGGACAAAGGAACGACCATGAACAAACGACAATCACTGCGCTCGATGGCCGCCGTTGCGATCGTGGGCTTCGCGACGATCGCACTCATGCCCGGCGTTTCGTACGCTGCCGGCAAGGACGCACAGCGCGCTGAGGCACGCAAGGTTGCGAACCAGACGCTGCAGCGGCTCTACAAGATCCAACCGGGGGCGAAGCAGAGAATCGAGAAGGCGGCCGGCTATGCGGCGTTCAGCAATTTCGGAATGAAGATTCTCGTGGCCGGTGGCGGCAAGGGAGAAGGCGTCGCCGTCAATAACAAGAGCAAGCAGGAAACGTTCATGAAGATGCTCGAGGTGCAGGCCGGCCTGGGGTTTGGCATCAAGAAGTTCCGCATCATCTGGGTCTTCGACACGCCGTCCGCATTCGACAAATTCGTCAACTCCGGATGGGAATTCGGCGCTCAGGCAACCGCTGCCGCACGCGTCAGCGGCCAGGGCGCATCGGTCGCCGGAGCGATACCGGTTTCGCCAGGGGTCTGGATCTATCAGCTGACCGACGACGGTCTGGCGCTTGAGCTGACGGCGAAGGGCACGAAGTACTACAAGGACGACGAACTCAATTGATATTGATGCATGTAGCCCAACGCAGGAGCAACGATATGACTACGCATCGAATGCAACGCGCGCGGCCCCTTACATCGATGGTGGTGCTCACCGCGTGTGTCGCCCTGGTTGCTGCGCCCCTGGCCCGGGCGCAGGCTCCGGCCGCAACGGCAATTGCTGCGGAGCCGCGTTCACCTCAGGAAATAGAAAAGCTGGTCGCGCCGATTGCGCTTTATCCGGACGATCTCGTGGCAATCATCCTTCCGGCATCGACCAACCCGCTGCAATTGGTACAGGCGGATCGCTTTCTCGAGAAGCGAAAGAAGGACCCGAAGCTGCCCATCGATGACAAATGGGACGCATCGGTGAAGTCGCTGGTCAATTATCCGGAGGTGATCAAGCAGATGAGTGGGGACCTCGATTGGACCACGGAGCTTGGCGAGGCCGTCGTTGCCGACCAGGGAGCAGTGCTAAGCGGTGTCCAGGCGTTTCGGCGGAAGGCGCGGTCAGCCGGCAACCTCAAGACCGATCCGAAACAGGTCGTCGTCGTCGAGAAGGAAATCATCAAGATCGTACCTGCCGATCCGCAGGTGATCTACGTGCCGCAGTACAACCCGACGACGGTTGTCGTGGTCAGCTCGACGCCGGTCTACGGATACTACCCGGCGCCTTATCCGGTTTACTACTACCCGTATCCTCCGGGCGCTGCGCTCGCGACGGGCCTCGTGTGGGGCGCCGCCATTGGTGCGGCATGGAACGGAAACCACTACGGCACGAATTGGAGCGGTGGCAACAACAACATAACGATCAATCGCGGCAATACGAATATCA
This sequence comes from uncultured beta proteobacterium, assembly GCA_963734515.1. Lineage (GTDB taxonomy): Bacteria > Pseudomonadota > Gammaproteobacteria > Burkholderiales > Casimicrobiaceae > VBCG01. Next base: position 233,240 of record CAVTHP010000010.1, on the reverse strand, counting down.
ATACCGGAAACATCAACACAGGCAACATCAATCGCGCCCAAACGACTTCGGTGCAGAACACGGCGTGGAAATCCGACAAGAAACCGGGTCAAGTCAGCACGGGTGCCGCACGCCCGACAACGACCGGCGCAAGGGTGGGCGACGCGCGTACGGGCACCGCTGGCGCGGGCCGTCCTCAGGTTCAACCAGCGAGCGCGACGGGCCAACGGGCTGCTGGCGCTAGCGCCACGGCAGCGAGCGCTTCCACGCGCAGTAGTGCCGCTGGCGGGGGCGCGAATGCCTTCAGCGACTACGGATCGGGAAGCGCTGCTCGCGCCGATAGCTCACGGGGGGCTGCAAGCCGCAACTCGATGTCGAGCGGCGCGTCGACCGGTGCCGGACGCAGCGGCGGCGGTGGTGGCCGCGGACGCAGCCGCTAGGAGGGAACACCGATGAAATCCGAAAACGCATCCAATCGCTTGCTCGACACAATGCACCCCACGCTGCACGCAGTGGTAGGGATCGCGCTGGCGCTCTTTCTGGCGATGCCCCTCGCGGTCTCCGCTGCAGGGCCGAAATCGTTTGCATCGGCGAACGAGGCGGTCGACGCTCTGCTCGCAGCCCTCAAGGCCGATGACGACAAGGCACTCATCGCGATTTTTGGCGACGAGCATAGCGATCTGCTCATCAGTCCGGACAAGGCCGCCAACTCGGTAGTGCGTGGCGAGGCCGTCGCGGCGATGCAAACGTATCGCCTTCTCGCCGAGCGCGGCGCCGGGCGACTCGAGCTGCTGATCGGCGACCAGGCGTGGCCATTTCCCATCCCGCTAGTGAAAGATTCCGAGCGCTGGCATTTCGCAACCGACCAAGGGGTGGACGAACTCGTCAATCGACGCATCGGGGCCAACGAGCTTGCAGCGATTGGCGTGCTGGAGGCATACGTCGACGCCCAAAGGGAATATGCATCGCGCGATCGCAATGGCGATGGCGTTCTTCAGTATGCCCAGCGGTTAGCGAGCACGCAGGGAAAGCGCGACGGTTTGTATTGGCCCGCGGACACGGCAAAAGGTGACGAGGCAAGTCCGTTCGGTCCGCTGGTCGCCGAGAGCGCCGCGTATCTGGAGGGACATCGTGCCGGGGATCCCTACCGCGGTTATCACTTCCGCATCTTGACCCGGCAGGGCAAGAGTGCGCCTGGCGGCGCGTACAGCTACCGCATCAATGGCCGACTGATCGCCGGCTTTGCGATGGTCGCCTATCCCGCGCGATACGGAGAAGGCGGCGTGATGACGTTCATCGTGAGCCACAACGGGAAGGTGTTCGAAAAGGATCTGGGAACGAACTCGGCGGCGGCAGGCGCGAAGATGACCAGCTTCGACCCGGGCACCGGATGGCACGAGGTTGTGCGGTAATCGAGAACGCGCCGTGTCAGATTCATTGGCATTCCGGTGAGGGCGTGCTGTGAACGTCCTCGCGTCGCGTAGCGCGCTGGCCTTCGTGCTGTCGCTCCTGCTGCTAGGCATTCACGCGCAAGGTGACGCGCAGTCATCCGAGGAGCTCGCGAAGAAGCTGTCGAACCCGATTGCGAGCCTAATCAGCGTGCCGTTCCAGGCCAACTACGACGAGAACATGGGTCCCGCGCGCGCCGGCCATCAGTTCGGGATGGGTGATGTCGTGCAAAGCCTGTCTTTCTCGCCAAAAGCACCGACAGCGGACGGCTGGATCTGGGGCGCGGGGTCGACTGCCGTCGTGCTGAAGCAGCAGTCCGGATGGACGTACGGTTTGCTTTTCAGCCACATCTGGTCGTTCGCGGGCGACAGCGAACGATCGCAAGTGAGCAATACCTTTCTGCAACCGTTCCTGGCGTATACGACGAAGGATGCGTGGACGTTCAGCCTGAACACCGAGTCGGCCTACGACTGGAGCGCGACCCGGTGGTCCGTACCGGTCAACGCGAGCGTTGCCAAGCTCGTGAGGTTCGGCAAACAGCCGGTCAGCCTCGGATTGAATGCGCGTTACTGGGCCGAAAGTCCCGATAGCGCACCCCACGGCCGGGGTATGCGCTCCATCGTGAGGCTGCTGTTTCCCGTGTGATCAGGCTTTGATACACCGGCGGCAGCAAGCCGTCCCCATGACTCCGATTGGCGCACAGATGACTCACTTTCGCACCTCATCTTCGTTCGCCGTGGCGCTGTTGCTGCTGCTCGGCGGTTGCGCCACCCGCCCGATCAATCCGGCGATTGTTCAGGCCGACGCCACCACCGGCTACCGCTTCGAGGTACGCCAGGCGAAGGTCCAGAACAAGGACAACCTCGTCATCCTTGCTTTCTCGGGCGGGGGCACCCGCGCGGCCGCCTTTTCCTACGGCGTTTTGGAATTCCTGCGGCGCACCGAAGTGGTGGGACCCACGGGCAAGAAAGGTCGACTGCTGGATGAAGTGGACGTGATTACCGGCGTGTCGGGTGGCAGCTTCACGGCCCTTGCTTATGGACTTTACGGAGAAAAGTTGTTCGACGATTACGAGCAACGCTTTCTGAAACGCAACGTCCAGCGCGAGGTCATCGGTCGCGTCTTCAACCCCTTTTACTGGAGCAAGCTGTTGTCGACCGGTTGGGGTCGCTCCGAATTGGCGGCGCAGGTGTACGACGAAATACTCTTCAACGGCGCCACGTTCGGCGACCTTGACCGCGGCAACGGCCCGCTGATCATGGTGTCGGCGACGGATATTTCGACGGGATCGCGATTCGTTTTCAACCAGCGCACTTTCGACACAATATGCTCGGATCTCAATGCCGTATCGCTGTCACGTGCTGCCGCCGCCTCATCGGCCGTACCCGTAGTGCTGTCGGCGATCACGCTCAAGAATTACGGTGGTACCTGTAATGCGACCACGCCACCCTGGGCGAAGCCGTTCCTCGACTCCGCAAATCCTCCGCGGCCGGCGGCGCGCGCGATACGCTCGCTCAAGGCGGAATCTGCCTACGGGGACAGCGTTCGTCGTCCCTACCTCCATCTCGTCGACGGTGGCGTATCGGATAACGTCGGTATGCGGAGCGTACTCGACGCGCTGGAGATACTCGAGGCGTTACATGGGGCAGGTCGGCCAACCCCGCTCGACAGCGCGCGCAGGATCATCATTTTCGTCGTCAATTCGCTGTCCACGCCGCCCACCAACTGGGACGAGTCGGAGAACCCCCCCGGCACGATCGACATCCTGCTCAAGGCGGCGGGCACGCCGATCGATCAATATTCCTATGAAACGATCGAACTGTTGAAAGATACGGCGTCGCAGTGGCAGACGTTACGCGCGATCCGCAACTCGGCCGCCTACGCCGCGAATACCGATCCCGCTGTTGCCTCGGCATTGAGGGTTCCGGACGCCGAGGTCTATGCCATCGACGTCTCGTTCCCCGAACTGAAGGACAAGGTGGAATTCGACTACCTGAATCGACAGCCTACGTCTTTTGTTCTTTCCGCGGAGGCAGTCGATCGCCTGCGAGCTGCCGCGGGGACGATCATTGCCGAATCGCCCGAGTTCCTGCGCCTCCTCAAGGACGTTGGCGCGAAGGTGATCTCCAAACCTCTGGTCGCGCAACCTGCAAGAGCGGCCGATTAGCTTCGCCGCTCCCGAGACTGCCTGGATCGTGAAAGCCTTCACCCGGACGGATGAGGCATTGACATTGCTCGCCGGCCCGCAGGACTTCTCGGCCGTTGTTGGTGGTCCGCTCTTCCGGCTCCTGAAGTGGGCGCGTCTTTCGGACGATGCGCTCTTGCTCGTGCGCCAGCGCGTCATCGTCATCTCGCTCGTTGCCTGGCTGCCGCTCCTGGTACTCGCCACTTTCGGAGGACAGCTGCTCAGTGGGGGCGTGGCGATACCGTTCCTGCTCGATTTCGAAGCGCACAGCCGTTTCCTGATAGCGATGCCGCTGTTGATCATCGCCGAGCTGGTTGTGCATCGGCGGGTGCCTCCGCTCGTGCGGCAGTTCCGGGCACGCAACCTCATTCCCGAAGATGCCGTGAGCCAGTTCAATGCTGCGATCGTCTCCGCAATTCGGCTGCGCGACTCCGTGATCGTCGAGATATTGCTAATAGCGTTCGTCTATGCCGTTGGCGTCCTCGTCGTGTGGCGTGAGTACGTGGCGGTCGATACGACGACCTGGTACGCGACGCCAATCGATGACGGGATCAAGCTCTCGCCCGCCGGAGTCTGGTATAGCTACATCAGTCTTCCCATTTTCCAGTTCCTGCTGCTGCGCTGGTATTTCCGATTGTTCGTCTGGGCGCGTTTCCTCTGGCAGGTGTCGCGCATCGAGTTGTGCCTGGTGCCGACGCATCCGGATCGTGTCGGTGGACTGGGTTTCCTCGGCGGCACCGTCGTGGCATTTACTGTGCTCGCGACCGCGCACGGGGCATTAGTCTCCGGCCACCTCGCCAACCGCATCTTTTTCGCCGGTGGCGCGCTCCCGGATTTCAAGATCGAGATCGCGGGTGTGGTCATCCTCGTGCTGTTTGCGATGCTCGGACCGCTCACGGTGTTTGCGTTGCAGCTCGATGCGACGAAGCGAAAGGGGCTTCGAGAGTACGGAATCCTGGCAGAGCGGTACGTGCGCGGATTCGACGCCAAATGGATGCGCGGAAACGCGCCCACCGACGAGGCACTCGTAGGCAGCGCAGATATACAGTCGCTGGCCGACCTCGGCAGTGGCTACGAGGTGGTCAGAACGATGCGCAATGCGCCGATAACAATGGAGGGCGTTGTCCGGCTCGTCGCGGCAGTGCTCTTGCCGATCTCGCCGCTCTTGCTGACGATGATGTCAGTCGAAGAACTGGCGAACAAACTCTTCTCCGTGCTCCTCTAAGCGCGCGGCTTATCGACCTCGCGGGCGGCGCGGAGCGAGACACAGAAAGAAGACTCTCATGAACACCACATTCAGAACGCAAGCGCGGCATAACACTCCGGGATACAACGGGACGATTCCGCAGCAGATCATGACGCCGGATACCGTTGAAACGAGGATCGGCACGCTCGAGTTCTTTGATGGGATGCCTACCAAAGAGACGACACGGAAGGTTTATGACAACCTCGATTTCCTGCGCGGTGTGGAGGTGTTCCTCAACTTCCTGCCCGCAACTTCCCTCGAAGCCATCCGCCGGGGTCAGATCGAGATGGGTGCTACGACGGCGAATCAAGTTCTCATCTTCAACGAGTTGATGGATTCGGCGCCGCTGTTCCTAACGGGCAACGCGGACACTGTCTACGCTTCGGTAATCCTCGATCTGGAACGAGACGGCCCGACCGTCGTCGAGATTCCGCCGGGGTGCGGTCCGGGCACCGTAAATGATGCCTTCTTTCGCTTCGTGATCGACATGGGCGCGCCCGGACCCGATCGTGGCAAGGGCGGCAAGTACTTGATCCTGCCTCCGGCATACAAGGGCGAGGAGCCAGCCGGCTACTTCGTAGCGCACTCACCCTCGTATGTGAACTGGCTGATCCTGCGGGGATTCCTGGTCGATGGAAAACCGGATGCCGCCAGCAAGAACTTCAAGGAAGGCTTGAAAGTGTATCCGCTCGCCCAAAAGCGGAACCCGGCGGCGATGCAGTTCATCAACGGTTCGAAGAAGTCCTTTAATACGATTCACGCCAACACGGATGCCTTCTACGAGGAGCTCTCTCACGTAATCGCCAAGGAGCCGGTGGAGCTTCTCGATCCCGAGCTGCGCGGTCTTGCGGCCAGCATCGGTCTGCGCAAAGACAAGCCGTTCGCGCCCGAGGACCGGCTGAAATCAATTCTGAAAGAGGCCGCCGCGGTGGCCAATGCGACGGCACGGGCGATTGTGTTCGAAACGCGCGATCAAACGACCTACTACTACGAGAACAGCGTCTGGAAGAACCCGTTCATCGGCGGGGATTACCGATGGCTGATCGATGGCGGAGTCGGCGGCCGCAATCTGGATGCACGAATTCTTTTCTTCTATCAGGCCACGGTCAACACGCCGGCAATGGTGCTGAAGATGGTCGGCGTCGGATCTCAGTATGCAATCGCTGATCACGACAAGGACGGTAACGTCCTTGACGGAGCCAAGAACTACAAACTAAACATCCCGGCCGACCCGCCCGCGAAGGACTTCTGGTCGTTCATTCTTTACGATCCGCAAACGCGGTCCGAACTCCAGACCGGGCAACTCTTCCCGAACAAGAACAGCAAGCGGGACGCGCTGACCAAGAACGCGGACGGCTCGGTGGATCTATACATCGGGCCGACGGCTCCCGCGGGCAAAGAGGCGAACTGGCTCCAGTCGGTTCCGACCAAAGCCTGGTATTCCTGTTTGCGCTTCTACGCGCCGCTTGAACCGTGGTTCGACAAGACTTGGCGGCCGGGCGAGATCGAGCTGTTGAAGTGACGACTTCAAGCGAACCCGAAAACGAGACATTTGGCGCTCCAGAGGGTTTGGTGGCTTGTCCATGAAGCGAGCCGCACCGCAGGGAGCTGCGACGTAGGACCATGGTCCCATTGCCGGCACCCGCTGCGGACACGATGCTGCGCAGGATGGAGAAGCTTCGAAACAAAGCATCGAACGAATTGGCCGTGATCCGCTCGCACCTCGCGACGACGCGCACGGTGATGGCGGCAGACAGGACGTTGATGGCGTGGGTCCGTACGGCCCTCTCGTTGCTGAGCTTCGGATTCACGATCTACAAAGTCCTGCAGGGGTTTCAGGAATCGGGAGCCCTTGACATGGCGCGTGGGGCAAGTCCACGCAGCGTGGGACTGTTTCTCACCGGCATGGGAACGGTCGCCATGGTGATGGGAACGATCGAATACTGGCAGACGCTCAAGGCATTGCAGGAGCTGAGGGCCTTTCGGCTTACCCGACCCCCGATGATCATGGCCCTGCTGATGTCCGTCACAGGCACGTTCTTGTTCTTCAGCATTATCACCAAGCTTTTCTGACTTGCATGCCTGGCCAGGCCGAGGTGATCCAAGTATTGAGTTTGCTTTGGTCGGGCACAACAACGGAGGCCTTTGAAATGGACGACATCTGGATGCGAGTCATGGAGAACATGGCTGATCGAGTCACCGGGCCGATGAAGTTCAGATTGCTTCTGCAGCCGATCATGGCCTCAATCTTCGCAATCGTTGCCGGATTGAAAGACGCGAAAGCTGGCAACCCTCCGTATTTCTGGACACTTCTGTCGGATCCAGCGCAGCGCACTGCGATGCTCAAGGATGGGTGGAAGAGCGTCGGCAAGGTATTCGTGCTCGCGCTGGTGCTCGACGTGATCTATCAGGTCATCGCCGAGCGGTTCGTCTATCCAGGAGAGGCGATTGTCGTGGCATTCGTTCTGGCGATTGTTCCCTACATGATTCTGCGCGGCCTGGTCACGCGTCTCGCATCGGGCAAGATGAACCCGAAGCTTCGATAAGCAATCTCACCTCGACGCTGCTGTTCGTTTCGTTCCCGCGGGCTGACGTTCGATCAACGCGGAGCGCTTTAAGCTGTTAAAGCATGCTGGGATTGCGACCCGCGTGATTCGCCGTCCGTGCTAACTCGCTCAAATCCGTAAATGGATCGCAGCAGCAACACGCAATGCGATGCGCGTCACAATGTGTGTAGAGAATTCCCATGGGACCAAGGTCCAATAGCCCGGCGCGGCGTCGCGGATTACATGTTGGAGGCGAGCAAGAAACGCCGGACAAAGAGAAGGCAAACGAGTCAACGATCTTGCGGCTTGGCAAACCCGAGTGAGTACCAGAAGGGTTATGGAGGACAGAATGGCTGATTCGATGGACAAGAATTCGAGAATGGCGCTGCCGATTCCGGATGCGCAGCACGTGGGCTTGACGACTTATGACGCCAAGGACCCCGAGACTCGCTTCCCGCCCATCCTGGACCTGCGGCCGCCGAAGGGGGCGCCGAATGTGCTGGTCATCCTGATCGACGACGTGGGCTATGGTACCGCCAGCGTGTTCGGTGGTCCGTGCCACACGCCCAACTTCGAAAAGCTTGCTGCACGCGGATTGAAGTACACGCGCTTTCACACCACCGCGCTGTGCTCGCCGACACGCCAGGCGTTGCTCACCGGACGCAACCATCACTCAGTCGGCATGGGCGGCATCACGGAGATCGCGACCGCCGCGCCAGGTTACTCCTCTGTGTTGCCGAACACCAAGGCCCCGCTTGCCATGACGCTCAAGCTCAACGGTTACGCGACCGCCCAATTCGGCAAGTGTCACGAGGTGCCCGTTTGGCAGACCAGCGCGGCAGGCCCGTTCACCGCGTGGCCCACGGGCGGCGGCGGGTTCGAGTACTTCTACGGGTTCATCGGCGGCGAGAACAACCAGTGGGACCCGGCGCTGTATGAGGGCACGACACCGATCGAGCCGCCGAAGACGCCGGAGGAGGGCTACCACCTCACGGAGGATCTGACGGACAAGGCGATCAGCTGGGCGCGCCAGCAGAAGGCACTGCAGCCCGACCGGCCATTCTTCATGTATTTCGCGCCGGGCGCCACGCATGCGCCCCACCACGTGTCGAAGGAGTGGATCGACAAGTACAAGGGCAAGTTCGCGCACGGCTGGGACAAGCAGCGCGAGATCACCTTCGCTAGGCAGAAGGAACTCGGCGTCATCGGGCAAGATGCCGTGCTGACCCCGCGCCACAAGGAAATTCCGGCCTGGGATGAAATGGACCCCAAGCTGAAGCCAGTGCTCGAGCGCGAGATGGAAGTCTATGCAGCCTTCATGGAGCACACGGATCACCATGTCGGGCGCTTGATCGATGCGCTCGGGCCTGCGCTTGACGACACGCTCATCTATCTGATCATCGGCGACAACGGCGCGTCTGCCGAAGGCACGCTGCAGGGCGCGTTCAACGAGATGGCCAACTTCAACGGCATGGCTGCGATCGAGACGCCGGAATTCCTGATGTCGAAGCTGGACGAGTTCGGCGGCGAGCAGTCGTACGGCCACTTCGCGGTGGGCTGGGCCTGGGCAATGAACTCGCCGTATCAATGGACGAAGCAAGTTGCTTCACATTGGGGCGGCACGCGCACGGGCACGATCGTGCACTGGCCGAACGGCATCAAGGACAAAGCCGGCGTGCGTAACCAGTTCGCGCACGTGATCGACTTGGCGCCGACCATATTGGAAGCGGCCGGCCTCCCGCAGCCGATGCTCGTCAACGGCGTGACACAAAGCCCGTACGAAGGCACGAGCATGCTGTACAGCTTCAACGATCCGAAGGCGCCCGAGCGCCACGAGACGCAATATTTCGAAATGTTCTGCAACCGCGGCATCTACCATCAGGGCTGGAGCGCGGTGACCAGGCACCGCACGCCATGGGTCATGGGCGGGCAGAAGCTGCCCGCCTTTGACGACGACGTGTGGGAGCTCTACGACGGCAGCAAGGACTGGACGCAGTCCAATGACCTTTCGAAGAAGATGCCGGGAAAGCTGCACGAACTGCAGCGGCTCTGGCTGATCGAGGCGGTAAAGTACAACGTGTTGCCGCTCGACGACCGGCAAATGGAGCGTCTCAACTCCGACTTGGCCGGACGGCCCACGCTGATCAAGGGCAACTCGCAAATGCTGTTCGCCGGAATGGGACGACTATCCGAGAACAGCGTCGTCAACGTCAAGAACAAGTCGTTCTCCGTGACGTCCGAACTGGAGGTGCCCGAGAAGGGCGCGGAGGGTGTCATCATCGCCCAAGGCGGCCGATTCGGTGGATGGAGCCTCTACTCCAAAGCGGGCAAGGCCAAGTTCTGCTACAACGTGCTGGGGATCAAGTCGTTCGAAATTGAAGCGACGAACCCGATTCCGCGGGGCAAGACCCAGGTGCGAATGGAATTCGCGTACGACGGCGGCGGCATGGGCAAGGGCGGCGCTGTCACGCTCTATTGCGATGGCAAGCAAGTGGGCACAGGCCGTGTCGAGCAAACGCAGGCGTTCATCTTCTCAGCGGACGAGACAACCGACATCGGGCGCGAAACGGGAACCACGGTGAGCCGAGACTACACGGCCCACACCAGCAAGTTCAACGGCAAGATCAACTGGGTGCAGATCGACCTTGGCAAGGATGCGGCCGATGCCGATCACTACATCGACGACGAGGAACGCATCCGCGTCATCATGGCGCGGCAGTAGCAGTTACGACCATCCTGGAATGAAATCGCTCGCACAGTCGCTGGATTCGGCGCCGTTTCCGGACATGGCGCCGATCCCAGGCGGCATTTTCAGCATGGGCTCCGACGCGCACTATCCGGAAGAGGCGCCGGCGCACAAGGTTCGCGTCGGCGCGTTCTGGATGGACAAGTACGCCGTGACGAACGCCGAATTTCGGCGCTTCGTCGATGCGGTCGGCTATGTGACATTGGCGGAGCGACCGGCCGATCCGGCCAACTATCCCGGGGCGAAACCGGAGTTGCTGGTCCCTTCGTCGGTGGTCTTTAGCAGACCGCGCTCGCGCGTCGACATGGCGAACGCCTACAACTGGTGGACGTACGTGCCCGGTGCCAACTGGCGGCACCCGCGAGGACCGCTGAGCTCATTGCAGGGCCTTTGGAAGCATCCGGTTGTGCACGTTGCCTTCGAGGACGCAGACGCGTACGCGCGTTGGGCCGGGAAAAGTCTGCCGACCGAAGCCGAATGGGAGTTCGCCGCGCGTGGCGGGCTCGACGGCAGCCCTTATGTCTGGGGAGAGGAGTTCATGCCTGGCGGCAAACCGATGGCCAATACGTGGCAAGGCGATTTCCCCTATGAAAATCGGGTCGAGGATGGTTATGAATGGACCGCGCCCGTCGACGCCTATGCACCGAACGGCTACGATCTTTTCAATATGGCGGGCAACGTCTGGGAGTGGACCACCGACTGGTATCAGGAGCATGGCCGCGTCGAGCACGCTTGCTGCACCATCGACGACCCGCGCGGCGGAACAAGTGACGCCAGCTGCGACCTGGGCATCGACGAGGTCAGGATCCCCCGCAAAGTCATGAAAGGCGGCTCCTACCTGTGTGCGCCGAATTACTGTCACCGGTATCGGCCTGCGGCGCGTATGGGACAGCCGATCGATACTGCGACATGCCATCTCGGGTTTCGCTGTGTCAGCAGAGCACGAACGGACGGGTCGGGGTGAACGAGTGGAAGAAGCGCTAATCACGTTCTCGCACTACATTGCGCTGTTTGTCGAAGCTGTCGCCATCGTCATCGTCGCCTTCGGGTCGGCAGAAGCGGTAGTCAACGTCTTGCGCGTTATTCTCCTGCGCGCGAGTGCCGGCGAAAAGCGCGACGTGTGGCTGCGTTATGCGCGCTGGCTGGTCGCCGGGTTGACGTTTCAGCTTGCAGGCGACATCGTCCGTACGACCATCGCACCGACGTGGAACGACATCGGCATGGTCGGTGCCATCGCCGTCATCCGTACCTTTCTCACGTACTTCCTTGATCGCGACATGGAAAGGACGCGCGCCATCGAGCGCGATGGGCGCTCTGGTATCGCAGCCTAGCCTACGCCACGTAATACCAGGCCGCAGCTGAGCCACGCGCACTCTGCCAAAGAACGTAGCGCTGCTTGTGCGCGAGTGGGAGCTGATTCATGGCGCGCCCTTACCGCGAAAGCGCGCCAAAAGGGCAGGCATGAGAAGGGAACGCGTGCGCGGCCTGGCTGAGCAGAGCAGCGGCCGTGAAGTCCTCCCGGAACTTCGCATCGGTTCAAAACTAGATAGCGTAGCGGCGCCTGCTCCTGCGCAGACGAGGAGAGGCTGACCGGAGTACGTAATTTGTAGCCAAGCAGTCTGTGAGTTCTGATGATGATTTATTCATGGAGGGCGTGTGGCTGCTCAGGGTCGAGGGCGTGTGAAAACTCATTGATGCATCTGCGGTCAGAGTCGGCAGGTCGACCTGACGGAGTTGCCGATGAGCCGATTCATCGAGGGGCAACAGCGATCACAAAGTGTGCTGTTTCCGGAGCAGCTTGAGGATTGGGTTAGCGAGGACAATCCGGTCAGGGCGGTAGACGCCTTCGTCGAGGAACTCGATCTGGCCCGGTTAGGGTTCGGCGGCGCCCAACCTGCCGACACTGGGCGCCCGGCCTATCACCCCGCGGTACTGCTCAAGATCTATATCTATGGCTACCTGAACCGTGTCCCGTCGAGCCGCCGGCTGGAGCGGGAAGCGCAGCGCAACGTCGAGCTGATGTGGCTGAGTGGCCGCCTCGCGCCCGACTTCAAGACCATCGCCGACTTCCGCCGGGACAATGGGACGGCCATCCGGAAGGTCTGCCGCGAGTTTGTCGAGCTGAGCCGACAGATTGGGCTGTTTGGCGAGGCCGTGGTCGCCATTGATGGCAGCAAGTTCAAGGCGGTCAACAATCGCGACAGGAACTTCACGCCGCACAAGTTGAGGGCACGGGTGCAGCAGCTCGAGGAGAGCATTGCGCGCTACCTGAATGACCTTGACCGGGCGGATCGGGAGCCTGCTTCGGTACCGGCGGCCCGGGTGTCACAACTGAAGGAGAAGATTGCCACGGTGAAGGAGCAGGTGCGCAAGCTGCGCCGCATCGAACAGCAACTGCAAGAGACTCCCGATCAGCAGGTCTCGCTGACCGATCCCGATGCACGCTCAATGGCGACCAGCGGCCGCGGGACGGGTATCGTGGGTTACAACGTTCAGGCGGCGGTGGATACCGAGCACCATATGATCGTTGCCCACGAGGTCACCAATGTCGGTCACGACCGGGCGCAGCTCACCGCGATGTCGAAATTGGCGCGAGCCGCGATCGGTGGAGAGAAGCTGACGGTGCTGGCCGATCGCGGTTACTTCGACGGCGAGGAGATCCTCAAGTGTGCCGAGGAGAGAATCACGACGCTGGTGCCCAAGCCAATAACTTCAAATAGCAGAGCCGACGGGCGTTTCGACAAGCGCGACTTCATCTACATCGCGCAACGCGACGAGTACCGATGCCCGGCGGGCGAAAGGGCAATCTGGCGAATGACGACGATTGAGAATGGCCGAAAGATGCACCGGTACTGGCCGTCGGCCTGCCCACGCTGCCCGATCAAGTTGCGATGCACGCCCAGCGATTACCGCCGAATCGCGCGCTGGGAACACGAGCAGGTGCTGGACGACATGCAGCACCGCCTGGATCGCACGCCACAAGCGTCACGGTTACGTCGACAAACCGTGGAGCATCCCTTCGGGACGCTGAAGGCATGGATGGGGGCAACTCACTTCCTGACCAAGACCTTGCCTCGGGTTCGCGCGGAAATGAGCCTGCAGGTCCTGGCGTACAACTTGAAACGAGCGCTGAACATCTTTGGAACGCAATTGTTGGTTGCCTTCATGAGGGCGTAGGTCAGAGCGGCAAACGTCCGTCCGCCGCAATCTGCAATCCGTGAGTCCGTTGGCATCCCACCGAATGCCACGCAGGCCACGCAGGCTCGCGCATTCCGTACCCGCTACGTTTCCACACGGCCTCGGTCGCAAGCGGTCGTTATCGATGTAGCCGAAACGTAGTTTCGCTAGGCTCTTTGCGGTTCGCTTTAGACGTCGCGTGGCTACGGCGAGAATCGGCGGACGCTGCAAGGCATTGATTTACTTACCGGCCAATTTTCATTTTGGCCCCTACGAACCAGGGGGTCGTGGGTTCGAATCCTGCCGGGCGCGCCACCAATTCCAGGTCTGTTCCGGACAGATAGGTAACGTTTTATTCCGGAGACATGGGTAACACTTTCGGGGCGAACGGGTTGACCGCGTTGGCGAGTCGACCCGTTTCGTGATCGAAGAAGCCCAGGTCGTATTGCATAAAGCTCACGAGCCAGATTTTATCGCTGATCTCCTTGACGCCGACGTTTTGACCGGCGAACACGGTGCTGAGGTTGATCTTGCGCCGGCCAATGCAGATGCGGCCACATTGGGTGACGGTGATGGTGCGGTCGTGAAACGGGTACTCCAGCTCGCTCAGTCCGCGATACGGGCGTGGTGAGCGGTGGTAGAGCTCAGCGGGGTACTTCATAGCGAGCGCCTGGTGTGGCCGCGCATTGTTGTAGCAATCGATGAACGCATCGAACTTCGCCTGTTGCTGCAGAAAGTTCTGAGCTGCAGGTTTGGTGGCTTCCTTTTTTAGGGTCAAGTGGATGCGTTCATGGCGGCCATTCTGTTCCGGATGGCCGGGCTTGATGCGCTCGATCTGAATGCCGAGCCGCAACCACCACACCGCGAGTTTGCTCAAGCCGAAGAGGGCATGCGGGCTGGCGAAGGGTACGCCGTTGTCGGTGCGGATGGCTTGGGGCAAGCCGAACTGCTTGAACACCCGCTCGAACACGGTGAAGGCGTAGATTTCCTGGGTGGTCGACAAGGCCTCGCAGCTCAATAGGTAGCGGCTGGCGAAGTCGCTGATGGTGAGCGGGTAGCAATAGCGTTTGTCGGCGAGCATGAACTCGCCTTTGTAATCGGCACACCACAGATGGTTGGGCTGAGTGGGCTTCGACAGCGTGGTGCCCTGAGCCTTGTAGCGGCGTTGGCGGCCATGCTTGACCAGCCCATGGCGATCGAGCACGGCGTGGACGGTGCTGATGGCAGGGATCGGGATGTCGCTATAGCGTCGGCCCAGTTTTTCGCGGATCTTGGGGGCACCCCAGCTCGGTTGCTCGCGTTTGAGCTGAACGATCAGCTTCTCGATTTGTAACGGCAGCTGATTCGCCTGCCGGTAAGGTCGTCGGCTGCGATCAGTCAGCCCTTCCAGTCCGCAGTCTTTGTATCGTTGGAAGATCTTGTAGCCGGTCTTGCGCGAGACATCGAACTCGCGGCACAGCGCCGCCATTTTCTCGCCATCGAGCAACCGCGCTACAAATCGAAGTCTTTCGTCCATTTTGTAACACTCCCGCCATGGCACTTTGGTCTCCCCAAAGGCCTGAAGTGTTACCCATGTGTCCGGAATGAAGTGTTACCCTTGTCTCAGCAAGGGCACCAGCTGCCCAGCTCCTGCAGCACCTGCAACAGCGTTCCCGCCTGCACATGCCAGCTTGCCCAAGTATGCCGCAACGTCAATGGCCGTATTGATGTTGACCGCTGGCGGCGGTGTCACCGCCCAAGCTCAATGGCCGCATGTGCATGACGTGTCCCACGGCGCAATGCCATTCGACGCACGAAAGGCCTTGGACAGGTCGCACCAAGGCGCAAGAAGTTAGAAATGTTCATGCCGAGTTGACGATTTCGCGTGGGCTCGGCGCCGGCGTGCAGGGGGCGGCCAAACCGAGGCGGCCCCAGTTGACGCAGGAATGGGCCTGCCGTACGGTTCGAACTCCGCCCCGACTGTCCCCGCGCCATGGTCGATCCCGTCGAGCTGAAGCGGCTACTGTCGCGCGTTGCGCTCGGCGACCGCAAGGCATTTCGCGCCCTGTACGACGCGACCTCACCGTCTCTATTCGGCGTCGCCGTCCGTATATTGAATCGGCGCGAGCGCGCGGAAGAGGTCATCCAGGATGCCTTCGTGAACGTCTGGCAGCGCGCGTCCAGCTATTCGGATTTGGTAAGCCGGCCCATGACGTGGCTCACCGCGATCGTACGCAACCGGGCGCTCGACATGCTGCGCAGCGAAAGTGCGCGGCCGGCCGAGTCGCTGCATGACGAGGAGACCGGGGAGGTCCATGACCCGGTCGACGAGCGACCCGACCCGCTCGGCCTGCTGGAGCGAGCGGTGGACGAAGTCCGCATCCGTGACTGCCTTGGCGATATCCCGGGTCCGCAGCGGCAGTGCCTCGCGCTCGCGTACTACCACGGGCTCTCGCACTCCGAAGTGGCGGCGCGGCTCGCCGCTCCGATCGGAAGCGTGAAGGTCTGGATCCGGCGCGGGCTCGACCGCCTCAAGCGTTGTCTCGATCGATCGCAATGAACTACGACGATCCGGAGCTGCTCGATCGCCTGGCCGCCGAATATGTGTTCGGCTCGCTGTCATCGCGCGCGCGCCGGCGTTTCGAGCGTCTGCGCCAGCGACTGCCCGCAGCCGAAAAGGCGGTGCTCGATTGGGAAAGGCGCCTCATGCCGCTGTCCGGCTCGGTGCCGTCCGAGCGACCGCCCGCACGCGTGTGGAACGCTATCGACGAACGGACCGGCGGCGGTGAGCTTAGCGCTTCCACCCGCTCGTGGCGATGGCTGCGCCCCGTATGGGGATTTGCGTTCGGCGTTGTGGCGACGCTCGGCGTTGTCAGGCTGTTCCCGGATGTGATGCCAATCGAGGCGATCGTCCAGGAGCGCGGCACGTTGCCGCAGAGTTATGTCGGGCTTCTGACGGATGTGCAGAACAACGCGGTGCTGCTCGCCAGTTCCACCCGCTACGGGCGCATTCTCTCGGTCAAGTGGCTGCGTCCCGTGGAGGTACCAGCCGGGCGCGTCGCCGTGCTATGGGCGCTGCCCCGCGACGGTGCTCCCTTCGCGGTGGGCGTCGTGCCTCTTGCCGACAAGGCGACCCTCACGCTCGCGGACACCTCCGAGAAGCTGTTCTTCAATGTGGCGCAACTGGCAGTGTCGTTCGAGACCGGTGCGCCTGCACCCGGCGCCACGCCGTCGCCCCTCGTTCTGACCGGACACTGCGTCAAGCTCTGGTAGCGCAGTTGTCCGGCGGTCCACTGTCTCCGTTTGGCGCCCCCGGCCGTATATCGGTTCAGGAAGCGAATCGCGCTTTCTCAATCGTATCAATTCACTTTCATCTGGAGAAGGTCATGCAAATGTGGTTACGCAAATCGTTCGTCTTTACCGCGCTGGCGCTCGGCGCTACGCAGTTCGCCTATGCGGGGCAGGCCGACGTCGCGCAGTGGCAGTCGGTGATCGGCATCATCCAGGGCGGGAACGTTGTCGGCAGCGGAACCGGTGCCGTCACCGGTGTCCCGGGACCGTGGTCGGCACAGGGCGGGCACGTCGCCGTAGACCTGACGCAAGGCAAGATCCAGTTCGACGTCCGCGGCCTGGTGTTCGCCGCCGGAAATGCGATCGGCAATACCGGTACGGTTGCGCAGGTCAAGGGAACGCTGGTTTGCGACACCGACGGTAGCGCATCCGCCGGCAAGAATTCCATTCTCGTCGACACGCCGCTCGTCGACCTTGACGAGGAAGGGGATGCGCACTTCAGCGGTAGGGTCTCGATGCCCGTCGTGTGCGCAACGGAGCCGGACATCGCATTTCTGATCCGCACCGCTAGTGACCGGTGGATCGGCAACGGCGCCGTTCTCCGCTAAGGCGAACAGTCCTCTTGCAAGCGATCGACGCGGAGGTGGCGACACTTCCGGGTCGATCTAAGGAGAAAACCATGCATCGCATACTTCTTGCAATACCGCTCGCGATCGCCGTTTCGGCGTGCGCCCAAGTGCCAAACTTGCCTACTACGGCGCAAGTGCCAGACAGGATCAAGGGCGCCGCGAACGAATCGCTCGCCATGATCGTTGCCGCGAGAGGCGTACAGATCTACGAGTGCCGTGCCGGCAAGGGCGCCGGAACCGCGGATTGGGTGTTCGTCGCTCCCGAGGCGGAGCTCTTCGACACGAGCGGAAAGAAGGTCGGCAGGCACTATGCCGGCCCGCGATGGGAATCCGTCGATGGCAGCACGATCGCTGGCACTCTGAAGGAGCGGATCGACTCGCCGCGGGCCGATGCCATTCCCTGGTTGTTGCTCACGGCCAAGTCGGTCGGCCCTGAGGGCGCATTCAGCAAGGTGACGAGCGTCCAGCGCGTGAGCACGGTCGGCGGTGCCGCACCCAAGACCGGTTGCTCGTCCGCTTCCGTGGGGCAGGTCGCGCGCATACCCTACACTGCGGACTACTATTTCCTCGCTGCGAAGGCCCACTCGACGTTGCCGTATGCAGCGCTGGTACACGGTTCCGAGGGGTCCTCCATGGGGTTCTACTGAGATGTGGTGTGGGAGAGTCAGACAGGTCGGCGCGAGCGCAATGTATTGCGCGAGGCGAGCATTCCTGAGCAACTCCTAGCGGTCATTCGATGGGGTTTTGGACCCGAGTCGAGCATTGGCATCAAGCAGAGTCGCGTCCAGGCATTCCGTGGTGAGGCTCTGCACCTGCCAGCCCCTACCGGGTGAACGCGCCGCGTCGTGATCGCCTCGAGGCATCAATGCCGCAGCTTGAGCAGCGCTTCAAGAAGCACCGGCTCGTCCCACGGCACGTCCACCGGGTATTGGCTCAGCTGCGGGCTGCCCGGATCGCGCAGCCACTCCTGTGGAAAGTGCACGGTGATGCCCTCTTCTTCCGGGTCGAGGGCCGCGCGTGACTTCATGGCGGTGCCTTCGAGTGCGCCGAAGAGCGCTGCGCACGGATCGACGTTGTACAGCGCGCCGCGGTGCGTCGCGGGACTGACGCGGCGATTGATTTCCAGCAGGAAAGGCGCCCCGGTCGCGGGGTCCACGATGAACTCGGCGAAGAAGAATCCGCTGATGCCGAAGCCGCGGGCGAGATCGGTGGCAGTCCGGCGCAGCTCCGTGCCGGAAAAATAGCGCGTCATCGTCGGCGGTCCTGTTGGCGCCGGATGGGCGACCAGCTTTTCCAGCGCCCACCCGGCAATGATCTCGCCTTGCCAGGCGACCGCATGGTAGTACTGAACCGGCCCCGCGACATGGGCCTGCAGCAGGTAACGCTTGCCGGTGGTCTCGCGGACGTCTTGCGCGTCCGCAGCCGCGAACGCGTCGAACGCGCGCTGCAAGTTCGCCTTGGTCCGCGCAAATGGCGACCCCTTGCCCGGCGAAGCCGTGGGCGCGCTTCAGCACGACGGGAAACGGGTGCCGGGCGACGAAGGCCCCGGCGTCCGCGATGTCGGCAATGACAACGTAGGGAGGCACACGCACACCAAGCGCCTCGGCCAGAGGCGGGAGCAATGTCTTGTCGACGCTCGCCTCGTAGTGCGCGGGCTGGCCGAGTGAGGCGCGGATGAGCGCTCCCAGTTGAAGGCGCACCTCGATGCGCATGCCCTGCGGAGGCTCGGTCGCGACCCATGCGAGCAGCCGGAACGCCATGTCGTCGCAGGGGATCACGAGCCGCGGTGCCGTCGCTTTGACCATGGCGGCGAACGCCTCGAACCACTGACCTGGTGTCGTGTGATCCTGGAGGTAGCCGATCCTTGCGATGAATTGGCTCGCCTCGGCGAGTGAATGCCGCGGCGTCAGCATCGACACGTCGAAGCCAGCCTGCGCAAGCACCTTTGGGATGCGGGCCGTACCGAGCCAGCTCGTCGTCGTCGCTACCAGCAGTACCGGAATCCCCATGCGGTCTTCCACCCTCTGCCATGGCAATGCGCCGGCCTGAAAGCGTGCATCGCCAAGCCGCCGCCAGTCTATACGCTTGACACCCGACTTGCCGCAGCCTACCGTGCGTGCCTTCGACCGGGGGCAAGCGCATGGCCAACCGATACGCCGGATTCCTGCGACGTGCTGCCGGGATTGCGCTCGCACTCTGCACGTCGCTTGCCGCGGGACAGACCACCTTCCCCGCACACCCGATCAGGCTCGTCGTGCCCTATCCGCCGGGTGCGCTTACCGATCTGCTCGCGCGTGCCATTGGCCAACGCCTTGCAGTGGCGCTGAAGCAGCCCGTCGTCATCGACAACAAGCCAGGCGAGGGTACGCTCGTCGGCGCCGAGCTGGTCGCGAAGTCGCCGCCGGATGGTTATACGCTCCTGATGGCGACATCGACGACACTTGGGATCAGCCCGCTGCTGTACCACCCCTCTCCGATCGATCCCGTGAAGGATTTCGCGCCGATCTCGCGGGTCGGATCGGTCAACTTCTTCCTCATCGCCAATCCCGGATTCCCGGCCAGGAACGTCAAAGAGATGCTGGATGCGATCCGGCGAGCGCCGGGCAAGTACAACTACGCATCGGTCGGCAGCGGAAGCCCGCACCACTTGTTCATGGAGATACTGAAGTCCGAGTACGGACTCGATATCCATCACATTCCGTACAAGGGCACGCCCACGGCGCTCACCGACCTGCTCGCGCACCGCGTTGACGTGATGTTCGTCGACGCGACGGTCGCAGTACCGAACATCCGGGCCGGGAAGGTCATTGCGCTGGGCACCTCGGCCGCGCAGCCGACGACGCTGCTGCGTTCGGTTGCGCCGATCGCGGCCACGGTACCCGGCTTCGACTGGCAGGCATGGCAGGGCATCGTCGCGCCCGCAGGGACACCGAAAGCTGTCGTCGATCGTCTGTGGTCCGAATTGCAGAAGGTCCAGGAAACGCCGCAATTCAAGCAAGAGCTGGTCAAATTCGGCATGGAGCCCTTCGCTCCGCAGACTCCCGGCGAGTTCGCGGCGATCATCAAGGCGGAGCAGCCGCGCTGGGCGGCTGCGATCAGAAACTCGGGCGCCAAGGTCGACTAGGGGATCGTCGTGCCGAGTGTGCTGATTCCGGTCGATGGTTCTGAGAATTCGATGCGCGCGGTGGATGCCGCCTGCAAGCAAGTCGCCTATGGGCAACCGGTGGCGGTGCATGTGCTGAACGTTCAGCCGCCGATCAATTCGCGGATCGTCAATTCCCATCTTAGTCCGGACCTGATCGACAAGTTCCAGCAGGAAATGGGCGAAACGGCCTTGGAGTCCGCCCGCGCCCGGCTCGACGAGGCGGGCATCGGGTGCACGTCGCACGTCGAAGTCGGCGACGTGGCTCAGACGATTGCCCGCTACGTACGGGACCTGCATTGCGACCAGGTCATCATGGGCACGCGCGGCCTCGGCTCCGGCGCCGTCGGGGCCATCTCCGGCCTGCTGCTGGGCTCGATCGCGACGAAAGTGCTGCACCTGGTCGAGGTGCCGGTGACGCTGGTGAAGTGATCTCGTTCGGACGCGAGTCGAGGGCCGCGCGGGGAGCCGCGAGGAGCCGCGAGGCGTCGTGACGCGTCCTTAACGGTCTGCAGTGCTCGCCGGGAGCACCCGCTGGCTGGCATTTGTCTTGCCGATGATTGCGCTCGGTCAACTCCACGCACGCAGGGCTCGCCCATACTGGGACAGGCGAGCGAGGCGAGGGAGGGCGGGATCATGGTCGACAGAATCTGGCTGAAACACTATCCGCCCGGCATACCGGCGGAGATCGATCCGGACCGCTTCGGCTCCATCCCGGACTTGCTCGGCAAGACGGTCGCCAGGTTTCCCAATCGACCGGCGTTTCACAATCTTGGCTATACGCTGACCTTCACCGCCTTGGAGCGGCTGTCACGCGATTTCGCGGCCTTTCTGCAGGGACTGCCTGGCATGGGGAAGGGCGAGCGGGTCGCCATCATGTCGCCGAACCTGCTGCAATACCCGGTGGCGCTGTTCGGGATCCTGCGCGCCGGCATGACGGTGGTCAACGTCAATCCCCTGTACACGCCGCGCGAGCTCGAACATCAACTGAAAGACTCGGGCGCCAAGGCCATCGTCATCGTCGAGAACTTCGCGCGCACCCTGCAGCAGGTGCTCCCCGACACGCCGGTCGAGCACGTGATCACGACCCAGGTCGGCGACCTCCTGCCGCCGCGGAAGCGCCTGATCGTCAACTTCATCGTCAAGCGGGCGAAAAGGATGGTTCCGGCGTGGCGCATCGAGGGCTCCTTCAAGTTCCGCACGGCGCTGGCCCGCGGCGCGAGGTCCCCGCTCAAGGCGGTCGATGTCGCGCCCGACGACATCGCGTTCCTGCAGTACACCGGCGGCACCACGGGCGTGGCGAAAGGCGCGATGCTGACCCACCGCAATATGGTAGCCAACGTGGAACAGACCGGGGTGTGGATCTCAGGCAGCTTCATGGAAGGCGCAGAGATTGCCATCGCACCCCTGCCGCTGTACCACATCTTCTGCCTCACCTCGACGCTGTCGTTCATGACCTGGGGCAGCCTGGTCGTGCTGATCACCAACCCGCGCGAGCTGCGTGCCTTCGTCAAGGAACTTGGAAAGTGGAAGTGGACCGCGATGACCGGCGTCAATACGCTGTTCAACGGCTTGTTGAATACGCGCGGCTTCGACCAACTCGACTATTCAGCAGTGAAAGTGGTCGTTGGCGGCGGCGCGGCGATACAGAAGCCGGTGGCCGATCGGTGGAAGCAGGTGACGGGTCACTCCATCACCGAAGCATATGGCCTGACCGAAACCGCACCGGGCGTCTGCGTCAATCCGCTGGATGCGCCTTGGAGAGGCACGATCGGCGTGCCATTTCCTTCCACCGACGTTTCGATACGTGATGAACGCTTCAACGAGCTGCCGGCATGGACCGGCGCAGGCGACCTCGAACAGCATACCGGCGAGCTCTGCGTGCGGGGGCCGCAGGTGATGAAGGGCTATTGGAACAATCCCGAGGAAACGGCCAAGGTGATGCAGGATGGATGGCTGAAGACGGGCGATGTGGGTCACATGGACGCCGATGGCTATTTCACGATCACCGACCGCAAGAAGGACATCATCGTCGTCTCGGGGTTCAAGGTCTTCCCGAACGAGATCGAAGGCGTCGTGGCGGCCCTTCCCGGGGTGCTGGAATGCGGCGCCGTGGGTGTGCCCGACCCCAAGACCGGCGAGGCGGTGAAGGTGGTGATCGTAAAAAAGGATCCGAACCTCACGAGGGAGGCCGTGATCGATTACTGCAAAACTCAGCTCACCGCCTACAAGGTGCCGCGCTTTGTGGAGTTCCGCAAAGTGTTGCCGAAGTCACCGATCGGAAAGGTGCTGCGCCGCGAGCTGCGCGACGCGCCGAAGGAATAGCAGCATTTCCTGCGTGCGACCGCAACCCCGGGCAGTCGATGCTTCGCTCCCCGAGCGGTGGAACTCAACGCGCACGGATGGCGGGAACAACGCGCCGGACCACGCCTGTTCGCCGGGCGGCCCCGGGTTTCTTTGATGGCGCGTTGGCTTTGCCGCGTTGCGTGATGATCCGCTTCGGCACGCTTGCCTTCTCCACTTTCGACGCTTCTTTGGTCCGCGCGTCGAGCGCCAGCCTGCGCACCCGACGATAGTCCGAATCCGAAAACGGTCCATTGATCCCGGAAATGGCGGCGAGCTTCATGCCGTGCTTGCGGCCGAGCCGGTAGATTTCGCGCACCTTTTCCCACTCGATGCTGCGGCCGACGGTGAAGTTCTCGAATCGCCCCGCAAGTGCCAGTACGATGGTTTCGGCAAGGCACGCGTAGGCCACACCCTTTGGCAATCCGATGTTCTTCATCGACACCTTCCCGGGCAGCAGAATCTCGCCGGACTCGATCACCAGGACATCAGGACGCTTGGCGACTTCGCTCGGCGGCAGATCGAGCGGGCGCGCCACGTCCGTGATTACGCACCCGGGCTTGACCCGCATGATGTCGAGGACCTTCTTGCCCGCGCCGGAGGTGGCGGTGACGATCATGTCCATGTCGGCGATGTCCTTGTCGGCGCGCGATGACAGGAACAGCCGCGCGTCCTCGGACTCCTTCAGGATCGACTCCTTGAGCGACAGCAGCTTGGCGGTTTCCGGAGATACCAGGTAAAGCTCCTGGGCGACCATCGCCAACATGCGGGCGCAGACCGAGCCGATGGCCCCGGTGGCACCCACCACCATGGCCTTGAACTGCACCTTCTGTCCCGGCTTCGGTTTGGCCACCAGGCCGAGGCGAAGCACCGCATCGTGCGCGGCCCAAAGCGCGGCCGATGCGCTGTAGCTGTTGCCGGTGGTGATCGGAAGAGGAGCGCGCCTGGCCACGGTGAGCCCAGCGTCACCGACCACCTTGGTGAATGCGCCCAGTCCCATGATCTGTGCACCGAGGCTCTTCG
This sequence comes from uncultured beta proteobacterium, assembly GCA_963734515.1. GTDB lineage: Bacteria > Pseudomonadota > Gammaproteobacteria > Burkholderiales > Casimicrobiaceae > VBCG01. The sequence continues at coordinate 209,505 of CAVTHP010000010.1, read as the reverse complement.
CCATCCGTGCTGCATCGAGCAAGCGATCATAGGTGAACTCCGGCCTGTGGTTCATGATTTCCTTGGGCGTTCCGCCCACGGAAATCAGCCAGCCTTCGGCTTCCACGCCGGTTGGCGACTTGATGCCGGTGATCTTGGAATAGATGAAGGGGGGCGCGTAGGCCATCGCCTTCTCCAGGGTGTCCATGAAGATCGGTGGCGACACATACGAGAGCAACTCGATGGGTTTGATGTTCTTGAAATACTCTTGCGACAGCGGATGAATGACGAAGGCGAAGCGGTTGATCCGCTTGAAGCCGCCGGGATAGATGATCCTCGGCTCGAGCTTCAGGTCGGTGATGAATTCCAGATAGTCGTCCTCGACGATGTCGTCGGGGTTCTTCTCCGTTGCCGCGATGATCATCGCATCCAGGAGGCTCGGACTCAGCACATGGCCGAACATCGCGGGCGCGCCATCGACCACGACACCGACGCCCTTTCTCTTGAATTCCGCGATGCGCTTGTCGTTGACCGTCGACGTGATGATCGTTTTTCCGCCCAGCTCCTCGGCGCCGAAGCCGTCCAATTCGTGTACCGGTGCCACGATCACGGTCGCGTCCCGCATCGCTTTGCGCAGCACGAATTGCGTCCATTCCTTGACCACGGACGAGGACATCACACCCGACGGAGTCCAGTCCAGCACGTAGTGCGCACCGCTCGCGTAAAGCTCCAGCGCACCGAGGGACGTCAACAGCTTGGGCACTCCGAATTGCAGGACTGGATCCGCGAACTCGAGATTCTGGGTGTACTCCGACATGGCCAACGCCAGCTTGTAGTGGGTCATGCCTGAGACGAACAGAACCCTGGCGTTGTTGAAGTAGTTGCCGAGCTTGACCTGGACATGGCGCAGCGCCCATTCCTGGAGAATGTCGTCGAGGCGCCCGCCTGTGGTGACCGGAATGCGCGTCACGGTGCTCGTCAACCTGACGCTGCCCTTTTCGACGTAACGCTGCGACCCTACGGTATAGCTGCCTTTCTCCACACCCAGTCCGATGACGTCGGCATGTTGCTCCCAGTATTTGAGCAGCTTCACCGCCTTTGCGTGGCTCCCGTCTGTCCCGAGACGCTGCACGCTGAATCGCCGTCCCAGGAACCGGGTACTGAATTCGAAATCCTGAGCACTCGCTCCCAGACTGATACCGACCACTTTTTTCATTCCATCCCCGCGAGAAGAGCATGCGCCGGCAAAGCAGACCGACGCGCCGAATCGCCATGCGCCGAAGGCCCCAAGTCCCGCACCAAAGCGCGGTCAACGCGAATCCTCGGGGGCCCGAAAGCCATTGTAGGACGATACGCCGGCCCGCACGCGCGATGCGCACGCGAATATGCTGGCCCGGGAAGGTGGTTTGGCGCAAGCTGACGGACTCGAGGCGATATTGCGGTCAGGAAGATGATCGAGATGCCGGGCATTGTGGGTGACATGGTGCGGTCCGTTGGACTTTCGACGGTGATGCGTGCCGTGGGCGTCGTGACGGGATCACTGCCGATCCCGCAGCCAACGCTGCTGGTCGGTTCCGGAGCGAGTCGGCGGTTGGGCCAGACACTCTGCGGATTCGGCCACAGGAAGATCCTCATCGTGACCGACCGCGTCGTTCGCGAGATGGGCCTGCCGGATGCGCTGACCAAAGCGTTGTCGAAGGGCGGCACCGCGTACGTCGTTTTCGACGCGATCACGCCGGATGCACCCATTCCCGTGATCGAAAGAGGCATCGCCTTCTACGAGAAGCACGGCTGCGACGCCATCGTGGCGTTCGGCGGCGGATCCCCGATGGATGCGGCGAAGACGATCGCGCTGGCCGTCGCCAACAAGAAGCATCCGCGGCAGTTGGTCGGCTATTTCAGGGGTTTGCACTCGCCGGTGCCCATTTATGCGGTGCCCACCACGGCAGGAACCGGGTCCGAGGTGACCGTGGCTGCGGTGATTTCGGATCCGGAAACCAACAGAAAACTGACGATCGTCGACACGCGCCTCGTCCCGACGATGGCGGCTCTCGACGCCGAGTTGATGACTGGGCTGCCGCGACATGTGACAGCGGCAACCGGCATGGATGCCTTGACTCACGCCATCGAGGCGTTCATCGGTCAGTGGGCGACGCCCTACACGGATCGGATGGCGCTCGCCTCCGTCGGCATGATCTATGACAACCTGCACATCGCTTACCGGAGTGGCCAGAACCTCGCGGCGCGCGAGCAGATGGCCTTGGCCGCGACTTATGCGGGCTTGGCGTTCACGCGCGCGAATGTGGGCTATGTACACGCGATCGCGCACCAACTGGGTGGCAAGTACCACACGCCACACGGCTTGGCCAACGCCATCATATTGCCGCATGTGCTGAAGTTCCTGAGCCCCGCGATCACCGAGAAGCTGGCCATCCTGGCGGTTCGCGTCAAGCTGGGAAAGGAAGGAGATCGGCCGACGGTACTGGCGAAGAAATTTCGCGACTCGGTCGAGGCGTTGAACCGCAATCTCGGCATCCCGCGTTATCTGGATACCCTGCGTGAAGCGGACATTCCCGAGTTGGCGAAGGCCGCCTGTTGGGAGGCGGACACCAACTACCCGGTGCCACGCTACATGTCACCGGGCACCTGTGAGGGACTTCTTCGGCAGGTGCTCCCCAAGGACGCGCGGCGCGACAAACCAAGCCACGGTTCGACCAAGACCCGACGGTCGTGATCGCGCTCGGCGACCGCGGGGCGACCATTGCCTGGGAAAGGCTGCGTTCGCTTCTCCTGTGAAAGGTGAGAAAGGACGGGACCGCAGGTCACCTTGACGGACCCAGACGCCTCGTCCCCGCGCGAGCGCGCTCCCGCTCACCCGTCGATTGGCGAGGTGCCAAGGTCGCAGGTCGACTCGAGGCAGTTGTCCGGCGTGATCACGAGCGGCCGTTCAACGCAGAGCCAAGCGGTGCACGGTGTTTGCCTTTCGCTCCGCGCTGTGCTTATACTTCCAGCAAAGGAGATGGCATTCTCCTGTAACCGCCCTTCGGGGCTGATGATGCCTGCGTCGCGACCGGCCACCGGTGGTGCGCAGGCATTTTTGCATTGCCAAGCGTCCGTGTGAGACCCGTCGTGTCGTGACCGTGACACGGAGGCTGCATTGGGCTTGCTCTCGTACTTGGCGGTCGGCGTCGGCGCTGCCGTTGGCGCACTGCTGCGCTGGCGATTGGGCATCGCGCTCGACCCCGTCTTCCGGACCCTCCCTCCTGGCACGCTTGGCCGCACCTGTGCGGCGGGTTGCGACATGGGCTCCGTAGTCGGGGGTCGCTGACCTGCTTGGTTGCACGCTGTACGGCTGGAATGTGCTCACGATAGGTACGCACGTGCTCGGGTCGCTGCGCGCGCACATACCATCACCCTGCACGCGCAGGCCGTGGAAATGTGCGGCGACCGCTCGGTGCGGTCGCGCGCCGGCACCGCCCCTCACTGCAGCGGGCCGATGGTGCTAGTCACGGTGCTCTACCGCGGAACGCGCGGACGACCCAACGCGCGGCGACATATGCAATCTCTATCGCCACCCACAGAGCAAGGGGGATGGCAGCTGCGGCGATAACGAAGGCTTTAGTTCTGACGTCGTAACCGACGGCAGGCCGACTTTCGTAAAGAAAGACGGCGATGGCGCCCAGGATCCACACGGCAACGAGAACTACACCTAGCCGTCGCCACCCGTTCATGAACCTGGTGAGCATCGAGGTTCCCTATCTACTCAACTCGGCGACGCGCTGGCGGGTGCCCAGTAGCAGTGAGAATGCGGGGGTCTTCATAGACGCCGATCATAGCGCAGCCCGCGCGCTGAGGCGCGAGTATCATGGTCGCGTATACCGCTCCGAGAGAGGCGGATCATGCTCCAATCAGGCGCAGCACGGTCATTCGCACTGACCATCGGGGCCGGGGCCCTCGTCGTCGCATCGGTCGCGGGCGCGGCTGTCTACAAGTGCACGGCAGCGAGCGGAGCGGTCACCTATCAAGATTTTCCCTGCACTGGCGGCACGGTCGTCGACATCCGACCTGGCGCCTCAGATCCGACAGCGATCGAGCGCCTTGATCGGGCCAATGCCGAATTCAATCGGAACGCGACTGCGCGGACGGCGATCGAGGCGCAGGCGGCGATTCGACGCGAAGAGTTCGATCTGCAGCGCCATGAGCTGGAGGTAGCGCAGGGCACTGGGGCGGCTTCGCCCGATCTCTCATACATCCCAGAGTACGCATTCGGCTTTCCTGCCTATGGCTTTGGTGCGCCGTTCATGAAGCGCCGTGCAGGCCGGCCCCACTCGCCTCGCCCATCTGTACACGTCGGGACAGTTCCGAAAGGCCGCGTGCCGGCCGACATTCGACGCCCACGTCCGGGCTGATTCGAGCCGCCCGCACGTTCCCCCAGATGTATCTACGGCGCCGAGCATTCCGGCGAGCCGCCGGTGTCGGTTGAGCGAACGAACCGCTCGAGCGCATGCCTTCGAGTCCGAGGACATCAACGGCAGCCCGATGATCTCCATGCCGCCCTGTTCTACAGGTCTCCCGGGTTGTTGCGCGTGCTTCGCATCGTGATTGACCCGAGTCTGCTTCCTCGAGCAAGCCATTCTTGGGAATGGCCGCGGCAGGGGTCCTTTGCCAAGTGCCGGCTCTTGGCCAGCGCCGGCGGCCGGCTAGAGTCGGATTGCGTCGGTCGGCCGAAGGTCGCCGATCGGGCATCGGAAGACAACCGGACCATCACGAAGAGCAGCGCCCAAAATTGCCGGTGTCGGCGCATGGCAGCCGGGTAGGCCTACAATTCTCAAATGGCGAACGAGCTGCTCTATTTTCATGATCCGATGTGCAGTTGGTGCTGGGCGTTTCGTCCCGCATTCATGGCGCTGCACGCGCACTTGCCCACGGATTTGACGTTGCGAAGGGTGGTGGGCGGACTGGCGCCGGACAACGACCAGCCGATGCCGGAGGAGATGCGCGCGAAGTTGAAGGGCATCTGGCAAACGATACAAGAGACAGTCCCCGGCACTCGCTTCAACTTTGCGTTCTGGGAGAGCTGCGCGCCAAGGCGCTCGACCTACAACGCCTGTCGCGCAGTGATTGCCGCTGCGCGACTGTCGCCGAGAAGCGAAGATTCGATGATCGAAGCGATCCAGAAAGCCTACTACCTCGACGCGCGCAACCCTTCCAATGTCGACACTTTGATTGATCTGGCGTCGGAAATCGGCCTCGACCGCGAAGGCTTCTCCGGCGAAATCTCCGGCGATGCCGTGGAAGCGCAAATGCGCGAGGAGGTGGCCTTTGCGCGGCGCGCACCGATCCGTGGGTTTCCCAGCTTGGTTGTACGAACTGAATACGGGCTGCAAGCTGTTGACATCGACTTTCGCGATGCCGAACCGATGCGCAGGCAAATCGAAGCCATTCTGGGGGCCGACACCGCAAGCTGACGTGTGCTGTCTCGTGTGGGACGCATCTTCTTCAGGAACGGCTGCCAGCGCGGGTCGCCGTGGAGGTTGCGCAGCGAAGGCCCAGCCTTGAGTCGGGGGAGGCCTGCATTACGCTGCGCGTACGCGCGCTCCAGCCATTCGAAAGCCTGTTCAATATTTCCACAGTAGGCATTTGCGTGGGCGTTCAAGAAGGCGTGCATGGGCAGTTCGCTTGGTTGCTCGAGGGCAGCGGCTGACGATTTCTTCTGCCCCGACGCGCGGTGTCTCCGCCGCATCGCCCAACGCTTGTGTCATGTTCCATTGTGGATCACGACGAAGCCGGTGGAACGCCTTCTTGGAACGCAGGCATGATCTCGCGAGCAAAATGGCGCATCCCGTCGAGCGGAGGAATAGGCTGGATGACGAGATGCTCGACACCGGCGCGTTCATATGCCGCGATGCGCTCGATGCATTTGGCGGGCGTACCGACCAGATTTTCATTTAACACGTCGGTCGGGGTTGGTGGGATCGCAAAGCGATGCTCGCGCTCCTTCGCATACAGGACGCTCCATTTCGCGACGTCGGCATCGCACATTCCGGCGAGGCTTACAGTGGAAAGTGCCATGGGCATCGGCCGGCCGCCGCGGCGTCGCGTCATGTCGTCGCGCCACGCGGCGATGACGTCGGGCGGCTTCGAGTAGAGTAGCCAGACATCGCCAAGCTCGGCAGCCAGGTTACGAATCGCCTCGGAATCACCCGGAACCCAAATGGGAATGTGCGGCTTCTGCAGTGGCTTCGGCTCGAGATACGCTCGGTTCAGCGTGTAGAAGCGGCCGTTGAAATTGACCTCATCCTGGGTCCACAGTGCCTTGGCGATCAGCAAAGCCTCGCGCAGGCGCGCGACGCGGTCGTCATGTTCGTCCCAGGGCAAGCCATAACTGGTCGATTCCTGCTTGAACCAGGCGGAACCGAGCGAATAGATAAGCCGCCCGCCAGAAATGACGTCGAACGTGGCAGCCATCTTGGCCATCACTCCTGGGTTCCGCAGGGAATTGTTGAAAGTGTGGCCGGCGAACATCACTCGGCTGGTCAACGGGATCAACGCCGACAGCACCGTCCAGTTTTCGAGCATCGGCGTACGCTTTTCCATATGCGCATTTATCACGTGGTCGGGCAGCCAGACACTGTCATAGCCCAGGGCCTCGGTCTCGACTGCCATGCGCCGTGCAAAATCCCATCCTGCGCCAGGCGCTCCCATTTCGCCCTGGACCGCCAAGCGCACGCCGAATTTCATGTCATCCTCCGTTGGACGGTCGCCAGAAATGGCCCCGCGCAGTTGGACAGCTTTTCGGAGCTCTCGAGTGTGTAGCGCTGCGGGTCAAGCCGCCAGTCGCTGCGGCGGGAACCTGATGTAATCACACAGCGGCTTCCGCACGGGCCACGTGAGCCCGCGTTTCCGTGGACAGCAAGAACCGGCGTTTTCCGGCAGGCGCGCACGTCGAAGTAGATCAATCGGCAAGGATCGACCGGATCGCACCTGCGATCTCCCAGCGCGCAGTTGGCGGAGTCGCGGCGTCGAGGACGATGACATCCAAGGTGCCGGCGTCCACGCCGGCGATGCGCTGCAGATCACCGCCGGGGCACATCGGCGAAGCTCTCTCCACTGACCCGTGCTCGCGCGATGGCGACGTCTTCGATGAAGTCGATTTCCTTCCAGCGATGGCGGGCAAAATCGAACGGTGCGAGGATGAGTTCGGGATCCGCGATCAGCCTGCGCATCACGAAGAAGTAATACGTGCGGGCTTCGTTGGATCCCCGGCGCACCCGGCGATCGAGCGTCTCGACGAACAGCCGCGCGGCGTAGGCGGAGAGCTTGAGGACGCATGCGTATGCGCCGCTGTAATTGGAAAAATTGACGCCGAAACGAGTGACTCGATCACCTGCCACCGCAATGTTGATTTCCCTGGGATCGAGAACGCTGCTGTCGTAGGCCACCAGTGACTCGGATCGGGTCGCAATGAGGTCGGCTGCAAGGTCGTCCGACAGCACGACATCGCCGTGAATGAGCATCAGCGGCTGGTCGAAGGCGGCGCGCGCAAGCCATAGTGACGCGTTGATCCCTGCGGTGTCGAAGAACGGATTGACCACGATCCGGCAGCCCTCGACCAGCGGCTCGATGAGGTCGCTCTTGTACCCCACCACGATGTCCACTTCCGCCGACGGGTCACATCGCCGAATCTGTCGCAGCAGCCGCACGATCAATGGCTCGCCGTTGATGTCGATCAGGCACTTCGGGATGTCCCCGTGTGCGCCGCCCATGCGCCTTCCGACGCCGGCGGCGAGGATCAGGTAGCGCATGCTCTCAGCAAGGGTCCAGTGACGGCATTCATCTCATCGAAGCTTGAACGAGTAGGAAACCGCAGGCATCGGCACGGGCTGCGACTGCACGCCATCCGCTCGACCGAAGAACGCTTCGCGGTCGCTGTCGGCGACCGTTTCCAGGCAACCGGGCTCGAGCGCAAAAGCCGGCTCGACCCCGCGCGCTGCGATGTAGGCCCGCTTGGCCGCGACGCGCGCGGCCAGCGCCGACCGCAGCGTCGCGAAATGCGACTCGAGGTCGGCGACCGCGCGCTCGTTGTCCTGCAGTGCCGCCCGAAAATGTAGCGCCCGCTTGGCACGCTCTCGCAGCGCAATCCGACCGCCCGGGGACACATCGAAGAAATGCAGCAGATTGCAGTGATTGCCGGGGTCGAGGCGATAGGCGTACAACTCGAGCCCGCGCGAACTCGCCACCAGATTGTAGGTGTCGTCGGTAACGGCATATGCCTTGACGATGTCGAGCTCCCGGCTGTCCGGTTGATTGGCCGTGAAATTCTGCGAAAACGCGAGCCTCGGCTGGGCCGCGAGCAGATTGGCTCCGGAGTACGGAAACGCGTCCGCTTCGTCGATGCCAAGCAGCGCGCGGCATGTCGGTGCGATGTCGATCGTGCTTGCGAGATTCTCGTTGGTCCCCGGATCGAGCTCGGGATCGCGGATTGCCAGCGGCGACCAAGTGATCTGCGTGTAGGGCTCGGTCGCGTGGACCATGCCGCCCTTGAAGCCGTGGGTCCAGTAATCGTCGCCGTGGTCACCGTAGATGACGATCGTCGTGTTCTCGAGCAGCCCCTTGCGTTCGAGGGTCGCCAGCATGGTCCCGATGGCGTGGTCGGCGACGCTGCAGGCGCGTCGGATCTGGTCGGTGAGCCCGCTGGAGTGGGGCGCCAGCGCAAGGCTGTGCTCGATGTGAGTGATCAGGTCCCAGACGTAGATGGCGAAGGGTGGCCCATCGGTGAGCTCATCGAACCGGGTGAACAGCGTCGGGAAATCGTTGGTGCCCCACAAGGGCGGGAGGTCATCGGACCACGCCGCGAGCCTGGTCGGCCTCGCTGTGTGGAAAGCATTGAGGCAGATGAGCTCGGCGTTGTAGCCGCGGCTTCGGAGAACGGAGAAGAGGTGCCGATTGTTCGCCGCGGGACGCATTCCCTCGAACTCGGAGGCAGCATCGAATTCGAAGTCATTGCCGTGGAAGAGGTAGCTGACGACCATCAGCGTCGAGGTCGCCGACGAGAAGAAGTTGTCGAATACCAGTGAGTCGCGCATGAGACGCCGGGTATTCGGAAATGCCGATCCGAATGCGGCCATGCGTTCCCGGGTGATGCTTTCCAGATGCAGGATCAGGAAATTCTTCATTCCGACGCAGGGGCGTGTGTTGTGCGCGGCGACAGCGTATCACGGCCAATGCGACCGTCGGCGTCGGGCGCATCCGGGGTGTTGCGTGCGGGCGGATGTCGATCGGTGCGTGAGGAAGGCACGCCTCGAGCGAGGATGCAGCGCTGCGGGCCCGCGTCGATTGGCGGAGTCGGACCCTGCGCTGCGGGTGCTGTTCGCAGCCGGCAAGTGCGCGCCCCCTGGCCAAGGCGGGGGCCGGATTGAGTCCCGACTTCGTCAGTACGGGTTACACGTATCTCGCGGGCGTCATGCGGATCCGGATGCCCGACCGGGCGCGATGGTCCAGACCGTGCACAACCTCGCCTGCCAGAGATCGAGCGCGCCGTGGCGGCGCATGGCGATCCCATGCTGCGCAGGAATGCGCCCCACCGTGGATCGACGGCCGGCGGTCGGACCGGACGCGATCAGCGTCAGCGACTGGACAATGGTTGCGTCAATCAGTAACTTGCATTGCCCGGCTTCGGCACCCCGTCGCGGGCGTGCAGTAGTGGTCTTCCGGCCTCTTCACTCTTCGTGCCATCGGTCGAACCATGCTGACGATTGACGACGTCCGGTCCATTCCGCTGTTCTCGACACTCGCGGCCGCCGACCTCGAGCGCCTCGCGGAGACCTCTGCCGACTTGCATCTCGGCGCAGGAGAATTCGCCGCTCACGAGGGCGACGACCGTGCGCTCTATGCAGTTCTCGCCGGCAGGATCGAGGTCGTCAAGCTGATCGACGGCGTCGAGCGCACATTGGGCTGGCGCGTTCCTGGCGCTATCTTCGGCGAAATCCCGATCGTTTTCGGCACGCCGTTCGTGGGCGGGTACCGGGCGTCGGAACCCTCGCGCGTCTTCCGAGTCGATCCCAAGCAGTACTACACCATTGCGGCGACGTCCCCGGAGGTCGCCGTCAAGGTCGGCGCACTCGCACGCGAGCGCATCGGGGGGCTGCAGGGAATCGCGGCCGAACCGCCCAGGGCCCGAGTGACGATCGTCGGCAACCGCTGGGACGCCGCCTGCAGCGGACTGCGTCAGTTCCTTGCGCGCAACCAGATCAGCCATGACTGGATGACGCCCGACGCGCCAGAGCTGTCGACGTGGTGGCCCGGAACTCGTCCGGCGGACGACGATTGCCCGGTATTGATGCTGGCCGACGGGACGGTTCTCGCTCGACCGGCGATCCGCGACCTTGCCGAGCGGCTTGGCCTCCAGACTTGTGCGCGCCTTGCCGAGTACGATGCCGTCATCATCGGTGCCGGGCCGGCCGGTCTCGCTGCGGCGGTTTATGGTGCGTCCGAGGGACTGCGCACCGTGGTGGTGGAGCGCGAGGCACCCGGAGGCCAGGCGGGCACATCCTCGCGCATCGAGAACTACCTTGGCTTTCCCAGCGGAGTCTCCGGCGACGAGCTCGCGAGCCGCGCGCTCCAGCAGGCAAGGCGCCTCGGGGCGGAGATACTGGTCACGCGCTCGGTCGCATGCATCGATCCGGCAACACGCCAGGTTCGCCTCGATGGCGACGACGTCGTCCGGGCCCGGACCATCATTCTAGCCACCGGCGTATCGTGGCGCCGCCTGGCGGTCGACGGCTTCGATCGGCTCATCGGCAAGGGCATCTACTACGGCGCGGCACGCAGCGAAGCGAACGCCACCCACGGACTCGACGTTCACCTCATCGGTGCGGGAAACTCGGCCGGGCAGGCGGCGCTGTACTTTGCCAATCATGCACGCACGGTGACGCTTGTCGTCCGCGGCGATTCCCTTGAAAAGAGCATGTCTCGCTACCTGATCGAGCAGCTCGCTGCGCAATCGAACGTGACCGTTCAGCCGCGCTCGGAGGTCGTCGCCGCCCATGGTGACACTCACCTGACAGCGATCGACATACGCGATGGCGCGAGCGGAGAGACGCGTCGTCACGACTGCGGGGGCCTTTTCATCTTCATCGGCGCCGACGCGGAAACCGGGTGGCTGCCGACGGACATCGCTCGCGATGCTCGAGGATATGTCCTGACCGGTGACGACGTGGTCAAGGCCGGATGCTGGTCGCACGATCGCGACCCTTACCTCCTCGAGTCGAGCCTCCCCGGCGTTTTCGCCTGTGGCGACGTGCGCTTGAGCCCGGTGAAACGCGTTGCCTCCGCGGTCGGCGAGGGCAGCATGGCGATCGCCTTCGTCCACAAGTATCTGCAACAGGACGCGCGGTAACACCGTAACCGGCACCGGGCGGCACTTGGCGCCAGGCCATCCGATGGATCGGCACGGGTGGAGCGCCGGACGTCTCGTATGGTTTGGCGCAATTCCAAAGCGTTTGCGTTATTCGATGGCGAACGTTGTCGCAGGTAAAATTCGATGCTCGCCCGCTGTCCCCGCAATCGGAGGGCAGCGATCATATTGCCCGAATGTCACGCCAGGAGCGGAACGCCGACCCCAGTGCTACGAAGGTTCCCGCGCGTCGGGGGCCAACGACCGGCACCGGATGTGAATCCAGCCTATTCATGGAAGTCGTCCGCGATGCGCGCCGCCTGATGGCGGCCGGTGACCTGGAGCAGGCCGACGCGGTCCTTCGCAACGCGCTCGCGCGTGCACCCGATACCGCCGAGCTCCTGTACCTGCGTGGCGTGATCGCGAGCCGCCGGAAGGACGCCGCCGCGGCAATCGGCTTCCTGCATTCTGCAGTGGCGGCGCGACCCGACATGGTCGAGGCGTGGCTGGCTCTCGGCAACCTGCACGCGCGCCTCGATCAACTCCCTGCGGCGGCGCAGGCCTATGAGCGCGCGGTGGCCTGCGATCCGCAGTCGGCCGATGCGCATTTCAACCTGGGGGTGGTGCGCCGCCGCCTGGGCGATCTTGCTGGCGCTTCGGCCGCGCTCTACGCGGCATGGTGCAGGGACCCGATGCTGCCCGATGCGGCCAAGGGTTGCGTCGGGACGCTCGCGATGTGGGTGCGCAGTGCGCCGGACGCTTCGCCCGGTGCTGCCGTTGCGGAAGCGGTGGTGGCCGATGCGCGCACCGTGAGTGTCATCGTCTGCTCGGTGGACGATGCCAAGGCGGCGCAGGTGGCCGCGTTGTACGGCAGGCTGCTTGCCGGCGTGCGTCACGAGTTCATTGCGATCCGCGACGCCGCCTCGCTCGCCGAGGCGTACAACCGCGGGCTCGACCGCGCGACCGGCGACGTGATCGTGTTCTCGCACGACGACATCGAGATTCTCGCCTCAGATTTCGGCGCGCGCCTCCTGACGCACCTGCGCAACTACGACGTCGTGGGTGTCGTCGGTGGCGTCCGCACGACCGGGCCGACGCCGCTCTGGGCGGGCCATCCGCATCTTCGCGGCTGGATCACCCACCATCGACCTGACAGCGCCGAGTGGCACGTCGACCTGCTCGATCCGCGACCTGTCGCCGGGGGGGTGACGGTGCTCGACGGGGTGTTCCTCGCGGCGCGGCGGGCGGTCTTCGCGTCGGTGCGTTTCGACGCGGAGACCTTCGACGGTTTCCATGGCTACGACGTCGACTGGAGCTACCGCGCCGCGCTCGCCGGGTTCCGGCTGGCCGCGGCAGGCGATCTGCGGATCGTTCATGCATCGGGCGGAGGCTACGACGAGCGCTGGCAGCACTATGCCGAGCGTTTCTGCTCGAAGCACCACTCGGGATGGGCAGATCCCGCACCGCCGCCATACTACGAGACGATCTTGGGCTCACGCGCGGAGGTGGAGTCGTTCCATGCGCGGCTGATGCAGTTGGCCGCAGGAGCCGCGAGCGGGCCGAGCGAGACCTTGCAGGTAAACTGATCGGCGCCGCGGATCCGCGCGCGACGTCGGACGCCACCCTGGAGAATCGATGACCTCAGCCGAAGACAACTTGCCCCTCGTCGATGACGAGTTGGACGTGCTGGCCAGCCTCGTCCCGCTCGCCGGGCAGCGCATCATCGAACTCGGCTGTGGTGCCGCCAAGCTGGCGCGCTCGCTCGTGGAGCGGTATCCCGACAGCCGCGTGACCGGTCTCGAGGTCGACGAGCGCCAGCATGCGAAGAACATCGCCGCGCCGCAGGACGGGCTGCGCTTCGTCGCGGGCGGGGCCGAGGCGATTCCGTTCCCGGACGCGAGCTTCGATCTGGCGCTGATGCTGAAGTCGCTGCACCATGTGCCGCAGGCGCTGCTGGGGCAGGCCCTGGGCGAGGTGGCACGCGTATTGCGGCCGGGCGGACACCTCTACGCCTCCGAGCCGGTCTACGGCGGCGCGCTCAACGAGGTCGTCCGCCTGTACAACGAGGAGGGCGCGGTGCGCGCAGCGGCGCAGGCGGCGCTGGATGCGGCACTGCGCTCCGGCGCATGGGAGCAGGTGGCCGTGCGGCGCTTCGGGGTGCCCGCGCAATTCGCCAGCTTCGCCGACTTCGAGCAGCGCATGATGCGTCCGACCTATGCCGACCATCGCATCGACGACGCCAAGCTCGCGTCGGTGCGCGCCGTCTTCGAGCCGCACCTCGGTCCCGAAGGCGCGCGCTTCACCCGCCCGATGCACGTGCGCCTGCTGCGCAGGCTCGGCTGACCGGGGATCGAAGCGGGTCAGGCCGGTGCGCGCAGGTCACGAAACGGCACGCGCGAGCGGAGGCGTTTCCCAGTCGAGCGGCACGTTGGCGATCATGTCCTCGACGAGTGCTTCCAGGTCGAAGCGGGGCTCCCAGCCCCAATCCGCGCGCGCCTGCGAGTCGTCGACGCTGCGGGGCCACGATTGCGCGATCTGCTGCCTGAAATCGGGCGCGTAGGTGACCTGGAGTTGCGGGATTCGCTTCCGGATCGACCGGGCGAGCTCCTCCGGGCTGAAGCTCGTTCCGAGGATGTTGTAGGAAGAGCGGACTCGAAGCTGCCCCGGTTCGGCGTTCATGAGCTCCAGCGTTGCGCGCACCGCGTCCGGCATGTAGATCATCGGGAGCGTGGTGTGGCCATCGAGAAAGCAGCGATAGGGCTCGCCGCGCTTTGCCGCCTGGAAGATCGCGATCGCGTAGTCGGTGGTTCCCCCGCCGGGAGGCGTCTTGTAGCCGATGACGCCGGGGTAGCGAATGCTGCGGACGTCGACGCCGAACTTCGCGAAGTAGTATTCGCACAGCCGCTCGCCGGCCTCCTTGCTTGCGCCGTAGATGGTCGTCGGGTCCATGACCGCCCATTGCGGCGCGGTCTCGAGCGAGCTGTGCGGTCCGAACGCCGCAATCGACGACGGCCAGAACACGCGCGATATCCGCCTTTCGCGGGCGAGCTCGAGGATGTTGAGGAGCCCGTTGACGTTCAGCGTCCACGTCGACAGCGGCGCCGACTCGCCCCTCGCCGAGAGCACCGCGGCAAGGAGGTAGACGTCGGTGATGGAATGGCGTTCGACGATCTGCCGCAGGCGCGCGTTGTCCAGGACGTCGAGGGACACGAACTGGGTGCACTGCGGCAGGGCGGGGAGCGAGATGTCGGCGGCGATGACGTTCGCGGCGCCGTGCACGTTCGCGAGCGCGACCGTCAGCTCGCTGCCGATCTGGCCGTTCGACCCGATGACGAGAATCCTGCTCATGTGCACGCTCCTGGAATGCGGGGGACAATCTGCTAACATCGATCGCCATGCAGGACGCGATGGTGTCCGGATGGAACGAGTTCGATATACCGAACAAGTCTAATATACCGAACCAGACATGGCAAATTCTCCCGAGTCGAGGCGACCCGCCGGCGTTCCCCCCAGGGTCGGTCAGACGCTGCAGCGGCTGCGCACGGCCAGGAAGATGACCCTCGAGCAGCTTTCGCGCGCGGCCGGCGTGTCGAAGTCGATGCTCTCCGAGATCGAGCGCGACAAGGCGAACCCGACGATCGCGGTGGCCTGGCGCCTCGCGAGCGCGCTGGGACTGGGGTTGAACCAGCTGTTTTCGGCAGGGCCGCGCGAGGCGGAGGTCGTTCGCGTGCTGGGCAAGCACGAGCTGCCGACGCTCGCGGGAAGCGATGCACAGCACACGTTGAAGATTCTCGGCCCGATGGAACTCGCCGGCCGCTTCGAATGGTACGACCTCGCGTTGGCGCCCGCCGGCGCGCTCAAGTCCGAAGGTCACGACCCCGGGACCGTCGAGCACCTCAGCGTGCTCGGTGGCGTCATGGAGGTCACCGTGGGCAAGGCATCCCGACGCGTCAAGGTCGGGGAAACTGCCCGCTATCCCGCCGATCAAGGGCACACGATCGCGAATCGGGGCTCGACGCCCGCCCACGGCCTGCTGGTGGTCGTCCACGGCGGGGTCTCGTGAAACCTATATAGGGATACTTGACATCGCTGGCGAGGCTGGCGTAGTTTTCACCAGCGGCCAGTCAGTGCTCGGATCGCGAAGACCGAGTGCTCGAGTCGATACCTATATAGGAGTAGCGCATGGCGGATATCCTGCGCCTCGGCAATCCCCATCACCGCCGGGACGCCGCCGACGCCGCTGCGGACGCCGAAGTACCGCCAGATCGCCGACATGCTTCTGGCGAGGATCGAGCGGGGGAAATGGAAGCCCGGCGAGCTCCTGCCATCGGAGGCCGAACTCGCTGAGGTGCTGCCGGCAAGTCTCGGCACCATCCAGAAGGCCCTCAACCACCTGGCGAGCCAGGGCATCGTGGTTCGCGAACAGGGCAAGGGCACCTTCGTCATCCGCGCCCGGACCCCCGACCGCTACCTGCGCCACTTCCGGTTTCTCGCCGAAGACGGCAAGACGCTGCTTCCCGCCTACATGCGGATGCTTTCCGTGGACCTGACGGCGGAGCGGGGGCCGTGGTCGCGGGTGCTCGGCGTGGAGCGCGACTACGTCCACCTCAGACGCGTCATGAACATCAACGGCGAGTTCGAGGTGTTCAGTGAGATCTACCTGTCCGGCGGGCGTTTCGGCACGCTGGCCGCGATGGACCCGCATGAGCTGGAGGGAGCATCCATCCGCGATTTGCTGAGCGACCGCTTCAACGCGCCCACGCTCGGGGTGGAGCAGACGTTCCGGTGCATGGCGCTGCCGCCGCGCGTCTGCAACGAGATCGGCGTTCCCCAGGGAACGGTCGGGATCGTCTGGGAGATCTCGGGCCGGAGCTATCGCGACCTGCCGATCACGTTCCAGCGCGTGTATGTCCCGCCGGTCGATCGGCCTTTCCAGGTCCTGGACCGCTTTCACGATCTGGAGCAAAGCGAATGAGTGTTCGAGCCCGCCCGTCCGCCGACGTGCCTTTCGCCTTCGTCGAGCTGCCTCCCGAGCGCAGCCAGGCCAAGCCGCGTGCATCGGGGCTCACGATGGTTGCCGATTTCGGGCTGCCGCTTCGCTATGCCGAGGACATCTTCGATTCGATGGGTGCGTACATCGACCTGATGAAGATCGCCGTCGGGACGTCGCGCCTGTACGACCTCGGCACGCTTCGGAAGAAGCTCGCCCTCTACCGGAAACACGGTGCGCGGCCGTTCCTGGGCGGGCAGTTCCAGGAGTACGTGTACGCGGTCTACGGCCGCAAGGCGCTGCCGAAATTCCTGCGTGAAGCCAAGCGCGTCGGCTTCGACGTCGTCGAGGTCTCGGACAACTGCGTGCCGCTCGACGATCGCGAGCGGGCCGGGCAGATCGCGCTGGCGCGCGACTGCGGCCTCACGGTGTTCGGCGAGGTCGGATCGAAGAGCGCCGGGTCCACCGCCGCGTCGCTGATCGCACAGGCCGAGGTGTGCTTCAGGGCGGGCTGCGAGCTGGTGCTGGTCGAGGCAGCCGAGCTCGTCTCGCACGGGAAACCCAGGCGCGCACTGATCAGGCGGCTGCGTGCCGCGCTGGACATGTCCAGAGTCCTGATCGAGCTGCCGGGGCCCTGGATCTCGGGCGTCTCGCACTCGGACGCCGAGGACCTGAAGAAATTCCTGGTGATGGAGTTCGGCCCCGACGTCAATCTCGCCAACGTGCTGCCGAACGACGTGCTGGAGACCGAAGCGCTGCGCGTCGGACTCGGGGTCGTCGGCCCATCGGCCAAGCGGGCCGAATGACCAGGCGTCCCGCGCTGTGCCTGTTGCGTTCCCTGCCGGCACCGCAAGGCTTGCCGGTGCCGAATCATCCGTGACTTATCCTGGAGGGCTTGCCGTGAGACGAAGCATTGCCGCGCTGATTCGCTGGACGAGCATTGGGTGCACGCTGATCGGGATCCTGTTTTCGGGAAGTGCCGGGGCAGAGGTGAAGGAACTGACGATCGGCCGCCAGCTCGGCGTCGGCTACCTGCAGCTCTACGTGATGCAGGAGCAGAAGCTGATCGAGAAATACGCGAAGGAGGAGGGCCTCGGCGACTTCAAGGTGACCTACAGGCCGATCGGCAGTCCGGCGCTCCTGAACGACGGGCTGCTGTCGGGCAAGCTCGATATCGTCGTCGCCGGGCCGACCAGCTTCCTGGTGCTGTGGGACAAGACCCGCACCAGCAGCAATCCGGTCAAGATGATCGCCGGCCTGAGCGAGCAGCCGCTGTACCTGATCACGAACAAGCCGAGCATCAAGTCACTGAAGGACTTCACCGACCAGGACCGCATCGCGGTGCCTGCGGTCAAGACCTCGACCCAGGCCATCCTGCTCGGCATCGCCGCGGAGAAGCTGTACGGACCGGCTCAGCGGAGCCACTTCGACAAGATGGAGATCGCGTTCTCGCACCCCGACGCGATGGCGGCGCTCCTGTCCGGTTCGACGATCACCGCGCATTTCGCCAGCATTCCCTTCTACGACCAGGAGCTGGCCCACGGCGGTACCCACTCGGTGATCGGTTCCACCGACATCCTGGGCGGGTCGTCGACGCTGTTCTGCCTGTGGGGGACGACCCGCTTCCGCGACGACAATCCGAAGGTCATGCGGGCGCTGTGGAAGGCGCTCGAGGCGTCGACGCTGTTCATCAAGCAGCATCCCGCCGACGCGGCCAAGATGTACATCGACATCGAGCATTCCAAGTATTCGGTCGATGCGATCACCAAGATTCTCGCCGACCCGCAGGTCATCTACTCGCTGACGCCAACGAACATCATGCCGTTCGCGGACTACATGCAGAAGAGCGGCATGCTGCACGCCAAGCCGGCGAGCTGGAAGGACCTGGTGTTTCCGGAGGCGGCCGCGCTGCCGGGGAGCTGAGATGATCGACCTCGCCGACGTCCGCCGGCGCCCGACCGGCACCACGTTCGCACAGGAGTCCTGATGCCGCATTCGACCTATTTCGCGGAGCGCATGGGTCGCGCAACGATCGAACCCCAGGGGGAGTTCGAGGCGGGAAGCTTTCAATCGTTCACGCTGACCTACACCGCCGGATACTTCGGGATCGACGACACCGGATCGATCAAGGTGGTCCATCGCTTCGCCAGCGACATGGGGCGCCCGCAGTTCTCCGACCCCAAGGGCTGGAACTTCACGACGGTCGAGGCCAGCAACGGCGCCGTCCTCGAGGTTCAGTACGACGGCAAGCGGAACATCCGGCCGTGGGACAAGACACTGTTCATACGGGTGGTGCGCGGTTTCCTGCGCGAGGGGGACAGGATCGTGATCCGGTTCGGCGACCGGCGGCAGGGATCGCCCGGAATCCGCGTGCAGACGTTCAGCGAGCCGACGTTCGAGTTTCGCGTGCTGGTCGACGCGTTCGCGACCTACAACTACACCGAGCTTCCGCAGCAGCCCTGCATCTCGGTCGCGGCGGGGCCGCCGGCTGCGTATCAGGCTGTCCTGCCCACGCTGCGACGCGTCGGCGAGGCGTTCCGCCTCGGCTTCAAGGGCGTCGACCGGTGGGGCAATCCGTCGCATCGAGTGGACGGGTCGTTCAAGCTCGTGCCGAGCGTTCCGGTGCGCGGGCTGCCCGAGTCGATCGCGCTGCGACCGGGCCAGCATGCCTGCGTCGTCGATGGTCTCTCGGTATCGGCGCCGGGTGAGCTCGTGGTCAGCGTCCGCGATGGTAAAGGCGCCGAGGTGTGCCGCAGCAATCCGTTGCAGATCGTCGCGCAGGCCGAATTGCTGCCGTTCTGGGGCGACCTGCACGGACAGTCCGAGGAAACCATCGGGACCAACTCGGCGCGTGACCTGATCGAGTTCGCGCGCGACCGTGCCTTCCTCGACGTGATGAGCCACCAGGGCAACGATTTCCAGATCACGACGCCGTTCTGGAACGAGCTGAACGCCCTGACGCGCGAATACAACGAGGACGGCCGGTTCATCATCTTTCCCGGCTACGAGTGGTCGGGAAACACCGGGCTGGGCGGCGATCGCAACGTCATGTTCATGGAGGAGGGCCGGCAGATCCATCGCTCCTCGCATGCGCTGCTCGACGATCTTTCCGACGTTGCGACCGACTGCAACAGCGCCCAGGATCTGTTCGACGCGCTCAAAGGCGAGGACTGCGTCGTGTTCGCGCACATCGGCGGGCGCTACGCCGACATCACGATGGCGCACGACGTGCGGCTCGAGCGCGCGGTGGAGGTCCATTCGGACTGGGGCACGTTCGAATGGCTGGTCGAGGACGCGTTCAAACAGGGCTATCGCGTCGGCATCCTGGCCAACAGCGACGGGCACAAGGGTCGCCACGGTGCGAGCCATCCCGGGGCGTCGCTGTTCGGCGCCTACGGCGGGCTGTCGTGCATCCTCGCGACGGAGCTCACCCGCACGGGGATCTTCGCCGCGTTGCGCAAGCGGCATCATTACGCGACCAGCGGCTGCCGGATGTTTCTCGAGACCGGACTTCAGTTCGACGGCGACGCCGAATTGTTCGCCGACGATCCGAACCTGGGCCCCACCAGCGCCACCCCGGTGCGGCAGGCGATGATGGGGGACATCCTGGCCAGCCCGGCGCGCAAGGCCAGGTTTCGCGTGCGCGCGGTCGGGTCGGCTCCGATCGAGCGCGTCGAGATCAGGAATCGGCTGCAGACGCTGGAGACATTCCGGCCGTACGCCCGCACGGATCTCGGCCGGCGCATCCGGGTCATATGGGAAGGCTCGGAATACCGGGGCCGCGGACGGCAGACGATCTGGGATGGCGGCTGTCGGCTCGAGGGCAACCGGTTCCAGCGCGTGTCGCCGATCAATTTCTGGAACCTGGACCGCAGGCTCGAGCAGGTCGGTCCATCCGAGCTCAAGTGGTCGGCGCTCACCACCGGCTGCTTCGGCGGCTTCGACGCATGGCTCGACGATGCGAACGCGGGGACCCTGAGGATCGACACCGCGCTGGTCAAGGCCGAGATCGAGGTGGCCGACATCGGGCTCGAGGACCGGGTGTTCGACGCCGGCGGCATCAAGCGCCGCATCCGCGTGTTTCGCATGCCCGATGAGAATCCGCACCATCACGTCGACATCGAGCGCGAGGTGGCCTTGGTCGACGGTCACGACAATGCCTTCTACGTCTGCCTGGTGCAGGAAGACGGAAACCTCGCCTGGTCCAGCCCGATCTATGTCGTGGGCCGATAGCGGACGACCGTTCCATCTCGAAACGGCATAGCTGATAGCTTGCGCCTCGGCTGGCCTGGGCGACGCTTCTTTCCTATTCTCCAGCGACCCGAGGGAACGAGGAGGAGCAAGCGATGAGACTTCGTGCAATGGGCGCGTGGGCCTGCGCCATGGTGCTGGCACTCGCCGGTCAGGGTGCCGCGCGCGCCGAGGTGAGCGTGATCCACGTTGCGAAGCAGTACGGCATCGGCTACCTGCCGATCATGGTGATGCAGGACCAGCACCTGATCGAGAAGAATGCGAAGGCTCTCGGGCTCCCCAATCTCGCCGTCGGGTGGAACACGCTGACGGATGGGTCTGCGATGAACGATGCCCTCCTGTCGGGCGATCTCGATTTTGCGAGCGGCGGCATCGGGGCGTTCGTCGTGCTGTGGGCGAAGACCCTGGACACGCTGAGAGTGAAAGCTGTCGGCGCGCTGGATTCGATGCCCGCCTACCTGAATACTCGCGATCCCAACATCAAGACCGTCAAGGATTTCACGTCCAAGGACCGTATCGCCGTACCGGGCGTCAAGGTCTCCCCGCAGGCGATCACGCTGCAGCGCGCGGCGGCGAAGGCCTGGGGTGATGCCAACTACGCGAGGCTCGACCCCCTCACCGTCAACATGTCGCATCCGCTGGGGATGCAGGCGATGCTTTCCGGGGCAGGCGAGATAAGCTCGCACTTCACGTCTCCCCCGTTCCAGTACGAGGAGCTCAGGCACCCGGGAGTCCACACCGTGCTGAGCACCTACGACGTCTGGGGGGGGCCGCAGACGTTCATCTGCGCGTGGACCACGACACGGTTCAAGGACGCCAATCCCAAAGCCTACGCCGCGTTCGCCTCCGCGCTCGAGGAATCGATCGACTGGATCAACCACAACAAGCCTGCCGCGGCGGCGCTCTATGTGCGGATGACGAACAGCAAGATCGCCGTGGCCGACATCCAGAAGATGCTCGAGGACCCGCAGGTCGAATACACGCTGGCTCCGAAGAACGTCGTCAAGTTCGTCGAGTTCAAGAACGAAATCGGGACCATGCACGTGAAGCCGAAATCCTGGAAAGACATGTTCTTCGACAATGTCCACGGTCTCGAGGGAAGCTGATCCGGGGATCCGCGCATGACGAGCCCCGACGTGGAGCCAGCGGCGTCGAGTCCTGACGCGAGCCCCGGAGAGGCGCAAGGTCCGCTCGCCGGCCTGAAGATCCTCGACATCTCTACCGTCGTTGCCGGTCCCTGGGCAGCGACGCTGCTCGCCGATCTCGGCGCCGAGGTGCTGAAGGTCGAGTTGCCCGGCAGCGGAGACGCACTGCGTGCGCTCGCACCCCACAAGAACGGGGTGCCGCTGTGGTGGAAGGTGACCAACCGCAACAAGCAGTGCATCACCCTCGATCTGCGCCAGGCCGGCGGGAAGATGCTGTTCGAACGTCTCCTCCCGCGCTTCGACGTGCTGGTGGAGAACTTTCGTCCCGGCACCCTCGGGAAATGGGGCCTGGGTCCGGAGCGCCTGTTCGAGTTGCGGCCGGGGCTGACCGTCCTGCGGTTGACCGGCTTCGGTCAAACCGGACCGTATCGCAACAAGCCGGGGTTCGCCCGGGTCTTCGAGGCGATGTCGGGATTCACGAATCTTTGCGGAGAGCCCGACCGTCCTCCGCTGCACCTGGGCTTCCCGATTGCCGATGCGGTCGCCGGACTGTTCGGTGCGCTGGGCATCCTGGCGGCATTGCATCATCGACGCGAGCATCCCGATGCGCCGGGGCAGGAGATCGACTGCTCGCTGTTCGAATCGATGCTCCGGGTTCTCGATTTCCTGCCGATCGAATATGACCAGCTCGGTATCGTGCGTGGACGCTCCGGCAACCTGAGCCAGTACGCCGCGCCCGGCAACGTGTATCGCACGCAGGACGGGCACTGGGCATCGATCGCCGCGTCGACGCAGAGCATCTACCAGCGGCTGTGCCGGGCATTCGGACGCGGCGACCTGCTCGAAGACGCGCGCTTCGTCTCGAACCAGCAGCGCCTCGCCAATCGCGGGGTGCTCGATGCGATCATCGGCGCCGAGGTTGGCAAGCGGTCGATCGGAGAGCTGCGCAGCTTGCTCGATGCCAACGACGTTGGCTTCAGTCCCGTCAACACGATCGCGGACGTCTTCGAGGATCCGCAGGTGCGCGAGCGCGAAGCGATCGTGACCGTTCCCGACGACGAGCTCGGGCCTTTGCGCATGCAGGGCGTGGTTCCGAAATTCTCGCGCACGCCGGGGAAGGTCCGGAACGCGGGACCGGCACTGGGGCAGCACAATCAGCGCGTCTACGGCGAGCTGCTGGGCGTGACGGCCGAGGAGCTGCAGCGGCTGCGGGAGAGCAGTGCCATCTGAACCCGGCGCGAGCGCGCGCGCTGGCGATCCCCAGGTGGGTGGATCGGTGGCCGGGGGTCCGCTGGCCGGCGTTCGCGTTCTGGACTTCAGCACGCGTCTGCCCGGTCCGCTCGCGTCGTTGATCCTGGCCGACGCCGGGGCCGACGTCATCAAGGTCGAGCGATCCGACGGGGGCGACGAAGCGCGCGCGCAGGAGCCGAGGTTCGGTGGCGACAGCGCGGTATTCGCATTGCTGAACCGGGGCAAGCGAAGCGTCGCGATCGACCTGAAAGCGCCGGGTGCGGTGAAGCGCCTCGTGCCGCTGATCGCGTCGGCCGACGTGCTGATCGAGCAGTTCCGCCCGGGAGTGATGGATCGGCTGGGCCTGGGCTACGAGAGCGTCAGGGAACTGAATCCCCGTCTGATCTACTGCGCGATCAGCGGTTACGGCAGCGTCGGACCGCTGTCCGACGCGGCGGGCCACGACCTCAACTATCTCGCCGAATCCGGCCTGCTCGGGCTCACCGCGGATGCCGGCGGTGCGCCGACGCTCCCGCCGGGTCTCGCCGCCGACGTGGGCGGCGGCTCCTATCCGGCGGTGATGAACGTTCTCCTCGCGCTGCGGCTTCGGGATCGCACCGGCGCCGGATGCAAGCTGGATATCGCGATGGGCGACAACCTGTTCGCGCTGATGCCCTGGGCTCTCGCGCAGGGGTGGGCGACCGGACAGTGGCCGCGTCCCGGCGACGAGCGGCTCACCGGAGGTTCGCCGCGCTACCAGGTCTATCGCGCCTCGGACGACCGCTACCTCGCGTGCTCGCCGCTGGAAGACCGGTTCTGGACGGGGTTCTGTGACGCAATCGGATTGTCCGGGGAATATCGCGAGGGCACGAAGGATCGGGACGATATCAGGCGCGAGATCGCCAGGATCATCGCGGGGCAGCCGACGGAGCACTGGATGTCGCTCTTCTCCCGCCTGAAGCTCCCATGCTCGATCGTGCGCACGCTGAAGGAAGCGACGGATTCGCCGCATTTCCGGTCGCGCGGGGTTTTCGACGCGAGGGTGGAGCGTGACGGCACCGGCATGTCCGCGCTGCCGCTGCCGCTTGGCGATCCCGTGCGAACGACGCGGGGTACGGCGGCCTGGCCGCGTCTGGGAGAGCACAACGACCTGCTGCCGGGAAGCGTGGCTGCTCCGGAAACCTGACGCTGCGCCTCAGCGGCGAGCAGGCAGTTGCCCAGTCTTGATCATCGACTCCACGGTTTCGAAGATCAATCGCTCGACCTCGCGGCACAGACGGTTGCGCTGTCGCTGTGTCGTATGGGTGAGCAGCACGCTGCGGCTGATCGACGGGTCGACGATGCGGGCGGCTTGAAGGTAGCCGGCCGAGACCTCGCGGTAAGCGGCGTGCAGGGGCAGGATCGTGAAATTGCGCCCCGTCGCTGCGAGGTCCTTCATCGTCTGGACCGAGTCCAGTTCGAACGCGACATTGAGGGGCACGCCGCGCTCGACGAACACCTTCTCGATGACGGCCCGATGCCGGTTGGGCGCGGCGGGAAGCAGCAGGGGCAGGTGGGCAAGCTCGGCCAGCCGCACGCTCTTGCCCTTGGTCGTGCGCTCGCCGGGCGCTCCGATCAGGTACAGGTCGGCCTTGAGCAGGAGCTGGTCGGTGATCTGCGGGACCGGCCGACTGCCGTAGAGCACCGCGAGATCGACGGTTCCCGCAGCGAGCCATTCTTCGACGTGATGCGTCAGGCCTTCGCGCACGCTCATCCGGATCCGGGGGAAACGGTCGTGGACTGCGCGCAGCAACGGGGTGAGCAGGACCGATGCCAGGCTGGTGAGCATTCCCAGGCTGATCGTCCCCGCGATGTCCTCGCGGTTCGCCGCGACATCCGCCTTGATCTGCTCGGCACCGGCGAGCAGGGCTTTCATGGCGCTCAGCGCACGTTGTCCTTCTTCGGTCAGGACGACGCCGCGGCCGGTGCGGTGCAGCAGGCGGGTGCCGAGCTGGCGCTCGAGCAGGACAACGCCGCGGCTGAGCGCGGATTGCGCGACGCTCAGCGTACCCGCGGCCCGTGTGAAGCTTCCGATCTCCGCGACCCGCACGAAGTACGCGACCTGCCGCAGATCAATGAAATCGCCTGTTGCCATCCACCGTTACGAGTCGAGGGAGCGCCGGGACCGGCGATGTTGACGCCAGGTCGTCGTTCTGGCAAGCCGCGTGGGCCGCACATGCATCGCCCTCGGCGCCGCGCACCGGGCGCACGCCGCGTCGCAAGACGTGCCCGGCCGCCGCGGCTGCGGCGTTGCGCCGGTCGGTCCCGCGGGTCTGCAATGCAGAACCACGGTCGAGGAGATGAGCGTACGCGGTTGCAATGTTGACACGCGCACGTCACGCAGGTAGCGTCATGAAACAAATCAATCGGTTCTGCATTGCAGTACGACGATGGCACTGACCCGAAACCAGATCATTGCGTCAGCCGCGGCAACGCTCGAGATTCTCGAAGTGCTGGGTAACGCCGACTCGCCGATGGCCCTCGGGGCGGTGGTCGCGGCGACCGGGCGGCCCAAGGGCACCGTGCACCGGATGCTCTCCACGCTGGTGAACACCGGCTTCGCGCGCCAGGACCCGGGCAGCGGCCGCTACGGACTCACGCTCAAGGCCTGGCGCATCGGTTCGAAAGCGGTGCGCGACCTCGACCTGGTGAAGCACGCGCTGCCGGTTCTCGAGGGCCTGATGGCCGAATCGGGGGAGACCGTCCACCTCGCGGTGCTCGATCCTTCCGGCGGCACCGTCTACGTGGCGAAGGTCGAGAGCCCGCAGTCGATCAGGGTCCAGACGCGGCTCGGTCAGTTGAACCCGGCGTGGTGCACCGCCACCGGGCGCAGCCTCCTGGCATTCAACGAGGAAGCGACGGAGCGCGTGCTGGCGCATCCGTTGGAACGGCGCACGCCGCAGACGATCACCGACCGGAAGCGGGTGCGGGAAAAGCTCGCCGAGGTGCGGATGCGCGGATATGCGGTGACTCTGGCCGAGAATCATCCGGAAATGGGCGGCGTGGCAGCCCCGGTGCGCGATTACACCGGCGCAGTGGTTGCCGCCTGCGGCATCGCCATTCCCGCTTTCAGGATGCAGCCCGCCGTCGTGGAGCGCGCCATCCCGTCGGTGCTCCGTGCCGCGAGCGCCATCTCGGCGGCGCTGGGCCATTCGCGGTCCACTTCGAGGAGCGATGCCCGTGCAGCGTGACGCATGCGACATCCTGATCCTCGGGGGCGGCGGCGCTGCGCTGTATGCGGCGATCCGGGCCCGCGACGCCGACCCTGCGCTCCGGATCGTCGTCGCCAGCAAGGGCCTCGCCGGCAAAAGCGGATGCACGCGCATGGTCCAGGGCGGCTACAACGTCGTGCTGCATCAGGACGATTCGTTCGACAAGCATTACGACGACACGCTCCGCGGCGGCGGCCTGATCAACAACCAGGAACTGGCGTGGACGCTGGTGACGCAGGCCCCGGACCGCATCATCGAGCTCGAGAACAGGTTCGGTTGCTACTTCGATCGCAACGCGGACGGCAGCATCCACCAGCGGGCACTGGCCGGCCAGTCGTTCAACCGGACGGTCCACCGGGGCGACCTGACCGGGATCGAGCTGATGAGCCGGCTGTCGGAGCAGCTGCTGGTCCGAGACATCGATGTCCTGAACGAGGTTCGCGGCGTCGATCTGCTCTTCGACGCGCACCGGGAGCGGGTCTGCGGGGCGGTCCTGCTCGATGCCCACCGCGGGACCCTGACCGCAATGGCGGCGCGGGCCGTGCTCGTCGCCACCGGCGGGGCCGCCCCTCTGTATCGGATCACGCCCGCTTCGCTGGAGAAGAGCGGCGACGGGCTCGCCATCGGCTATCGCGCAGGTGCGGAGTTCGTCGACATGGAAATGATGCAATTCCATCCGACAGGCCTCATCGCCGGCGACTCGGTGATGACCGGCGTGGTGCTCGAGGAAGGCCTTCGTGGCGCCGGCGGGCATCTGCTGAACGCGAACGGCGAGCGGTTCATGGCGCGCTACGACCCGGCGAAAATGGAGCGCTCGACGCGCGACCGCGTGGCGCGCAGCAGCTTCATGGAGGTGCGTGCGGGCCGCGGCACGCCCCGCGGCGGCGTGTTCCTCGATGTGCGGCACCTGGGCAAGGAGTTCCTGCTCAAGTCGTCGCCTGGAATGTACAAGCGATGCCTGTCCATCGGCTGCGACATGGCGCTCGAACCGATCGAGGTCACCCCGACGACGCATTTCCAGATGGGCGGGATGCGCATCGACACCGAATGCCGCACGAGCGTACCCGGGCTCTACGCCGCGGGCGAAGATGCGGGAGGGGTGCACGGGGCAAATCGCCTCGGAGGCAACGGCGTGGCCGAATCGATCGTATTCGGAGGCATCGCGGGGAACGCCATGGCCCGGCATGTCGCCGGGCATGCCGCCGTCGCACCCTCGGACCGCGAGGCCGATCGCATCGCGTCGCGGCTGGAGGCCCGCGGTGGCGATGGCGATCCGTTCCGGCTTCGCCGCGAATTGGGCTCGGTGGCCTGGGACCGGATCGGGATCATCCGCAGCGCCGACTCGCTCGCCAGCGCCGCCCGCGAGCTGGACGGCATCGTCGACCAACTCGACGGCGCGGGCATCGATCCCGATCGCGCGGGGAATGCCCGCTTCCAGGAGCGGCTCAACCTCGAGAACCTGGTCATCGTGGCGCGGATGATCCAGGCCTCGGCCCTGGTCAGGGAGGAGAGCCGGGGAAGCCACTATCGCGAGGATTTCCCGGAGACGAGCCCGCAGGGCCTGTACAACATCTACGTCTCGCGCGCCGCCGACGGGTCGATGGCGTGCTCGCGCCGACCGGTCGAGTTCACGCGCCGGCGCCCCGAGGACCTGGCGGGCGACACGGTGATCCCGGATGCCGCCGCCAAAGCGAGCGCGGCGAATTTCAGCACGGAAATATGATTCCATGAGACGCATCTATTCGATCCACGGCTGGCTCTTCGTCCTCCATCGCGTGACGGGGATCGCCCTGCTGGTCTACCTGATCGCCCACATCCTCACCATTTCCACCGCGATGATCGCCGGCCCCCGCGCGTTTTCGTCGGTGATGGCGACCCTCGCGCGCCCGGGATTCGCGGCGGTCGAGGTCGCCATTGTCGGGTGTGTCGCATTCCACGGCCTGAACGGGATCCGCATCATCGCCGTCGAGCGCGGCTGGCTCAGGGGCGGCGGTACGGCGTTCGCCGGCGCCACCATCGCGACGACGCTCGCCGTCTGGCTGGCCGCCGCCGCGCTGGTCGTCGCAAGGTAGCGAGAGCAGGATGGCGAAGATGCTCGACGACCTCAGCCTCTGGCGCTGGCAGCGCTACTCGGCCATCGTCACGCTGCCGCTGGTGCTCGCGCACGTCGTGCTCCAGCTCTTGGTCTTCGGCATCGATTCCGCGAGCTACGCCGAGGTCTCGGCGCGCCTGGAAGGCAGCGCGATCCTCACCGTCGATCTGCTGCTGCTGGTCGCGGTCTGCGCACACGCTTTCCTCGGCCTGCGGAGCGTGCTGCAGGACTACGCGCGTCGGTCGGCGTTGAGCGGCAGGATCACGTGCGTGACGCTTTTCGCATTCGCTGCGACGGTCGTCTACGGGTTTGCCGCCCTCGTGGCCTTCATCTGATCGCGACATGTCCATGACCGAATCGCAAGCCACCCGCATCATCCTGGAGGTCGACCGGTCCGAGCCGGGCAAGCCCTCGCGTTTCGAGGTGCCGGTGCCGGCGCCGACCAGCAGGGTGCTCGACGCGCTCCTCTATGTCCGCGAGCATCTCGATCCTTCGCTGGGGTTTCGGTACTCGTGTCGGGCGGGGATGTGCGGTTCCTGCGCGGTCGTCGTGAACGGCAGGGAGGCGTTGGCGTGCCAGACTTCCATCGGCGATCTCGGGACCTCGACCGTCCGGGTGTCGCCATTGCGGGCATTGCCGGTCCTGCGGGACGTGATGTGCGACATGGCCCCATTCTTCGACACCCTCAAGCGGGCGGGTGCTGCGATGCGTCCGCGCGATCCTGATCGCAAGACGCTGCGCACGATGCCGCCCGCGGAGCCGCGCCGGGCGTTCATCGAAGGGCAGAACGGGTGCCTGACCTGCGGGGCGTGCTTCTCTGCATGCGAATGGTCGTCGACCCGGCAGGGATACCTCGGACCGGCCGCGATGAACCGCGTGCTGATGCTGAGCCTCGACGAGCGCGATGCGCTCGGAATGTCGCGCCTGGCCGACGTCGCCCGCGATTCCGGTGCGTTGCGCTGCCATACGCTCGGCAACTGCAGCGTGGTGTGTCCGGTCGGCATTCCGCTGCGTGAAGGCATGCAGAAGCTCAAGGGTCTTCTGGCAACCATGGACGTCGCGTGAGCGAGATGCAATCGATCGGATGCGCCATCGGTCCGGAGCTGACGGTCGGCGCGGTGACGCGGCAGTTCGCGATGACCGAGCCGTCGAAGCGCGCCCTTCACGACGGCGAGCGTTCGCTCACCTACGCCGAACTCGACCGGAAGGCCGGCGCACTGGCCTCGGCACTGCTGCGCCACGGTCTCCACCGCGGCGAGGTCGTCTGCACCTATCTTCCGAACTCGATCGACTACGTCGTCGTCGTGCTCGCCGTCGCGCGGTCGGGAGCGATCTTCTCCCCGATCAACCCGCGCTACAAGGCATTCGAGGTGGCGGCGATGCTGCGGCAGGCGCAGCCGCGCGTCGTGCTGACCACGCGGGCGCTCGATCCGGTGCTTCGCGCTGCGGCCGCGTCGCTCGCAGGTCACGAGATGCTGGTCGTGCATGCGGATGCGAGGCAGCCGTCGCCCGACGGCGCGATTGCGCTGCAGCCGCTGCTCGAGCAGGCGCCGCAGCCGCTGCCGGTCGTCGACGAGAACGACTTCTTCAGCCTCATGTTCACCTCGGGGACCACCGGCGAGCCGAAGGGTGCATTGGCCACGCATCGCGCGCGGATGCTGTGGGTCCTCAATGCCACGATCCAGTACGGCCTCACCGACGGCGACCTCTATCTGGGCACGATGCCGCAGGTGCATTCCGCGGGGCTCACGTTCACGCTGATGCACCTCTATGCCGGGGCGACCGTGCGCATCCTGCCGCATTTCGATGCCCGCGAGTTCCTCAGGATCGTGGAGAGCGAGCGGGTGACATCGGCGCTGACGGTGCCGACGATGCTGAGCATGATCGTCGAGGAGATCGATCGAGCGGCGAGGCCGCCAGCGCTCGAGACGCTCAAGCGCCTGGTCACCTGCGGCTCGCCGCTGCCGGTGGCGACCAAGCGGCGGGTGCTGCAGAAGGTGACGAGCCAGCTCTACGACTACTATGGCTCGACCGAATCCAACAGCATGACGGTGCTTCGTCCCGCCGATCAGCTGCGCAAGCCGGAATCGGTCGGCCAGGCGTTTCGCAATGTCGAGCTGATGATCGCCGACGAGAGCGGGGGTGCTTGCGCGCCCGGCGTGGTAGGCGAGGTCTGCTGCATCAATCCGTCCGCCATGACCGCGTATCGAAACCGCCCGGACGAGACCGCACGGGCCTTCCGGGGACGCTGGTTCCGCACCGGCGATCTCGGCTTTCTCGACGCGGACGGATTCCTTCATCTCGTCGGCCGGCTGACCGACGTGGTGATCAGCGGAGGGGTCAACATCTATCCGGCGGAGATCGAGCAGGTCCTGATGCTGCATCCAGCGGTGCTGGACGCCGCGGTCGTCGGGGTGCCCGATGCCAAATGGGGCCAGGCCGTGAAGGCGTACCTGGTGCTGCGCGGCGCGGCAAGCCTCGATCTCGAGGAAATTCAGCGGCATTGCATGGCGCATCTCGCCGACTTCAAGAAGCCCCGCAGCGTCGAGTTCGTGAACGCGATTCCGAAGAACGCTGGCGGCAAGACCGTCAAATCGGCCCTGAACGAGGCTGTCCATGACTGACGACCGAAGTGGCGCGCGCATCAGGCTGTCCATCGAGGACCGGATCGCCGTCATCCGATTGAGCGATCCGGCGCGGCGCAATGCGATGAGCCTGCCGATGCGAGAACAATGCGTGGCGGCGCTGCGGACCCTCGAGCGCAACGGCAGCGCCGACGCAGTCGTGATCACCGGGGATGGCGACAAGGCATTCTCCGCGGGCGCGAACCTCGACGAGGTCGCGGAGCGCACGGTGGCGGGCGAGCTGTCGACGCAGGCGCAACTGC
This sequence comes from uncultured beta proteobacterium, assembly GCA_963734515.1. Lineage (GTDB taxonomy): Bacteria > Pseudomonadota > Gammaproteobacteria > Burkholderiales > Casimicrobiaceae > VBCG01. The sequence goes on along the minus strand of CAVTHP010000010.1, from coordinate 178,285 downwards.
GCAGGGAGCTTCCGCGCCTGCTCGAGACCATGCGCCTGCCGACGCTTGCCGCGATCAACGGCTATTGCCTTGGTGCGGGACTGGAGCTCGCGCTGGCGTGCACGCTGCGGATCGCCGCCGACACGGCGAAGATCGGCCTGCCTGAAATCAACCTCGGGATCATCCCGGGCAGCGGGGGCACGCAGCGGCTCGGGCGCCTGGTCGGGCTGGGACGCGCGATGGAGCTGGTGACCCTCGGCGAACCGGTCGACGCAGCCGAGGCATGGCGCATCGGTCTGGTCAATCGCGTCTGCCCCGAAGCCGAGCTGATGGATGCGGCGTTCGCAATCTGCCGGAAATGGCAGGCCAAGGGCCCGGTGTCGCTGATGGCTGCGCGGGATGCAGTCCTGCGTAGCTGCGACCTGGATCTCGCGGCCGGCATCGACTACGAAAACAAGCTGTTCGCGCTGTCGATCGCCAGCGGGGAGCGCGACGAAGGCGTCAAGGCGTTCAGGGAGAAGCGGAAGCCGAAATTCCGCGGCACGACTTAGTCACATCGAGACGGCGTGCAAGCCGCAGCAATTCAACCATCGGAGGAGACAGATGAAGCGTGCGAACCCGGCCCGGGTGTTACTGGCCTGCATCACCGTAGTGCTCGGCGTCATGGTCAGCCTGCCCGCCCGGTCCGAGGTCGGCGAGGTGCGGATTGTCCGCCAGTTCGGGATCCATTACCTGCCGCTGGTCGTCATGGAGGACCAGAAGCTGGTGGAGAAGCGCGCTGCGGCGAGCGGGATTCCGGGCCTGAAGGTGACCTGGGCGCAGTTGTCGGGCGGCGCGAGCGTGAACGATGCAATCCTTTCGCATGCCGTCGACTTCTCGGCCGGGGGCGTGGGTCCGCTGATCGTGCTGTGGGACAAGACGCAAGGGGGGCGGGGCGATGTCAAGGCGGTGGCCGCGGTCAGCGACGTGCCGATGACACTCACCACGCGCGATCCCGGGGTGAAGTCGATCGCCGACTTCACGTCCCAGGACAAGATCGCACTTCCCGCGGTGAAGACTTCGATGCAGGCGGTCACGCTGCAGATGGCGGCCGCGAAGAAATGGGGGGATGCGGAGTACGAACGGCTGGACAAGTTCACGGTTTCCATGCGCCACCCGGACGCGGCGGCGGCGCTGATGTCCAGCGAAGGCGCAATCACCGCGCATTTCGGTGCGGCGCCCTACGACTACATGGAGCTGCATCATCCCGGAATCCACGAGGTGCTGGACAGCTACGACGTCTACGGCGGCCCGGCCACGCTGATCCTGCTCTACGCGACGCAGAAATTCGTCGACGAGAACCCGGTCGTCACGCGCAGCATCGTGGAAGCGATGGGGGACGCGATGAACCTCATCAAGAGTGACCACCGGAAGGCGGCCGAGATCTACCTGCGGGTCACCAGGGAGAAGACGTCGGTCGCGGACCTGACGGCCATGCTCGACAATCCCAAGATCGCGTTTCGATTGGCGCCCAGCAACACCTATCCGGTCGCCGAGTTCATGCACCGGATCGGCCGCATCAAGCACAAGCCGGCGTCGTGGAAGGACTTCTTCTTCCCGAGTGCGCACGCGTTGCCGGGCAGCTGACGGCGCCATGGGAGCAGCGATGGCGAATGCAGCGTCGGGGCTGGGACAGTTCGCAGCGACGCTTTCGTTTGCCGACCTGCCGCCGACGGCGGTCGAATGCGCGCGGCGGCATCTGCTCGATACCTTCGGCGTCGCCATTCGCGGGCAGGGCCACGAGACCGCCGCGAGTTCGCTGCGCGCCATGGCGACCATCGACGGTGCCGGGGGTGGCATTCCGGTCTGGGGCACGGATCGGAGGCTGGCAGCCGCGTACGCGGCGCTCGCGAACGGCATCGCCGCGCACGTGCTGGACTTCGACGACACGCACACGGACTCGATCGTCCACGGCAGCGCAATCATCGCGCCGGTCGTCATGGCCCTCGGGCAGCGACGCGATGCGAGCGGCGAAGACCTGATTGCTGCATTCGTCGCCGGCTGGGAGGTGGCCGCCCGCGTCGGCCTCGCGGCAAAGGGAACGTTTCATCAGCGCGGATTCCACACGACCTCGATCGCCGGCATCTTCGGCGCCGTGGCGGCCGCTTCGCGCCTGCTGGGACTCTCGCCGGCAGCGACGGCACAGGCGATCGGCCTTGCGGGAAGCCAGGCGTCCGGCATCAACGAGTATCTGTCGGACAGCTCGTCGGCGAAGAGCCTGCATGTGGGTTGGAGCGCGCATGCGGGCATGCTCGCCGCGTCGCTGGCGCAGTCCGGCATGACCGGTCCCGCCAGCGTCTTCGAGGGGCGGGACGGATTGCTGCGCACGCACGGCATCCGGGAGCATGCCGACCCCGCAGCGCTGGCTGCCGACCTCGGCACGCGCTGGGAGATCTCGAGGATCTCGATCAAGCCGTACCCGTGCTGTCATTTCGCGCACGCTTTCATCGATTGCGTCGGCGCGCTGGCTGCCCGGGGCATCGGTCCGTCCGACATCGCTTCGATCGAATGCGTCGTCCCGGAGATCGAGCAGCCGCTGATCTGCGAGCCATTCGGCGAAAAGCTGCGCCCGGCCTCGCCGTATGCGGCGAAATTCAGCCTGCCGTTCCTGGTGGCGTCGAGGATCGTCGAGGGGTCGATAGGCCATCGCACGTTCGAGGCGCGTAACCTGAAGCGCGCGGACATCCTCGACCTTGCTGCGCGCGTGAGCTATCGGATCGCCGCGCCCGGGGAGACGCCATTCCCGCGGACGTTCCCCGGCTGGGTCGAGGCCCGGCTGGTCGACGGACGCACCATCGTGGAACGGATGGACGTCAACGCGGGACATCCGGACAACCCGCTCGCGGGCGAGCAGGTCGAAGCAAAGTTCCTGGACAACGCCCGCGAAGCCCTGGGTGAAGCCGGCGCGAAACGCGTGGTCGAGCTGGTGGCCGAACTGCCGGCGACGTCCCCCATGCGTCTCGCCGGCGCCCTTTCGGCGGCGTCCCTGCACGTCTCCCAACCCGATCGACGGAAAGCCTCATGACTGCCGACTTTGGATCCTACAAGTACCTCGTCTTCGACCGCCCGCACGAACGGGTGTTGAGGATCACCATCAATCGCCCCGAGAAGCTCAACTCGCTGCCATGGGAAGCCCACGGGGAGCTCACCCGCGTCTGGCTGGACGTGGACCGCGACCCGGATACGAACGTCGCGATCATCCGCGGAGCCGGCAAGGCGTTCTGCGCCGGGGGCGACTTCGGGATGGTCGAGCGGCTGACCCAGGACTACAACCGGCAGACCGAAGCACTGCGGGAGTTTCGCGACCTCTGCTACAACATCATCAACTGCTCGAAGCCCATCGTCTCGGCCATCCAGGGTCCCGCCGTGGGCGCCGGGCTCGCGGCGGCGCTGATGGCGGACATCTCGATTGCGGCCCGCAGCGCACGCCTGATCGATGGTCATACCAGGCTCGGGCTCGCTGCCGGCGATCACGCCGCGATGATCTGGCCGCTGCTTTGCGGAATGGCCAAGGCCAAGTACCACGTCCTCACCTGCGAGCCGGTCATGGGAGAGGAAGCGGAACGCATCGGCCTCGTGTCGCTGTGCGTGCCCGACGAAGCGCTCGACGACAAGGCACTCGAGGTGGCGACGCGGCTGGCCACCGGGGCGCAGCGCCCGATTCGCTGGACCAAGTATGCGATGAACAACTGGTTGCGCATGGCAGGGCCGATCTTCGACAACTCGGCTGCACTCGAATTGCTCACTTTCAACGGGCCCGAGGTGCGCGAGGGACTGGCGTCGCTGAAGGAGAAGCGCCCTCCCAATTTCGACTACAAGGTCTGACCCGATGAGATCTCCATTGCGAGCACCCATCGCGTCGACGAAACGAATCTGGAGCCATCACCGATGACGATGCTAGCCGGGATCCCGCTGCGCACTGCCCAATGGGATTGGGATTACTTCCTGCGCCAGCGACGCGATGTCCTGTCACTGTGGCCTTCGGGGAACGAACTTCAGGGTGACGACGCCATTGCCGCGGGCATCGCATATCACAAGGCCCAGCCTTGGTGGAAGTACGCCTCGCTCAGGAACAAGCGCGCGCAGCAGGAGCAGCGCATCCAGATCGTCCCGCAGGTCGGCCACGCGCTGACCGAGCAGACGATCACCCATATGCGGTGCTCGGAGGACCTCGGCCCCGATCGCTGGTATGTCCTCACGGACACCTATACGCGGAAGGCGGAGTACGCGAAGGCACAGGACGCGGTGGAGCGCAGCAGGCGCGATGGTTTCTCGTACCTGAATGGCTACCCACTCGCCGCTCACGGCGTGAGCGGTGCCCGAGCGGTCAACGAATGCACGCGCGCCGCGGTCGGGACCGACAACAACGACGAGGACGCGCGGCTTCCGTGGGAAATCGCGCTGGCGGCGGGCTGGACGTGGGGAACGATAAAGAGCATCGAAGAGCTGATCCAGCATTCGCGGGACTATCCGGTCGATCGCAATATCCACAACCAGCAGTACATCGACAGGCTGGCGGCTTACTACACCGAGCAAGGCGTCCCGATTCTCCGTCGCGCATCGGCCAATCTGCCGGGGTGGGATTCGCTTGGATTCAAGGTCACCGTGTCGCTCCTCGAGGTGCTTCTCTCGGCCGCGCAAGGCGTCAAGTTCATCGATCTCAGCATCGGAATCGGCATGAACCTGGTGCAGGACGTCGCGGCGATCCAGGCGCTCCGGGCGCTCGCACGGGAGTATCTGGACAAGCTGGGATTCGGTGACGTCGAGATCCATTCATGGACGTATTTCTTCCTGGGCGACTGGCCTCTGCAGCGCGGACAGATGGTCGGACAGCTTGCGCTGAACGCGACGATATCCGCACTGGCAGGCTGTTCCGGCATGTACATCAAGTCGCCCGACGAGGCGACGACGACGCCCACCGGAGAGGGCTTTCGCGAGGCCATGGAGATCTGCGGCCAGGTCGTGCGCCTCGTCGCCGGCCAGCGCCTGCCCGAGAGCCCGGACCTGGCCACGGAGCGCGCCATGATCGAGTGCGAGGTGCGGGCGGTCGTGGCAAGGATCATGGAGCTCGGGGATGGCGACATCGCGGTCGGCGCCTGCCGAGGCTTTGAAACAGGTGTGATCGATACGATGTTCTCGCCGTACCGATTCCTCAAAGGAAAAGTCAAGGTGGTGCGCGACGCGAACGGCGCCCTGCGCTACCTCGATCCCGGGCTGACGCCGATACCGCGCGAAGTGGCCGAGTACCACCGCGAATGCATCTCCAGACGCGAAGCGAAGGAAGGCACGCAGGCCGGGGTACGGTGGATCGTGCGTGAGGCAACCTGGGCATCCCGTTCGCTTCGCGACGAGGTCGCGGAGCGCTCGTACTAGGCGAACACCATGACCATAGACAACCGCACGCAACCCATGGATCGGTCGAGCCGGCGCCAGCCTGTCGTTGTACTGGGAACGATCGGACACGATGCACATATCGTCGGCAGCTCGGTTCTGCGCATTGCCCTGGAAGAAGCCGGCTTCAAGGTCGTCTTCCTGGGGGCCGTCGTGCCGGCGGAGGAGTTCATCGACGCGGCGCGGGAAAGCGCGGCGGACGCGATCCTCGTTTCGTCCCTCTACGGCATGGCTCGCATCGACTGCAGTGATTTCGGAGCGAAATGCGAGGAGGCGGGACTCGGCCACGTCAAGAAATACCTCGGCGGCATTCTGGTGACCGACCCCGAGGCATGGGACGATACGGAGCGGATCTTCCGGGCGCAGGGATTCGACCGCGTATATCCGCCGCAGACCAAGACCGAGGTCGCGATCGCCGACCTGAAGCGGGACCTGGGGCTCGACTGAGCCTCCTGCATGGCGGGATCGAAATTGAATCAGCTGCTTGCCATCGACTTCGGCAGCACCTACACCAAGGGGGTTCTGTTCGATTGTCAATCCGCGAGTGTCGTTGGCGTTGCCTACACGCCGAGCACGGTGTCGAGCGACATCACGCTCGGATTGCGTCGCGTGCTTTCGGCGCTGCGTGCCCAAACCGGCGTGGAGATCGAGAGCGTGCCGGCAATGGCGTGCAGCAGCGCTGCAGGCGGTCTTCGTGTCGCAGTGATCGGATTGGTACCGGTATTGAGTCTCGAGGCTGCGCAGCGGGCGGCATTGGGTGCGGGCGCCCGGGTCGTCGGCGCGTACGGCTACAAGCTGACGGAGCGGAAGCTGACGGAATTGGAGAACTCGGCGCCCGACATCGTCCTGCTGGCGGGTGGAACCGACGGAGGGGACGAGCAGAACATCCTGCATAACGCGCGAATTCTCGCAGGCTCGAGATTGGCGGCACCGATCATCGTTGCCGGGAACCAGTGCGTGGTCGAGGAGTGCGCCAGGTCACTGCGCGAGTCGGGAAAGGCTGCGGTAACCACGAAGAATCTGCTCCCGGAGATCGATCGCATCGAGGCGGAACCGGTACACGACATCGTCAGGGACCTCTTCATCAACCGCATCACGCACGCCAAGGGCATCGACCGGGCACGCGAGTACCTGAACCTTCTGAGCGACATCATCCCGACGCCGAGCGCCGTGCTGCAGGCGGCGCGGCTGATCGCCGAAGGCACCGACATGTCGCCGGGGCTGGGAGACACCATCGTCGTCGACGTCGGAGGTGCGACGACCGACGTTTATTCGATTGCGAGCGGGGCGCCGACGCGTCCGGGTGTCGTCATGCGCGGCCTGCCCGAGCTCGCGCTCAAGCGGACCGTCGAAGGTGATCTCGGCATGCGGATCAATGCACCTTCCATCATCGAGCGCTGCGGTTGCGCGGAGCTTCTGTACTTCATCGCGCAAGCGGGTCATTCGCCGGCACTTGCCGCCGAGGATGTCGTCGCCTATGCAACGCGCGTCGCGGAATGCACCGACGCTACACCGGCAGATGCCCGGGAGCAGGCTATCGACCAGGCGTTCGGCCGGGCGGCAGTGCAGATCGCGGTAAAGCGGCATGCCGGGGCCCTGCGAGAGGTCTACACGCCAGCGGGCGTCGTACTGGTACAGGAAGGCAAGGACCTGGCGAATGTCAATGCGGTCGTCGGCATCGGCGGGGTGCTCGCCCACGGCAGCAACCCGCGCTTCGTCCTCGAAGGGGCGCTCGACCAGGGGCGCGATCCATACGGCGTCCTGCCGCGCCATCCGACACTCTTTCTGGACGAACAGTACGTACTTTACGGAGTTGGTCTGTTGTCAGCGATCTCGCCAGAGGTGGCCTTCCGAGTCGCCCGCGAGGCTCTCACACCGTTGTAGCGATTGAGAGGAGGAAGCAATGCGTCCCGTCAAAGCCTTCCGGTTCCTGAGTTGCTGGTATCTGTTCTTGCTCATCGCCCTGCCGTTTCCTGCATTTGCCCAGGACAAGTACCCGTCGCGCCCCATCGACTTCATCGTTCCTTGGGGACCCGGCGGCGGCTCCGATCAGACGGCCCGGGAACTGGGCAAGCTGCTGGAGCCCGAGCTTCATGTATCGGTACCGATCATCAATACTCCCGGCGCGACGGGCAACGTCGGAATGACGAAATTCCTGACCTCGGAGGCGGATGGCTACACCATCTGCATACTGGCGTGGGATACCTACGCGCTTCTGGCGACCAACCGCCCGCCGTGGTCCGTCAAGGATTTCATACCGTTGGGTATCGTGATTCAGCTGCCATCCGGGTTCTACGTCGCGGGAGATCGCTACGCGAATTGGCAGGCAGTCGAGCAGGCAGCTCGCGTGCGTCCGCTGAAGGTCGCGATTTCCGGCTTCGGAAGTCCGGACGAGATCACGATCAATTACCTGATCAGCAAGGGACTGAAGCTCAACGCCGTTCCATTTGCCAAGCCCGGAGAACGTTACTCGGCGCTGCTGGGCGGGCACGTCGATCTTCTGTACTCGCCTGCCGGGAACATCAAGTCCTTCGTGGACAGCAAGCAGATGAGGCCGGTCATCTTCTTCAGCAAGAAGAGACTGGCGGAGTTCCCCGCGATACCGACATCGAAGGAGCTCGGCTACGACATCACGCTGCCGCAGCGACGGGCGATCCTGGTCAAGGCCGGCACGGATCCTGCCAAGGTCGCGCTGCTGTCGGAAGCGATCAGAAAGGCGGTTGCGACTCCGGAGTACAAAGCGTTCCTGAAGGAGTCCGTGGCGATCCCGGACAGCTATCTCCCGACGAAGGCCACCGTCGACGTGATGCACAGCGATCTCCAGAACATGGAAAAGATCGTTCGAGCCACCGTGAAGAAATGACGCGTTCGCCGATAGTCGCCGTGCCCGGTGCACTGGTGCCTCGGATGAGTCCGAGGACGCGCGCGTCGCTGCCATACCTGCTGGTGCTGGCCGGCGCGTGTGTGCTGACCTGGAACACTTTCATTTCGGGTTCACACCGTCCGGCGATCGTCCCGGGCCCGAAATGTGGCCGCGCGCCATCCTGGTGCTGATGATCATCACCTGCCTGGCGCGCATCGGAACGGTGCTGCGGAGCCGGCACGATGGCGGCGCTCGCGCGGGGCGTGGCGACGGGGAGGATCAGCGCGCGGGTCGCAGAGCGCGACGTAGCCGCCGCCAGGCGGTACCCGCTGCTGCTCGTGATGGGTATCGGCCTGACCGTCGCGTACGTAGCGCTGCTGACCACGCTTGGATTCTTCCTGGACAGTGTCCTCTATATTGGTACGCTCATCCGCATCGGGCGTTACCGACGCTGGCCGGTCATCGTGGCGGTAGCCGTAGGAGGGCGCTTTCGTGCTGATGCTCATCTTCATGAAAGTCGTCTACCTGTCGCTGCCGATCGGGACGCCGCCATTTTCCGCAATCTCGCTTGCGATGATGACGCTCATGCACATCCGCTGATGGACCATCGAATGCGGGCCTGACCGGCACCCCTATGCTCGAAGTCTTTCTCAATCTGTCGGCCGGATTCATTCACGTTCTGACGCCGGTCAACCTGGCGGCCCTCGTCGTCGGGCTGGTGGTCGGCATGCTCGTGGCCGTGCTGCCAGGGTTGACGCTCGTGATGGGCGTCGTCCTCGCGCTTCCGTTCACCTACGGCATGTCGGTGACGCCGTCGATCATCCTGCTGACCGCCATGTACGTGTCGGGCACCTATGGCGGCGCCATAACTTCGATCCTGTTTCGCATCCCGGGCGAGCCGATGGACGTCCCGCTGCTCTGGGACGGGTATTCGATGGCGCACGTCGGAAAGCCCGCGGAAGCGCTGGGGTGGACTCTCTTCGCGGCGCTCACGGGCGGTCTCATCACGGCGACGATCATGGTGACGCTGGCGTTGCCTTTCGCCAAGGTTGCGTTGACCTTCGATGCGCCGGAATACTTTGCGATCGTCCTGTTCGGTTTCACCAGCGTGGTCGCGCTCGACAGTGGATCGCTCGGGAATGCGTTCATCAGCCTGCTGCTGGGGATGCTGATCTCCACGGTTGGCGTCGACCAGATCTACGGAGTTGCCCGGTTCACCTATGGCGTCGACATGCTCAACGGAGGGATCGGATATCTTCCAGTGATGGTCGGCGCGTACGGCCTTGGCGAGGTCCTGGCGCGACTGGAGGAGGGGTTCGCCTCGCCACCGCTGCTGGGCGACGCCAAGGTGTCCACGCGGATCCCGAGCCTGGCAGAAGCGTGGAAGCTGCGCGCGACATTTGCGCGCTCGTCGCTCGTCGGTGTTCTCTGCGGCATCGTTCCGGGCGCAGGTGCGACCATCGCCTCGTTCGTTTCGTATGGCGTCGAAGGCCAATACTGCAAGCGACGCAACCGGCTCGGAACCGGGATTCCCGAAGGAATCGTCGCTCCGCAGGTGGCTTCGACCGCGTCGGTGGGCGGCCACATGGTGCCGCTGCTGACGCTCGGCATCCCGGGCAGCGGAGCGACGGCGGTGATCCTGGGCGCATTCCTCCTGCATGGCATCCAGCCCGGACCCCAGATCTTCCAGACGCAGGCGCTGCTCGTGTACACGATCTTTGCTTCGGTCTTCGTCGGCGTGATCGGCATGGGCCTTCTTGGCTACTTTGCGATACGGCCGCTGATCAAGGTGCTCTATCTGCCCGAAGCGATCGTTTCGGTGTTCGTCGTGATGTTCTGCCTGATCGGAGCGTATTCGGAGCACAACGATGTCAGCGATCTATGGATGATCGTGATCTTCGGGGTGGTCGGCTACCTGTTCGAGCGCTGGCGATTTCCGATTGCACCGATGGTTCTCGGTTGCATTCTCGGGCCGGTCGCCGAGGGCGCCCTGATGACCACGATGATCAGCTACCACAATGATTGGACCGTGTTCTTCACGCGGCCGGTGAGTGCTGTCGCCATGCTGATGACGGCCGTGGCGCTGCTGTATCCCGCCATTCGTGGATGGCGCCGTCGTCGAAGCGTGGCGTCGGCTGCCTCCTAGCGGCCGGGCGATCCGCGACACCGGGTTCGATCATGAGTGCGCCGAGACTGGTCACGTTCGACGTCTACGCGGCACTGGTGGACTACGAGGGCGGGCTGCTGCCGCAGATGGCGGGCATTTGCGGCGACCGCGGGATCGCACGCTCGCTGCTGCGCAGCTGGCGGGCCAAGCAGCTCGAATATGCGCAGCTCTCGAACTCGCTGCAGGGTGAGCGGATTCCGTTCCGCCTGGTCACCCGACGGGCGCTGGAGTACACGATGGCCGGCACCGGGCACACGCTTTCGGAGAACGATCTCGATCGCCTGATGGCGACCTGGGATTCGCTGAAGCCCTGGCCGGAGGCGCTCGCCGTGCTGGCGACGCTGAAAGACCGCGGTTACCTGATCGGGCTGCTTTCGAACGGGGACGAAGCGATGCTTCGGGCGCTGGTAGGGTCGTGGCCGGTCGGTTTCGACCACGTCTTCGCTTCCGACCGGGCGGGATTCTACAAGCCCCATCCTGCGATCTACGCCTTGCCGATGCGCACGCCCGGTCTCGGGCGTGACGAGGTGCTCCATGTCGCCGGCTCGGGAAACGACGTCCTGGGCGCCAAGTCGGCGGGCCTCGCGTGCGCGTGGTCGAACCGGAACGACGACCGGCTGATCGACCCCGGCGTGCGCCCGGACCACGAAATGCGCGACCTGACGGGTCTGCTGGCGATCCTCTAGGCGCCGAGGTCCGGCCGAACCCGGTTCTGCTCAGAGCTTGAGGAACCGTGGTCTGCCTCGGCGAGGTGACGTACCGCGGCGACTACATCAACCTCGAGCTGGACCGATCACGAGGGCGATGGGCGCAATCGGCGACAGGGCCCGGAAGGAATTGCTGGTCGTCAGTCCCTCGCTTGGGGTCATCACGGTCCGGCAGTTCATTGCGTTGCTGAAGAAGAATCGCGGCAAATGCAGCTGCGGTTCGGGCGGGAACGGCAGCTCGGCCCACATGTCCTCGGAGCCCTTCAAGATGATGGCGGGTGTCGAGGTCACCCGCGTTCCTTTCATGGGGGCGACGCCCGCGCTGACCGACCTGATCGCGGGACGGATCGCAATGCGGTACGCCGGAACAGCTCGCGGCGATCATCCACGGCGACATCGTGAAATGGAAGAAGGTGGCTGCAGCGGCCCACGTCGGCGCGGATCGACGGCATCACCGGCTGCGCCGTCAGCAAATCGACAGCCTGCGCTCAGGGTCGTGACAGGGAGCGCGCGCAGACTCGCCTCCGATGACGCGTGCTCCCCGAGTTGCCCAGTCGCCCGTCGCTGCGCCCCGCGCCGCCCGGATGGGGCTGCCGCGCTCGCGTGCAGGTGGAATCGTCATCGAGGAGCTCGCCGATCCCCCTCCCGACTTTCTCGCCGGCGAGGTCGAAGGCTACGCGTTCTACAAGGCGTTCCAGGACGCGGCCATCGACAACTTCGAGGTCGCCTACCTTCGCGCGTACCGCAATGGCATCGCGGTCGCGACGGCGCCCATTTTCACCACGCGCTATCGGATCAACACGACGATGAAAGGCGGCTGGCTCAAGCGCCTGCTCCATCCGTTCTGGCTGCGCATCGCGTGCGTCGGCCATCCGCTCGCCGACTACGGCGTCATCGACGGTGAAGTCTCGACGGAAGTTCTCGAAGCTTTCAACCGGCGCCTCGCGACCAAGGCGCCGATCGTCTCCTACAAGGACTTTCCCGCGGCGCTTCCGCTCGACGGGTTCGCCGTCGAACCGGGTCTGCCGGTCGCCGCGCTCGCGATCGAAGGCGACTACTGGTCGGGGTTGAGGCGCAGCGTCCGGGCCAGCCTGCGCCGTCGCCTGCGCAAAGGGCAGGCACTGCGCGTCGAGGTGCGTGACGGCTATCCCGCCGAGCTCGGCGGTCGCATCTACGAGCTCTACCTCAACGTCCACCGACACGGCGAGTTCTCGTTCGAGCTTCTCAACCAGCGCTATTTCGAGCTGGTGGGCCCGTTCAGCAAGTACGCGCTGTACTGGGAGGGCGACACGCTGATCGGATTCTGCCTGCTGATGTGCAAGGGCGAGCGCATGCACGCGAAATATCTCGGGATGGACTACGAGCGCGGTCGGCCTTATGGACTCTATTTCTTCATGGTGCTGTCCCTCGTCGAGCTGTGCCTGCGCGACGGCTACACCCTCTGCCAGACCGGGTGCACGACCTATGCGTTCAAGCAGCGCCTGGGGAGCACGCTGCATCCGGTGTTCCTTTACTACCGGCACCGCAATGCGGCGGTGAACTGGGGCGTCCGCGCCCTGATGGCGCGATTGTCCGTGAAGCCCCACGAGCTCGCCTGCGTCGACGATGCGGTCTGACCGCTCCGGCAACCGACAAGGACACATGGCACGATGAGCGCCCCGATCCCCGCGCGCCGCAGCCGTGTGGTGCTGCTGCTCCACGGCCTGTGCAGTTCGCCGCTCGAGGTCAGGCAGTTTGCCCGGCTGCTGCGGGAGCAGGGGTTCGTCGTGGCCACGCTGACGCTCGCCGGATACACGGCGCCCGAGGCGGGTGCGCCGGGCGCATCGACGCCGGCGGACTACCGGCGCTGGATCGCCGATTGCGTCCTGGAGGTCGATCGCCTTGCCGCTCTCCACGACGAAGTCACGGTCTGCGGGGTGAGCCTCGGGGCAACGCTGGCGCTGGCGGCGGCGGCCGAGCGACCGGCTGCGATCCATGGACTGTCGCTGATCTCGACCACGCTGTTCTTCGACGGCTGGAACGTTTCGCGCTGGCGCTTCCTGCTGCCCCTTGCGTATTTCACTCCGCTCGGGCGCTGGTATCGCTACCGCGAAACCCCACCCTACGGCGTGAAGAATCCGCGGGTCCGCGCCTGGATAGCCGCCGAGCTCGAGCGCGGCCGCCTGTCGTCGGCCGGCGCCGCCACGATACCGACGCCGAGCCTGCGCGAAGCGGCGCGCCTGATCCGCCACGTCAAGCGCAATCTCGCGCGCGTCCGTACGCCGATGCTGATGATCCACGCGCGGGAGGACGACGTGGCGAGCCTCGCCAACGTCCGCTTCGTCGCGCAGCGCGTCGGGACGACGACGTTCCGCAAGCTCATCGTCGCCGACAGCTATCACATGATCACGCTCGACAACGACCGGGATCATGCCGCATTGAAGACCGTGCAGTTTTTCAACCGTGCCACCCTGCCCGCGAGCGAGCCCGCAGACGTGGCGTGATCGGCGCGCGGCCGGGTCGGCCGTGGCGCAGCAACGGAGGAGAGCCGTGGTAATGGACGATACTTTCTCGAGGGTGAAGGCATTGATGGTGAAGGAGTTCGAGATACCTGCCGACAGCGTCGCACCGACGACCGAGCTGACCGCCCTCGGCGTCGATTCGCTCGCGGCGCTGGAGTTCGTCTTCGATCTCGAGGATGCGTTCGGCGTGACGATGGGAACCGATACCGACCTTCGCGGTGGCACGGTGCAGGATGTCGTTGCCGCCGTGGATGCGGCACTCGTGGCGCAGTCCCGGTTGCCCGCTGCCGCCTGAGCGCCTCCCATGCGCCGTGTCGCGATCACGGGTCTCGGCGCGATCACCGCCATCGGCGATTCGGCGACCGCAACCTTCGCCAGTGCCCTCGCCGCACGCTCGGGCGTGAGAAGGGCGCCTGAATGGGCAGGGGGTCCGGGGATGCCGCTCGCGGCCAGCGCGCCTTTCGACGCCAACGGCGTGAAGCTGCGGCAGCGCACCGCGCCGATGGACCGGGCGACCGCGATGGCGGTGGCAGCCGCGCGCCAGGCGATCGAGGACTCCGTGGGCGGCCTCGGCAGCGCGCCCGAGCGCGTCGCCGTCTACTGGGGCATCGGGATGGGTGCGCCCGGCACGCTCGAGGATGCCTATCAGGGCGTCTTCGAGGGCCGCAGCTGGCGGATCAAGCCGACGATGGTGGTGACCGCCATGAACAACGCGCCGGTCGCCCAGATCTCGCTGGAGTTCGGCATCACCGGCCCGACGCTGACCTATTCGGTCGCCTGCGCGTCGTCGGCCATCGCCATCGGCGAGGCGCTGCGCGCGATACGTCACGGCGTCGTCGACTGCGCGGTCGTGGGCGGGTCCGAAGCCCCGCTGACGCGGGGCATGCTGTCCGCATGGTCGGCATTGCGGGCGCTGGCCACGCTCGATCCCGTCGACGCCGCCCGCTCGTGCAAGCCGTTCTCGGCCGACCGTTCCGGATTCGTCCTGGGCGAAGGCGCAGGCGCCATGGTGATCGAGGCCGCCGACCGCGCGCGTGCGCGCGGAGCCCGGATCTACGGCGAGCTCGCCGGATACGGCATCGCCAGCGATGCGGCGCACATCGCGGAGCCTTCCGTCGAGGGCCAGGTGCGAGCGATCCGCGCAGCATTGGCGGATGCCGACGTCGATCCCGCCGACGTGGGCTATATTAACGCCCATGGAACGGCCACGATCGTCGGCGATCGCGTCGAGACGGCGTCGATCCGGCAGGGTTTCGGCGCGTGCGCAGACGCGATCGCGGTGAGTTCGACCAAGGCACTGCACGGGCATGTCATGGGCGCCACCGGGGCCATCGAAATGATCATTGCGACGCTCGCGCTGCACCACCACTGCGTGCCGCCGACCGCACACCTCGACCGTCGCGACCCGGAGCTCGACCTCGATTTCGTCGTCGGGAGGCCGCGACACGGGGTGGCATTGCGCGCGGTGGCCTCGAACTCGTTCGCCTTCGGCGGCACCAACGCCGTGCTGGTCGCGCTGGACCCTGCGGCGCGCCTGCAGCGCGCACCGGCGTAAGGTCGGCTTGCGCATTCTCGTCGTAGAGGACGATTCGCTGCTCGCCGACGGGCTCGTCAGCGTGCTGTCCCGCGCCGGCCACGCGGTCGAGCACGCGGCGTCGGGCCGCCTCGCCGACTCCCTGCTGGAGCGCGAATCCTATGATCTCGTCGTGCTCGATGTGGGTCTGCCGGACATCGACGGATTCGAGGTCCTGCGCCGCCTGCGGGCGCGGCGCTCGTCGGCGGGCGTGCTGGTGCTGACCGCGCGCGATGCGGTCGACGACCGGGTGCGCGGGCTGGATCTGGGCGCCGACGATTACCTCACCAAGCCGTTCTCGGTCACCGAATTCGAGGCCCGGGTCCGCGCACTGCTCCGGCGCAACGTTCCCCACGATGCGCGCTGGTCGGTCGCGGGCTTGACCGTCGACATCGCCGCCAAGCGGGTCCGGGTGCATGACAAGCCCGTCGATCTCACGCCGCGCGAATGGGCACTGCTCGAGCTCTTCCTCCGGCGCCCCGGCTACGTGCTGAGCAAGAGCCAGATCGCCGAGAGCCTGTTCAGTTTCGACGAGCAGCTGTCGCCCAATGCGATCGAGGTGCACGTCTCCCGACTGCGGTCCAAGATCGAACCCGCAGGTGTGCGCATCCGCACCGTGCGCGGCTTCGGCTACCTGTGGGACGGCGGCGATGAATGAGGCTCCCGCGCGGCGGGCGAGCATCCGCCGGCGACTGCTGATGTTCCTGGTCGGATCGCTGCTGCTGATGGTCGTTGGCGCTTCGTTCGTGAGCTACCGGGTCGGGATGCAGTCGGCCAGCGATGCCTATGATCGCGCGCTGCTCGATCCCGTGATCGATATCGCCGAGAACATCAAGGTCGACGCCGCCGGGGCGCGCGTCGATCTGCCCCGCAAGGCCGTCGAGGCGCTGGTCTACGACCACGTCGACAAGGTGTTCTTCCAGGTCCGCGCCGACAGCGGCCGGATCGTCGACGGTGTCGACGACCTGCCGCCGCCCCCGGTGGCTCCGGAAGCCGATCAGCACCTGTTCTTCGACGGCGTCTATCGCGGTGAACCGGTGCGCATCGCAGCGTTGAGAGCATCCGGGGGCTTCGTCGTCCAGGTTGGCGAGACGCTCAACAAGCGCAACCGCCTGGTGAAGGAGATCCTTCTTGCGGGGCTGATTCCGACGCTGCTCGTGGCCGGTGTGTCGATCGCGCTGGCATGGGCCGGTGTCGCCCGGGGCCTCCAGCCGCTGCAGCGCGTGCGCAACCACCTGCTCGGCCGTCCTTCCGGTGACCTGAGTCCCATCCCGGAGACCGAGGCACCGGTCGAGATCCTTCCCGTGGTCGACGCATTCAATCGCCTGCTCGGTCAATTGCGCCTGGCCAACGAGCTGCAGCAACGCTTTCTGGAGAATGCGGCCCATCAATTGCGCACGCCGCTCGCGGGCCTGCAGATGCACCTGGAATTGCTGTCGCGACGCGATCTGCCTCCGGACACCAGGGCGGAAGTCGAGCGCATGCACGGTGCGACGACCCGCGCCGGGCACCTTGCGAGTCAGCTCCTCGCCCTCGCCCGGGCCGAAGGCGGATCCGACCGCAGCAAGCCGCCGGAACTGATCAACCTGAGGGCCGTCGCCGATTCCGCTGCGCACCGCTGGGCGCCCAAGGCAATGGCCCGGAACGTCGATCTCGGTTTCGTCCTCGAGCCGGCGCTGATCCTGGGCGATGCGCTGCTGATTCCGGAATTGCTGGACAACCTGATCGACAATGCGCTCAGGTACACGCCGGAGGGCGGGACCGTGACTGTCGCCACGGGGCAGCGCGAAGGCACGCCGTATCTGTCGGTCGAGGACACCGGCCCCGGCATCCCGGCAGCGGAACGGGGCAGGGTGACGGAGCGCTTCTATCGCGTTCCGGGCACCGCCGGCGATGGCTCCGGGCTGGGCCTTGCGATCGTCAAGGAGATCGCCGACCGGCACGGAGCCACCGTCGATGTCTCCGCCCGCGACGCATCCGGCGGCACCCGCGTGCGCATCGAGTTCCTGCAGCGCGAGCCTACCGCCGCGTGACGACCACGGCTTCGGCTGCGCTGTCGGACGCCTGCACGATCACGCGTCGCCGCGCTCGCTGGTGCCCGATGCCGGTACCCGGCGTCCTGGCAACCTGCGTCCATAGGCGAGAATGGGCTTCTCGAAGACATGCCACGACGTCGCAGCCGCAAGCACCGTCAGGCCGACGGTCGCGGCGAGCGCCGCCGGCGGCGTGATGCCCGTCATTGCGAGGCAGGCCTGGATGGCGAATGGATGCCACAGATAGATGCCGTAGCTCACCTCGCCGAGGTAGCGGACGGGCCTGGTCGGCCACCGTTCGGCGAACGCCGGCAGGTACACGGCGGAGGCGACGACGCACAGCATGAACGCAGCAAGCGTCGTGTGCCAGAAGACGATCATCGCCGCATCGTCCCAGTACGACGCACGCGGCCAATAGATTCCCATGCAGACGGTGCCGATGGCGACTGCCGCCACCAGCCATCCCCAGCCGACCCGGCGTTGCGATCCGCTGCGGCCTTCCACCAGCTTGGCCAGGAACATCCCGGCTCCGAATTCGTCGAGCGTTCCGGGGAGCTGCGCCATGCGCATGAACGTGCCCGCCGCATCGTCATGGCCGAAGAAGAGGACCATCGACGCCCGCCATGTCCATGCGATCAGGATGCAGGACAGCCAGATTCGCCACCCGCTCGTCCGGTCGATCCATCGAATGAGCAGGGCGACGGTCAGATAGAACTGCATTTCGAGCCCGAGCGTCCAGTTGACGCCGTCGATGGAACCGAAAGTTGCCGGCCAGAACGTGTGCGTGAACGTCAGGTGCGCGAAGATCTGTTGCGCCCAGAGGCGTGCCGGCTGCTGGAAGAAGCCCGGCAGGAACAGTGCGATCCACAGTGCGCAGGTGACGAGGTACAGCGGGAGGATGCGCGACAGGCGATGTGCCCAGTACCTCCTCTTGAACTCGCCGGCGTTTTGTCGGTACAGTGCGAGCGCGCTATGGGTGATGACGAAGCCGCTGATCACGAAGAACAGATCGACGCCGATCCAGCCGATCCTGAAGGTCAGCAGGGGGCCCGTCGTCGGAAAGCTCGTCCAATGTGTCAGTTCGATGACGTGGTAGACGACCACCGCCATCGCGGCGAACGCGCGCAGCAGATCGATGTTCTCGAAGCGGTCCCTCACCACGGCGGGTGCAGGGGGGGGATGGGATCCGCGCGCACGAGGCGGAGTATTCCGGCCTGCGCATCGTTGGTCAACAGCGTCTCTTCCTCAAGCCCGGGCCCGGCCGGCTGCTTCGGCCGCCGCGGCCCGCATCGGCGTCGAGCAGCGATGCACGCGACGCAACACTAGCGTCAACGGCCCGGCGATGCGAGCGACGTCATCCGCAGCAAGGGTGCTGCGAGGCGCGAAGAGGAGGGCGCTGCGGCTGCTGCGCGCTGCCACGTCGCGCGGCGCGACCGTCGCGTCGGCCGCCGCGTCGCGTCGAGGGCCCGCCGACCCGGCCTTCGCGGACATCCTCGCCCTGGGGGTCGAGGTCGTGCGCGACGGCTCGATCCTCATCGACCGCGACTGGACGCCGGCGGGGGTGACCTCGCAGTTCATCGAGGATGCGAAGACCTACCACGAGCGCTATTTCGACCGGCTCGATTTCACCGAGCTGGTCGGCTACTGCCTGAACCTCGCAGCGATCGACCGCACGCAGTCGCTGCGCGTGCTCGACATCGGTTCCGGGAGCGGCGCCAGCGTCTTCGCCGCGTGCCGCCTGCTGCCGCGGGCCGACATCCTGGCCTCGGACATCTCGCCGCAGCTGCTCCGGATGCTCGCTGCATTCGTCGATTCACGCGACGATCTCCGCGGACGGATCACGGCGTTCTGTTTCGACCTGCACCGCCGGTTCTTTCAGCCGAAGAGCTTCGACCTGGTCATCGGGGCGGCGATACTCCATCATCTGCTCGATCCTCGCGCGGCCCTCGCGAACGTTGCCGCGAGCCTCAAGCCCGGCGGCAAGATCATCCTCGTCGAGCCGCTGGAGTCGGGTTCGCTGGTGCTGGTCGCGATGTTCGCACAGGTGCTGGACGCGCTCGCGGAGTCTGGTGACGGCGACGGCCGGATCGCGCAGCTGATGAAGGCGATGCGGCTCGACATCCAGTCGCGACTGGGCCCGCCCGTCGAGAAGCCCTGGACACGCCAGCTCGACGACAAGTGGGTGTTCGACCGGCCCTACCTCGTGCAGCTCGCCGCCGAGCTGGGGCTGTCGAAGGTCGACGTGCATCCCGCCCAGCCCGACCTCACGAATGTCTACGAGAACGCCTTCACGGGCCTGCTCGC
Organism: uncultured beta proteobacterium; assembly: GCA_963734515.1. GTDB lineage: Bacteria > Pseudomonadota > Gammaproteobacteria > Burkholderiales > Casimicrobiaceae > VBCG01. Next base: position 158,728 of record CAVTHP010000010.1, on the reverse strand, counting down.
CGACAGCGGACTGTCCCACGTCCAGGTCCCGCAACGGGTGATCGACAGCGTTCGCATGTTCGATCGCGGGATCGCAGAGGACCTCAAGGGCGGGCTCTGTCCCACCGGCGTCATCGTGTTCACGCGCTGACGCTGCCGACGCGCAGCCGCTTCGGGGGGTGAACGGTCCTTTGGCCGGCACCGGACCGACGCGCCCCGCGTGCCGCGATCCCGCATTGCGCCAATCCGGCGTCAGTCGCGAAGCTCGGGGCGATTCGCGAACAGGGACAGCGCTTCGGGGTTGGCCAATGCCTCGAGATTCCTGACCGGCTCGCCCATGACGACCTGGCGCACCGCGAGCTCGACGATCTTGCCGCTCCGTGTGCGCGGGATGTCGGAGACCTGGAGGATCCTGGCGGGGACATGGCGTGGCGTCGTGTTCTCGCGGATGGTGCGCTTGATCGTCGCCGCCAGCGCCTCGTCCAGGACCATGCCGTCGCGCAACCGGACGAACAGGACCACGCGCACGTCGTTCTGCCAATGCTGGCCGATGACGATCGACTCGACGATTTGCGGCAAGCGCTCGACCTGCCTGTAGATCTCGGCCGTGCCGATGCGCACGCCGCCCGGGTTCAAGGTGGCATCCGAGCGCCCGTAGATCACGAAGCCGTCATGCTCGGTCAATTCGCAGTAGTCGCCCTGGCACCACGCGCCGGGGAAGCGCTCGAAATACGCAGCGCGGTATCGCTCGCCCGTCGGGTCGTCCCAGAATCCGAGAGGCATGGACGGAAACGGCCTGGTGCAGACCAGTTCGCCCTTGCGCCCGCGGACGGGCTGGCCGCGATCGTCCCAGACCTCGACGGCCATGCCGAGCCCGCGGCACTGGATCTCGCCACGATGTACGGGCAGGGTCGGGTTCCCGAGGACGAAGCACGAAAGGATGTCGGTGCCGCCCGAGATCGACGAGAGCTGGACGTCGTCCTTGATCTGCGCATACACGTAGTCGAAGCTCTCGGGTGCGAGCGGACTTCCCGTGGACAGGACGGCGCGCAACGAACCGAGGTCGTACCCGTCGCGTGGCCTGACGCCGGCCTTGCTCAGGGCGTCGATGTACTTGGCCGAGGTGCCGAAGTGCGTGACAGCCCCGGATTCGGCGTATTGCCACAGGATGTGCCCGCCGTCGAGGAAGGGGCTGCCGTCGTACAGGAGCAGCGTCGCTCCGGATGCGAGGCCGGACGCGAGCCAGTTCCACATCATCCAGCCGCAGGTCGTGAAATAGAACAACCGGTCGCCGGAAGCGACGTCGCAGTGGAGCTGGTGCTCCTTCAGATGCTGGAGGAGGACGTTTCCGGCTCCGTGGACGATGCACTTGGGGACGCCGGTGGTGCCCGACGAATAGACGATGTAGAGCGGATGGTCGAACGGAAAGCGCTCGAAAGCGATATCGCCGGCAGTCTCGCCACGCGCGATCAGCTCGCCGAAATCGATGCCACCGCGGAGCTGCCGTGCCGCGCCGGCGACGTCGTCGGACAGGTAGCCGACGAGGACCAGATGCGCGACGGACGGCAGGCCCTCGAGGATCGCGGGTAGCTTGCCGAACACGTCGACGGGTTTTCCGTTGTACCAGTAGCCGTCGCAGGCGACGAGGACCGTGGGCCGAGTCTGGCCGAAGCGATCGAGCACGCCCTGGACGCCGAAATCGGGTGATGCGCTCGTGAAGGTTGCGCCGATGCTCGTCGCCGCGAGCATCGCCACCAGCGTCTCGGGCATGTTGGGCATGTAGGCCGCGACGCGGTCCGCAGGACGTACGCCCATCTCGCGAAATGCGGCGGCGACCCGGGCCACCTGTCGACGCAGCTCCGGCCTGGAGAGGCTCCGCTTCACCTTGTCCTCTCCCCAGAACACGATCGCCGGGCCGGGACCGTCATGCCGGAGGAGATTCTCGGCGAAGTTCAGCTTCGCTTCCGGGAACCATTTCGCACCGGGCATCCGGTCCGCGTGGAGCAGGACCTGGTCACCGGATTCGCCAATCACGCCGCAGAACTCCCAGACGGCCCGCCAGAACGGGCCCGGGGATGCCAGGGACCAGTCATGCAGGTCCCGGTATGACTGGACGTCCGTTCCCGCCAGCTTCTCGGCGTGCCGCAGGAACGCCGTCATCCTGGAACGCCCGACGCGGGACGCGGACGGCGTCCAGAGGACCGTGTCGGTCGACGAACTTGCGTGCATGATGGTTGCAGCCCTCGTTTCCTGCGAATTTTATATCACGCACAGGAGTAGAGTTGTGCCGATGACCCCCATGATCCAGGCCGAGGTCGATGGCGTGGCGCGCGCCCTGCGCGTGGTGCTGAGCCAGGCGCAGGACCTCATCACGGCGGGCGAGACCGGTGCGCAGCTCGCGAACCGCATCGCCCTGGCCCTCGCGCTGACGAGCCAGCTCTGCCAGGCCATCGGGCTGGACGAGCGGGGCGGGGTCGTCGAGTACGAGGAGGCCGTTGCCGCAGCGTTGTTTCCGCTGGGGACGAGCTTCTACGAGGTCGAAGGCGTTCCGGTTTCGGTCGATCCCGAGGGCACGAGTGCCAGGGCCTGGGACATTCCGGGTGCGAGGCACTTTCCGCTGCCGCTGGACGCGAACGCCGTGCCTCTTTCGGCAGAGGATTTCCTGCGTCGCGTGGAGACTCTGCTCAACCCGTAGCCCGCGGCGTGGGACCGGCGCCGAGACCGCCCATCCGGTGCCGCAACGAAGGCGCAGCGTGGCGCAAGGTTGCCGTGCGCACCTGGCGCGCCCGGACGCTCCGAGCCCTCGACCATCAGGGCTTGATGTACTGCCAGCCCTGTTTCTGGCGATTCACGATATGGACGGCACCGAAGGGCACCACGGCGATCCCCGGCGCGAGATCGCTTTCGCTCACATGCTCGGAGGTCAGCGACCGGCCGCAGGCGATCACCTTGATGCCTTCGCCCTGCACTTTCTGGATCAGCGGCACGACGTCGCTGAAGGCCGTGATCAGATGGACATTGGGTCCGTAGACGACGACCTCGAATTTCGCTTTCCCCAGCACCTCGTGCATGTTGGAGGCCAGCACCAGCGCGCGGTTGAGATCCGCCTTGTTGCCGTTCGCCTGCAGAACGATTGCGTCTGAGATCGCGCCTTCGTCGGCGAATCCCGGCGTCGAAAGACCGAGGGCCAGCAGCAGGCAGAACAGGACTCTCTTCACGTATTTCCTCCACCGTATGATGAATGAAGCGCCTCCGCGAAGGCGACATCGGCGCAATGTCTTCCGCTGCAATATAGACCGGCGCCGGCAGCCGGATCAGGCCGGTGGCGCCGCGGCCGGCGCGCGCGGGCCGCACCGGCCTGCCGGTCATTTTGCGAGGGTACCGGCCTTCGGATCCCAGCCGAAGTCCTTCGCCTCGTTGCCGGCGACCGAATAGAGCGCACCCGGCGCGTTGCGCGTCTTCTGGAACGCCTCCAGTGTCTCGCCGCGCATCGCCGCGTAGATATGAAGGTTGGACACGCCGATCACGGCCCCCAGCTTTTCGAGCATGAAGAAGATGACGCCGTAGTGGATCATGCCGCGCCAGTCGCGGCGGCGCACGAGGTCGCGTTCCTCGGCGGAGAGCTGTGCCGCCTCGAAAGCGCCTTCAGGATCGTCGAGGAACCGGTGGCGATGCTCCGGCCGGATCATCGCGTGCAGGAACTTGTTCAGTCGGTACGCCTTGCGGCTTCGCGCCTGCGTGAACGGATAGGTGCCGGGGAGGCTTTCGACGCCGCGCAGCTGGCGGTCGATGTGATCGCGCTGGGTCGCCGCGATCTCGGCCGACACTTCCGCCGGAAGCTCCGCCGCCATGTTCTCGTAGATCGCCGTTGCGATGCCTGCCATCGACGGCAGGTAATACGTCTGGTGGATCTTGCGGACGTTCGCCGACAGTGCGCCGCGCATGATCAGCCACATGATCACCTCGGCGCCTTCGAGCCCCCCGAGCCGTGCGTAATCGGCGTGCGTCATCTCGGTCAGCGCAACCGGATCCTGTTCGATCAGCTCGAGAAAGCGGTGGTCCCATTCGGTGTTGTTGAAGCCTGCGCGCTCGCCGTGCACCTGGTGCGACAGCCCGCCGGTCGCGACGACGACCACCCCGATGTCCTCCGGGTAACTCTCGATCGCCCGGCGCAATGCCTGTCCCAGTCGATAGCAGCGCGCGGCAGAGGGGATCGGAAACTGCAGGACGCCGACTTCGAGCGGAATGATCGCCCCCGGCCAGTCGGGCTCGTGCGGCCAGAGCATCGACAGCGGCGAGAAGCAGCCGTGGTCGAGCGGGCGGTCCTGGAAGAACGACATGTCGAACTCGTCGGCGACGAGCGATGCGCCGATGTGCTGCGACAGCGCCGAGTGCCCGCGCACGGGGGGCAGCGCGCGGGGGCCGCCGCCCTCGTCGGCCACCGCATAGCTGTCGTCGATGCCCAGCGCGAACATCGGATAGTGATCGAAGAAGAACGACGTGACGTGGTCGTTGCAGATCAGGAGCAGCACGTCGGGCTTGCGCGCGGCGAGCCAGGCCTGGATCGGCTCGAAAGCGTCGAAGATCGGCGTCCACGCCGGATCGCCCTGCTTGCCCCGGTCGAGGGCGAAACCGATCGTCGGCGTGTGGGAGGATGCGATGCCGCCTAGGATTCTCGCCATGTGTCGTTGACCGTGGGGGCGGAGGAATTGAGAGGTCCGGGGTGCCGTGCGCAGACAGCGGGACGATGGCGCACCGTCGGGTCGCGGCACTTTGCCCCTATTATCGTTGTCGATCACCTCGGCAGTCCACCCGAAGCCGGCGAATTCGCATCGATTCGGCTTATCGGGGGGCGGCCGTCGGCGCCATGCGTCCGAGCACATTGGCGACCGGCGAGATAACCAGATTCGATGCCGCTTCAACGCGTTGGAATGCCCATGTCCGGGCCATCGCTGCTAATCTCGGCCGCAGGCGAGGCGAACTGCTGGAGGAGACATGCGTATCGGCTCAGGGGCCAGGTTTCGATGGATGATCGGCATCGCGATGCTCGTCGGGGCGACGACCGCGCTTGCCCAGAGCTACCCGGCGCGCCCGATCAAGCTCGTCGTCGGCTTCGGCCCCGGGGGTGTGGCCGACGTCACCGCGCGCGTGGTGGGACAGAAGCTCGGGGCGATCCTCGGCCAGACGATCATCGTCGAAAACAAGCCGACCGCAGGCGGCATCGTTGCGGCCGATGCGGTCGCGAAAGCGGAACCTGACGGCTATACGCTGCTGCTGATGACCAACGGCAACGCGGTCAGCGCATCGCTGTTCAAGTCACTGCCCTACGACATTCGCAAGGATTTTTCGCCGGTGTCCACGCTCGGCTTCTTCGACGTGGCGATCGTTGCCGGTCGCGATTCGCACATCGATTCGTTGAGCGACATGCTTGCCTACGCGAAGACGAATCCCGGCAAGCTCGACATCGGCACGATCAACGTCGGCAGCACGCAGAACCTGGCGGCCGAGCTGTTCAAATCGATGACCGGCATCAATGCGACCATCGTCCCGTTCAAGGGCAGCCCGGCGGTCATCGAGGCGCTGCGCCGCAATGATGTGCAGATCGGCTTCGAGATGCTGGCGCCGATCGTGCCGCAGGCGAAGAGCGGTGCAGTCAAGATCCTCGCGGTCGCCGCGGACCGGCGCTATCCCGGCCTGCCCGACGTGCCGACGGCGGGCGAGGCAGGCGTGCCCGGCTACACGGCATCGTCGTGGAATGCGATCGCTGCACCGGCGAAGACGCCGCCCGCCATCATCCTGCGCCTGAACCGGGCGATCAACCAGGCGCTCGCTTCGCCCGAGGTCCGGCAGAAGCTCGCGCTGCAGGGCGTCGCGGCCCGTGGCAGCACGCCTGCGCAGATGGGCAAGCTGGTCGGAGATGATATCGAGAAGTGGCGCAAGGTGATCGAGAGCGCCAGGATCGAGCGCCAATGACGTCGCCGCTCCCCTTCAACGGGCGACCAACAACGCACTGTTTCCCAACCTGGCGTTCGACGGTCGCAAGGATTTCGCGCCGGTCGCACGCGTCGGCTACGCACCGCTGGTCTTCGTGGTTCCGGCGCAGTCCGCCGACAAGACCCTCGCCGCGCTGATCGCCGACGGGAAAGCCCACCCCGGCACGCTGACCTACGGCTCAGCCGGGAACGGCACGTCGGGACACCTCGCCGGCGAACTGTTCAAGAGCGCCGCGGGGATCGATGCTCTCCACGGCGCCTACAAGGGCGGTTCCCCGGCGATCGCCGATCTCCTCGGTCAGCGCCTTTCATTCATGCCGATCAATCCGATCGAGGTGCTCGGCCACATCAAGGCGGGGCGGCTGCGCCCGCTGGCGGTCGCGAGCGACAAGCGGGTGGCCTACCTGCCGGACGTGCCGACGGCCACGGAAGCGGGCCTGAAGGGGTTCGAAGCGACGGTCTGGTGGGGTGTCGTGGCACCCGCAGGAACGCCGGCCGCGGTGATCTCGCGCCTCGACGCCGCGATCACCGACGCACTGCACGATCCGGGCGTCGCGAAGAAGCTCGAGGTCGTCGGCGTGATCATCACCCCGCAGACGCCCGAGCAGTTCGGTCAGTTCATCGGCCGGGAGACCGATCTCTGGTCCCGAGTCATCAAGTCGGCGGGCATCAAGGCCAACTGACGTCGAAGGCAGCGCCTGGGGCCGGGAACGGGGGGTCGCGCCGACGCCAGCGCCATGTGAGCAACCCCCCCCGGGGAATGGTGTAGCTTCGAATATCTCGCGACTGATGCGAGAATTCCTGGCGACACGACAACGGGGGCCGCATGGACCTGCCTGCAAATCACTTCAAGCGCGCGCTTGCCGCCGGCCGGTCGCAGATCGGCCTCTGGTGCAGCCTGTCCAGCCATTACGCGATCGAAGCCGTCGCCGGCGCCGGCTTCGACTGGCTGCTCCTCGACATGGAGCATTCGCCCAACGATCTGGAGTCGCTGGTCACCCAGCTGCAGGCGGCGGCCGCCTATCCGACGGCATCGGTCGTGCGCGTGCCCTGGAACGACAAGGTCACCATCAAGCGCGTGCTCGACATCGGCGCGCAGAGCCTGCTGATTCCCTATGTGCAGAACGCCGAGGAGGCGCGGGCCGCCGTGGCGGCGACGCGCTACCCGCCAGCCGGGATCCGCGGCGTCGGCGGCATGACGCGCGCGACGCGCTTCGGTCGCGTCAAGGATTACGCGCAGCGCGCGCAGGACGAACTGTGCGTGCTGGTGCAAGTCGAGACCGAGGAAGCGCTGGGTCACATCGAGGCGATCGCGGCCGTCGACGGGATCGACGGCATCTTCATCGGCCCCGCCGACCTGCATGCATCGATGGGCCACGTCGGCGAGGTCGCCAATCCCAAGGTGCTGCCGGCCATCGACGATGCCTTGCGCCGCATCCGCAAGGCCGGCAAGGCCCCTGGCATCCTGACCACCGACGATCCGCTGATCCGGCGCTTCATCGACGCAGGATCGCTGTTCACGGCAGTCGGAGTCGACCTCGCGATGCTCGCACGGGGCGTCGACGAACTCGCGGCCCGGTACAAGTGAACGGCGTCGAAGCGGCCAGCGTCGTCGACCGGCTGCGGCCGCCGCCCGGACTGCGGGTGCTGGTGTCAGCCGGGGCGGCCGGGATCGGAGCTGCGATTGCACGCGCCTTTCACGCGGCCGGCGCGCGCGTCTGTGTCTGCGACATCGACGCCGCGGCAGTCTCGCGGATTGCGGCGGAGGTTCCCGGGATCGTGGCGAGCGTGGCCGATGCCGCGGATCGGACGCAGGTCGACCGCGTCGTCGAGGCGGCGGCGCGTGCATTCGGCGGCCTCGACGTTCTGGTCAACAACGCCGGCATCGCCGGGCCTACGGGCGGCATCGACGAGATCGCGCCGGCGGACTGGGAGCGCACGATCGACGTCGATCTCAACGGTCAGTACTACTTCGCGCGACGGGTGGTGCCGCTGCTCAAGGCGTCGACGGACAATCCCTGTGTGATCGCGATGTCATCGGTCGCGGGCAGGCTGGGCTACGCCTGGCGCACACCCTATGCCGCGGCGAAGTGGGCGATCGTCGGCATGGTCAAGTCGCTGGCGATCGAACTCGGACCGAGCGGCATCCGCGCGAATGCGATCCTTCCGGGGGTCGTCGAGGGCGATCGCATCGATCGCGTGATCGACGCCCGCGCCCGGACGCTGGGGGTCAGCTTCGAGGCGATGCGCGACGAGTACCTGCGCAAGGTCTCGCTGCGCCGGATGGTCAGCGCCGACGATGTCGCGGCAATGGCGCTCTTCCTATGCTCGCCCGCTGCGCGCAACGTCACCGGCCAGGCGATCAGTGTCGACGGCAACGTCGAATACCTGTAACGCCGCTCGCCCGAAGGATCCCCGATGGCTGCACGCCCGCACAAGGTCATCATCACCTGCGCCGTGACCGGCGCGATCCACACGCCGTCGATGTCGCCGCACCTGCCGGTGACGCCCGACGAGATCGCCGAGGCCGCCCTCGGTGCCGCGGAAGCAGGCGCTGCGATCCTGCATTTGCACGCGCGCGATCCGGACAACGGGCGCCCGACCCAGGATCCCGAGGTGTTCGCGCGCTTCCTGCCGCGGATCAGGGCCGGCACCGATGCCGTGGTCAACATCACGACCGGCGGCAGCCCGCACATGACGGTGCAGGAGCGCCTGCAGCCCGCGTTGCGCTTCCAGCCCGAGGTCGCATCGCTCAACATGGGATCGATGAACTTCGGCCTGTACCCGATGCTGGACCGTTTTCGCGAGTTCCGGCACGACTGGGAGCGCGAGCACCTGGAGAAGAGCCGCGACCTCGTCTTCAAGAACACCTACAGCGACATCGAGTTCGTGCTGCGCAACTGCGGCGAGCACGGGACGCGCTTCGAGTTCGAGTGCTATGACGTCTCGCATCTTTACAACCTCGCGCATTTCGTCGATCGCGGGCTGGTACCCAAGCCCTTCCTCGTGCAGAGCGTGTTCGGGCTGCTCGGCAGCATCGGTCCGCATCCGGAAGACCTGATGCACATGCGGCGCACGGCAGACCGCCTGTTCGGCGGCGATTACCAGTGGTCGATCCTCGGCGCAGGACGGCACCAGATCCCGCTGGCGACGATCGGTGCGGCAATGGGCTCGCACGTCCGGGTGGGTCTCGAGGATTCGCTGTGGGACGGCCCCGGTCGCATCGCGCAGAGCAACGCAGCGCAGGTGCGCCGCATCCGCCAGATCGTCGAGGCGCTGTCGCTCGAAGTCGCCACACCGGCGGAAGCGCGCGACATCCTGCACCTCAAGGGCCGCGACAGCGTCGCGTTCTGAGGCTCATCCTGCGGCGGGCGCAGTCATCCGGGTGACCAGCGCCACGAACTGGTCCATGTAGGCCTGGCAGAAGCTGCGCCGGCTCTCGTCGAGGAAGTTGCCGTCGCTGTCGACGGGCTCGGGCTTGAACGTGATGTAGGCCTCGCCCCCCATCACGATCACTCCGAGGTCGCCCAGGATCGCGCGCAGGTGCTGCTGTGCAACCGCGGTGCCGATCCCGCCGTTGGCGGTGCCGGTGATGGCCGCGGTCTTGCCACGCCAGACGCTTTTGTCGGTCGGTTTCGATCCCCAGTCGATCGCGTTCTTGAGAACGGCGGGAATCGACCGGTTGTGCTCGGGCGTCACGAACAGCAGCGCCCGCAGCGCGCCGATTTCGGTGGTGAAACGCCCGACAACCTCCGGGCGAGCGCCCTCGAGGTCCTGGTTGTACATCGGCAGGTCGTCGATGCGCACCCACGCGAAATCGAGCCGGTCGGAGGCGAGCTTCGCCAGCGCCAGGGCCAGCCGCCGGTTGATCGATTCGCGCCGGTTGCTGCCGACGATGATGCCGACTGGCTGCCTGGTCATGCCCGGACCCTCTTGTACTCGAGTACTCGACCCTGCCGTGGCGGTCGCCGGGCGGGAGTCGCGACGGTTCATTGCCCCGACACGATACCGAGGTATGCACGGCGCAGTTCGGGATTGTTAAACAGGGCGTCCGGGGCGCCTTCGGCGACGATCCGGCCCTCCTCGAGGAGATAGGCGAAGTCGGAGATCTCGAGGGCGTTGCCGACGTTCTGCTCGACCAGGAGGACCGCGGTCCCTGCCGCATTCACCTCGCCGACCGCGCGGAACATCGCCTGCACGATCAACGGCGAAAGGCCCAGCGAAGGCTCGTCGAGCAGCAGCAGTCGCGGCCTGGCCATCAATGCGCGGCCGATCGCGACCATCTGCTGCTGGCCACCGGAAAGCGATCCCGCGACGGCGTCGAGCTTGTCGCGCACCGCGGGAAACAGCGTGCAGACGTAGTCGAGCGAGCGGTCGCGGTCCCTGCGCGCAGCGCGGGTGTAGCTGCCGATGTCGAGGTTCTCGCGCACGCTCATCCGGGTGAACAGCCGCCGGCCCTCGGGAACGATCGCGATTCCTGCGCTGCAGTAGCGGTGGGACGGAAGCGACGTCAGGTCGGTTCCATCCATGACGATTCGTCCCGATTTCGCCGGGTGCAGTCCGGCGATTGCATTGATCAGCGTGGTCTTCCCGGCGCCGTTGGGGCCGACGATGCACACCACTTTCCGCTCGGGGATCGCGAGCGACACGCCCCACAGGGCGGGCGCCACGCCGTATTCGACGCGCAGATCGCGCAGCTCAAGCATGCGCGACTCCCAGATACGCCACTGCGACATCGCGGCGCGCCATCACTTCGGAGGCCTCGCCCTGCGCGAGCACGCGTCCCTGATCGAGCACGACGATGCGGTCGGACAGTGCGGTGATGGCGCGCATCACGTGCTCGACGAACATGATCGTCGTGCCCTGGTCGCGGATGCGGCGGATCAGCTCGACGGCCCCGTCGATCTCGGCGGGCGTGAGGCCGGACAGGACTTCGTCGAGCATCAGCAACCGTGGTCTGGCCGCGAGGGCACGCGCGAGCTCCAGAAACTTGGTCTGGTGCAGCGTGAGCTCGCCCGGCAGCAGCGATCCCTGCCCGCCGAGGCCGGTGAATTCGAGACAGCGATCGGCTTCAGCGTCGGCATCGGCGCGATCGAGCACGGCGGCACCGAACATCGCGGTCAGCGCCACGTTGTCCCGCACCTGGAGTTGCCCGAAGGGTCGCGGTATCTGGTAGGTGCGTGCGATGCCCTCGCGGGCGATCCGGTGTGCGGCCAGGCCGGTGAGCTCGGCACCTGCGAAACGCAGGCTTCCGGCATCGGCGCGGCAATGTCCGCTGACGACGTTGATCAGCGTCGACTTGCCCGAGCCGTTCGGGCCGAGGACACCCAGGATCTCGCCTTCGCGCAGGTCGAGGTCGATGCCTTCGAGGGCGCGAACGCCCTTGAACGACTTGTGGAGCCCCGTGACCGACAGCAGGGTTTCGCCCGCGCGCCGCGTCGGCGCAGGGCGATCGGCCACGGGCGGCAGATTGACCACCAAATCGGACACCGCGACCGCCTGCGACCGGGCTGCGGCTCGGGGCCGCCCCGCGGCGGCGAGGGGGATTGCGGACCCGGTGCGCTTCCTGATCCGGCGTAAGGCGAGGATGCCGTTGGGCATGAACAGCACGGCCGCGAGGAGAATCGCGCCGGTCGCCGCCTTGCCGATCACCGCCTGGTCGGCAGCTGTCGACGCGTAAAGCAGCAAGGTGATCGCCGTCGCACCCAGCGCCGGTCCGGCCCAGTGGCGCGTCCCGCCCAGGACGCTCATCAGTATGACGGTCAGCGGGACCGTGATGTTGAACGTGCTGCCCGCCGTGACATACGACACGAACAGGGACTGGATGCCGCCTGCGACGCCGGCGAGCGCGCAGGAGATCGCGAAGGCGACGAGCTTGTAGCGATAGGTCGGGACGCCCATCACCTCGGCGGCGTCCTCGTCGTCGTGGATGGCGTAGAGGCCGAGGCCGAGCCGCGACTTCGGGATCGCATACGCGACGATCAGCGTGACGACGGCGAGCGCGAGAGCCATCATGTAGAAACTGCCGGATTCCGAAGGGGCGAGCACCGGAACGGCGACCGCCGACAGGTAGACCCCCGGTCCCCCGTCGATCGGGGTATTGAGGACGATCGTCGCGAGCACGAACGTGACCGCGAGCGTCAGCAGCGCGAAGATCTCGCCCCGGACGTTGCGCACGCGGAACACGACCGCCCCGAGCCCGGCGCCCAATGCCGCGGCAACGATCGCTGCAACGGGCAGCGTCCAGAGGAACGGCATGCCGTAGCTGCCTGCGAGCACGGCGGTCGTGTAGACGCCCGCGCCGAAGAATGCACCATGACCGAACGAGAAATACCCCGAGTAGCCGGACAGGATGTTCCAGGACGTGGCGAGCACGACCCAGTGGAACACCAGGTAGAGCAGGGACTCGTAGAACGCCGGAAGATGGAGGAAGGGAATCGTCGCGAGCACGCCTCCGGCGGCGAGGATCGTGACGAGCGTGCGGTCGGCTTTCAGGATCGCCCCGGCTTCAGCAACAGCAGCCCGATCAGCAGCGAGAACGAGACGATCGGCGCCCACGACGGAGACACGAAAGCCATGGTCACCGCCTCGCTGACGCCGATCACGATGCCGCCGGTGAGCGGCCCGATCGCCGAGCCCAGCCCGCCCAGCATCACCGCGGCGAAGACGACGCCGACCCACGCGTAGATCTGCGACGGCGTCAGCGTATAGGTCAGCGCCAGGCACACGCCGGCGATGCCGGCGAGTGCTCCGCAGACGCCCGCCAGGACCAGCGCATGCGCGCGGCGGTTGATGCCGAAGGCCGCGGCCATCGGCGCATCCTCGGCCAGCGCACGCAGCGCCCGACCCAGGTTCGTGTAGCGCATTGCGGCCCAGATGCCGAAGGCCAGGATCAGCGACAACAGGAGTGTCAGCAGTTCGGGCAGCGGGACGAACAGCACGCCGATCTTGAACGTCCGGCCGGCATAGACCGACTCGAGCTTGCGGAAGTCCGCGGTCCACGCCCACTGGATCCCCGCCTCGATGATCGCAGTGATGCCGAACGTCGCGAGCAGCGAATTGAGCGGCGAAACCTCGAAGCGATCGAGCAGCCATTGCAGGGCCGCACCGAGTGCAGCGAACAGCGGGACGATCAGGGCGAGCGTCAGCAGCGGATCCATGCCGCCGACGCTCGCGAGCTGGTAGCAGAGGTAAGCCGCGAGGAACGCGAACGCGAAATGCGCGAGGTTGATGACGTGGAGCAGGCCCCAGGCAAGCCCCACGCCCAACCCCAGCAGCCCGTAGAGGCTGCCGATGAAAACGCCCGACAGCGCGGACTGCGCGAGCAGCGTCGCGCTGGGAAACGTCATTGCACTTGCAGCGTCGCGCCTGGTGCGGCGAACTCCTTCGGATAGACGGTGACCCAGTGACCGTTCTGCACCTGCTTGACCCGCATCAGGTCATCGCCGTAGTTGTTGGGACCATCGAAATGCAGGTTGCCGGTGATCGTCTGAACGTGGTGCGTCTTGATCCACGCGGCGATCGCCTTGTCGTCAAGGCTGCCTGCCCCGCGCACTCCCGCTTCGAGGATCTGCCAGGCCGTGTAGGAGGCCGCGGCCTGCACCTCGACGGTGGGATCGGGAATGCCCGCCTTGGCGGCGCGCTCATGATAGAGCTTGATGAACTCCGCGGCGCCCGGCGCGTTGGTGAAAGGGGGGTGCTCCTCGAACAGCGTCACCGACATCGCGTCGTTGGCGAGCGGCGACTTGGACATCGGACCCGGCGCCGGGTAGAGGTAGAAGTGCTCGTGCGGCGTGTAGTCGATCTTGTGCATCGCCTCGAGCAGCTGGTTGCCCTCGAGGCCGATCGCCCCGACCCACAGGAAGTCGGGATTCGCGTCCTTGATCCGTGCAGCGATCGGCCCGTAATCGAGGTTGCCGAAATCCCATTCGAGGAACAGCACTTCCTTGAGGCCCATCTTCTTCGCGATCTCGCGGGCACCCAGCGACATGAAGTGCACCGACGGGAACTTGCTGGTGACGATCGCGATGGTCTTCGGCGGCTTGGGCGAGGCGGCGAGCGCCTTCAGCACCGTCGTCGGAACCGTGGCTCCCGGGTCGGGCCCGAGCGACCACGCGGGAAACTGCATGTCGTACTTGGCCATCGACGGGATGCCGAACGTGTGGTGGATCAGCACCTTGTGGTAGCGCTGCGCCACGCCCATCGCCGACAGGATCGCCCCGGTCGCGTAGGGCCCCATCAGCAGGTCGACCTTGTCGGCGGTGATCAGCTGCTCGTAGAGGGTGCGCGCGAGGTCGGGTTTCGACTGGTCGTCCTTCACGATCCACTCGACTTGTCGCCCGAGCAGGCCGCCGCGCTTGTTGAGCTGCTCGACATAGATCTCGCCGACCACCTTGTGGACCAGGCTGGTGGCGGCCAGCGGGCCGGTCAGGGCCAGCGTGCTGCCAATGCGGATCGGCGGCTGTCCCGCCTGTGCCCAGGCGCCCGAGGCGACGGCCAGCCCAACGCAGGTAGCCCCGGCCCAGCGGGCCATGCGTGCAATGATGCTCATCGTTCACTCCTCCCAATCGTCGTATGGTGATTTACGGCGCCGTCGACGAGCGGCGCCGTTGTGTGAATCGGGGTGGCCCGGGCCTTCGACCCCGGGCCGGTGTCTCAGGCGGGTGTGGGTTGCTCGCGGTTGACGACGAAATCGTCGGGCGGCGCGGGTCCCCAGACGTAGAACGAATCCTCGAGGGGGTGATCGGTCGCGGGCCAGTCGACGTCCACGGGCACGAAATCGATGTCGAACGAATACTCGGCCCAACTGCCCCAGGGGTCCTGGACGTAATAGAAGTAGTTGGAACCGAGGACGTGCCTGCCGACACCCCAGCCTTTCACATAGCCTTGTGTCCTCACGTACTCGGCGCCCAGCCCGATATCGTCGATGCTCCCGACGTCCCAGCTCGAATGATGCAAACCCGGCGCCCCCGATTTCGCGAACGCGACCAGATGGTGCTCGCTGGCGTGCGGCGCGTGCATGAACGCGATGACGTCGCCCGAGCGGTCGGACAGGCGCAGGCCCAGGACGTCGGAGCAGAAGGCGAGCTGGCGGGGGACGTCAGGCGTGAACAGCAGCACGTGCGAAAGGCGGCGCGGGCGGGCCCTGGGGGCGCCGCTGCGGGAGGGCGCAGCGCCCTTGCCGACGGCAACCGGAGGCGTAACCGCCGGTTGCGCCTTGACCGACGGCGAGACCTTGGGCGCGACCGTCACCTGCACCGGCGTTCCGTCCGGATCGCGCAGCCAGATCCCTTTGCCATCCGAGAGCGGATGCGGATCGCAGGCGCCGGCGGCACGGACGCGCTTCGCCAATGCGTCGAAATCGTCCTCGTAGGCGCCGAAGCTCAGATACTGAAGGCGCTTGGGCTGGCCGTTCGCATGCACGCTTCCCCAGCAGTGCGGATGGCCGTGCGCGTAGAGGTCGAGCCGGTTTCCGACGCGACGGGTGTCGAGCCCGAAGGCCTGGTAGAAGTGCTCGGCCTGGCCGAGATCCGGGACACTGAAAACGAAGCGGTCGAGCGAGTGGACGGCCAGCGTGTCCGGGCGGCGGGGCGATCGGGTGGAGGCTTCTGCCTGGATGTCCATTGTCGTGACCATGCGAAGACGCGATGCGCGAAATGCGCCGACGGCTCCGCACGATAGCAAAAATATCGATCGCGGGGGAGGCGTTCGAGGCCTGGCACGGGGGGCCGGCCGCCCCGGCTACAATCCGGTCGTGTTGTTGCTTCTGGCCGCAGTCGCGATCGCCCGGGCGGCATCGACCAAGGCGGGGCGCCGGAAATGTCGACGCCTGCGCGACACCCTCGAAATGACGGATTCCCGATGACGATCCCTTCCCCCGGCGCGACCAACCACGCCGGTGCGCCACCCAATTCCCTCACGCTGCGCCATCTCGGCATCCATACCTACCGCGAGAAGGTGCTGTTCATGCGCAGCGACTGCCACATCTGCCGCTCGGTCGGTTTCACCGTGCAATCGCGGGTGCTGGTGGCGCTCGGGGAGCGCAGGCTGGTTGCCACGGTCAACATGGTCGGCGCCGAGCTCCTCGGCAACGGCGAGGCGGGCCTGTCGGAAGCGGCGTGGGACGTGCTCGAGGCGCGCCCGGGCGATACGATCGTCGTGTCCCATGCGCCACCGATCGAGTCGCTCTCCCACCTGCGGGCGAAGGTCTACGGCCATCGCCTCGATGATCACGCGATGCGCGAGATCATGGGCGACATCGTCGCCGGACAGTATTCGGACCTGCACCTCGCCGCGTTCGTCACTGCCTGCGCCGGTGACCGTCTCGACACCAGTGAAGTCGTCGCGCTGACCCGCGCGATGATCGACGTGGGCACGCGGCTCACCTGGTCGCATCCGATGGTCATGGACAAGCACTGCGTCGGGGGGCTGCCCGGGAATCGGACGACATTGCTGGTAGTACCGATCGTCGCCGCTGCAGGCCTCACGATTCCCAAGACGTCGTCGCGTGCGATCACGTCCCCGGCCGGAACGGCGGACACCATGGAAGTGCTCGCACCGGTGGCGCTCGATCGCGAGGCGATGCAGCGCGTCGTCGAGCGGGAAGGAGGGTGCATCGTGTGGGGCGCTTCGGTGGGGCTGAGTCCCGCCGACGACGTGCTGATCAGCGTCGAGCGGCCGCTGGACCTCGATAGCGAAGGCCAGCTCGTCGCGTCGGTGCTGTCCAAGAAGGCCGCCGCAGGCTCGACCCACGTGGTCATCGACATGCCGGTGGGCCCGACGGCCAAGGTCCGGTCATCCGAGGCCGCGGCGCGTCTTGGCGCCGAACTGCAGAAGGTCGGGCACGCGATCGGGATCGAGGTCCGCGTCGTGGTCACCGACGGCAGCCAGCCGGTGGGCCGGGGCATCGGACCCGCGCTCGAGGCGCGCGATGTGCTGGCGATTCTGCGGCGCGAGCCCGGCGCGGCGGGCGACCTGCGTGGGCGCGCGCTGCGCCTTGCCGCGAGCGTCCTCGAATTCTCGGCCGCCGTCCCGCAGGGCACCGGACTGGCGCTCGCCACGCGCATTCTCGACGATGGCCGTGCGCTCGAGAAGTTCGTCGCGATCTGCGCGAGCCAGGGCGGCATGCGCGATGCGCCGCGCGCGGCGCACCAGCGTCCGTTCGCCGCAGCTCGGAGCGGTCGCGTCGCGCAGGTCGACAATCGCCGGCTGGCGCGCGCGGCAAAACTTGCGGGCGCGCCACAGGCGCCGGCGGCGGGGATCGATTTCCTCGCGCCGATCGGGACCGTCGTCGAGCGCGGGCAGCCACTGTTCGTCGTCCACGCGCAGGCGCCTGGGGAACTCGCTTACGCTTTCGACTACCTGGCGGCCCAGCAGGACGTGATCACGCTCGGGGATGCCGAATGAGCGGTGCCGGGGGCGACGAAGTGGTGCATGCCACGCATCTGTGGAGGCATCGATGACGCCGGTGGTGTTCGCCTTTCCCGGGCACGCCGGACTGTCGCGGGAGTTGCAGGCGGCGACCGGCGCGATGGCCGGCACGCTGGTCCTGCACCGCTTCCCCGACGGCGAATCGTATGTGCGCCTCGACACGCCGGTAGCGGGGCGCGAGGCCGTCTTCGTGTGCTCGCTCGACGACCCCGATGCGAAGCTGCTGCAGTTGCTGTTCGCGGTCGCGGCGGCGAAAGACCTCGGCGCAGTTCGCGCGGGAATCGTCGCGCCCTATCTCGCCTACATGCGGCAGGACACGCGGTTCAAGCCGGGCGAGGCGATCTCGTCGGCCACCGTGGGCAAGCTCGTGTCCGGGGTCGCCGACTGGCTGATCACCGTCGACCCGCACCTGCACCGCAATGCATCGCTCGATGCGGTCTACGCGATTCCCAGCCGGGTCGTGCAGGCAGCGCCTGCAATCTCGGCCTGGATCGTCGCGAACGTCGCGAAGCCGCTGCTCGTGGGCCCCGACGCCGAGAGCGGGCAATGGGTCGCGCAGGTTGCGTCTGCCGTCAATGCGCCTTGCATCGTCCTCGACAAGACCCGCCACGGAGACCGCGACGTGACGGTGTCGATGCCCAGCGCGGAGCAATTCCGGGACCGCACACCCGTCCTGGTCGACGACATCGTGTCGACTGCGCATACGATGATCGCGGCGATCGCCCGCCTGCGTGAAGCCGGGCTTGCTGCGCCGGTGTGCATCGGCGTGCACGCGCTGTTCGCCGACGATTCGTACACGGAGCTGCAGGCGGCCGGGGCCGCGCGGATCGTGACCTGCAACACGGTGCCGCACGCAAGCAACGCCATCGACGTCGATGCGGCGATTTCAGCGGCGGTCCGCGCATTGCTTGGCACGAAGCAGGGCTGACGCCCGGGCAGGCGCCCGGCCCCCTCTAGGCAGAGCGCATGCCTGCGGTGCGCGGATCAGAGCTTGACCATGCCCCGGCGCAGGGCATGGTGCAGCAGCATGCCCAGCACGAAGGCCAATCCCACGTTCCAGATCGTGCAGGCGGCCGTCACCAGCGTGACGAAGCGGTCGTTCTTGGTCCTGCCGAAATCGCAGGATCCCAGCGCGAGTTGCGCGCCCGTCATGAACAGGACGACGCCGAGGATCGGCGCGGGGAACACGCCGAAGATCGTGACCACCGACGTGCTGAAGAACACGGCAACGATGACGATGATCGTGCCGAGGATGATCAGCGCGCCGCCGGTTCTGGCCCCGAAGCGCACGTGCCCCGCCATGCCGCCCGCACCGTGGCACATCGGCACCGCCCCGACGATCGGGCCCAGCAGGTTCATGATCCCGGTCGAGATCGCGACTTTCCTCTCGGTGACGGGCCGGTCAGGGAACAGGCGGTTGTTCTCCTCGGTGATCGCGATGATCGCGTTGCCCAGGGTCAAGGGCACCTGCGGCAGGGCCAGGAACGCCGCGCCGATCGCCAGGTCCTTCCACGTCATGCCCGCCAGCGCGAACGACGGCAGGCGGGCGTCGATGCGGATGGCGGCAAGCTCCGACAGCAGCGCAGGATTGCGGACGACCGCGACGACCGCTCCCGCCACCAGCAGCAGGAACATCACCGGGATCCTGCGATTGGAGAGCAGCAGCATCGTCGCTGCCAGCGCCGCGCCTCCGACCAGCCATTGCTCGGCCATCATCCTGATGCCGCCCAGCATGAAGCTGAATCCGAGTCCCATGACGATGCCGATGGATACCGGCCGGGTGACCCATCTCGCGACGTGCTTCGCAGTCCCGCCGATCCCGAGCACCAGCCAGATCGCGCCAGTGACCAGCCCGGCACCGTAGACGGCGGCAGGCGTGATGGTCAGGGACTGCGCGGCCTGGGTCGTCGCCACGGCCCCGATCGCCTTCATCGGCTGGATCGGAAAAGGCGTGCGGTAGTACAGGCCGGCGGCGATCTTGGCGATCCCGAAGCCGAGGAGCACCCCGTAGGGATCCATGTGGAGCAGCGAGATGTACGCGACGGCGAAAGGAATCAACGTTCCCAGGTCGCCGAAGGACCCGGCCCATTCGAGGCGGTCGAAGCGGTTGGCCGGTTTCGCCGGGGCGGCGTCCACTTCGTGATCCGTGTCGGGCATGGACATCCGTCGCCGGCGGCGCATCAGACCAGCGACAGCAGCATGCCGCCGAGTACGGCCAGCACGACGATCCACAGGGGCCGCGCTTTCCAGAAAACGAGAAGGCCGAACGCTGCCAGCGCCAGTGCAAGATCGAGCGGCCCGCGCACGGCGCTCACGAAGATCGGATCGTAGAGCGCGGCGAGCAGGACGCCGACGACACTGGCATTGATCCCCGCCAGCGCCGAGCGCATCCCAGGCCGCACGCGCCATGCGTTCCAGTGAGGCAATGCGCCGAACACCAGCAGGAACGCGGGAAGGAAGATGGCGCAAAGCGCCAGCAGGCCTGCGGCCCAGCCGCCCGGACTTCCTCTCGCGACCGTGCCGAGATAAGCGGCGAAGGTGAACAGGGGCCCCGGCAGCGCTTGCGCCATGCCGTAGCCGGCGAGGAACTCTCCGTCGGAAACCCAGCCGGTCGGCACCACCTCGGCGCGGAGCAGCGGCAGCACCACGTGCCCGCCTCCGAAGACCAGCGAGCCGGCGCGGTAGAAACCGTCGAATAGCGCCACCGCGTGGTTGCCGGTCAGTTGCGCGAGCACCGGAAGCAGCGCGAGCAGGCCGAGGAACAGGCCCCATGCGATCCAGGAGGTGCTCCGGCCGATGCGGAAATCGACGTGCCCGCCCGGTCCGTCGCCCGCTGCCTGCAGCAGGCGCCAGCCGGCAATTCCGCCGAGCACGATCGCCGCGACCTGCATCAGTGCCCCCGGCACCGCGAGGACCAGGATCGCCGCGACGATCGCGAAGCTCGCGCGCATCCGATCCGGACACAATTGCCGGCCCATGCTCCACACCGCCTGCGCGACGACGGCGACGGCAGCGATCTTGAGTCCATGCAGCCAACCCGCGTCGGTCGCGCCGTGCAGCAGCCGCAGGCCATAGCCGAAAGCGATCATCAGCAGCGCCGACGGCAGCGTGAAACCCACCCACGCGACCAGCGCCCCCGCGAGCCCCGCGCGCGATGCGCCGAGTGCCATGCCCACCTGGCTGCTCGCAGGGCCGGGCAGGACCTGGCACAGCGCGACCAGGTCGGCATAGGCAGCATCGTCGAGCCATTGGCGCCGCCGGACGAACTCGTCGCGAAAGTAACCCAGGTGTGCGACCGGCCCGCCGAACGACGTGCAGCCCAGCCCCAGAAACGCGACGAACGTCTCGAGCAGCGTACCGGGGTTCGGCGATCCGTATCGTCTTTCCGCTGGTGGTTCGCTGGCTGGCATCGACCTGATCGTCTCGTGAAGCGCGGCTTCCGGGGCGGTCGCTACGGTACCAGCGTCGGCGAGCCCCGTCGATGGCCGATCGACGCTGCGGGCGGGCCGGCTAACGGCTGGGGGCACGATCGCGAGCGTTGCGCGTCGCACCGGGTTCGCCCATCATCGTTACCGATGCGGACCGCGCAGACGATATCGGCGTAGCAATCATGAGCGGCAGGGGCGTCGTGTACGCGTTGCTGTCGGCGATGCTCTTCGGCATCAGCACGCCCCTCGCCAAGGTGCTGGTCGGCAATGTGCCGCCGCTGGAACTCGCCGGATTGCTGTACCTGTCGTCGGGCCTTGGCCTGGCGCTGGTGATGGCCGGCCGGGCGGCGGTGCGGCCGGGCCCGATCGCGTCGATGCTCCCTTCACGCGGGGAGTGGCGGTGGCTGTCGGCGGCCATCGTCGTCGGCGGCATCCTCGGCCCCGTTGCATTGATGGCGGCATTGACCTCGACCCCGGCGTCGGTCGCGTCGCTGCTGCTGAATCTGGAATCGGTCTTCACCGCGCTGCTGGCGTGGTTCCTGTTCCGCGAGAATTTCGACCGGCGCATCGCACTCGGGATGGCGGCGATCGTCGCCGGCGGGCTGGTCCTGGCGTGGTCACCGCGCAGCCCGGCCGGCGTGCCGTTAGGCTCGCTGCTGATCGCGGTGGCTTGCCTATGCTGGGCGCTGGACAACAACCTGACGCGCAAGGTGTCGGGCAGCGATGCGGTGATGATCGCCGCGCTCAAAGGCCTGATCGCGGGCGCCGTCAATCTCGGCCTCGCACTATCCTTCGGCGATCCGCTGCCCCGGGGCACGACTTTGGCGGCGGTCGCCGCCGTGGGATTTCTCGGCTACGGCCTCAGCCTCGTGCTGTTCGTGCTCGCGCTGCGGGACCTCGGGACGGCCCGGACGGGTGCCTATTTCTCAGTCGCCCCGTTCTTCGGGGCCGCCGTTGCCGTCGCGCTGACGGGCGACGCGCCGACGCCGCAGCTGATCGCGGCGGGATTGCTGATGGCGGCTGGCGTATGGCTGCACGTATCCGAGAGCCATGCGCACCGGCACGCGCACGAGCGGCTGGAGCATTCGCACGCCCATCGCCACGACGCGCATCACCGGCACGCCCACGATTTCGCCTGGGACGGGCGCGAGCCCCACGTGCATCCGCATCTGCATGCGCCGCTGGTGCACGCCCATTCGCATTACCCGGACCTGCACCACCGGCATCGGCACGAGGCGTGATGGTCGCTCGGTTGCAGCGCCCCCCGGGCGCCGCCGATGCTGTAGCGCCCGGCGCCGAGCATCGCGACCGCCGCACCGACCGGCAGGTACAGTCCGGGCTGTTCGAGTGCCCGGGATGGATCTGGACATTCGGTGGAGCGGGTGACGCCGCGTCTTACGCTGCGCGACAACGGCGCTCGCCTCCCGGGTTTGGCCCTGTGCTCCGGTCGGGCTACTCAGATGTCGTAGCCGAGAGTTGATTTAGCAGCCAGCGCTAGATCGTATCCGTGCTTGATGGTCTCAGCTCGGCCACAACCAGCCGGTCGCCACCGCCGCGCGATTCGCTCCATAGCAGTCGCTTGACGCCAGCCTTCTCCGGCGAGGTGCGCGGCGTGTGCCCTCCGTGCGGCATCCGGCGCATGGTCGAGACGGCCGCCCGTCTCGCCGATCACGTCATCCCGCCTGTGCCGGTGCGCCAGTGGGTGCTCGCGGTGCCGAAGCGGCCCCGCTACTTCATGCACCGTGGTCCCGCGCCCCGGGGTACGGCGCTTCGCCTATTCCTGAGCGCGGTGCAGCAGTGCCCTCAGGCACACAGTGCCAGCGCGGATCGGGGCGGAGATCTTCATCCACCGGTTCGGGTTTGCGCTCAACCCCACCTGCAATTCCATGGCGCGGCGCTGGACGTCGTCATCGAGTCCGCGCTTGCCGGGACCGTCGCCTTCGGTGCAGCTGGCGGGGAACTTCCCTTCTAAGCGTGTGCCTGGGTGTAGCTGTCTTTGACAGTCTTATAGCACCCGCAGGCAGCCGCTTCGAGCCCGCTCCGGTTGAGGATGGTGACGGCACCACGTCGGTAGCTAATGAGCTTGCGTGCGTGGAGGCTGCACGCTGCCACGGTGATTCCACTCCGCCGGACTCCGAGCATGAGCGAAAGAAATTCCTGCGTAATGCGAAACTCGTTTGAGTGGACGCGGTCGCGCGTCATCAACAGCCAGCGGGCCATGCGCTTTTCGACGACATGGAAGCGGTTGCACGCTGCGGTCTGGGCAATCTGGATCAACAATAAGTGGGTAAAGAGAAACAACTCTCGCCGCAACGCATCGCTCTTGCTGAAATCGCGGCGAAAGTCCGCTACCTTCATCCGCATTGCCGTGCCGCCGCCTTGTACTACGGCACGAAAGGGCGAGATAGCGACACCGAGCGCCACGGGAAGCCCGATCATGCCTTCAGAGCCGACGAGTCCAACCTCCGCAGCGCGGTCGGTATCCACGGTAGTCAGCATCGAGACGAAGCAATCTTTGGGAAAGTACACGTGCCGAATCTGGGTACGAGGTTCATAGAGAACCTCCTGAAAGGCCAGCGTGACCGGTTCAAGGAAGGGCAGCAGTTCTCGGTAGTCCTTGCGAGGCAATGCGGCAAGCAGACGGTTCGGAACCAAGGCGTGTCTTGAAGCAGGCATTAGAGCCATCCCCTTGTGCATCCCTCACAACTCGTTCGTCGGGAGTCTCTTTTCGTGCTTCGGAAGGGTGATCCCGGACCGGATCGAATCGAAGGCGAATCAAACAAATTATCAGTCTAAGTTGCTACCATCTAAACACGCAATTGTGTTCGGCATCGTACATAACACGAGACTTTAGCAATCGAGTCGGCAACAGGCTGCGACAGGAGGCGGCCAACGGAGATCGGAGATGTGCCTCGCGGCGCGATTGCGACACATCGCAAGTACGAAGTGGGGCAAGCGACGCTATCTCGCAATGGAAACATTGCTCAACCCGCTTCCCGAGGAGGCAGCTGCTTGAGATCAGATCAGGCTACCGCCAACGTAAGTGCGAAAGAATGTTGGCACAACCTGTTGCGAGATTGACGCGCGCCTCTTGCCGTGATTTGAACGGCCGCGTGTCTCGGTGTTTGTGACCGGTTCAGAGCACCCCTTGCGTCAACTCCGGGTCGGACCGGGACCTTCGGCCATTGGTCGGAGGACGGCACCGTATCCGAGCACGCTGAAGGAAGTGCGGCTCCCCCAGACTTCCGCTGTCAAGTGCGGGGCGGCTTCAGGAATGAGACAACCTGCATGTCCGGCGCGTTGCGAGAGCCGCAGCTTCCGGTCTCCAACATGACTTCGGCCTCATGAAGGATGTTGATGACATCGACATAGTTACGGTCCTTCACCATCATCAGCGCCGTGCGGCCGACATCGTTGCGTGCCAAGGGATCAGCGCCCGCTCGCAGCAGCACCTCGACGACGCCCGCTTCACCGTTGCCCGCCGCGTACATGAGGGGGCGGACCCCAAATCCGATCTTTGCCTCCTTGTCGGCTCCGGCCGCGAGCAGCAGGTCGACCACTTCGGGATGACCGCGGTCCTCGTCCGCGTTGTAGGAACCGTGGAACAGGGCTGTGAACCCGCGGTCATCGCTTGCATCCACTTCGGCGCCTGCAGCGAGCAAACTGGCGACGATCTCCAGATGACCGAATGCCGCCGCCACCATGAGCGGAGTCACTCCGCCGGGGCCCGCGGCATTCACTGCCTCCGGGGTTGCCAGGCTGTCGACCGCCTCGGCGTCACCAGACCGGATCGCATCCACAAGCGCTTCTCTCATAGGCACCTCACTGATTGGCGTCAAATTGGATTCCGGACACGGCGCGCGGCTGCCGGTCATGCGCCGCTCTTTGGAATCGTGATCGTCATCCCGGTTACTGCGAACGACCCGTCTGAAGGGGTCAGGTCGTCAAATGCGGTGGGCCACCGTCCGCGTGCGCGTTGAAGTCGATGTCGACCATCATCTCAGTTGCCAATGCTTCGAGTTCGCGCTTCAAGTCGTCGTTGCGCAGTGCCCCCGGTACCGCAAGGAGTGCCTTGGCCTTGAAGAGCTGGCCGGCGGACATTGCCGCGCTCACGACCTCGGTATGAAGCTCCTCGATGCTGACGCCGCGCCTGGCGAGGCGGTCTGACAGGTCGTGCACAATGCCCGGACGATCGTTCCCCACGAGTTCAAGCCTGACGATCCGTTGCCCTGCCGGCAGCGCGTTCGTATCGCCCATGGCGATGACGACGTGCAGCCCAGAGGAAACGAGTCCGCGGAGCGTGCTGGCGAGCGATTCGACATTCTGGTCAGGAACCTCGAGTTGTATGATGCCGGCGAACTGGCCGGCGAGGCTCGCCATGCGGCTGCCGACCCAGTTGGCGCCGAAGCGCTGCGCGGCATCGGACAGCAGATTGACAATGCCGGGGTGATCGCTACCAATCACCGTCATCACGAGCGACGTCGTCACAACTCCCGCCCTTCGGTCAGGATCATCCCGAAATGATAGCCGTTTCAGTTGCTCGTCGCTGGTTGCGGGGCGTCGCTCGGCGCGCCCACGGTCCGTCGCGTGACCAGCGACACCGCCATGCGGGAAAATTCCGAAGCAGCGAATGACCGCGATAGAATCAGCTGAACCAGCAGGCTGACAGACAGTTCACGGCCATTTCTTGACGTCCGCGCGCTCTGAAGCCGACGCTGGCCACGGCGGGTCTAGAGGTACCCCGGACTCCGGTCGACGTCGTGCACGCGACGCCGCAACCCCGGATGCCGACGTTCGGCGAACGGCAGTGCCGATCGATTCCAGATGCCGCGCCAGTGTCAGCTTGCCCGAGCCTCGAACTGGCGCAACCGACCTTTAGCCGTCATCGACCGAGTTTGTAAGCGCCCTTCCAGTACGGCCGATGTTCCTCAAAAAGCAGCCTGATAGAGTGTCCTTCGGACCAACAAGCCTTCAGCTGAGCCTCCATCCGCCACATGCAGATTATCTGTACGTGGCGTTAGACCTTCGTGTCAGATAACAGGCCGTGCCCATTCCGATCAGGGCCGTCAACACGATCATGGCCCATTCACTCAGGGCCGGTATCGCGGTCGCCGTAGCCGTTGGGAGGGTTACCGGCATTGAGGCGATGGCGAACAGTTTGTAGGTATTCGTGATGCCGCCTGCCGGAGCGCTTCAAGACGTCAGCGGGACATTGGCGTTGTTGGCATAAACGAAATAGCATCCACTTATGCAGGGCAAACCCATTTTAGTGACCGGCGGCGCCGGCTTCATCGGCTCGCACTTGTGCGACGCACTGCTGGCGCGGGGCGCGGACGTGGTCTGCGTCGACAATTTTTTCACAGGCAACAAGCGCAATCTGGCGGCGGCGCAGCAAAACCCCAATTTCGAAATCTACCGGCACGACATTTGTTTTCCGCTCCATGTGGAGGTGAGCGGAATCTACAACCTCGCCTGCCCTGCCTCGCCGCTGCATTACCAGACCGACCCGGTGCAGACCATCAAGACCAATGTCATGGGCACCGTCAACATGCTCGGCCTGGCCAAGCGCTTGGCCATCCCAATCCTGCAAGTCTCGACCAGCGAGGTGTATGGCGATCCCGAAGTGCATCCGCAGCCGGAGTCGTACTGGGGCCGGGTCAACCCCATCGGCCCGCGCGCCTGCTACGACGAGGGCAAGCGCTGCGCCGAGACGCTCTGTTTCGACTATCACAGGCAACACGGCCTGGAAATCAAGGTGATGCGCGTGTTCAACACGTACGGCCCGCGCATGGCCACCGGCGACGGCCGGGTGGTAAGCAATTTCGTGGTCCAGGCCCTGCGCGGCGAGCCGATCACCATCTACGGCGACGGTCGCCAGACGCGCTCGTTCTGTTATGTCGACGACATGATTGAGGCAATGCTGAAGATGATGGCCGCTCCGACCGAGTTGACCGGCCCGGTCAACGCTGGCAACCCGGTCGAGATCAGCATGGTGGAGTTGGCCGAGTGCATCCTGGCCCTCACGGGCAGCCGCTCGCGGTTGGTGTTCCGTCCCCTGCCGGAGAACGATCCACGCCAGCGCATGCCGGATATTTCGTTGGCCCGCGTCGCCTTGGGCTGGCAACCGAAAACCGCGTTGGACGAGGGGCTGCGCGCGACCATCGACTATTTCAAAAGCATGGGCCTCCATGGCTGAACCGACGCCGCGCGTCGGCTTCTTCGTCGCCACTCACAAACCCTGGCCGCTGCCGGAAAACCCGCGCTACCGGCCCATCGGGCTGGGCGGCTATCGCCCCCAGGGCCGCGTCGACGCCCTCACCGACGAGGAAGGCGATAGCATCGCCGCCCGCAACCCGTATTACAGTGAACTGACTGCCTGGTACTGGATCTGGAAAAACATGCGCGGCCTGGACGTGGTCGGGCTGTGTCACTACCGGCGTTACTACCTGCTCTACCCGGACCACCCCTACTTTGACGAACCCAAGATTTTGATGGCACCGACCCCGGTGAACCTAGCCGGCCTTTGCGCCGCCCCGCTCGAACCGTTCCTACGCGCCATGATGCGGGACGGCACCGTGATCGTGCCCCGGCCGACCGAGTTCCCAATGTCCGTTGCCGACCAATATACCCACTGCCACCGTCAGACGGACTGGGCGGCATTCCAGCAAGCCATCGCAGAAACGAGCCCCGCCCACGCCCGCCGGCTGGACAACTTCGACCGCGCACGGACCCTCAGCCTGTACAACATGATGATCGCCCCCTGGACGTTTTTCGACGACTACATGGCCACCCTCATGGCCGTGCTAGAAAAGACCGAAACGCTGATCGATTACCCCGACGACCCCTACCAAAAGCGGATTCCCGCCTTCCTCGCGGAACGCTTCTTCAACCTGCATTTGGCCGTGACCCAGCCGAAACGGATTGAGGTGCCGGTGGTCGTCACCGACCCGAGGGCGGGGTGAACTGCGGCAGTGACGCCCCCGGCCCGGTACTTGGAAAGCTGTCACTCAATCACCGCCTTGGCCGGCGCGCACGCCGATGACCGCTTTCGCCGGCGCTCGCCATTTATCCCGACGCCAGCAAACGACCGGTGAGCGGCGTCACTCGACGCTGAACTACGAGGCTCCGCTGGCTTTCGAGGCGATGCAAATCGCCTAACTACCGTGTCCACGGAGCGTGGGTAAGATCACAAGCGGGCATCGCAAATAAGTCTCCCGCTGCGGCTTCGGCTACTCGCCTTCCGATCGGCACAGGTTGGCTGCAGAAGCGTCGAGCGCGCGGCCCGGCTCGCCGCTGACAAATTGATTCGGACCTTGATTGCAGCGCAGGTGTCATGACGACGCGGCGGTTCGCAGACCGAGGATCGCCAGCACCTTGCCGACGACGGTCTCGACGAAACCGAAGTGCCCGGTCGGCTCGGCGTAGCCGGGGAACAGGATCAGCACAACCGGCGCGAGCCGCAACACCGGCTTCCCGGCATCGTACGAGGACGCGGCCACTGCCTGACTTCCCATCCGAGGTCTTTCAAGAATGCATGGCCCAGCGGTGTTGCGGCGGGTGCGCAGTCCAAGGCGGATTCGACCGGCGGAAGAGATGCTCTCGCCGTCGGAATGGCGGCGCGGGCGACGATCGGGTTAACGGAGGCTTCCGGACGCTTCATCGGGGCCCTTTGCCTGCATTGGCGACTGAAATAGGCAATATAATGCCGTCAATCGGCGCGCCATTGGGCGTATGCAGTGTTAGTGCGTGGGATAATGCTTGATACGAATGGGTAATATAATGCCTATTCCTCAAGCAATCCAATACGGTCATGGCCGAACAGCTCGCCAAGCCTGCCGCACCGGCAATTCGTTTCGCTGCCGAGGCCGACCGCGAGCAATTGGCCGGGCCGGATGCCGAGTTCCTGGCCGAGGTCGGACTAAGGGTCCGGACACTGCGCGAGCGGCGCGGCATGACGCGCAAGGCGCTCGCCAGGGAGTCCGACGTGTCGGAGCGCTACCTCGGCCAGCTCGAAGCGGGTGAGGGAAACGCCTCGATCCTGCTGCTGCGCCGGATCTCGGCGGCGCTCGGCGTTTCGACCGCGGACTTGCTGAGGCCCGAGGCGCAGCGCAAGAAACGCATCGCCCTGATTGGCCTGCGCGGCGCCGGCAAGACGACGCTGGGCAGCCAACTCGCGAAGCAGTTGAATGTTCCCTGCGTCGAAGTGAACGAAGCCATCAGGCGGCACACCGGATTGCCGATCAGCGAGGTGATCTCGCTCTATGGCCAGAGCGGTTACCGACGCATCGAGCGCCAGGTGCTCGAGCGCGTGATCGGGGAATGCGACCGCGCCGTGCTGGTGGTCGGCGGCGGAGTCGTCTCGGAGGAGGAGACCTTCAATCTGCTGCTCGCGAACTGCTACACAGTGTGGCTCAAGGCCACCCCCGACGAGCACATGGCGCGAGTGCTGGCACAGGGCGATTTTCGTCCGATGGCGGGCAATGAAGAAGCCATGGAAGACCTGAAGCGGATCCTGGCGGCGCGCGAGCCGCTCTACCGCCGGGCCGACGCCTTCGTCGATACCGCGGGCGAGGCCCCTGAGGAGAGCTTCCGGAAGCTGGTCGAGATCGTCATGGCGTGACGACGAGGAGAATTCGAATGGACACTGCTGCCGCGGCCCATCCCGACGCGACCACGACATCGCGCGTCGACTTCCAAACCCATCCGGACTGCTATCGCCACCTGAAGCTCGGCTTCGACGGAGCCGTTGCCACGATCGCGCTGGACATCGACGAGGACGCGGGCATCCGTCCCGGCTACAAGCTGAAGCTCAATTCCTACGACCTGGGCGTCGACATCGAATTGCACGATGCCCTGCAGCGGATCCGCTTCGAGCATCCGGAGGTGCGCGCTGTCGTCCTGACGAGTATGAAGGACCGCATTTTCTGCTCTGGCGCGAACATCTTCATGCTCGGCAAATCGAACCATGCCTGGAAGGTGAACTTCTGCAAGTTCACCAATGAAACCCGCAACGGCATCGAGGACTCGAGCCGGCATTCGGGCCTCAAGTTCATTGCCGCCTGCAACGGGACGACGGCCGGCGGAGGCTACGAGCTCGCACTCGCCTGCGACGAGATTGTGCTGGTCGACGATCGCTCGTCGGCGGTGAGCCTGCCCGAGGTGCCCCTGCTCGGCGTACTCCCCGGCACCGGCGGGCTCACGCGGCTGACCGACAAGCGCCGGGTCCGCCATGACCTGGCGGACATCTTCTGCACGACGACCGAAGGCGTGCGCGGGACGCGGGCCAGGGACTGGCGACTGGTCGACGAGGTGGTGAAACCGGCGGAATTCCGCGACTACGTCTCGCGCCGCGCGCGCGAACTCGCAGCCGGCAGCGATCGGCCGGTCGACGCGACGGGCGTGACGCTGACGCCACTTACCAGAACCGTCGATGCCTCGGGTTACCGCTACGCGTTCGTCGACGTTCGCATCGATGCGTCGTTGCGCCAGGCGGCGATCACGGTCAAGGCGCCGAACGAGGCTCCGCCGCAGGATGAAGCGGGCATCGTCGCCGCCGGGGCGAGCTGGTGGCCGCTGCAGATGGCGCGCGAGCTCGACGACGCGATCCTCGACCTGCGCACCAATCACCTGGAGATCGGGACCTGGCTGCTCAGGACCGAAGGCGACATCGACTCGGTCCTCGCAGCCGACGCCTCGCTTGCGAAACACCGGGATCACTGGTTCGTCCGGGAGACGCTCGGCATGCTGCGCCGGACGCTGGCGCGCCTCGACGTCAGCTCGCGGACGCTGTTCGCGCTGGTCGAGCCCGGATCGTGCTTCGCCGGGAACGCTGCTCGAGCTCGCCCTCGCGGCCGACCGTTGCTACATGCTCGCCCTTTCCGACGGCGACGCCGATGCGCCGGCGGTCGCGCTGTCCGGGCTCAATTTCGGCGCCTGTCCGCGCGTCGACGGCTTGTCGCGGATCGAAGCCCGCTATTACCGGGAGCGCGACGCGATCGCCAGGCTGGAGAGCGCGCAAGGTCGCAGGATCCACGCCGCGGAGGCGCTGGACCTCGGCCTGGTGACGGCGACGCCGGACGACCTCGACTGGCGCGACGAGATCCGCATCGCCCTGGAAGAGCGCGCAGCGATGTCGCCTGACGCGCTGACCGGCATGGAGGCCAACCTGCGCTTCGGCGCCGCCGAGACGATGGAGACCCGCGTGTTCGGGCGTCTTTCGGCCTGGCAGAACTGGATCTTCATGCGGCCCAATGCCGTCGGCGAGCATGGTGCCCTCAAGTGCTTCGGCACCGGCAACAAGGCGCGGTTCGACTGGGAGCGGGTCTGAAGGCGGCGCCGCTGCCGCCCGACCCGGTTCCGTCCATGCATTGCAGTGTGTTCAGGAGCATTCGATGAGCATCGATTACAACCAGAAGATCCCGAACAACGTCGATCTCGCCACCGACCGGTCATTGCAGCGCGCGCTGGAGCAATGGCAGCCCGATTTCATCAACTGGTGGCGCGAGCTCGGCCCGGTCGGATCGCAGAATCACGAGGTGTACCTGCGCACCGCCGTCAGCGTGGATCCGGGCGGATGGGCGCATTTCGATTACGTGAAGATGCCCGAGTACCGCTGGGGCATCTTCCTCAATGCGCCAGCGGCCGACCAGAAGATCCATTTCGGCGACCACAAGGGCGAGACGGTCTGGAACGAGGTCCCCGGCGAGCATCGCGCCAACCTGCGGCGGATCATCGTCGCGCAGGGCGACACCGAGCCGGCCTCGGTCGAGCAGCAGAGGCACCTCGGGCTCACCGCGCCGTCGCAGTACGACCTGCGCAACCTCTACCAGGTGAACGTCGAGGAAGGACGTCACCTGTGGGCGATGGTCTACCTGCTGCACCGCCATTTCGGCCGGGACGGTCGCGAGGAAGCCGATGCGATGCTGCATCGGCACTCGGGCGACCCGAACAATCCGCGGATCCTCGGCGCGTTCAACGAGAAGACGCCCGACTGGCTGTCGCTGTACATGTTCACGTATTTCACCGACCGCGACGGCAAGTTCCAGCTCTCGGCACTGGCCGAATCGGGTTTCGATCCGCTTGCGCGCACGACGAAGTTCATGCTTACCGAGGAAGCGCATCACATGTTCGTCGGGGAATCCGGGGTGTCACGCACGATCCAGCGCAGCTGCGAGGTGATGAAGGCGAACAACGTCGAGGCTGTCGACAAGCTGCGCGCATTCGGGGTGATCGACCTCGAGACCATCCAGCGCTATCTCAATTTCCACTACAGCGTCACGATCGATCTCTTCGGCGCCGACCAGTCGTCGAACGCGGCGACTTTCTTCAGTGCCGGCCTCAAGGGCCGCTACGAGGAGACGAAGCTCGGGGACGACCACGTCCTGAAGGACGCCACGTATCCTATCCTCGAAGTCGCCAGCGGCAGGATCGCCGAGAAGCAGGTGTCGGCGCTGTCGTCGATCAATGAGCGGCTGCGCGACGACTACATCCGCGATTCGGTCGCGGGCGTCGAGCGCTGGAATCGAGTCATCGAGAAGAACGGAATCCCGTTCAGGCTCAAGGTGCCGCACAAGGCGTTCAACCGCAAGATCGGCAGCTTCGCCACGGCGCGGGTATCGCCCGACGGCCGTATCGTCAGCGAGGCCGAGTGGAATGCCGATGTCGGCAACTGGCTGCCCTCGGAAGAGGACCGGGCTTTCGTCGCGTCGCTGATGGGGCGCGTCGTCGAGCCCGGCAAGTTCGCGAACTGGATCGCGCCGCCGGCGGTGGGCGTCAATCGCCAGCCGGTGAGCTTCGAGTACGTGCGGTTCGGGTGACCGACAGCATCGCCGACGCAACGGAGGAGGGCAGCGCATGACCGCTGCGGGCGCCCCGACAGGCGATTACGCGCGCCAGCACCTGATCGATCCCGAGGTCTGCATACGCTGCAACACCTGCGAGGCAACCTGCCCGGTCGATGCGATCACGCACGACTCGCGCAATTACATCGTCAGGTTCGACGTCTGCAATTCCTGCGGCCTGTGCATTGCGCCGTGTCCGACCGGTGCGATCGACAACTGGCGCAATGTCCCGAGGACGACTCCGTACACGCCGGACGAGCAGCTCGCCTGGGACGCGCTGCCGCCCGATGCCGAGCTCGACGCGGTGCCCGAGGAAGGTGTCCCGAGCGAGGTGAGGGAGCGGACCGAGATCGCGACCGCGGGCCAGGGCGGTCCCACGTCGCCTCCGTGGTCGGCATCGCATCCTTGCGTCAACCTGTACTCGATCGCCAAACCGGCGATCGCGTCGGTCACCGGGAACTATCGGCTGACCGGCGAGAGCGCTTCGGCCGACATCCGGCACATCGTGCTCGATTTCGGCGCGACGGCATTTCCCGTCCTCGAGGGCCAGTCGCTGGGGATCATTCCGCCGGGGAAGCAGGACGACGGCATGCCGCATGGCGTGAGGCTCTACTCGGTCGCGAGTCCCCGCGACGGTGAGCGTCCGGGCCACAACAACGTCGCGCTGACGATCAAGCGCGTGATGGAGGACCATGCGGGGCGGGCAGTCCGCGGCGTGGGATCGAACTACATGTGCGATCTGGAGGTGGGGGACAAGGTGAGCGTCGTCGGACCCTATGGCGCAAGCTACCTGATGCCCAACCATCCCGGGGCGTCGATCATGATGATCTGCACCGGGACGGGATCCGCGCCGATGCGCGCGATGACCGAACGCCGGCGGCGGCTGATGGGCCGCAACGAAGGCGGGAAGCTGATCCTGTTCTTCGGCGCCCGGCGCCAGGACGAGTTGCCGTATTTCGGGCCGCTGATGAAGCTCCCGAAGGACTTCATCGACATCAACCTCGCGTTCTCGCGCGAGACCGGGCAGGCCAAGACCTACGTCCAGGACCTGGTCCGGGTGCGCAGCGACGATGTCGCGAGCATGCTGCAGGACGACGACTGCTACATCTACCTGTGCGGCCTCAAGGGCATGGAGGCGGGCGTGATCGAAGCGTTCCGCGACGTCTGCGCCCAGCGCGGCCTCGACTGGGACGCGATCAAGCCCGAGTTGCTCGCCAAGAGCCGGCTGCACATAGAGACGTATTGATCGGCTGCTATGATTGTGCCCCGTCCCGCGCGCATGCGCCGGAGGGAACGGCGATTCTCATCCGCAGAACTCACCATGGCCGGTTTCGACAATCCCCGCGCGACGTGGAACGAACGCTACGCGACCCCCGACTACCTATTCGGCGAGGAGCCGAATGCGTTCCTTCGCAAGCAGGCGCGCTGGTTGCGGCCAGGCAGCCGCGTGCTCTGCGTCGCCGACGGCGAAGGTCGCAACAGCGTCTGGCTCGCCGAGCAGGGCTTCGAGGTCATCGCGTTCGACTTCGCCCCCAACGCTGTCGAAAAGGCGCGCGCGCTCGCGAAGCGGCGCGGCGTGAGCGTCGATCACCAGGTGAACGACGTCGAGAACTGGCCCTGGGCCACCTCGCGCTACGACGCGATCGCAGCGATCTTCATCCAGTTCCTGCCGCCCGACCGTCGCGACGCGGCGATTGCCGCGATGAAAGCTTCGGTCGTGCCGGGCGGCGCGTTCCTGCTCGAGGGCTATCGGCCCGAACAGGTCGATTACGGCACCGGCGGGCCGCCGCGTCGCGAGCACATGTATACGCGGGAATGGGTCGAGAAGCAGTTCGCCGATTGGGACATACGCGTGCTCGAAGCCTATGACGCCGAGGTGCGCGAAGGGCGAGGACACAGCGGGATGTCGGCGCTGATCGACCTGGTCGCGACGCGGCCGGCTGCTGCGGCCTGACCCGTTTCCGGCTTCGGAGCGCCCGACCCGCAGCGCAACTGCACGCGGGCTGACGTTCGTGATGGTATAGTGCCCCGAACGAACGTTCGGGTAGCGCCGCCGCGTTCGCAGCGGCGTGTGAGCCGTCGATGCCGGCGCCCGAGCCACCCACCGAGCCAGCGCCGATGAATCCCCGCAGTACCCAGACGCTGAACGCGGCCCAGCACCGCGCGGTGAATCACGGCGGCGGCGCGGCGGCGGCGCGTCCCCTGCTGGTGATTGCGG
Source organism: uncultured beta proteobacterium (assembly GCA_963734515.1). GTDB lineage: Bacteria > Pseudomonadota > Gammaproteobacteria > Burkholderiales > Casimicrobiaceae > VBCG01. The sequence continues at coordinate 123,840 of CAVTHP010000010.1, read as the reverse complement.
GCGCGGGTACGGGCAAGACCGGCACGCTCGCGCATCGCGTTGCACACCTGGTGCAGCAAGGCATGGATCCGAAGCGCCTGCTGCTGCTGACCTTCAGCCGCCGTGCTGCGGCCGAGCTCGAGCGGCGGGTCGGGAGGGTGCTGCAGGCGCAGCTCGGCGCCTTCCGGGGCGAGCGTCCGCCGGTTCTCGAGTGGGCGGGGACATTCCACAGCGTAGGCGCGCGCATCCTGCGCGAATACGCCGAGCGCGTCGGGCTCGCGTCCAGCTTCACGATCCACGATCGCGGTGATTCGGAAGACCTGATGGCGATGGTTCGTCACGATCACCTCGGCGTGGATCCTCTGAAGGGCCGCTTTCCGAGTGCGGCGACCTGTGTCGCGGTCTATTCGCGCAGCGTCAACTCGGAGGCGCCGCTGGCCGGCGTCCTGCAGACGGCCTATCCGTGGTGTGCCGGCTGGGAGGACGAGTTGCGACGCCTGTTCGACGCCTACGTCGCCGCCAAGCAGGCGCAGCAGGTGCTCGATTTCGACGATCTGCTGCTGTACTGGGCGGCGATGATGCGTGTGCCCGCGCTTGCCGAGGAAGTCGGTGCGCGCTTCGACCATGTGCTGGTCGACGAGTACCAGGACACCAATCGCCTGCAGGGGTCGATCCTGAAGGCGTTGAAGCCCGACGGTCGCGGCGTGACCGTCGTCGGCGACGATGCGCAGGCGATCTACGCATTTCGCGCCGCGACCGTGCGCAACATCCTCGATTTCCCCGGCCAGTACGATCCGCCGGCCGAAGTGATCACGCTGGAGCGCAACTATCGTTCGACGGCCCCGATCCTCGAGGCCTCGAACGCGGTCATCGCGCTGGCGAAGGAGCGGTACGCCAAGAACCTCGTCACCGACCGGTCGGGCGGCGAGCCTCCGCGGCTGGTCACCGTCGCCGACGAAATGGCGCAGGCACAGTACGTCGCCGAGCGGGTGCTGCTGCATCGCGAGAACGGGATCGCGCTCAAGCGCCAGGCGGTCCTCTTCCGCACCTCCAGCCACAGCGCATTGCTCGAGCTCGAGCTCGCGCGGCGCAACATTCCATTCGTCAAGTTCGGTGGACTGCGCTTCCTCGATGCGGCGCACGTCAAGGACGTGCTGTCGCTGTTGCGATGGATCGAGAATCCTCGCGGGCGACTCGCGGGTTTCCGGACGCTGCGGCTGCTGCCGGGCGTCGGACCGGTGATCGCCGGGCGGTGCCTCGACGCACTGGCACCGGCAACCGATACGCTCGCGGCGATGCGCGGCTTCACGATTCCCGCCGCTGCGGCGCAGGATTGGTCGGGATTGCTGCGCCTGTGCGAGACGCTGCGCGGCGAGCGCAGCGACTGGCCTTCCGAGCTCGACGCGCTGCTCGCGTGGTACGAGCCGCAGCTCGATCGCCTGTACGAGGACGCGGCGATCCGCGCGCCGGATCTGGCGCAGCTGCGCCGCATCGCGTCGACCTTTGCGACTCGCGAGCGTTTCCTCACGGAGCTGACGCTGGACCCGCCCGCGGTGACCTCGGCCGAGGCCGCCGATCCGATGCTCGACGAGGACTACCTGACGCTCTCGACGATCCACTCGGCGAAAGGCCAGGAGTGGCGGGTCGTGCAGGTCCTGAACTGCGTCGATGGTTGCATTCCTTCCGACATGGCGACCGGAAGCGCCGAGGAGATCGAGGAGGAGCGCCGCTTGCTCTACGTCGCGATGACCCGGGCGATGGACCACTTGTCGCTGGTCATGCCGCAGCGCTTCCACGTGCGGCAACAGGTCGCGATGGGTGACCGTCATGTCTATGCGTCGGCGAGCCGTTTCCTGACCAACGCCGTGTGCGCGCATTTCGACCGCCAGAGCTGGCCGCAGGCGGGGGAACCGGCCGAGGCGGCGCGACCACCGGGCCCCAGCGTGGATCTGCGCGCACTGGTTCGTGGCGCATGGGTGCCAGGCGGCACCGGCAGGGCCTGAACGCGCCCGCCGAAGGCGCGTGGTGCAGGCGCGCGGTGCTGGCGCTCAGTGCAGTCTGTACGTCGCGTGGCAGGCCACGCACTGCTGCATGACGGTGCCGAGCGCGGCGAGGGCCGGGCGTACATCGTTGCCGACGCTCGCGTTCTGTGCCTCGATCGCGAAGCGGCTCGAGGCCTGGTGCATCTGCGTGCCGATTTCCTGCATGCCTTTGGGCATGAACGGCGCAAGATGCGCGGCATCGTGAGCTTCGAGCGAAGTCATGCCGAGGCGCTGCTCGGCAATGTTGGCGGCCTTGTCGAACTCGTTCTTCGACAGCGCTTCGTCGATCTCCTGCAGCGAGAGCAGGTGGTCGCGCATGCTGGCAATCGTGTGCAGGCGCATCGGCTCCGGAAACTTGACCAGTTCCCTCGCGTCCCCGGGCGGGGCGGCCATCGACATCGCGCCGGCCGGTCCCCCCTGCATCGAACCGGCGCCGGTCGGCCCGGCCATGTCGTGTTGCGCCATCTGCATCGTGTCGTGCTGGGGCGTCTGCGCGACTGCGAGCACCGCGTACGTGATCGCAGCAAGGCCCGCGACGGCCAGTGCAGGCATCCATCTGCGTTGCATGTCTCTCGTCTCCCGCGTTGAGCGAAGGGGCATTATGGCATCGACCTTGCATCGGTTCCGTGTGAGGTTGCGCGCCACCGTTGATGGCGGGATGATCGAAGCGCCGCGCCATCGACGGCGGCCGGAGATGCCCAAATGGCGCGAGGGCTCCGGGAGCGCAGCGGCTTGACGTGGATCAAGCCTCGCGCGCGTTCTTCCGGGGCACAATGGATTCGCTCCACGGAGGTACAAGATGGGATCGACGAACATCAAAAGGCGCAAGGCACCGCGATCGCCGCAGGCGGATCCGAATCATCCGCACAGCGTACCTATCCTGAGCGCGGAAGCCGACGAAGATCAGACGCCCGACCAGCCATTCGCCGAGGGCGCGACCGATACGGTCGATGCCGATCTTCGGCATCGGATGATCAGCGAGGCGGCATTCCAGCGCGCGACCGAGCGCGGGAACAAGGACGGTTACGATCTCGACGACTGGTTGCAGGCCGAAGCCGAAGTCGACCACGTCCTGCTGAATCGCGGCAAGCGCGACTGACCAGCACGGCACCCGACACCCGGTCACGAACCGGCGGGAGGTCGCGTCGAGGTTCCCCTGGAGCACAGGGGAGGGAGAACAGCCGGCGGCCGATCGGGCACGGCGGGCGTCGCGCCCGCCGGTTGCGCCGGATCGCGTCGATCTGCGCGGGCGTGCTGTATTCGTCGTCGTCGCCGAGGATCGCGAGGATCGGGCACCGAATGCCCCGCAGGTCGTCGGCGATCGACCATGACCTGAACGCGGGGTGCAGCCAGATGTCGTTCCAGCCCCAGAACACGCCGTCGACGTCGTCGTGGTAGCGGGCGAGCTTTTGCCGCATGTCGGTCGTTCGGTAGACCTCTCGGGCTGCGCGAATGCTGTCGAGGTTGAATTCCTCGACGAAGACCAGCGGTGCCATGATGACCAGGCCGGCGACGTCGGCGCCTTCGGCGCCGGCGTGGATCAGCGCCATCGACGCACCGGTCGAGTGACCGATCAGCACCGGACGCGCGATTCCAAGTTCTGCACGCAGCGCCGGCAGGATCCGGAGTGCCTCCTCGTGCATGAACAGTGGCGTGCAGGGCTCGACGCGCCGCGACGACCGGCCGAAGCCGTAGCGTGAATAGACGATGCTGCGACAACCGGTCGCCGCGGCGACGCGGCCGGGGAAATCGCGCCACATCGCGACCGAGCCCAGACCCTCGTGCAGGAGCACGAGCGGCGGACGGTGCATCCGTCGCGCAGGGATGTCGACGTACTCGAGGCGGTGCCCGCAGGCATCGGCGAAGCGGAGCGTGTGGTGCAGCGCCGCGGCGCCCGGCGACGGCAGATCCCCGAGCGTCATCGCGTCCGTCCGGAGCCGGCAGGTGGGGCGGCGCGGATCAAGACGGGAACGCTAGCGCCTGGCGGCGAGGGCGCGCAGCTTGAAGCGCTGGATCTTGCCGGTCGCGGTCTTGGGCAACTCGTCGACGAATGCGAACCAGCGTGGATACTTGTAGGGGGCGAGCCGGGACTTGACGTGGGCTTTCAGCGACTCGGTCAATTCGGGTGTCGCGGAGTGGCCCGGCTTGAGGACGACGAACGCCATCGGTTTGGTCAGCCGGTCGTCGTCCTCGCGACCGACCACTGCCGCTTCGAGCACCGCCTCGTGGGTGATCAGACTGGACTCGACTTCGATCGGCGACACGTACAGCCCGCTGACCTTCAGCATGTCGTCGCTGCGACCCGCATAGACGTAGTAGCCGTCGGCATCCTGCGAATACTTGTCGCCGCTGCGGGTCCACATCCCCTGGAAGGTGGCGCGGGTCTTCTCGCGGTTGTTCCAGTAGGCGGCTGCGCTGGTCGGCCCTGCGATCTGCAGTTCGCCGGTCTCCCCGGGAGGAACCGGTGTGCCATGGTCGTCGACGATGCGCAGCTGGTAGCCGGGGACGGGCTTGCCGGTGGTGCCGTAGCGCACGTCGCCCGGCCGGTTCGACAGGAAGATGTGCAGCATCTCGGTCGATCCGATGCCGTCGAGGATATCGACGCCGAAATGCGCCGACCAGCGCTTTCCGATCTCCTCGGGGAGGGCTTCCCCTGCGGAGACGCAGCGCCGGAGCCTCGACGCATCGCGCGGCGGCAGTTCCGGATGCGCGAGCATCGCTGCGTAGAGCGTCGGGACGCCGCAGAAGATCGTCGGTTGGTGTGTGCGCAGCCGGGTGAAAACGGCTGCGGGCGTCGGCCGTTCCGACATCAGGACGGCAGTGGCCCCCACCGACATCGGAAAGCTGAGGCCGTTGCCGAGCCCGTAGGCGAAGAACAGTTTCGCCGCGGAAAACACGACGTCGTCTTCTTCGATCCCGAGGACCGGCCGCGCGTAGAACTCGGCGGTCTGGATCATGCTCGAGTGCACGTGGACGGTGCCCTTGGGTGCGCCGGTGGACCCCGACGAGTAGAGCCAGAAACAGGGATCGTCGCAGGTCATGGGGGCGGTCTCGAAGCTCTCCGCCGCATCGGCCATCACGGCCGCCAGCGCATCGGGACCCTCGACTTTCTCTCCCGAGACCAGGATCCGCCGCAGGAAGGGCAGCTTCGGGAGCAGCGGCAGGAACAGCGGCAGCAGCGGCGCCGATACGACGGCGATCCGCGCGCGGCTGTCGGCCAGCATGTACTCGTAGTCGCCCGGGGTCAGCAGCGTGTTGACCGCAACCGGCACCACGCCGGCCCTGATCGCTCCGAGGAACGCGCTGGGGAAGTCGATCGAGTCGTGCATGCAAAGCAGAATCCGCTGCTCGATGTCGACGCCAAGCTTGCGCAGCACGTTGGCGAACCGCGACGCGCGCCGGTCGACGTCGGCGTAGGTATATGCGCCGGCGTCGTCGATGAACGCGGGTTTGTCCTGCCGGCCGGCAGCGAGATTGCGGCCGATCAGGTCGTCGGCCGCGTTGTATTGCCGGGGGATCGTGACGATCGGCGGACTCACGCGATGGTCCGCATTGCTCAACGCCCGCATTGCCGCACCTCCTCCCGGAATCGTACGCGCGCGCAGCAGCCGCGCAGCCACCCCATTATGCAATGGGTCGGCGCCGCGGCATGCGGGGATGGGCGCCGACTACTCGGGGGGCAGCGGGTGCTTCCTGGCGCTCACGCGCTTGGCCTGCCCCATGTCCACGCCGGAGGCTTCGATGAACTGGACCGTGGCGCCGGGCTCGAGGTGCTCGAACGCCGGGTGGACGACGTTGTCGCGGCTGAAATACAGCTCGCGACCGTCCCCGGTAGCGATGAAACCGAAGCCCTCGTCTCCGTAGATGCGCGTCACAGTCCCGTGCTGGACCTCGTCGTGCAGCTTGACGTCGCCACGCTGCTCGCGGGTCGCGTCCTCGAGCTGGCGGGTGGCCGAAGCGAAGGCGTCGCGCAGCGCGACGTAGATGTCCTCGTCCGAGTGGTGGTTGGCGACGATCTCGGCGTGGCCGGGAATGCGAATGTCGATGTCGACCTCGAAACGCCGCCCCTGCTGGTGGTGCTTGCGGGACTCGGCAACGACGACTCGGCAGCTCGTGATGCGCGGGTTGAAGCGCTCCAAGCCCGCGACCTTGTCGCGGATACGCGCATCGAGCGCGTCGGAGCGGGGCATGTCGCGGACGGTGATCTGGAGGGGGATCTGCATCGGGAGTCTTTCCGGGAGTGCGTCGGGGCGGGGGCGGGCACGTCCTGAGGCGCGTGGCCAGCGGCGGCTCGGCAATCGTCGTCACTGAGCATAGCTTCCGGCGGCGGGCACCTCTTGATCGGCGTCAAGTTCAGCCGCGTTCAGCGCGCGAGGTCGGGCTCGCCGCAGGCAAGCAGCATGATCTCCCGCGTGCGGTCCCGCAGCCGCACCGCCGCCGACCAGTCGTTGCCGTCGGGCTGGATCGGGGGATGGATGCCGACCTCGACCGGGCCGCGGACCGGGAGCCAGCGATGGTCGCGCAGCACCGATCGCGTCCCGCGGATGACGACCGGCGTGACGGGGACCCCTGCCTCGGCCGCCACGACGAAACCGCCGATGCGGAACGCCCCCAGCCCCGGCGCGCGCGAAAAGGTCCCTTCGGGGAAGAAAAGGAGCGTGTCTCCGCGCTGCGCGGCCGCCACGAGCTCGTGGGTGTCCTCGACCCCGCGAGCAGGGTCGACCCGATCGACGAAGCGCTCGTCGAGGCGGCGCAGCGCGCTGCCCATAACGGGCGCGCGATCGAATTCGCGCTTGGCCACGAAATGCACGTGGGACGGAAGCGCGGCGACCAGCACGATGGCATCGACGTAGCTGGCGTGGTTGGCGATGAGCACCGAGGGCGCGCCGGCACGCAGATGCTCGCCGCCCATGACCGAAAGCGGGACGCGGAGCCCCTTGACGATCGAGCGCGCGATGACGCGCGCCAGGCGCCGGCGTGCCTGCGGCGTCGGCAGCAGCGGCAGCACGAGCACACCGAGCGTTGCCATTGGAACAAACACCAGCCAGGCGGCGATGCCCCAGGCGGCCCGACCGAGGCCCTGCGCGCCTCGGTGCAGACGGGCGACGAGCGCCTGTCCGAACAGCATTGCGATCTGCCGCCATACCGCTGGCCTTCCCGCCTCGAGCAGGCCCCGCTCGTAGAGGTCGCGACAGGCGGCGCGGCGAATCTTGCCGCTGGAGGTCTTGAGGATCGTGCGGGCGGGAACGAGTCGCACGTCGTCGGCGGGCCCGTCCAGATGGACCCGGGCGAGCTCCATGATCCGGTCGCGCAGTGCTGCGCGCGCGGCCGGATCGGCCTGGCTCGACTCCGCCACGACGACCACGCGCTCGGTCCCGCTTCCAGCATCCATCGTACCGAAGACGGCGACGCAGCCTTTGCGTATGCCGGGAATGTCGCCGACCGCGGCTTCCAGGTCGTAGGGATGGATGTTGTGCCCGCCGCGCTTGATCAGGTCCTTGGCGCGACTGGTCAGAAATATCTCGCCGCCTGCGATGTAGCCAACGTCCCCGGTGTCGAGCCACGGGCCGCGGAAGAGCTTCGCGGTTGCGTCCGAGTTGCGATGGTAGCCCGCGGTCGCGGACGGTCCGCGAAACTCGATCCGGCCCTCGGCCCGGGCCGGCAGTTCGCGGCCGCTGTCGTCGACGGCGCGGATCTCGTGCCCGGGCAGCGGACGCCCGCAGGATACGACGTCGAGCGCGGCGCGGCCGGCGCCGGTCAGCGGGATCGCGACACCCTGGTTGGCAAGCGCCTGCGAATCGATGCGCTCGACCAGCGGACCCCGAGCGAGGGGAGGAAACGCGAGGCCCACCGCGGATTCGGCAAGCCCGTAGACGGGGGTCATCGCGCGCCGGTCGAAGCCGTGACGCGCAAGTCGCGCGGCGAAGCGCTCGAGCGTCGCCGCGCGGACCGGCTCCGCGCCATTGAACGCGAGGCGCCACGAACCGAGGTCGAGTCCCTGCAGATCCTCGTCCGGGACCTTCGACGCGACGATCTCGTAGGCGAAATTGGGGCCTGCGGAGATCGTTCCGCGATGGCGATGGATCGCCCACAGCCAGCGCGAAGGCCTCGCCAGGAAATCGGCCGGGGACATCAGCACCAGCGGCACGCCGTGATACATCGTTCCGAGCCAGGCGCCGATGAGTCCCATGTCGTGGTAGAGGGGCAGCCAGCTGACGAAGCGATCGCCGGAGGTCACCGCCGCGGCCGCACCCATCGCACGGATGTTCGCGAGCAGGTTGTCGTGACTCAGGATCACGCCTTTCGGATCGCCTGTGCTCCCGGAGGTGTACTGCAGCATCGCCATCTCGCGTCCCGATGCCGTCTCGCGCAGCGACGTCGCCACTACCGCGGACGCGTCGCTTCCCGGGCCGCGCAATTCGTCGACACTGACCACGTGCCGAAGGCCCGGCAACTCGGCACGGGCGATCCTGCCGACGAGCATCGCTTCCGGGACGGTGACGAGCACGCGGGCAAGCGAGTTGGCGAGGATCGCGGCACGGCCGCGCACGTGTTCCTCGATCTCCGACCAGCGCAGCGGCGGATACATCGGGACCGGCACCGCCCCGAGGCGCATCGCACCCAGGAAGGCACGGAAGAAACCGCTGCCCGTCGGCATCATGATCGCAACGGCGTCGCCGGGGCCGATACCGCGGGCGGCCAGGCCGGCGGCGATCGAGGCGGCCTCCGCCCAGAGCCCCCCGTACGAGATCGATTCGCGCACCTCGTCGCCCTCGATGAGCATGATGTGCTCGCGCTCGGGATGGCGCTCGACGTGCCAGCGGAACGCCTCGACCATCGTTGCCGCGTCTTCCGGCGTTCCGACGATCGGCTCGGGCGACGGTGCGGGCGAAGGTGGCCGTGCGGCCGTCGTCGCCCGGGGCTCGCCGCGAAGGACGGCGTCGAGGAGGTCGCGCAACGTGCGCGCAGACGCTGCAAGCCCATCGGGAAGGCGGACGGCGAAATCGCGTTCGATCCTGAGGACGAGCTCGGCGCGCGACAGGCTGTCGAATCCGAGGTCGCGCTCGATCGAGTCATCGAGCCCCGGCGCCCGCAGCGGCGCGCCCGGTCGCAGCTCGCGCAGCATCGCGGATACGACGTTCAGCAGGCGCCGCGCGGGTGCGTCCCGAGCTTTCGCGTCGCTCAGCGCGCGATCATCAGTGGACACGACAATTCGATCAGCAGCTGCGCGAGATCGAATGCGAGCGCCCCGAGTTCCGGCGCAGGCAGGGTCAGCAGGGCGCTGCGGTTGGTCCGCAGTGCGGCGATCATCGAGCGGGTATCGCCCTGGATCAGCACCACCGTGCCGGCGATGCCTTCGCGGTGCTGCCACGCCGCCGCTTCCTGGGCGAGTTGCTCGGGGGTGACGGGCCCGCTCGCCGGGATCAGCAGCAGCAGCGCGCGCCCCAGCGATTGCGCGAGCCGGTGCGCGGCCTCGACCCCGCGCCAGCCTGCCACAGAGGTGTCGAACAGGGCGGCGATCGGGCGCAGGGCCGGTGGCATCGCTGCCGGGGGGCCGAGGCGCGACGGGTTGGTCGCGATCAGGGTGAATTCCGCCCGCTGCGCCCCCACGGCTGCCAGCAGCGGCCCGCGCAGGACCTTGAACGACCAGGCCACGCGCGCATCGGCGGCCAGCCGCGCGATCAGACTTTCCAGCCGCGCGGCCTCGACGCGCAGCGCGCGCTCGACTTCCTCGATCGCGAACGCGCGCTTGGCGCCGGTGAGCGCGCTGGTCTCGACGGTGAACGGCAGTCGCGCGAGGCGGAACAGGTTCGCATCCTCGACGAATACACCCTCGAGCCGGGAGCCGGTGGCGGCGGCAAGACCGATGCCCGCCTCGACGGCAAACCCCGCGTCGCTGGAGGATTCGGTCGCGATCAGCACCCGTGACGGGCGCGGCCTGCGGCCCAGGGCGGAGCCCAGGTTCATCGACGTCGGCCCCGGGTTGCGGCAGTCGCGCGCGCGCTGGGCGGCGCGATTCCGAACGACTGGCGGATCGTCGAGTACTGGTCGAGGCGCTCGGTGACCGCCCGGTTGACGGTGCCGGACGGAAACTCGCCGACCGGGGAGGGTTCGCCGGCAGGCGTACCGGTGAGGATCTCGATCGCTTCGTCGATGGTCGCTGCCGCGTAGACCTGGAATTCACCGCGTCCGGCCGCTTCGACGACGTCGTCGCGAAGCATCAGGTTCCTGACGTTGGCACGCGGGATCACCACCGCGTGCATGCCAGCGCCGCGCGCCTTGCAGACGTCGAAGAAGCCCTCGATCTTTTCGTTGACGGCGCCGACCGGCTGCAGCTCGCCGTACTGGTTCACCGAGCCGGTGATGGCGATCGATTGCCGGATCGGGATCCCGGCAAGCGACGAGAGCAGCGCACAGAGCTCGGCCGCCGACGCGCTGTCACCGTCGACCTCGGAATACAGCTGCTCGAACACGATGCTCGCCCGCAGCGAGTGCGGATTGCGCCGCGAAAAGCGCGCAGCCAGGAAAGAGGCGAGGATCAGCACGCCCTTGGAGTGGATCGGCCCGCCCATCTGCACTTCGCGCTGCACGTCGATGACCTGTCCGTCGCCGACGCGCGTGCTGGCGGTGATCCGGGTCGGCTGGGCGAACGTCTTGCCTGCGACCGAGAATGTCGCCAGGCCATTCACCTGTCCCGCCTTGCTGCCGTCGGTGTCGATCAGGAGCGTGCCGCGCAGGATCGAGCGGCGGATCTCCTCGGAAGTGCGGCCCGCACGAAGGATCTGTTCGCCGATCGCGGCGTCGACGTGATCGGGCCCGATCTGCGGCTCGCCGCCGCGACGCGCGATGAAATCGGCCTCGGTCAGCAGGTCGACGAGGCTCTGCATGTGGGTCGACAGGCGCTCGTTGTCGTCGCTGTCGCGCGCCCGCTGCTCGAGAACGCGGGCGACGGCCGCACGCGTCAGAGGCAGCAGCGCCTGGCGCCGGCCGATCGTCGCGATCAGGCGGGCGCATTGAGCCTGGTTCGCGCCGCTGCCGTCGACATCGTCGTCGAAATCGACGGCGACCTTGAACAGCTCGCGGAAGTCCGGGTCGTACTCGAACAGCAGCTGATACCAGACGCGCTCGCCGAACAGCACGACCTTGACGTCGAGGGGAATGGGTTCCGGCTCGAGCGAGATCGTGCTCACCAGGCTGTACATCTGGGCCAGCGAGTCGATGCGCAGGCTGCGCGTCGTCAGCGCGCGCTTGAGGCCCTCCCAGGCGAAAGGCTGGGTCAGAAGCTTGTGTGCGTCGAGCAGCAGGTAGCCGCCGTTGGCGCGGTGCAGCGCACCCGGCTTGATCAGGGTGAAGTCGGTGATCAGCGCCCCGAACTGGGCGATGTGCTCGATGCGTCCGAGCAGGTTCTGGTGGGTCGGGTTGTCCTCGAATACGAGCGGCGCCCCTTCCAGATGCTGGTGATCGAGCAGCAGGTTGACCTCGTAGCGCCGGAACGAGGGCGGCTGCGTGTCGGGCGTGCCCATCGTCTGCCCCTGCAGCTCGCTCGCACGCCGGAAATCGTCGATGTTCTCGATCACGTCGCGCTCGACCGCCGCCACGTGCTGCAGCACGTCGGGAAGATCGGCATAGCGCTGCCTGAGGTCTTCGGTGAGCACGCCGACCGCGGAGCGCGCGACATCGCGGTTCAGCTCGCGGATGCGCTCGCGCTGCTTCCTGCGCGAGCGCAGCGCTTCGCGGATCAGCTGGTCCAGCCGCTCCTGCAGCGATGCCATCGCCTTCTCGATCGCCGCCTGGTGCTCCGGCGGCAGCGCCTCGAACTGCTCGGTGGTGAGGACTTCCCCATCCTTGGTTGGAGCGAGCGAGAATCCTGTCGGCGTCCGGATCAGTGCGATGCTGTCGCCGGCGGCGATGCCGGTCAGGTGCGACAGCGCCTGCTCGTTGCGTTCGGCGATCTCGGCATTGATCTGATCGATGCGTGCCCGATACTCGTCGCTGTCGAACGCGCCGGGGATCGAGCCCAGCAGCTCGTCGATCATCTTGCGCATGTCGGAACGAAGTGCGGCCCCGCGACCCGCCGGCAAGCGCAGCGCCCGAGGTCGGTGCGGGTCCGCGAAATCGAAGACGTAGCAGCAATCGGGAGGGCGTGCCTGCGTGACGGCCTGGAGGCCGACGATCTCGCGCAGCAGCGTCTGCTTCCCGGCGCCCGAGGGTCCGAGGACGAACAGGTTGTAGCCGGGTCGCCGGATGCCGATTCCGAATTCGATCGCGCGCCGCGCGCGCTGCTGGCCGAAGGGCTCGGCGACATCGTCGAGAGCCTCCGTCGTGGCGAACGCCAGCGATGCGAGATCGCAGCCGCGACGAAGCTGCGAAACCGGGAGTGGCAACGTTGCTGAGGTCAAGGACTAGCCGCGCCCGGGCGGTCGGATGGGGAAATCGCCGATGGCAGGATCGACCCATCCTAGCCATCGCGCGCCTGCGGGGATTGACCGAAGTCAAATGCGCTTGCGATGCGGCGCCGTGGCCGCGATCGCGCTCAGGTGCTGCGGTCGACCTCGGCGGCCAGCAGGCGCAGTTCCGGCGAGACCTCGACCTCGTACCCGGGGCATTCGTCGAGAGTGCGCAGGGCGGGTGGCAGTGCCGCAACCTGCGCCTGCGCGTGTGCCCGCGATGCGGCCAGCGTCGGCAGCGGCCCAACGAGCTTGCCCGCGCGCATGACCGGGGCCAGCAGCGCCACGCCGGTGCCGGGTTCGTCGGCGAGCCGGAGCGCGTCGCGCTCGAAGCGGCCGTCGGAAGCGATCTGGCGCCACACCTGTTTGCGTCCCGGCCATGTCGCCTTGCCCTCGGAACGCTTGCGCCGCGCCCGGCCCTCGTACTCCTGCAGCTTGTACGCGCAATCGAGAAAAGGGGCGTCGGCCGACGTGTTCATCCTCGTGCCGACCCCGAAACCGTCGATGGGTGCGTGCTGGGCGACGAGCTCGCGCAGCCGGTATTCGTCGAGGTTGCCGCTCGCGAAGATCGTGATCGACGCGAGTCCCGCCGAGTCGAGGATGGCGCGCACGCGCCGCGCGTGCTCACCCAGGTCGCCACTGTCGATGCGCACGCCCTTGATGGAGATGCCGCGACTGGCCAGGCGCCCGGCGAGTTCCACGACCCTGCCGGCCGCGCGCTCGGTATCGTAGGTGTCGATCAGCAGGATCGCATTGTCGGGCTGCGCGATGGCGAAGCGCTCGAAGGCTTCGGTTTCGTCCGCGTGCACCTGGACGTAGGAATGCGCCATCGTCCCGTAGACGGGGATGCCGAACGCCCGGCCCGCCTCCACCGTCGCCGTACCCGTGAAGCCGCCGAGGTGGCTCGCCCGGGCCGACAGCAGTGCGGCCTCGGCGCCGTGCGAGCGGCGAAGGCCGAAATCGACCAGCAGGCGCCCGGGTGCCGCGAGTGCCGAGCGCACGGCCTTGCTCGCGACCAGCGTCTGGTAGTGCATCAGGTTGATCACGCGGCTCTCGACCAGCTGAGCCTCGGACAGCGGCGCGACGATGCGCAGGATCGGCTCGTCGGCGAAGAAGACGCTGCCTTCCGGCATGGCATCGACGTCACCGGTGAATCGCAGGTCGCGCAGCGAATCGAGGAACTGGTGATTGAAGCGGCCGGTCGACGCGAGCCACGACAGCTCGTCCGCGGTGAAGCGCAGCACCTGCAGATGGTCGACCACCTGCGCGAGCCCGGCGGCAAGCAGGAAATTGCGCGCTCGCGGCAGGGCCCGGACGAAAAGCTCGAACACCGCGCGACCGTTCATCTGCTCGGCGTGGTACGCCTGCAGCATCGTCAACTCGTACAGATCGGTGAGGAGGGCCGGGCTTTGCATCGTCGGTTCCGCGAGTGCCGGAGTCAGTATAGAGTCTTGAACGGGGGGGCGGGGCGGACGTGGCCTGGGAACACTTCGCGCACGGCGCCGACATCGGCGTGCGAGGCATCGGTGCGACGCAGGCGGAAGCCTTCGAGCAGGCTGCACTCGCCTTGACCGCGGTTGTCGCGGACCCCGCCGGGATCGCAGCGCAGGTCGGCGTCGATTTGCGCTGCGAGGCACCCGACATCGAGCTGCTGTTCGCCGATTGGCTCAACGCCGTGATCTATGCGATGGCGACCCGGGACATGCTATTCAGCCGCTTCGAGCTTCGCATCGACGGGAATGCGCTGACCGCGAAGGCCTGGGGCGAGCGCGTCGATCGCGAACGTCACCAACCCGTCGTCGAGATCAAGGGAGCGACCTACACCGCACTTTCGGTGGCGCAGGACGCCGGCGGCGCATGGGTCGCCCAGTGCATCGTCGACGTATGAGACCCTGGGAACGATGGACCCCGCGCGCCTGATCCGGATCGGCGAATGCGAATGGCAGCTGCCGATGACCGGCGCCATGCGCGTGCCGGGCATCATCTACGCCGACGAGGCGCTGATCTGCGGCATGGACGACAAGGTTCCCGAGCAGGTCGCCAATGTCGCAATGCTCCCTGGCATCGTCAAGGCGTCGTTCGCGATGCCCGACGCCCACTGGGGTTATGGGTTCCCGATCGGCGGCGTGGCAGCGTTCGATCCCGACGAAGGCGGCGTCGTCTCGGCCGGCGGGGTCGGGTTCGACATCTCCTGCGGCGTTCGCATGCTGCGCACCGGGCTTTCGGTCGCGCAAGTCGAGCCGCTGAAGCGCGTCCTCGCCGACACGCTGTTCGAGCGCATTCCTGCCGGGGTCGGCAGCACCGGGGCGCTGCGCCTGTCCGCCGACGACATGGACGCGATGCTGCGCGGCGGCGCGAGCTGGGCGGTCGCTCAGGGCTACGGCGCGCCCGGGGATCTCGAGCGGATCGAGGAGCACGGAACGATGGCAGGCGCCGATCCGCGGGAGGTATCGGACGCGGCCAAGCGGCGCCAGCGCGACGAGATGGGGACGCTGGGCTCGGGCAACCATTACCTCGAGGTCCAGCACGTCAGCGAGGTCTATGACCGGATGACCGCCGAATCCTTCGGCCTGGCCGAGGGTGACGTCGTCGTCAGCATCCACTGCGGATCGCGCGGCCTCGGCCACCAGATCGGGACCGAGTTCCTGCGCGAAATGGCGATTGCCGCCAGGGAGGCAGGCGTCGTGCTGCCGGACCGCGAGCTCGCCTGTGCGCCGATCCGCTCGGCGCTGGGCGAACGCTATCTCGGCGCGATGCGCGCAGGGATCAACTGCGCGCTGGCGAACCGGCAGATCCTGACCCAGCTGACGCGCCGCGCATTCCATGCCGTGCTTCCCGGCGCGAGGCTCGAGGTGCTCTACGACGTCTCGCACAACACCTGCAAGGTCGAGACGCACGTCGTCGATGGCCGGCCGCGAAGGCTCTACGTCCACCGCAAGGGCGCGACCCGCGCGTTCGCTCCGGGGCATCCGGACCTGCCGCTGGCATTGCACGCGACCGGTCAGCCGGTGCTGATCGGCGGCAGCATGGGAACCTCGTCCTACGTTCTCGCAGGAACGGATCGGAGCGCGAGGGCGGCCTTCGCATCGGCCTGTCACGGGGCGGGGCGCAGCATGAGCCGGCACGAGGCGACGCGCAGGTTCGGAGGGCGCAAGGTCGTCGACGATCTCGCCGCGCGTGGCATCGTCATCCGCAGCCCATCGATGCGCGGCATCGCCGAAGAGGCGCCCCTCGCCTACAAGGACATTGCCGCGGTCGTCGATGCGGCCGATCGCGCGGGTCTCGCCAGGAAAGTCGCTCGCGTCGAGCCGATGGCCTGCGTCAAGGGCTGAGCGCGCCGCCGGTTGCGGCGGCGTGGCCCGGCCGGGGTGTGCCGGCGCGCCGCAGCAGCGGCAGGAGCTTCGCCAGCGGCCGGGTGTTCAGCACGTCGGCGGGCGCGAGCCAGCCGCGGCGCGCCTGGCCGATCCCGAAGCGCAGATTCGCGAACTCCTGGGTGCGATGAGCGTCCGAATCGATCGCGACGAGTACGCCCTGGTCCTTGCACATCCGGCAATGGACGTCGGTCAGGTCGAGGCGCTCGGGGTGGGCGTTGAGTTCCATGTGCACGCCGGTGGCCTTCGCCTTGCGCAGGACCTGCAGCATGTCGACATCGTAAGGCTCGCGCTCGCCGATCATCCGCCCGCTCGGGTGCGCGAGAACGCGGACGCGCGGGTTCTCGAGCGCGCGCAGGATGCGCTCGGTCTGCCGCTCGCGGCTCATGTTGAAGCCGCTGTGGACGGCAGCCACAACGATGTCGAGCGGCGCAAGCGCTTCGTCGGGCAGATCCAGCGCACCGTCGTCGAGGATGTCGACCTCGATGCCATGCAACACGCGCATGCCGCGCGTTCCTGCATTCAGCCGCGCGATGGCGCGGCCCTGACGGGCGAGTCGTTTTACGTCCAGGCCATGCGACATCGTCTGCCGGTGCGAATGCTCGGTGATCGCGAGGTACTCGAAGCCCAGTCCGCGCGCAGCCTCGACCATTTCCTCGAGGCTGTTTCGACCGTCGGTCGCGTCGGTGTGCGCGTGGAGGTCCCCTCGCAGGTCGCCCAGCACCACGAGCATCGGCAATGAGCCGTTGCGAGCTGCGTCTATCTCACCCCTATCTTCGCGTAACTCCGGCGAAATGAGCGGTAAGCCCAGGGTGGCGTAGACCGATTCCTCGGTGGCCCCGGCGATCCGCCTGTCACCCCGGAACACACCGTACTCGTTGATCTTCAGACGCCGTTCCTGGCCGAGGCGGCGCAGCGCGATGTTGTGGGCCTTGGACCCGGTGAAATAGACGAGCGCTGCTCCGAAGCTCTCGGCGGGCACGACGCGCAGGTCGACCTGCAGGCCGCCGCGCAGTCGCACGCTGGCACGCGTCGGCCCACGGGCGAGCACCTGCTCGACGTCCGGGTAGCCGACGAAGCGCTCGACGATCGGGCGACCGTCTTTCGCGGTGACGAGAACGTCGAGGTCACCGACGGTTTCGCGCATCCTGCGAAAGCTCCCCGCGACGACAACGCGATCGACGCCGGGCATGCTCCGGAGCCAGGCAACGAGCGCATCGGCGTATTCGGCTGCGACCGCGAGCTTGATCCGCCGCTCCTTCGACAGATGCGCCGCGACGGCGAGTTCGATGCTGCGCTGGATTTTCTCGCCGAAGCCGTGCAGGCGGCCGATGCGCCCGTCGCGCGCTGCGCGCAGTGCCTGCGCGGGGGTCTGAACGCCAAGGTCGTGCCACAGTGTGCGCACGCGCTTGGGTCCGAGGCCCGGCACCTGCAGCAACTCGGTGATCGATGCGGGCATCCCGGCCCGCAGATGGTCGAGCAGCGCACAATGCCCGGTGCGCGCGAGCTCGCCGATCTTGCCCGCGAGGTCCGCGCCGATGCCCGTCAGGCGCGGCGGCACCTCGCCGCGATCGATCATGGATTTCAGGTCGCGCGGGAACTCCCGCACCGTGCGCGCCGCATTGCGGTAGGCGCGAACTCGGAACGGATTCGCGTCCTGGAGCTCGAGGCGGTCGGCGATCTCCTCGAGTGCGGTCGCGATCGGCAGGTTCAGCACAGGCATGGCTTAGGCATCCTCGGCAGGTACGGGTGCCGTGCGCGGTCAGGGGGATCGCGCCAGCGCTGCCTCGTGCTCCGCCTGGCGGCGAACCGGATTCGCATTGGCCCGATCGCTGACGATGCGTCCGTCGACGAGCTCCACAATCCGATCGCAGCGGTTGGCAAGGCGGGGATCGTGGGTAACGATTAGGAAGGTCGTTCCGAGGCGCTCGTTGACCGACCGCAGGAGGTCGAACACCGCATCGGCCGACTGGGTGTCGAGATTGCCGGAGGGCTCGTCGGCGAGGACCAGCTTCGGGCTCATCGCCAGCGCGCGCGCGATCGCAACGCGCTGCTGCTGCCCGCCGGAGAGATCGTTGGCGTCGTGGTTCTGCCACGCGGCAAGTCCGACTTGCGCCAGCAGGTTTGCCGCGGCTTCCCGCATCTGCGCATCGGGTCGCCCTCGGGCGGCGAGGATCGGCATCATGACGTTCTCGAGGGCGGTGAACTCGGGCAGCAGATAGTGGTACTGGAATACGAATCCGATCGTGCGTCCCCGAAGTCGCGTCAATTGCGTGTCGTCGAGGCGGCCGGATTCGGCCCCGCCGATCCAGACGGTCCCCGCCGTCGGGCGATCGAGCAGGCCGATCAGGTTGAGCAGCGTACTCTTGCCCGACCCGGACGGACCGATCAGGGCAGCGAACTCGCCGCGCGCAAGCTCGAGATCGATGCCGTGCAGGACCTCGAGTTCGACCGCAGTGCCGGTTCCGTAGGACTTGCGCACACCCGCAAGACGCAGGACGGCATCATCGGGCTCCCGCGCGTCAGCCACGGATCGCCACCACCGGGTCGAGCCGTGCGGCGCGTCGCGCGGGCACCATCGCCGCGAGGATGCCCACCAGCGTCGCGCCGCCTGCCGCGTACAGGAACAGTTGTGGCTCGAAATTGACGACGAACATCGGCGTACCGTCCGGATTGCGGGCGATGCCGCGCCAGAAGTTCAGGAACACGAAACCCAGCAGCGAGCCGCACACCGACCCGGCCAGCCCCATCAGCGCGCCCTGGATCAGGAACAGCCTCAGCACCTGCCCGCGGCTCGTTCCCATCGCCCGCAATATCCCGATCTCTCGCGACTTCTGCACGACCGACACGACGAGGACGCTGGCGATGCCCAGCGCCGCGGTCAGCGCGACGAAGAAGCGGATGAAGTTGTTCGAGAGGGTCTGCGCGTTGATGGCGGAGAAGAATTGCTCGTTGGTCTTGATCCAGCTGTCGGCTTCGAGGCCGGTCTGGGCCTGGATCGTCTGTGCCACGCGCTCGGCGGCGAACGGGTCCGTGACATTGAGCTCGATGCTGGTGACGCCGCCCGCGACATCGAGCAGGCTTTGCGCGACGCGCAGCGTGACGTAGACGTTGCGCGAGTTCACGCCCTTGTTGCCGAAGTCGAATATCCCGGCGATCTGCAGCGTCTGCGCGGCGCCCGATGCCGTCGTGACGCGGAGCTTGTCGCCGAGTGTCGCGCCGAGATCGTTGGCGAGCTCGGTGCCGATCAGGATGTCCGAGCCCGCGAGGTTTGCGGTTCCTGCGACGACCTTGTCGGCGAGCGCGATGACGCGCAGGTAGGTCTCCGGATCGAAACCCGTGATCGAGATCGCCTTGTTGGCATCGCCACGAATCGCGAGTCCCGGACCGGATACCACGGGCGCGATCGCGACGACGTCGGGCAATCGCGCAATCTGCGTGCGGACCTTCTGCCACTGGTCGATCGAGCGCAGGCGTTGCGTGCGCGGCTGAACGATCGCGGCCGACCGCGCTGGACCCGCGTCCCGGAGCGTCCGCGCGATGTCCTCGGGCGGCAACACGACGATCTGCGCCTGGTAGTTCAGCGTGCGACGGAAGAGATTCGCCTGGAGGCCGGAGAGCAGCGCCGACATGAACGTGATCACCGCGACGCCCAGCGTAACGCCGGCGATGATCAGCAGGGTCTGTGCGAGGCCGTCGCGCATGAAGCGCAGCGCGGCGATCCATTCGAAGGTCAGGAAGCGGTTCATGCGCCAGGATGCCTGATCGGCACCGCTCGGACCCGCTCGCCGGCCGCCACGGCGCCGTTGGTCGCAGGAATCAGCGCATCGCCCACCGACACTCCCGTCAGGACTTCGACCGCGGCGTCGCCGCGCATGCCCAGCGTCACGGACTGACGGACCGTCCGGCCGCCGCGCACCGCCAGCACCCACGGGTGCGCCGTGCCCGCGTCGTGCAGCGCGTCGGCCGGGACGATCAGCACGTCCTGGCGTTGGCCCGCTTCGATGTCGACGGACACCGTCATGTCCTGGCGCAGATAGGCGGGGGATCGGGCACGCGCAGCTTGGCCTGGACCGAGCCGCGCACCGGATCGACGCCGGGATTCAGGTAGAACAGCTCGGCCTGAAAGCTCTCCCTCGGAAAGGCGTCCGCCGACACGAGGGCCTTCTGTCCGATTGCGAGCTTCCCGAGGTTCTTCTCGTCGACGTTCACGACGATCTGGGTCTCACCCGCGGGTGCGAGGACCATCAATTCCTTGCCGGGCTGGGCGACATCGCCGGGCTCGACGCTGCGACCGATCAGTATGCCGTCGGCGGGCGCGTGGATGACCGTCGCGTCGAGTTTCGCCTGAGCGACGCCGATGGCCGTCTCCGCCTCGCGCCGAGCCGCCTGCGCGAGGGCGAAATCGCTGCCGCCGGGACGCTCGCTCGCGACCTGCAGCTCGGCCGCGCGCAGCTGGCTTTCGGCGACATCCAGGTTGCGCTGCGCATCGTCGAGTTGCGCGTGCGACACGAAATTCCTAGCGATCAGGTCGCTCGTCCGCTGCCAGGCGCGCTGCGCCTGCGTCAGGTTGGCGCGGGCCTGACGCAGCGCCTGCTCGGCTGCCGGCAGCGTGAGGTTCGCGATCTGGCGCAGCTTCGCATCGGCCTGCGCCAGTGCGGCGCGCGCCTGGTCGAGCGCCGCCCGCTCGTCGGCCTGGTCCAGCTCGACCAGGACCTGGCCACGCCGGACCGTGTCCCCTTCGGCCACCGGCACCCGCGCGACGCGTCCGGTGATCTCGGCGGCGATCGACGCGCGCTGCGGCGTGATCACCTGGCCGCTGGCAACGACGCTTTGCAGCAGATCTCCACGCACGACCGCATAGGTGGCGACCGTCTTGTCGAGCACGAAGGACCAGACGGCGACGGCGATCCCCAGGGCTGCCGCGAGAAGCAAGGCCGCGCCCCATGCATGCGCGCGAGGCCATGCGGCCATTGCGCGCCACGACCGGACAGCGGGGGTCGAATTCATCGGGTTACTGGCCGGGATCGGGAATCGGCGAGTCTATCGAGCTTCGCGGGCCCCGGGTTAGATGCAGGTCAAATGACCGACCTCCGGTTGGCGGGGCGCAATCGGAGCGCGGAACCACGGTGCATCCGTTGCTGCCCAATCGGGGGTCCGGTGCGCAGACCCCGGGGCAGGTTACAAACAATTACGCGTCGGAATGGCCATCGCCGTGGTCCAATGTGAAGAAGGGCGCAGACCTTCGTTCGACCGCGCGCATGCAAGGAACGCTCCCTCCCGCGGAGACGCAAGCTGGCAACGATCCTGGCGACGGAGGGCTTGACCCGACGCTTCGGCGACCTGATCGCCGTCGACAACCTGACGCTGTCGGTCGGTGAGGGCGAGGTGTTCGGGCTGCTGGGCCGCAACGGCGCCGGGAAGAGCACGCTGATCAAGATGCTGACGACGCTGATTCCGCCCAGCGCAGGCAAGGCGGAGATCGCCGGCCTCGACATCGCGCGCGACGCGGCCTCGGTGCGCGCGATCATCGGCTACGTGCCGCAGGCGCTGTCCGCAGACGGCGAGCTCACCGGGCGCGAGAACCTGCAGGTGTTCTGCGCCCTGTACGACCTGCCGCGGAAGATCCGCCGCACGCGCGTCGACGAAGGTCTTGCATTCATGGGTCTCGCCGATGCGGCGGACCGGCGGGTGCAGACCTATTCCGGCGGCATGATCCGGCGGCTCGAGATTGCGCAATCGATGCTGCACCGGCCCAGGCTGCTGTTCCTCGACGAACCCACGGTGGGACTCGACCCGGTCGCACGCGAAGTGGTATGGGAACATCTCGAACGCCTGCGCACGAGCTACGGAACGACGATCGTGCTCACGTCGCATTACATGGACGAAGTCGAGCGGCTTTGCGGCCGCATGGCGGTGCTCCGGCGGGGACGGGCGGTCGCGGTCGGCACCGAGGCCGAGCTGCGCGCCGCGGCGGGTGAGAGCGACGCGAGCCTCGACGAAATATTCGCGCATTACACGGAGGATCCCGGCGAGGGTGCGAGCGGCTATGCGGACACCGCCAACACGCGGCGAGCCACCCGTCGACTCGGCTGAGCGCGCCGGGCCCGCGCGAAGACGCAGTCCGGTCGCGCGCATCGGGTCGTACTGCGGCAAGGTGCTCGCCATCGCCGCGATGGAGGCACGCAAGCTTCGTCACGATCCCACCGAATTGCTGACGCGCGCCATCCAGCCGATGCTGTGGCTGCTGGTGTTCGGCGTGGTGTTCGCGAAGACGCATGCGATACCGACGGGAACGCTCGGCTACCTCGATTTCCTCGCGCCGGGCATCCTCGCGCAGAGCGTGCTCTTCGTCGCCATCTTCTACGGCATCTCGATCATCTGGGAGCGCGATCTCGGCATCCTGCACAAATTCCTGGTGAGCCCGACTCCGCGGACCGCGCTGGTCCTCGGCAAGGCGGTCTCGGCCGGAGCGCGCGCGCTGTCGCAGGCGGTCATCGTCTACGCGCTGGCGGCGGCCCTGGGCGTGCGCATGAACTGGGGCGCGACTGCGCTCGCCAGCGTGATCGCGCTGGTGGTCCTCGGTGCTGCGCTGTTCTCGACCTTCTCGCTGATCATCGCGTGCATCGTCAAGACCCGGGAGCGCTTCATGGGAATCGGCCAGGTCCTGACGATGCCGCTGTTCTTCGCGAGCAACGCCATCTACCCGATCGAGATCATGCCGGACTGGCTGAAATGGGTTGCCCACGTCAACCCGCTGACCTACGAGGTCGACGGGCTGCGGGCGTCGATGCTTGCAGGCGCGGCAAGCAGTTTCGGGCTGGGTGTCGACTTCGCGGTTCTCGGGCTTGCGCTCGCGGCGCTGGTCGCGGTCGGCGGCTGGATCTATCCCCGGATCGTGCTTTAATACCGCTCGCCGGCCCCGGGGCCGGGCGGGGTGGGGTCACGGGACCTGCCCCGGGCGAAATCGGGGGGTTCGTCCGCGACCCTCGACGACGGAGAAGCGAGACTCTCGATGATGACGATATCCGTACGCGGTTGCGGTGCCCGGACGTGGCGATCGCGCTTCATTGCCGCGATGACGCTGGGCGCGCTGACCGTGGCGATTCCCGCAGTCGCGGCGGAGGGCGCCGCGGCCGGCGCCGCGCCCGCTGGATGGCGCCACGCCCTCGACGAGAACCCGTTCGCGTCGATGACCGACCGCACGCCGCGTCCGGTGCCGAACCTGAGGTTCATCGACGACAAGGGTGCGCCGCGGAGCCTGGCGCAGTTCCGCGGCAAGCTGATCCTGCTCAATGTGTGGGCCACGTGGTGCCCGCCGTGCAGGCGCGAGATGCCCACGCTCGAGCGCCTGCAGGCGCGGCTCGGTGGCCCGGAGTTCGAAGTCGTGGCGCTGTCCATCGACAAGGGAGGACGCGCCGCCGTCCAAAGCTTCTTCGACGAGATCGACGTCCAGGCTCTGAAGGTCTACGTCGACCCCACGACCGCGGTCCGCAACGATCTCGCGCTCACGGCCTTTCCGACAACCTTGCTGATCGACCGCCAGGGTCGCGAAATCGGCCGCTATACCGGAGGCGCCGACTGGGACAGTCCGGCAACCGTGGCGACGCTCAGCAAATACCTCGCGACGCAGAAGTCGGCGGCGCGCGCACAGGCTCAACCCACGCCCGACGCTCGCGGCCCGGGACGCAGGGAGCGCGCGAGCTGACCATCGCCCGGCGGTTTCACGCGGAAAGCTGCGCGGCACTGACCTCGCCGACCCCGGCCTCGCGCATCCGCGTCCAGGCGGTGGCCAGCGAGCCCCCGGTGTCGATGGCGCGGCAGGCGTCTGCGATCACCACCGCTTCGAAACCGTAGCGGCGCGCATCGATCGCCGACCACGCAACGCAGAAGTCGGTGGCCAGGCCCGCGAGGTGCACGCGGGTGAAACCGCGCTCGCGCAGGTACCCTGCGAGTCCCGTCGGCGTGACCCGGTCGGCTTCGCAGAAAGCCGAGTAGCTGTCGACTTCGCGGCGATAGCCTTTGCGCACGACGAGTTCGGCCTGCGGGACATCGAGCGCAGGCGCGAACGCCGCGCCAACGGTTCCCTGGACGCAATGGTCGGGCCACAGCACCTGCGGACCATAGGACAGCTCGATGGTCTCGAACGGGGACCTGCCGGGGTGGGACGACGCGAACGAGCTGTGGCCGGGGACGTGCCAGTCCTGCGTCAGGATCACATGCGCAAACCTGCCGGCGAGCCGGTTGACCGCGGGAACGATCGCGTCGGCGTCCGGGACGGCCAGTGCGCCCCCGGGCAGGAAATCGTTCTGCACGTCGACGACGAGCAGGATGTCGCGCTCGGTCAGCTTCGGGAGCATCAGGCTATGCTATGCGAGCACGCATGTCACAGGTCGGGCGCCAAAGGCGGGCACGGATGCCGCCGCTCGCGCCCCGAAGAGACGAGGAGTCCACGATGCAGGAAATCGTTCCCGATGTCTTCACGTGGCCATGGTTTTCCGAGCCCCATGGCTACAACTTCAACGGCCATTTCGTCCGCCATTCTGCCGGCAACCTCTGCATCGATCCGGTGCAGCCTCAGGCTGCGGACCTGGACGAGATCGTCGCAGCAGGGGTCGCGACGATCCTGCTGACCAACCGCAACCATGCGCGCGCGGCCAACGTCCTGCGCTCGCGCACGGGCGCGAGGACGCTCATCCACCCCGACGACGCGGCGCACGCCCGTGGCCAGGGAACCGATATCGACGGGGACCTCGAGGTCGGCGCCAAGGTCGGTCCGTTCACCATCGTGGCGGCCGCGGGCAAGTCGCCGGGTGAGGTCGCATTGCACTGGCCCGAGCGGCGAATCCTGATGGTCGGCGATGCGGTGATCGGCAACCCGCCCGGACGCTGTTCGCTGTTGCGCGAGAAGGTCATGGACGACCCGTCGCGCCTGCGGCGAAGCGTCGCGGCGCTGCTGGACCTCGATTTCGACGTGCTGCTCGTCGGCGACGGCGTTTCGATCCTGACGGGCGGGAAGCGCCGCCTGGCGGAACTCGTCGAAGGCTTCGTCGCATCGGGTTCGCGCGCGTAACCGGACAGCCCGAAGCATCGACCGCTGCGCAACCGGCCGGCCCCCTGCATCGGTCAGGGCCGACCGGACCCGTTAGCGCAACGCCGGCATCTCGACGATGGTCTCGCCCGACACGGGGTCGGTGACACCGAGGCCACCGCCGAGGTCCTCGAGGGTGTCGCGGAAGGTGTCGAGGATCGCGATCATGCTGCGCCTGGCGGCGACCAGGCTGTCGAAATCGTCCCAGCCGGCGATCATGCAGTAGGAACGGTCGCCGGTCTTGATCAGCGCGCCCCCGCGGAAGCCCGCGAACGTGCCCCGGGCCTTGCGGTGCGCGTCCAGGAAGCGTGCTTCCTGGCCGGGCTTGACGCGAAAACGAACGACGTTGAAGGCGGTCATCGGAGTCTCCCTCGACTTTGCCGGCGGCAACCGGGGCCCATTCTACAATGGCGGTACCCGCTGGCCGCAACATCCACGGCCGGCCTGACGGAGGCTTGCACATGGCAGATCGCAACACCCTGGAAGCGCTCAAGGGAATCACGACGGGAACACTCACGACGGTCCTCCTGAAGAAAGGACTGCGCAACGTCTGGATGCGCGGCACGCGGCCGCTGCGCCCGGGACAGGGGCGCGTCGCCGGTCGGGCATTCACCCTGCGCTTCGTGCCGGCGCGCGAGGATCTCGCCACGCCGGCGTCGTGGGGCAAGCCGATCTCGACGCGCGCAGCGATCGAGGCGATGCCCGCAGGCTGCGTGGCCGTCGTCGATGCCCGCGGGGTGACCGACGCCGGCATCTTCGGCGACATCCTGTGCGCGCGAATGCACATGCGCAGCGTCGCGGGCCTCGTGACCGACGGCGTGCTGCGCGACGTCGAAGGCGTGCTCGCATCGCGGCTGTCCGTCTGGTGCCAGGGCGTGGCCGCGCCGCCTTCGGTGGCAGGTCTCACGTTCGTCAACTGGCAGGAGCCGATCGGTTGCGGAGGCGTCGCGGTGTTCCCCGATGACCTCGTCGTCGCGACGCGACGGTGCGGTCTGATCCCGGCAGCGATGGTCGACGAGGTGGCGTCGAGGCAGCGATCGAGCAGGAGCGCCGAGCAGTGGATCATGGACGAGGTGGGCAGCGGGGCCGTACTGCCGGGGCTCTATCCGCTCAACGAAGCGAACAGGGCGCGCTACGAGGCGCACCGAAAGGACGCGGCGACGTCACTCGACGTTGGCGTGCCGGCCAGGAGCGGCTTCGACGCGCTCGGCCACTGGCTTCGGCGGCACGTGATCGGCTGGACCGCGGCACGGGCTCTTCAGCTCGTTTCGCGCCGCTCGACGCGTCCGCTCGACGGCCGGAGCTGCGCTGATCGCACCGCGCGACAGCTACTCGACTGTGTCCCCGCGTCTCGGGAGCGGCGAGCCGAAGCCGGCACCAGGCGCGGGATCCAGCGCAGCCACGGCACGACGACCTCGTCATCGCGCACCGAGGTCGCGACTCGGGCCAGGCGTCGGCCACCAGTCGACGCGCCAAGGACTACATCCGCAGCGCGGCCTCGAAGCCGGTCGCAGGCGCCCTGTAGGTCGATGCGATCGACCTCTACCAGTCGCCTGGGACGACGAACGACGTGGTTCGACAGACACTCGAGGTCCTATGCGCGGCTATCGAGCGGGCGAAGGCGAGCGATCGGCGCGTCGAACCTCGGCGCAGCGCGCTTGCGCAGGTCGCGAACGTCGCGTCGAGCATCGGAATTGCGGGCTACGGGACGCTGCAGCCGCGCATCACGTCGTGATGGACCGATTGCCGGTCGGTGTCGGCCAGCGCGCCAGCGCGCGCAGCGTCGCCGGCGTGCGTCGGGAAATCGGGCAGGCATTCGGCCTGGGCGAGCTGCGCCGCGGGGCGAGGGTGCACTCACCGGCGGGTGCCGCTCCGAGCCGCTTCGGCACGGCCGGCCGGGGCGGGGTCACGCACGATCCAGATCGCCAGGCGCATGCGGATAGCCGGTGCGCTCGATGTCGGCGGCGACGATGCGCCCCGGGGCGAACGGCGCGCAGCGCAGGTTTCGCGCGCTGCGCTGTTGAGCAGGGCCGGGCGCACTGCGCCTTCGGTCGCGCTCGTGCACGTACTTCGCCGTCGACCAGGTCGATGCGGGTCGGTGGTCGCCGCGATGGTCTCATGGCGCCGATGGCGGGGCCGTCCGCACGCTCGACGCTGCGAAGCGATAGCGGCGACCCGGCGGCGGCGGTCATGGGGACCGCATGACGGCGCCCGCGCAGCGGGCCCGCGTACGCGCCCGTCGGCCACTGGTCCAGCGGTCGCGTGAGGGCCGCACGAACGCGGTCGGTGTCGAGCGGCGCACGCAGCAGACGACGGCGATCGACAGGTTCAGCAGGTTCCAGGGATGCCGTTGACGAACGCCGCCGATACGACCCGGTGAGGTCGAATACCTTGCCCGACATCCAGCCGCCGAGCGCCATTCCGAAGAGCGTGGACATCAGCACCGTGCCGACACGCGCATCCGGCCTCGGCTCGCAGCGAAGTGCTCGCGAACGATGATCGCGTAAGACGGCACGATGCCGCCCTGGAACAGGCCGAACAGCGCCGAAATCAGGTACAGGAGACACAGGCCGTCGAACGGGATGAAGAGCAGCAGCGCGACGCCCTGCAGCAGCGAGCCGAGCAGCAGCGTCCGCAGGCCCCCGATGCGGTCGCAGATCGACGCCGAACGCAAGCCGGCTCACGATGCCGGTGGCGAGCATCAGCGACAGCATCTCGCCGCCGCGCGCCGCGTCCGTAGCCGAGATCGCTGCAGTACGCGACGAGGTGGACCTGGGGCATCGACATCGCGACGCAGCACGCGAGGCCCGCGAGGACACAGCAGGGTCTGCGCGGCGCGCGGGACGAGACCGAGCGAGCCCGGCGCAGTCGCGGCGACGCTGGCGTACCGGAAGCGGCCAGCGGCGTCGGCGCGGCCGCACAGCAGCGCCAGCAGCGTCATCGTCACCACGCAGAACAGGGCGATTCCGGATACGTGTGGCGCCAGCCCGTAGGCCTCGACGAAGTGCTGCACGACAGGGGGCCACATCGTGCCGCCGAGGTAGTTGCCGCTCGCGAAGATCGCGACCGCGATTCCGCGACGGCGCACGAACCAGAGCGACGATGTCGGCGATCAGCGGCGAGAACGTCGCCGAGCTGCCGGCGCCGATCAGCAGGCCCTGTGCCAGCGTGTAGTGCCAGAGGCTCGTCGCCGAGGCGGCCACGGCATAGCCGGCCGCGAGGGCGACCGACCCGAGCGCCACGGGGAGCATGACGCCGTGGCGATCCGACAGCCGCCCGAGCGCGATGCCCGACAGCCGAAGCCGATCATCGTCAGCGTGTAGGGCAGCGACGCGGCCCCTCTGGCAACGCCGAATTCGGCCTGCACGGTCGGCAGCGCGACCACCACCGACCACATGCCGACGCCGCCGATGGTCGACAGCGCGAGCGTCACGGCGAGGCGCAGCCAGGCCTGGGCCGATTCGACTTCGCCGTGCGCCACCCCGTCGTCGGCCCCGGACGCCCCGATGCTTCCCGCGGCGCCGGTGCGCAGGTCCTCGGTGGCATTGCTGAATTGTTTGATTGCCATGCGTAGCGATTATGGCATTGCCCGTTGCGCACCACGGCGGGCCGCACCGCGTCGCAACCGGGATTAGAATGCCTCACCCAATTCGAGAGGGAGGGATGCTCAAATGACTGCATTGCCGAAAGTTGACAGAAGGTCGTTCCTGGCGACCGGGGCGGCCGGGGTGCTCGCCGCCTCGCTCCCGCGCTACGCGTTCGCGGCCGATCCGGTGAAGGTCGGCCTGATCATTCCCAAGACCGGTCCTTTCGCCTCGACCGGCAGGCAGGTCGAAGCAGCGTGCCGGCTGTACATGCAGAAGAACGGCGACAGTGCCGGCGGACGCAAGATCGAATTGATCGTGCGCGACGACACCGGCACGCAGCCTGAGCTCACCAAGCGCATTGCGCAGGAGCTGATCACCCGGGACCACGTGTCGGTCATCGCCGGCTTCGGATTGACGCCGCTTGCGTTCGCGACGGCACCGGTGGCGACCGAGGCCAAGGTGCCGATGATCGTGATGGCGGCTGCGACGTCGGTGATCGTGCAGCGATCGCCGTTCATCGTTCGCTCGGGATTCACGATCTCGCAGGTGACGGCGCCGATCGCCGAGTGGGGCGCGAAGAACAAGATCGCGAAGGTGGTGACCCTGGTGAGCGACTACGCGCCCGGTCTCGATTCCGAGAAGACCTTCGTCAAGCGTTTCAAGGACTCCGGAGGCACGATCATCGAGTCGCTGCGCGCGCCGCTTGCCAATCCCGAGTTCGCGCCGTTCATCCAGCGGGTCAAGGATGCGAAGCCCGATGCGCTGTTCGTGTTCGTCCCGTCGGGCGCCGGTACCGCCGTGATGAAGACCTTCGGCGAGCGCGGTCTGAAAGACGCCGGGATCCGGCTCATCGGCCCGGGCGACGTCGTCGATGACGACATCCTCGATTCGATGGGCGATCCGGCGCTGGGCGTGGTCAGCTCGCACCATTATTCGGCAGCGCATCCGTCGCCGGAGAACAAGGCCTACGTCGGCGCGTTCATGCAGGCAAACGGCGGCATGCGGCCGAATTTCCATTCGGTGGGCGGCTACGACGGCATGCACCTGATCTACTCAGCGCTGAACAGGACCGGCGGGGACACCGACGGCGAGAAGATGGTCGAGGCGATGAAAGGCATGTCGTGGACCAGCCCCCGGGGACCGATGTCGATCGACCCGGCGACGCGCGACGTCATCCAGACCGTCTACATCCGCAAGGTCGAGCGGGTCGACGGGCACCTCTGGAACATCGAGTTCGACCAGATCGACAACGTGAAGGACCCGATGGCGTAGGCAGCGGTGCCGCAGGCCGCGGGCGCGCAACCCTCCCGGGTCGTCACCGGGAGGGTGCCCCCGATTCCTCGGGCGGGCGCAGCCTGCGGAAGGTCGCGAGCAGCGCGAGGTCGTAGACGATCTTGAGCGCTCCCGCGACGATCAGCGGCCATCCGAAGGCGGAGCCCCCGAGGAGCCAGCCCGCGAGAAAGGGGCTTGCGGACGAGGCGAGGCTGCGTGGCAGCGACGTGATGCTCGCCGCCGCGGCCCGCTCGGCCGGCGTGACCACGGCCATCACGTACGAGCTGCGCGTCGGCACATCCATCTGCGACAACGCGCTGCGCGCCAGCAGCAGGGCGACGGCGAGCGCGAGGGTCGGCATGAACGGCACGAGCAACAGCAGCACGCTCGACGGCAGGTGCGTGAAGACCATCGTATTCACCAGTCCGAGCCTGCGCGCGATCCGCACGGCGACGACGCAGGAGAAGGCGGACAGGATCCCGGTCCAGAAGAAGATCGCACCGGTGGCGACGACGCCAAGGCCGAATCTCTCCAGCAGCCACAGGGCGAGCATCGATTGCACGATGAAGCCCCCGGCAAACGCGTCGACGCCGAACAGCGCGGCAAGTATGACGACGATGCGTTTCGAAGGGCCGAGCGCTGCGGCAGGGGCGACCGCTCGACCGCCCTCGACCGGACGGTCCCGCGGCAGCCCGCGGTAGATCGCGGCTGACGCACATCCGAGGGCGGCGTAGGCGACGAACATCGCTCGTGTAGCAGTTGCGAGCGGGAGGCCAGTCGCGGCCGCCGCGAGCTCGGGCAGGCCCGCCGCCAGAGCCCCGCCGGCCCCGGCCAGGGCGCCGACCAGGCTGTAGCGGGCGAACATCGCCGTGCGCTGCCGGTCGCTCGCGAGGCCGGCGAGCGTCGCCTGCTCGAGCGGATGGAACACGCTTGCATCACCGCTCGAAGGATTGAGGGTGCCGACGATCGCGACGACCAGCAGCGGCCAGAACCCGTCCGCCGCGGCAAGGCCGAGACCGGTTGCCGTCATCAGCAGCGTCGCGGCGATCAGCAGCGCACGGTGCCCGAACCGGTGGGCATGCAGCCCGACGACCAGCGTCGCAACGCCGGATCCCATCAGCGTGGCCGTCGCAACGATGCCGACCTCGAGCGGCGAGAGTCCGCGCTGCAGCAGGTAGGCGGGCAGGAGCAGGCTGACGTAGCCGTCGCCGAAGGCGCGCAGGCCGCGGACCCAAAGGATGCGCCGCGCATGCGCACCGATCATCGGTGAAGCCTGAGACCTGTCCAAGGGAACTCCCATTCGGGCGCCGGGGCCCAATCCAGGAGCAGAGCTTGGACGTCGCGGGACGTCTTGGCGGGGAGTCTGCCGACGATCCCCGAACCACGCGAAATTCACGGCAGAATAGCGAACCGCCCGGCAGGAGGTCAACGCCATGAAGCAAGAGCAAGCCGAACACCCCGTGCTGACGCACATCCAGCGACTGGTCGCGGAGGAACACCGTTTGATGGGGCAGCCGTCGATGGCCGACGCCGATCACGTGGCGCTGGCCGCGCTGCAGGTCGAGCTCGACCAATGCTGGGATCTTCTGCGCCAGCGACGCGCGCTGCGCGAGTACGGGGAGGATCCAGGGTCGGCGCAGATTCGCCCGGCTGGCGTCGTCGAGAAATACGACGGCTGAATCCTGCCGCTAAGGCAGGAGGTCGTAGGTGCGCAGTCCGTCGCGGGCGATGGCCGCGTGACGCCAGTGGGGATGGGCGAGCGTGCGGCGCAGGTCCGCGCGGCCGGCCTCCCATAGCGCTTCGATCGTCGCCCGGGAGAAGTCGTAGTCCTTGGCAACGGTCGCGAAGTCGTTGCGGCGATTGATCAGGTGCACGATCGAGATCTTGCGTCCCTGCGCGCGTTTCTCGAGCAGCTTCGCGCTCGGGTCGTCGCGCAGGCGCGGCGGCAGCTTCGCGAGCACCTGGCGTGTCGCCTCGCGCAGCGCCTCATCGTCCCTCGCCCGGCCGGTGTTGAAGCGGGTCTTGCTCGAATACTGGATGTCCTTCGAGCGCTCGAGCACGTCGTCGAGCGACTGCGGGACGCCGCCCCTTGCACTGAAGAGGTCGATCTGGAACACCAGCGCATTGAGATCGCTGCCCTCGTCGAGCACGTACCAAAGCGGCGAGTTCGATGCGAGGCCGCCATCCCAGTACCACGCAGCGCCGATCTGCACCGGGGGGAACCCGGGCGGCAGCGCACCGCTCGCCATCACGTGCTCGGGGCCCAGCCGGGTGCCGCCGCTCACGTTGTCGAAATACACCGAGTTGCCGCTCTGGATATCGACGGCGCCGACGCTCATGCGCGTCGCACCCGTGTTGATCAGGTCGAAGTCGACCAGCTCGCCGAGCGTCCGCTGCAGCGGCGACGTGTCGTACACCGACAGTGCCGCCTCCCCGCCGCACGGCATCAGTACCGGCGACGGTACGCGGGGGACGAAGAAGCCGGGAACGCCGAAGGTCGCGACCGCGGTGGTGCTGAGCCGGCTGAACGCCCGGCGCAGCGGATCGAACTGGTGGGGAGGGACGTAGGAGAACCCCGAAGAGACGAGTTCCCAGAACCGCCGCAGCTGCGCAATGCGGTTTTCAGGGCGATTGCCTGCGATCAGCGCCGCATTGATCGCGCCGATCGACACGCCGGTGACCCAGTCGGGAGCGAGTCCGCGCTCCTGCAATTCCTCGTAGACGCCCGCCTGGTACGCGCCGAGCGCGCCGCCTCCTTGCAGGACCAGGACGGTATGCCGGTGTTCGGGCAGCGGTGATCGGGCGCGTGTGGCCATTGGGGGGCAACGAGGGTGGCGTAGGGATATGAGCCACGTTGCGCACGGTTGGTTCCGCGACGGCGGGCGAGCACGACGATGTAGTATGCTCGCGCCGCGTCCAGGACCCAGCGATGCGGGTGCGTGCCTGCGCATGCCGGGCCGGCCCCGCTTCCCGTCTGCGGGCCCCGGTCGCCCGTCAAGTCGGCTTCGGAACATGGCTCTCGAATCGCCCAGGACATGGCCGGGAACTTCCAGGTGAGATCGCGATGATCGGCAGCGTTGTCGGCGTTCTGTTCGATGGCCTCGCCTATGGAAGCCTGCTGTTCATCATCGCCGTCGGGCTGTCGGTGACGCTCGGATTGATGAATTTCGTGAATCTCGCCCACGGCGCCCTGGCAATGGTCGGCGGGTACGTGTGCGTCGTCGCGATGACGCACCTCGGCGTTCCATTCCTCGCGACGCTGCCGATCGCCTTCGTTGCTTCCGCGCTCGTCGGCATCGTGCTCGAGCGCACGCTCTATCAACGCCTGTACCGCGCGAGCCCGCTCGACCAGGTGCTGTTCTCGATCGGCCTCGTATTCATTTCGATCGCGGTCGCGACCTTCATCTTCGGCTCCTCGCAGCAGCCGGTGCACCTCCCGTCGTACCTGCAGGGGCAGGTCCACATCCTGATCCACGATTTCGGGGTCTATCGGATATTCCTGATCGCCGTCGTCGCAATCGTGACGCTCGGCCTGCACCTCATCCTCGAGCGCACACGCTTCGGCAGCCGGGTGCGCGCGAGCGTCGACAACGCGACGGCGGCCGCCGGGCTCGGTATCAACGTCAATCGCGTCTTCGCTCTTACTTTCGCGCTCGGGTCGGGTCTCGCGGGCCTCGGCGGGGCGCTGGGCATCGAGGTGCTCGGGCTCGATCCCAACTTCCCGCTCAAGTACATGGTGTACTTCCTGCTCGTCGTCAGCGTCGGGGGCACCGGGACGATCAAGGGCCCGCTCATCGCCGCGCTGATCCTCGGGGTGTTCGATGTCGCCGGCAAGTACTACGTGCCCGAGGTCGGCGGCTTTGTCATCTATGCGCTGATGGTCGTGCTGCTGATAGTGTTCCCGGCCGGGCTCTACGGACGCAGGACATGAGCGACGCTGCGGCTCCCGGGATCGCCAGGGCTTCGGTCCCCGGCGACGCGAGGCTGCCCGACGGGCGCTGGCGGGCACTCGAGGCGGCATTCTGGCTGCTGCCGGTGATCGGCTTCTTCGCGTTTCCAGATTACCGGGTCCTGGGCAGCCAGATACTGATCACCGGCCTGTTCGCGGTCTCGCTCGACCTGATCCTCGGTTACGCCGGCATCGTGTCGCTCGGTCATGCGGCGTTCTACGGCATCGGCGCATACACGGCGGGCTTGCTCGCGGTGCACGGCTGGCACGAGCCGATCACGGGCCTGATCGCAGCGGCCGCGGTCGCTGCGCTTGCGGGGTACCTGGTGAGCTTCCTGGTCGTGCGCGGCAGCGACCTGACGCGCCTGATGGTGACGCTCGGCATCGGGTTGATGCTGTTCGAGGCCGCGAACAAGGCGTCGTCGATTACCGGTGGCGTCGACGGGCTGTCCGGCGTGACGATCAACAGGATCATGGGAGTATGGGACTTCGACCTCGGCGGCCGCACGGCTTTCGTCTATGCGCTGGTCGTCGTATTCCTCGTGTTCCTGCTGGTGCGCAGGCTGGTCGCTTCGCCGCTGGGACTCAGCCTGCGCGGCATACGCGAAGGCGGCAAGCGGATGCCCGCGATCGGCGCGCCGGTGGCGAAGCGCCTGCGGACGATCTTCACCATCGCAGCCGCGGTCGCCGGCGTCGCAGGCGGCCTGATCGCCCAGACGACGCAGTTCGTCGGCATCGACTCGCTGAGTTTCCAGCGCTCGGCAGAGTTGATGATCATGCTGGTGCTGGGCGGCGCCGGACGCCTCTACGGCGGCCTCGTCGGCGCGCTGGTGTTCATGGTCGCCCAGGATTACCTGTCGGGAATCGATCCGGTGTACTGGCAGTTCTGGCTCGGTTTCTTCCTGGTCGTCATCGTTCTGTTCGCGCGCGGCGGGATCCTCGGCGGCATCGACACGCTGTGGACGCGGCTGCGGGGAGCGAGGCGATGAGCGGCGCAGCGGCGCCGGCAGCAAGCGTGGGGGCCCTCAGCGGCGCTGCGCTGCGCACCCAGGGGCTGTCCAAGCGTTGGGGTGCCTTCAATGCGAACACCGATGTCTCGCTGTCCTTTCTCCCGGGTGCGCGACACGCGCTGATCGGTCCCAACGGTGCCGGCAAGACGACGTTCATCAACCTGCTGACGGGCGTGTTCCCGCCGACGGCGGGCGAAGTGTTCCTGGGGGATGAGAGCATCACCGGACTGTCCCAGCACGAGCGCGTCAAGCGCGGAATGACGCGCACGTTCCAGATCAACACGCTGTTTCCGGGGCTGACGGTTCTCGAGTCGGTCGTGCTCGCGATCTGCGAGCGCCAGGGCCGTGCCGCGGTCTGGAACCAGACCGTCGCTCGGCAGAAGGAGGCCGTCGACGAAGGCTGCGCGCTGCTCGAGACGCTGCGCCTCACGGCGGAGCGCAACGAGCTGACGCACGATCTCGCCTACGGCAAGCAGCGGCTGCTCGAGATCGCACTGGCGCTGGCGACCCGTCCGCGAATCCTCCTGCTCGACGAGCCGGCGGCTGGCATTCCGTCGGCTGAGAGCGCCGAACTGTTCAGTGTCATCGCCGGCCTGCCGCGCGAGGTGACGATCGTGTTCATCGAGCACGACATGGACCTGGTGTTCCGCTTCGCCGAGCGCATCACCGTCCTCGTCGGCGGAAAGGTGCTGACCGAGGGTGCGCCTGCGGAAATCGCCGCCGATCTTCGCGTCAAGGAGGTCTACCTCGGCGAGGCGCAGCATGTCTGAGCTGCTCGCACTCGACGGCGTCACCGCCGGCTACGGCGCGTCGGTCGTCCTCGAGGATGTCGGATTCTCGCTCGAGGAAGGCGACAGCCTCGCGCTCCTCGGACGCAACGGCGTCGGCAAGACGACGCTGCTGACGACGCTGATGGGATTGACGCGCGTGCATCGCGGCACGCTGCGCTGGCGTGGCGGCAGCCTCGTCGCTCTGCCGACGCATCGGCGCGCCGCGGCAGGGCTCGGGTGGGTGCCACAGGAACGGTACATGTGGCCGTCGCTGACGATCGAGGAGCACCTGACCGCAGTCGCCCGGCCGGGACCGTGGACGCTCCCCAAGCTCTACGAGATCTTTCCGCGCCTCGCGGAGCGGCGCGGCAACCGGGGCAACCAGCTGTCCGGGGGCGAGCAGCAGATGCTGGCGATCGCCCGTGCATTGATCGTGAATCCGAGCCTGCTGCTGCTCGACGAGCCGATGGAAGGGCTCGCGCCGATCATCGTCCAGGAGCTGATGCGGGTGATCAGGAACCTGCTGTCCGGCGGCAGCATGGCCGTCATCGTCGTCGAGCAGCACGCCAAGCTCGCGCTGTCACTGACCCGCAATGCGCTGGTGCTCGACCGCGGGCGCATCGTCCATCGGGGTCCGAGCGAGGATCTGCTGGACGACCCCGACACGCTGCAGCGGCTGGTCGCGGTGGCCTGAGGCTGCGCCGGCCCGGCGTCAGCCGGCCGGGTCGCGCGCACTCGCGAACCCCTGCGCGCGCAACTCGTCGAGGGTCGCGCCCATCGTCAGCGCCTGTGGATCGATCTTGACGTGCACGAGTGCCGCGCGCCCGCAGGCCAGCGCCCGCTCGAAGGCCGGGGCGAAATCCGCGGTCGCGTTCACCGTTTCGCCGTGCGCAGCATAGGCGCGCGCCAGGGCGGCGAAATCCGGATTCACGAGTGCGGTTCCGGAAACCCGCGACGGATAATTGCGCTCCTGGTGCATGCGGATCGTGCCGTACATGCCGTTGTCGATGACGACGAACACGACGGCGAGGTCGTGCTGGATCGCGGTCGCGAGCTCCTGCCCGTTCATCAGGAAGCAGCCGTCGCCGTTCCACGATACGACCATCCGCTGCGGATGCACGAGCTTGGCCGCAATCGCCGCCGGGACCCCGTAGCCCATCGAGCCGGAGTAAGGCGCGAGCTGGGTGCGGAAGCCGCGGTAACGGTAGAGGCGGTGCATCCACGTCGCGAAATTTCCGGCGCCGTTGGTGACGATCGCATCGTCGGGCAATCGCCCGTCGAGCCAGCGCACGATCTGCCACAGGTCGACCGCACCCGGGACCGGACGCGGCGCCCGCCATGCTTCGTATTCGGCATGCGCGGTTTCGGCCGACGCTTCGGGTGCGATCGCGGACCTGCGTGCGGCACGCCCGTCGATCGCCGCCAGGAACGCCTCCGGCGTCGCGGCGATTGCGAGGTGTGGCTGGTAGACCCGGCCGAGCTCGTCGGCGCCGGGGTGGACGTGGATCAGCGCCTGCCGCGGCGCGGGGACGTCGAGCAGCGTGTAGCCCGAGGTCGTCGTCTCGCCCAGTCGCTCGCCGATGACCAGCAGCACGTCGGCTTCGCGCACGCGGGCGGCGAGTTTCGGGTTGATGCCGATGCCGACATCGCCTGCGTAATTGGGGTGCCGGTTGTCGAACAGGTCCTGATGGCGGAAGGCGCAGGCCACCGGCAGAGACGCCTCCCCGGAAAAACGCGCCAGCGCATCGCACGCGGCTGCGTTCCAGCGGCTGCCGCCGACCAGGACCAGCGGCCTCAGGGCGGTCCGAAGCAGCGCCTGGGCAGCGTCGACGGCATCGGTCGGGGGCGCAGCCGCGGTCGCTACGATGTAAGGCGGGTCGGCCGCGACGGCGCGTGACGTCAGCATGTCCTCGGGCAGCGCCAGCACCACCGGCCCCGGGCGACCCGACATGGCGACCCGATACGCATGGGCGACGTATTCAGGGATGCGCTCGGCACGGTCGATCTGCGCGGCCCACTTGGCGACGCTTCCGTACATCCGCCGGTAGTCGATTTCCTGGAATGCCTCGCGATCGACCATGTCGCCGCCGACCTGGCCGACGAACACGATCATCGGGCTCGAGTCCTGGGCAGCCGTATGAATGCCGATCGCGGCGTTCGACGCGCCCGGCCCGCGGGTGACGAGGGCGATCCCGGGCCTCCCGGTCAGCTTGCCGTAGGCCTCGGCCATGTACGCCGCGCCGCCTTCCTGGCGGCAGACGACAAAGCGCAGGCGACCCGCGGCATCGCGGAGCGCGTCGAGGACGGCGAGGTAGCTCTCGCCCGGAACGCCGAACGCGTGCGTCGCCCCCTGTGCCAGCAGGCTGGCAACCAGGATCTCGCCTCCCGGGCGTGCGGCCATCGAGCTCCCCCGAAAAATCTGCGGGAGATTCTACGCGAGGCGTCGATGCGAGGCCCTATAATCGCGGCGTTCGATTTCCGCGGGTGTGCCCCATGCAGATGGACCGGCTGATCAACGACTCGCTGATGTTCGCGGCCGCGGCCCTCGTCCTGGTGCTGATCTCGATGTTCTTCGGGACGGATCGGCGCCGCGGCATGCTGCCGATGCTCGTCGTCGTGGCGGTCGGGGTGGCGGGCCTCTGGGTCCTCGGCCGCTACGGGGACCGCATCAAGTCCGAGCTGCTGCCTACGATCCTGCGCGAAGCCTCGCTCGCGCTGGTCGCCTTCGGCACGATCCAGATCGGCGTCCGCTTCCTGTTCCAGACACTGCTCGCGCGGCGCAACATCCCCCGCATCCTCGACGAGTTCGTCATCGCGCTTTCGCTTATCAGCTACGCGATCTTTCGGCTCAACGCCGTCGGCGTCAACCTCGCGGGACTCATCACCACGTCGGCGGTCCTGACCGGCGCACTGGCATTCTCGGCGCAGGCGACGCTGGGCAACCTGTGGGGCGGAATCGCCCTGCAACTCGAGAAGACCTGCCGGGTCGGCGACTGGGTCCGCATCGACGAGCTGACCGGCCAGGTCGTCAGCATCCGCTGGCGCCACATGGCGATCGCGACACCGCAGCACGAAACGATCGTCATTCCGAACGCAATGCTGATGAACAACAAGGTGACGGTCGTCGCGCGGCACGGCGAGGAGCGCACCGGCTGGGTTCGGGTGGTGCCGTTCCAGGTCGGATTCTCGCATTCGCCGGCGAGCGTCATCGACGTCGTCACGAAGGCGCTCGCGCAGGCCGACATGGAATTCGTCGCCACGGACCCGCCGCCGCGAGTCGTCTGCTCGGATTTCAAGGACAGCGGCATCGAGTACGCGGTCCGCTACGACCTGACGGACGTCGGGTCCTACTTCAAAGGCGATTCGCAGATCCGCGCCCACGTCTATGCCGCGCTGAAGCGCGCCGGCTTCGACATCCCGTTCCCGCACCGGGTCGTGGAGATGCGCAGCGATGCGCGCGGCGAAGCTGCCGCGCTGGAGATCGAGCACCGCGAGTCGGCGCTGGCGACACTGGACCTGTTCGCCTCGCTGACGTCCGACGAGCGCACGTCTCTGGCGCGCGAGCTCACGACTTCGCTGTACGCCGGCGGGGATACGATCTGCCGCGAAGGGGACGCCGCCGATTCGCTCTATCTGCTCGCCGGCGGCCGGGTCGACATCATCGGCACCGATGCGACCGGGGCGCAGCACCGATTCGCCAGGCTCGAAGCACCAACCTATTTCGGCGAGATGGGACTGCTGCTCGGGCAACCGCGCTTCGCGACGGTCGTCGCGGTCGGCGAGGCGCTTTGCTACCGCCTCGACAAGCGCGGCTTCGACGGCATCGTCCGTGCACGACCTGCGCTCGTCGAAATGCTCGCCAAGGTCCTTGCGGAGCGCCAGGCCGCCAACGACGCGACGCTCCAGGCGCTCGACGCCGAAGCGCGGGCGCGGCACGGCGCGGGTCGTACCAAGGACCTGGTGCGCAGGATCCAGCAGTTCTTCGGGCTTTCAGGATAGGGCGCCTGAGCCCGCCCGCCGGCTTCGCGTCTTCGCGGGCCGGCGACATTGGCGGGAAACCTCGTAGTCGTCGCCGGAACGCATCCTGACGATCTTCGCAGCGGCAAGGTGCTGTGGAGCCGCAAGCTGTCGCGGATGAAGGCGGCGCCGAGCGTCGAGGGCGGGCATGTGTTCTTCCCCGTTGCCAACGGAACGATATTCGCGCTCGACCGCAAGACCGGCGGAATCGTCAACGCGTACAAGCCGGGCAACGCGGGTTTCGGCCTGCGGAACGGGGTCATCGTCAACCACACGAGGTACATCGGGACCCGTTACGGCCGGGTCCATGCGATACCGACGGGCGAGCTGCTCGGCGGGAAATCCGACCTCTGACCGATCGCGCATCCTCGGCCGCGGGGGCATCCGCGTCGCGGCCGTCGGGCGCCTGCGCCCGGTCAGCGTCCCCGGACCAGGTCCTCGCGCGTCAGCAGGAACACGCAGTCGGTCGACGATGCGGTTTCGAGCCAGACGAAGGGCATCCGCGGAAACGACGCTTCGGCGGCGCTGCGATTGTGGCCGAGCTCGACGACGAGCAATCCCCCGGGGTTGAGGAAGCGCGGCGCGGTGGCGAGAATGGTCCGCACCGCATCGAGGCCATCGTCGCCCCCGGCGAGCGCCAGTTCGGGCTCGTGGCGGTATTCGCGCGGCAGCGCCTCCATCGCGACGGCCGTGACGTACGGTGGATTGCTCACGATCAGGTCGTAGGACTTGGCGGGCAGGTTGTTGAACAGGTCCGAGCGGATCAGGTTGATCCTGTCGGCGAGTCCGTATTCGCTGACGTTGCGCTGTGCGACCGCCAGCGCGTCCGACGAGATGTCGGCCGCGTCGATTTCCGCCGAGGAAAACGCGTGGGCAAGCAGCACTGCGAGGCAGCCCGAGCCCGTGCACAGGTCGAGGACCGAATCGATCGCCTGCTGCGCCTGGATGTACGGAGCGAGGCCGTCGGGCAGCAGCTCGGCGATGAATGAGCGCGGAATGATCACGCGCTCGTCGACGTAGAAGCGGAACTCGCCCAGCCAGGCCTCGTGCGTCAGGTACGCTGCGGGCACGCGCTCGTCGATGCGGCGCGTCATCAGCGTGGCGAGGTCGGCGCGCTCGGTCGCGGTGAGCCTCGCGTCCAGAAACGGATCGAGCATGTCGAGCGGCAGATGCAGCGCGTGCAGCAGCAGGTATGCCGCTTCGTCCCAGGCGTTGGCGAAACCGTGCCCGAACGCGAGCCTGGACTGCGTGAAACGGGACACCGCGAACCGGAGCCAGTCGCGCAGCGTCTCGAGCTCGGGCGGGGCGTTCATGTGGCGCGCGGGAGCAGGCGGCGGAGCAGCGAGCGGTAGATCGCCGCGAGCGACTCGAGGTCGGACGCCAGCACGCGTTCATTCAGCTTGTGGATCGTCGCGTTCACGGGGCCGATCTCGACGACCTCCGGGCAGATCCGCGCGATGAAGCGCCCGTCGGAGGTTCCGCCCGCGCAGGACAGCGCGGGCTCGATGCCGACGACCTCGCGGATGGCTTCGCAGGCGAGCTCGACGAGCCTGCCGCGCGGCGTGAGGAAAGGCTCGCCGTGCCCGGTCCATTCGATGCCGTAGTCGAGGCCATGGCGCTCCAGCACCGCGGCCAGGCGGGCCGCAAGCGAGTCGCGCGTGCTGGCCGTCGAATAGCGGAAATTGAACATCGCCTCCAGAGTTCCGGGAATCACATTGCCGACTCCGGTTCCGGCGTGGATGTTGGAGACCTGGAACGAGGTCGGCGGGAAGTGCTCGTTGCCCTCGTCCCAGCGCATCGCGGCGAGCTCCGCGAGCGCAGGTGCCGCGGCGTGGATGGGATTGCGGGCGAGTTGCGGATAGGCGACGTGGCCCTGGATGCCCCTGACCGTCAGCGTACCGGAAAGCGTGCCGCGGCGGCCGTTCTTGATCGTGTCGCCGAGGCGGGTCTCCGACGACGGTTCGCCGACGATGCAGCAGTCGATCGTGATGCCGGCCTTCGCCAGGCGCTCGACCACGCGGACGGTGCCGTCGACCGAGGGTCCCTCCTCGTCGGAGGTGATCAGCAACGCGATCGACCCCGCCGGCCGCGGGCATTCGGCGAGGAATCCCTCGACCGCGACCACGAACGCCGCGAGCGAGCCTTTCATGTCTGCGGCGCCGCGGCCGTACAGGTAGCCATCGCGCAGCACCGGCGTGAATGGATCGCTGGTCCAGCCTGTCAGCGGGCCGGTGGGAACGACATCGGTGTGACCGGCCAGACATACCAGCGGCTTCGAGTCGCCGAGGCGCGCCCACAGATTGGTCACGCCGTTGTCGACGGTAGTCTCGCATCGGAATCCAAGCGGGGCGAGGCGCTTCGCGATCAGCGCCTGGCAGCCGGCGTCGTCGGGCGTAGTCGAGCGTTGCGCGATCAGTTCGCACGCCAGCGCGATTGCCGGCGTCGCAGCGGTGTCCATGCGGGGATGGTAGCAAATGGCGCCGACCCCGCGGCAGCGTGGTGGCGCCACTCCGCGAGCGCCGCCGCGCGGACCGGTCGCGAGCGTCGCGCCTAGCTCGAGCGCTCGAGCAGTTCCGGGCTGATC
Source organism: uncultured beta proteobacterium (assembly GCA_963734515.1). Taxonomy (GTDB): domain Bacteria; phylum Pseudomonadota; class Gammaproteobacteria; order Burkholderiales; family Casimicrobiaceae; genus VBCG01. The sequence goes on along the minus strand of CAVTHP010000010.1, from coordinate 81,720 downwards.
AACATTCCGGCAAAGTCGGTGCCGTATCGCCCCGGGTCGGCGGCAGTCGCGGACTTCGAATCACCGGTGTCGACGTTGGCCGCGGGCGTGTTCTGGTTGATCAGCCACGCGAGGTTGGTCGGCGAGTCGGATGCGATCATCGCTTCGTCGTAGGTGATGCGCTGGTCGAGGTAGAGCCTGCACAGTGCCTGCTCGAACGTCTGCGAGCCGGGATAGAGCGACTGCTCCATCGCTTCCTTGATCTGCGTGAACTCGCCGTTCTTGATCAGATCGGCGATCAGCGAGGTGTTGAGCAGGATCTCGACTGCAGGCTGCTGCGTGCCCTCTGCATTGCGCACCAGTCGCTGCGAGACGATCGCGCGCAGGCCGATCGACAGGTCGGACAGCACGGCGGAGCGCGCATCGTAGGGGAACATGTTGATGATCCGCGACAGTGCGTGGTAGCTGTTGTTGGCGTGGATCGTCGACAGGCAGAGGTGCCCGGTCAGCGTGTGCAGCAGCGCCGACTGCATCGTCTCCTTGTCGCGGATCTCGCCGATCATGATCAGGTCGGGCGCCTCGCGCAGCGCGTTCTGCAGTGCCATCTGGTAGTTGTGGGTGTCGACGCCGATCTCGCGCTGGTTGACGAGGCTCTGGCGGTGGTCGAACAGGTACTCGATCGGATCCTCGATGGTCAGGATGTGGCCGGTGCGGTTGGTGTTGCGATGGTCGATCATTGCCGCCAGCGTCGTCGACTTGCCCGAGCCCGTGGCGCCGGCAATGAGCACCAGTCCGCGCTTGGCCATCACGAGGTCGAGGAGGACCGGAGGCAGCTTCAGCGCCTCGAACGGCGGCACGTGGCTGCGGACGTAGCGGATCACCAGCGAGATCGAGCCGCGCTGGCGGAAGATGTTGATCCGGAAGTTGCCGACGGCCTTGTCGAGATGCGAGAGATTCATCTCGCGCTCGTTCTCGAACTCGCGCGCCTGCTCCTTGGTCATCAGGTCGTAGGCGATCCTGCGTACGGTTTCGACGTCCATCTTCTGCGTCGACACCGGCATGACGACCCCGTTGACCTTGAGGTTGATCGGCGCTCCGCACGAGATGTAGAGGTCCGATGCCTGCTTGTCGGCCATCAGCTTGAAGAGTCGGTCGAGGTACATCGCATCCTTTCCGGGCTAGAATGGCGCTGCGCAATGCGGCGCCGCAGCCGCAGTGCCTATGATGATGTCATGAGACGCCGCGGCTCGCCAGCCTGTCGTGCGCGGCCCCCGGCGTCCGGAGCCGCGATCGCGCCGCAAGTCGGGGCCGTCGAGCCATCCTGTACGCTTCAGTCAACCCGATCCATCGCTCAAGCAAGTTCCATGCTCGCCATCATAGGTGGTACCGGCCTGACCCGGCTGTCGACATTGGCCGTCGCGCACCGGGAGGTCATCCGCACGCCGTACGGAGAGCCGTCGGCGGCGCTCATCGTCGGCGAGCTCGCCGGCAGGCGCGCGATCTTCCTCGCGCGCCATGGCCACGGGCACACGATTCCCCCCCATCGCGTCAATTACCGGGCGAACCTCTGGGCACTCAGGCAGCAGGGGGCCAGCGCGATCCTCGCCGTCGCATCGGTCGGGGCGATCCGCGGCGCGGCGCCCGGTGACCTGGTCCTTCCGCACCAGCTGATCGACTACACCTGGGGCCGCACGCAGACGTTCTTCGACGGCAACGGCGCACAGGTCGTGCACGCGGACTTCACGCGCCCGTATTCGGACCAACTGCGCGCGATGTGCCTTGCCGCGGCAGCCGAATCCGGCATTCCGCTGACCGACGGCGGCATCTACGGAGCCGTATCGGGACCGCGGCTCGAGACCGCCGCCGAGATCGACCGGATGGACCGGGATGGCGCAACGCTGGTCGGCATGACCGGGATGCCCGAGGCGGGTCTTGCGCGCGAGCTGGGCCTCGACTATGCGTCGGTGTGCGTCGTCGTCAACCATGCTGCGGGACGAGGCGACAGCACGACCCAGGTCTCGCTCGAGGGGATCGCGCGTGTGCTCGAGACGGCAATGGACAAGGTTCGCGCGTTGCTCGAGCACGTGATCGTGCGCATTCCGACGCAACCGTCCGGAACCGGACGCGACGCGGCTGCCGATCCCGTCGCGAGTCCGGGGCGGGAGGACGGGCGGTGATCCGCGACGTATTGCGCATGGGCGACCCGCGACTTCTGGCGCGCTCGGAGGAGGTCGAGCGCGCCGATTCGCCCGAGATCGCGGCATTGCTCGCCGACATGCTCGACACCATGCGCGCGCAGAACGGGGCAGGGCTCGCGGCGCCCCAGATCGGCGTCGGACTGCGGGTGGTGATTTTCGGCGTCGAGCGCAATCCACGCTATCCCGACGTCGATCCGGTGCCGTACACCGAGATCATCAACCCGGTGATCACGCCGCTGTCCGACGCGATGGAGGAGGGTTGGGAAGGCTGCCTGTCGGTCCCCGGGCTGCGCGGAGTCGTCCCGCGCCACATGCACGTCCGCTATCGCGGGCTCGATCCCAAGGGCCGCGTGATCGACCGCGAGGCGGAGGGATTCCACGCGCGGGTGGTCCAGCACGAATGCGACCACCTCGACGGCATCCTGTATCCGATGCGCGTGCGCGATTTCTCGCGCTTCGGGTTCACCGACGTGCTGTTTCCGGGCACTGACGTCCCGGACGAGTAAGCCATCGTGGCGGCCGCATCGTCGCGACCGCATCGCCGCGACCGCATCGCCGCGAGCGTGGTGAGTCCGGGCGGCGGGCGGAGTGGGTTCCCGCGTTCGAAGGCCGCGAACGGTTGCCTACGGGTCCCGGCGCGACTGCGCTCGAGGACCGCGTGGCCATCGGATATGGTCGGGCTCGCTTGCCGCGCCACCCGTGACGGCAACCGCGGCCACTCGCGCAGGAACCCACCCCGCCCGCCGCCCGGGCCGATGCGCGATTACGCGACGCCCGCCGCGCGGACGGGGAAACTCAGACGCGCAACTGCTCGTAGAGCGCCGTCTCGAGGCGCAGCAGCGCCTGCTCGTCGTGCAGCTTCGCACCGCCGATCAGGAACACGTCCTCGGCGCGCTCGCCCAGCGTGTTGATCCTTGCGCTGACGACGTCGATGTTCGCCTGCGCGAGCGCGTAGGCGATGCGCGCGAGCAGCCCGGGGCGGTCGCCGGCGACGATCTCGAGGATGAAGTGCGTGCCTTTGTCGTCGGGAAAGATCTGCACTTCGGGCGTCAGCGGGAAGTGCCGCAAATGGCGCGAGATGCGCCCGGCCTCGGGCGGCGTCAGCGGCGCGGGCGAGGCCAGCGCCTGCGCGAGCTCGTATTCGATGTACTGGATGGTCTCGCGGTACGATGCGGTCGGATTGGCCGGGTCGTGCACGGCGAAGGTGTCGAGCGCGTAGCCGTTTCGCGTCGTGTGAACCTTGGCGTCGAGGATCGACAGTCCGGCCCGGCCGAAGAAGCCGCAGATGCGGGCGAACAGGGCCTTCTGGTCGGGAAGGTAGACCAGTGCCTGCAGTCCGGCGCCGTCCTTCGCGAGCCGGACCTTGACCACCGGTGGCGTCTGGTCGACACGCCAGTGCAGGTGACGCGCATGCCAGGCGATCTCGTCGGCGGTATGCCGCTGGAAATACGTGATGTCGAGCTCGCGCCACAGCCGCTCCTCGGCACCTTCGCGCACCGCGTAAAGGCGCAGCAGGCGGCGTGCCTCGCGCTGGCGCAGCTCGATGCTGTCGGCGATCGTGCGCTGCGCGGCGCCCCCGGCAAGCACGCTCCTCGTCGCGTGGTAGAGGTCTTCGAGGAGCTTCGCCTTCCACGCGTTCCAGACGCTGGGGCTGGTTCCGCGGATGTCGGCGACCGTCAGAAGGTAGAGCGCGGACAGCGCGCGCTCGTTGCCGACTCTCGTCGCGAAGGCGTCGACGACCTCGGGATTGGTGATGTCCTGCTTCTGGGCGGTCGACGACATGGTCAAGTGCCCGGCGACCAGCCACGCGACGAGCTCGGTGTCGTCGTCGGGAAGCCCGTGCTGCCGGCAGAACCTGCGCGCGTCGCGCGCCCCGAGCACCGAATGATCGCCGCCGCGGCCCTTGGCCACGTCGTGGAACAGCCCCGCGAGGTAGAGGACTTCCTTGCGCTCGAAGTCCGCGATCAGCCGCGAGCACAGCGGGTATTCGTGGGCATGCTGTGCCTCGGTGAAGCGGCGCAGGTTGCGGATGACCATCAGGATGTGCTCGTCGACCGTGTAGACGTGGAACAGGTCGTGCTGCATCTGCCCGACGATGCGGCCGAATGCCGGCAGGTACTGGCCGAGGATTCCATAGAGGTTCATCCGGCGCAGCGCGTGCGTGAGGCCGCGCGGCTCCCGGAACATCTGGACGAACTGCGCGCGGTGCGCGGGATCGCGGCGAAACGCGGCGTCGATCCGGTGCCGGTTGCGCCACAGCGCGCGCAGCGTGCGCGCGGTCATGCCCCGCAGTTCGGGGTGCCGCTGCACGGTGAGCGACGCATCGAACATCGCGCCGGGTCGCAGCTCGAACAGCGCCTCGTCGCGGACGTCGAGCAGCTCGTCGACGCGCTGGAAATCGGCATCGATGGGGACCGGCGCCGTGGCCGCCGGGTACAGCCAGGCGTGGAGATTTTGCAGCAGCAGCGTATTGACCTGGCGAACGACTTTGGTTGCTCGGTAATAGCGCTGCATCAGCTGCTCGCTCGCTCGCCGCACCGGCTTGTCGACCAGCCCGAATTCGCGCGCCAGCGCCGCCTGCAGGTCGAACACCAGCCGGTCCTCGCGCCTTCCGGCGAGGTAGTGCAGTCGCGCACGCAGCGCCCCGATCGTGCGTTCCTGGCGCGAGACCGCCCGCGCCTCGGCCTGCGTCATCAATCCGTTCTTCGCCAGCTCGCCCCACGACCGCCCGAGCCCGGCCGCGCGCGCGATCCAGATCACCGTCTGCAGGTCGCGCAGGCCGCCCGGGCTCTCCTTGACGTTGGGCTCGAGGTTGTAGGCCGCATCGTGGTACTTCAGGTGGCGCTGCTGCTGCTCGAGCACCTTGGCCGCGTAGAACGCGCGCATGTCGAGGGAGCTTGCGAATCCGCGCCGGAATTCGTCGTAGAGCCGGCGCGAGCCTGCGAGCTGCCGGTGTTCGAGCAGGCTGGTGCGGATCGTCGTGTCCGTCGCCATTTCGCTGACGCATTCGGCCACGGTGCGCGCCGCATGCGAGAGTTCGATGCCGATGTCCCACAGCGACGCGAGGAGGCCCTCGATCGCGGCCGTCGCCTCGCCATCGGTCGCGCCGGGCAGCAGGATCAGTACGTCGACGTCGGAGTGCGGGTAGAGCTGGCCGCGGCCGTAGCCGCCCACGGCGACCAGCGCGCAATGCCCGCGGCATCCGCTGTCGGCCCAGGCGCCGGCGACCACCTCGTCGGTCAGGCGCGACAGGCCGCGCAGCAGGCGCAGCGTGTCGCCGGTCGAGAAGAATGCCTCGCGCAGTCTCGCCCGGCCGCCGGCCAGAAGCTGGCGCCAATGCCCGACCCGCGACGCCGCCGACGTCGAACGGGGAACGGCGGCGGCGCTGGGCGCGAAGCTCATCCGCCGCGAACGCTAGTCGGAGGCAGGGGGCGGAGGAGGCGTCCCCGCGGACTGCGTCAGCACTTCGTAGCCGCTGTCGGTGACCAGCACTGTGTGCTCCCACTGCGCGGACAGCGAGTGGTCGGCAGTGACGATCGTCCATCCGTCGGCCAGCGAGCGGATCGCTGCGCGCCCGGCATTGATCATCGGCTCGACGGTGAAGATCATCCCCGCCTGCAGCTTGAGACCCGTGCCCGGACGGCCGTAGTGCAGGACCTGCGGGTCCTCGTGGAAGCGCGTTCCGATGCCGTGGCCGCAGAACTCGCGCACGACCGAGAATCCGTGACCCTCCGCATAGCGCTGGATCGTCGACCCGATGTCACCCAGGTGCGCGCCCGCTCGGACGGCACGAATGCCGCGCCACATCGCCTCGTAGGTGACCTCGACCAGGCGATGCGCCTGGATCGACGGCTTGCCGACGAAGAACATCCGGCTGGTGTCGCCGTGGTAGCCGTCCTTGATCACCGTGACGTCGACGTTGACGATGTCGCCGTCCTTCAGCTTCTTCTCGCCCGGGATGCCGTGGCAGACAACATGGTTGACCGATGTGCACAGCGAGGCCGGGTAGGGCGTATGGCCGGGCGGTGCGTAATTGAGCGTCGCCGGGACCGTCTTCTGCACGTTGACCATGTAGTCATGTGCCGCGCTGTCGATCTCTCCCGTCGTCACGCCGGTGACGATCAGCGGCGTCAGGAAATCGAGGAGCTCCGACGCCAGCCGGCCGGCGATGCGCATGCCGGCGATATCGTCGGCGGTCTTCAGGGCGACGGACATGGCGCGCCTACAGCCGCAGCAATTCGTTGATGCCGGTCTTCGAACGCGTCTTCGCGTCCACGCGCTTGACGATCACCGCGCAGTAGAGACTGTGGCTGCCATCGGCCGCGGGAAGGTTGCCCGCGACGACGACCGACCCGGCAGGCACGCGACCGTAGGTGACGCTGCCGGTGGCGCGATCGTAGATCCGCGTGCTCTGGCCGAGGAACACGCCCATGCCCAGCACCGAGTTCTCCTCGACGATGACGCCTTCGACCACCTCGGAGCGCGCGCCGATGAAGCAGTTGTCCTCGATGATCGTCGGGCTCGCCTGCAACGGCTCGAGTACGCCGCCGATCCCGACGCCCCCTGACAGGTGGACATTGCGCCCGATCTGGGCGCAGGAGCCGACTGTCGCCCAGGTGTCGACCATCGACCCCTCGTCGACGTAGGCACCGATGTTCACATACGAAGGCATCAGCACGACGCCGCGAGCGATGAACGCGCCGCGACGGGCGACGGCGGGCGGCACGACGCGCACGCCCGCCTGCGCGAACGCCGCATCGTCGTATTGCGCGAACTTGGTCGGGACCTTGTCGTAGAACCGGAAGGGCACCTGCGGACCGGCGAGCCCGATCGGCGCGCTGTCGGTGAGGCGAAAGGACAGCAGCACCGCCTTCTTGAGCCACTGGTGGGTCGTCCACGCGCCGTCGAGCTTCTCGGCCACCCGCAGGCGCCCCGAGTCGAGTTCGGCGATGACCTGCGCGACGGCGTCGCGCAGCCCCGAGGGGGCACTGCTGGGGGACAGGTCGCCGCGCGTCTCCCACGCGGCGTCGATCGTCTGCTGCAGGCTCGTCATCGAATCGGCTTGCGAAAAGGACGCCATTTTACACGGCTGCGCCGGGGCACTCTTCGATCCCGTGGGCGCGGATGGCGCGCGCGGCGCAGTGCGTCGCGCCAGTCGCGCTCGACGCTGGCGAGCGCGTGCAGCTTGGCGATCGACGCCCCGATCCCCGATGCGATGGCCAGCCGCCGGATCGGCGCGCCATGGTCCCAGGGTGCTGCGGTGTCCGGTGGGGCGAATGCCAGGCTCGACCGGCCGGCTGCGGCTCCCGCCAGGCCGGACGGGGAGCTCGTCAGGCGCGCTGCGCGCAGGCGACGATGCGCTCGATCGCCTCGGCGCACTCGGCGAGCGGGGGCACCAGGGCGATCCTGATGCGGCCCGCGCCGGGGTTCACGCCCGCGGCATCGCGGGCCAGGTAGCTCCCCGGCAGCACGACGACGTTCTCCTCGGCGAGCAGCCGGCGCGCAAACGCCGCGTCGTCGCCCGGTGTCTTCGCCCACAGGTAGAAGCCGGCTTCGGGAACCTCGCAGGGCAGCACCGGCGCAAGTCGCGACGTCACCTGCGCGAACTTGGCGGCGTACTCGGCTCGGTTGGCAACCACGTGGGCCTCGTCGTTCCAGGCGGCGATGCTCGCCGCGGCGACGGCCTGCGACATCGCCGAGCCGTGATAGGTCCGGTACTGCAGGAATGCCTTCAGCAGCGCGCGGTCGCCGGCGGCGTAGCCCGAGCGCAGTCCCGGCGCGTTCGACCGCTTCGAGAGGCTGCCGAAGACGATCACGCGCGGGAAACCGCTGCGGCCCAGCTGTGCCGCGGCGCCGAGGGCCCCGAGCGGCGGGCGGGCCTCGTCGAAGTAGATCTCCGAATAGCATTCGTCCGATGCAATGACGAAACCGTGCCGGTCGGAAAGCTCGAACAGCCGCTTCCAGCCCGCCAGGTCGAGCACGTGCCCGGTGGGATTGTCGGGCGAGCACACGTAGAGCAGCTGCGTGCGCGCCCAGACCGCGTCGGGCACGGCTTGCCATTCGTGGGAGTAGCCGTCGCGCTCGACCGCGTTGACGCAATGCACGCCGGCCCCGGCCAGCAGCGCGGCACCTTCGTAGATCTGATAGAAAGGATTCGGGACGACGACCGTCGCGCCGACCCGGCTCGGGTCGACGATGGTCTGCGCGAACGCGAACAGCGCTTCGCGGCTGCCCAGCATCGGCAGGACCTCGGTCACGGGGTCGAGCGCAGCAAGACGGTGACGGCGCATGAGCCAGCCCGCGATCGACTCGCGCAGCGCGATGGTGCCGGCCGTCGTGGGATAATTCGAGAGGCCCGCGGCCGCGCCTTGCGCGAGGGCGTCGATGACGAACCGCGGTGTCGGATGCTTGGGCTCGCCGATCGATACGTTGATCATGGACTTCGCGGGGTCGGGCGAGACGCCGGCGTGCAGCGCGCGCAATCGCTCGAACGGGTAAGGCTGCAATCGTTGCAGTAGGGGATTCACGCTGGCAATGGACCAAGCGATGGGCGAAGCGCGCGATTATAGCGGCGGGCGCCTCCCGAGAATCGTCGCCTCGATCGCGACGCTGGCGGCATGCTGCGTGCTCGCGGCGGTCGTCGCGTGGTGGGGTTGGCGGCTGTTCGGCCCCGCACCGGTGCAGATCGCGGCCGTCGCGCCGCGCAACCCGGCCGCGACCATCGTCGCCGCCAACCTGTTCGGCGCGGGCAGCGCGCCGGCGACGGCGCGGGCTTCGGCGTCCGACGCGACGCTCGCCGGGGACGCCCGCCTGCTAGGGATCATCGCCGAACCCGCGAAGAAGGGATACGCGCTGTTCAGCCTGCCCGGCGGTCCCAAGGTCGTCAGGGCGGGCCAGGAGATCGCGCCGGGCGCGAGGATCACCGCGATCACCCCCAACACGGTCACCGTGCGCGAGGGCGCGACCGAGCGCGAATTGCGGCTGCGACCCGAGGTGGGGGCAGGGCCGCGGTCGTCACCGGGGATTTCCGGTGCGAGCGGGACCGCGGCGGGCCCCGCGGCTGCGTCCGCTACCGCCGCTGCATCGGCAGGCGTCGTCGCCCCGCCATCGCGTTCGGTGATTGCGAAAGCCTCGTGTGCAGCGCCCGCGGGATTTCGCGGCGCGATCGTCCGCCTCAACGCCGAGCTCCTCGGGGGGCTGGGCAGCGACACCGCCCCGTGGCGCGCGTTGCTGGCCGCCACGCCGCAAGGGCTGGTGGTCACGCAGGAGAACGGCTACTCGGCGATGCTCGGCCTGCAGGTCGGCGACCGCATCTCGCAGGCGAACGGGATTGCGCTGCGCAGCCCCGACGACGTGACCTCGGCCGTGCTGCGGCCGCTGATCGCCAATCAGGGTGTGCGCATCCTGGGATCGCGCAACGGTGCACCGCAGGAGCTGTGGCTCGCGAACGTCGCCTGCTCGGAGTGACCGGGCGCGCGCCCGGTCATGCCGGCGGCGTTTCCGGGAGCCACTGCAGCAGTGCCAGCGGCTCGGCGATCCAACCGGTGGCGGGCCATTCATCGGCGCTGCCCGAGTTTCCGAGGTAGCCATATTCCGCGACGATCGTCGTCATCCCGGCGGCATTGCCGGCGATGACATCGCGCAGGTCGTCGCCGACATAGACGCATTGGCTCGCCTCGACCGCGAGCAGCCGCGCGGCGTGCAACAGGGGTTCGGGATGCGGCTTCGGATGCGCCGTCGTGTCGCCCGACACGATCGCCCCCGCGCGGGCGTCGAGGCCCAGCGCCTCGACGACGGGCTGCGTGAATCGCGCTGCCTTGTTGGTCACGATGCCCCAGCGCAGCATGCGCGCATCGAGTTCGCGAAGCAGGGCGGCGACACCGTCGAACAGCCGCGTCGTCATCGCCAGGCCTGCCGCATAGTTCGCGAGGAATTCGTCGCGCAGCTGCGGATAGTCCGCGTGGTCCGGGGTGACGCCCATGCCTGCGCCGAGCAGGCCGCGGGCCCCCGCCGACGCGTGCGGGCGCAATGCCTCGACCGGCACGGGCTCGAGGCCGCGGTCGCGGCGGATGCGGTTGACCGCCAGCGCCAGGTCGCCGGCGGTGTCGGCCAGCGTGCCGTCGAGATCGAACAGCACCGCCGCGACCTGGAGCGTGGTCGGAAGCGGGCGAGGCGCCCGATCAGCCGCCATGCGCGCCGACGCGAGTGAACGCGGCGAGGTAGTTGACCGACGTATCGTCCTCGAGGCGGTAGCTGCGGGTCAGGGGGTTGTAGGTCATTCCGATCATTGCCATGGGCTCGAGGCTCGCGCGGCGCGCGAATGCAGCGACTTCCGACGGGCGCAGGAAGCGCGCCCAGTCGTGCGTTCCCTTCGGCAGCAGCTTCAGCGCGTATTCGGCGCCGAGGATCGCAAGGACGTAGGACTTGGGGTTGCGGTTCAGGGTCGAGAACACGACGCAGCCGCCGGGTTTCGCCAGCGCCGCGCAGGCGGCGATCGTCGAGGCGGGCTCGGGAACGTGCTCCAGCAGCTCGAGACAGGTAACGACGTCGAAACCCGCCGGCATCTCGGTGGCGAGCGACTCCGCGGCCGTCGACCGGTAGTCGACGCTCGTCCCCGATTCGAGCTGATGCAGGCGCGCGACGCCGATCGCCTTGTCGGAGAGATCGATGCCGACGACGCGCGCGCCCTTGCGCGCCATCGCCTCGGCGAGGATGCCTCCGCCGCAACCGACGTCGACGACGCGCTTGCCTTCGATTCCGCCGGCGACCTGCTCGATCCACGCGAGGCGCAGCGGATTGATGTCGTGCAGCGGCTTGAACTCGCTGCCCGGATCCCACCAGCGGTGGGCGAGCGCCGAAAACTTGGCGAGTTCCGCCGGGTCGGCGTTGGGGGTGTCGCTGATCATCGTCAGGCCAGTCGCTGCTGCCATGCGTGTACCCGGCCCGCGAGGGCCGCCATGTCGATACCCACCGGCATCCGGTCGTCGAGCACGCGCATGCCCGAGACCCAGACATCGGTGACGAGCTCGCGCCCGGCAGCGTGCACGAGATGGGACACGGGATCGTACATCGGAATCGTCTCGACGTCGGAAAGCCGGACGGCGACGACGTCGGCCTGCTTGCCGGTTTCCAGCGAGCCGATCTGCCCGTCGAGACCCAGCGCGGCAGCGCCGCCGAGCGTCGCCATCCGCAGCACGCGGGCCGCCGGCAGCGCGGCCGCATCCCCCGTCGTCACCTTCGCTAGCAGGCTCGCGAGCCGCATCTCCGAGAACAGGTCGAGCCGGTTGTTCGACGCCGCGCCATCGGTGCCCAGCGCGACGTTGACATTGCGGGCGAGGAACGAGGCGACGGGCGCGACGCCGCTCGCGAGCTTCATGTTCGACGCAGGGCAATGCACGACGTGGCAACCCTGCGCCGCGAGCAGTTCGATGTCGTCGGCATCGACGTGGACGGCGTGGATCGCGATGAACCCGGGGCCGGTCGCGCCCAGCCGGTCGAGTCGGGCCAGAGGAGTCTCGCCGGTCGTGGCGCGGGCCTCGTCGACCTCGTGCTGCGTTTCACCGACGTGGGTCTGGATCGGCAGGTCGAGCTGCCGCGAGTAGGTGACGACGCTCGCCCAGCTCGCGTCGCCGACCGTGTAGGGCGCGTGCGGCGCCAGCGAGAACGACAGGCGCGGCGAGTGCTTCCAGGCATCGCGGGCTTCGAGGCCGCGTTGCAGGTAGCCTTCGGCGTCGGCCGCATACGACGTGGGAAAATCCAGCACCGGCATGCCCAGCATCGCGCGCATCCCGGCCTGCTCGTAGGCACGCGCGGCGGCATCGGGGTAGAAATACATGTCGTTGCAGCAGGTGGTGCCGCCCCGGAGCATCTCGGCCGCACCAAGCAGCGTGCCGTCGTGCACGAAATCCTCGGCGAGGAACCTGCCTTCGCGCGGCCAGATGTGCTGCTCGAGCCATGCCCTGAGGGAAACGTCGTCGGCGATCCCTCGCAGCAGCGTCATCGCGGTGTGCGTGTGCGCGTTGACCAGTCCAGGGATCAGCGCGTGCCGGGGAAGTGCAACCCGCGACCGCGGCGCGTAGCTGCGATCGGCTTCGTCGACGGGTACGAGCGCGACGATCCGCCCGGCGTCGACGATCAGCGCATGACCGGCCAGCACGCCTGCGGGCTCGACGGGGATCACCCACTGCGCGTCGATGCGCAGATCGATGGGGCTGGGAATGCGCTCGCTCATCGCGGCTCAGTTTAGCGAAGAAACAGAAAACAGGGACGGACCACGTTTTAAAACGTGGTCCGTCCCTGTTTTTCGCTCTGTTTTGCGGCAACAAAAAGCCCCGCACGCGGCGGGGCCTTTTGCGAACGTGCAGCTTGGCAGATCAGTTCGAGACTGCTTCGCCCTTCACTTCGATCTCGACGCGACGATCGGGCGCGAGGCAGGCGACGAGCGCCCTGAAGTTCTTCTGGTGGCAGACCACGTTCGGCAGCGGCTGGGTCTTGCCCATGCCCAGGGTCTCGATCTTGTCCTTCGGAACGCCCTTGCTCACCAGGTAGTCGCGCACTGCATCGGCACGGCGCTCCGACAGCTTCTGGTTGTACTGCTGGGTCCCGATGCGGTCGGTGTGGCCGGTCACCAGCACGAGTTCGAGCTTCTGAACGCCCGACAGCTTGGAGATGATCTCGCTGTCGATGGCCGACTTGCCTTCGGGCTTCAGGATCGCCTTGTCGAAATCGAACAGCGCCTTGGACGCGAGGGTGATCTTCTGCACCTGCGGAGCGGGTGCGGGAGCAGCCGCGGCGGCCGGTGCCGGTGCCGGTGCCGACGCAGGTGCCGGTGCCGCTTCGGCCACGTGCTTGGGAACGAGGTCGGGATCACAGCCCTCGATCGCCATCGCGGGCGTCCAGTACCCGGCGCGCCAGCAGAGCGTGTCTTCGACGCCCTTCTTCCCGCCGTACGAGCCGCTACGCAGCACGTTTTGCGCCGGATCGGCGGGCACCGTGCCGGTCACCCAGTAACCCGTATTCTGCGGGTTCGCCTGCGCGGCTGCGCTGCCGGCAAAGACCGCCGCGAGCGCGCCGACCACCACACCGGAGACGAAACGTAGTGTCATTTGTTCTACCCCTTTGACTTTGGTTTTGAACAGGTTTTCTGCAAATGTACCAAATTCACGTGCTGCCGGGTTAACTCGACGGCGCGCCGGATCTTTTTTACTGTCGCCAAATATAGCACAGTGCCTATGCCTGTACCAAAGAAATGCCGCGCGGCCATCGGCATGCTGACGCGACTGTCGCGGCATTACAACGGCATGTTAAAATTACACGTTTTCAAGGACCTCCGGATCGTTTTCGGCGGTTTCGCCGGGCGCAGCGATCGCAGGCGGCGCGCCGCCACGCAACCAAACTTTAACCTAGGACAAAGTTTTGCCGGATTTTTGATCCGCTCAACCCCGTTCCCAAAGAATTGGCCGAATCCATGGAGCAGTTTGCCAAAGAAACCCTTCCGGTAAGCCTCGAAGCCGAAATGCGGCATTCCTACCTCGATTATGCGATGAGCGTAATCGTCGGGCGGGCGCTGCCGGACGTCCGCGACGGCCTGAAGCCGGTGCACCGGCGCGTGCTGTACGCGATGCACGAGGCCAACATCGTCTTCAATCGTCCGTATGTGAAGTGCGCGCGCGTGGTCGGCGACGTCATGGGGAAATACCACCCCCACGGCGACATGGCCATCTACGACACGCTGGTGCGGATGGCCCAGGATTTCTCGCTGCGCTACCCGTTGATCGACGGGCAAGGCAACTTCGGCTCGGTCGACGGCGACAACGCCGCGGCGATGCGCTACACCGAGTGCCGGCTGGAGAAGATCGCCAACGAGCTCACGGCCGACATCGACAAGGAGACCGTCGACTTCGTGCCGAACTACGACGGCAAGGAGCAGGAGCCTGCGGTCCTGCCGTCGCGATTGCCGAACCTGCTCGTCAACGGCTCGTCGGGAATCGCGGTCGGCATGGCGACCAACATCCCGCCGCACAATCTGACCGAGACGATCAGCGGCTGCCTCGCGCTGCTCGCCAACCCCGCGATCTCGATCGACGAGCTGATGGAGATCATCCCGGCGCCCGATTTCCCGACCGCCGGGATCATCTACGGACAGGAGGGTGTCCGCGAAGGCTATCGCACCGGCCGCGGGCGCGTCGTGATCCGCGCACGCACCCACATCGAGGACCTCGAGAAAGGCAGCCGCCAGGCGATCATTGTCGACGAGATCCCCTACCAGGTGAACAAGGCCAACCTGCTCGTACGCATCGGCGAGCTGGTTCGGGAGAAGAAGCTCGAAGGCATCTCCGACCTGCGCGACGAGTCCGACAAGTCCGGCATGCGCGTGGTCATCGAGCTGAAGCGCGGCGAGGTGCCGGAGATCGTCCAGAACAACCTGTTCAAGCTGACACAGCTGCAGGACAGCTTCGGCATGAACATGGTCGCGCTGGTCGACGGCCAGCCGCGGCTGCTGAACCTCAAGCAGTTCCTCGAGCATTTCATCATCCACCGCCGCGAAGTCGTCGTCCGGCGCACGCAGTTCGAGCTGCGCAAGGCGCGCGAGCGCGGCCACGTGCTGGAGGGCCTCGCCGTCGCGCTGTCGAACGTCGACGAGATCATCGCGCTGATCAAGGCATCGCCGACGCCGGCCGAAGCGAAGGCCGCGCTGATGGGCCGGGTCTGGGGCTCGTCGCTGGTCGAGGAAATGCTGAAGCGCGCCGCCGCCGACGCCGCGCGACCCGAAGGCCTCGCGCCGGAATACGGATGGCAGGCGAAAGGTGGCGGTTACCGCCTGTCCGACGTCCAGGCGCAGGCGATTCTGGAGTTGCGCCTGCAGCGGCTGACCGGACTCGAGCAGGACAAGATCACCGGCGACTATCGCGATGTGATGGCGCTGATCGTGGATCTGCTCGACATCCTCGCCAGACCCGAGCGCGTGACGAAGATCATCCACGACGAGCTGACCGGGATACGCGACCAGTTCGGCGACGATCGCCGCAGCGAGATCGTCGCGCAGAGTGTCGACCTGTCGCTCGAGGACCTGATCGCGCCCGAGGACATGGTCGTGACGCTGTCGCACGGCGGCTACATGAAGGCGCAACCGGTCGGCGAATATCGCGCGCAGCGCCGCGGCGGACGCGGCAAGCAGGCGACCGCGACCAAGGAGGACGATTTCGTCGACCAGATGTTCATCGCGAACACCCACGACTTCATCCTGTGCTTCTCCAACCGCGGCCGGGTCTACTGGCTCAAGGTCTACAACGTTCCGCGCGGACAGCGCGCGTCGCGCGGCAAGCCGATCGTGAATCTCGTGCCGCTGATCGACAACGAGAAGATCAACGCAATCCTGCCGGTCAAGGAGTTCGCCGAGGGCCGATACGTGTTCATGTCGACGGCCATGGGCACGGTCAAGAAGACCCCGCTCACCGATTTCTCGCGGCCGCGTCCGTCGGGAATCATCGCCGTCGACCTTTCCGACGGGGACCAGCTGATAGGCGTCGCGCTCACCGACGGGCAGCACGACGTCATGCTGTTCAGTTCTGGCGGCAAGGCGGTGCGCTTCGACGAGAACGACGTGCGGCCGATGGGACGCAATGCGCACGGCGTGCGCGGCATGATGCTCGGCAAGGGCCAGAAGGTCATCGCGATGCTGGTGGCCGAGGACGAATCGCAATCGGTGCTGACGGCAACCGAGAACGGCTATGGCAAGCGCACGCCGATCGTCGAGTACACGCGTCACGGCCGCGGCACCAAGGGGATGATCGCGATCCAGCAGTCGGGCCGCAATGGGCAGGTCGTCGGCGCCGCGCTGGTCCGCCGCGACGACGAGGTGATGCTGATCTCGACCGGTGGAGTCCTGATCCGGACCAGCGTCAAGTCGATCCGCGAGATGGGCCGCTCGACGCAGGGCGTGACGCTGATCAATCTCGGGGGGGGCGAGAAGCTCGCAGGGCTCGAGCCGATCGCCGAGCGCGACGACGAGGACGTCGAGTGACGAACAGCACCCCGATGCCCTCACCTCCGGCTTCGCAGCACCCTCTCCCGCAAGCGGGAGAGGGTGCGTGACAGCGATGGCACGACGCGTGTGGAATTTCAGCGCGGGGCCGGCGGCCATGCCGGAGCCGGTGCTCCGGCGGGCGCAGGCGGAGCTCCTCGACTGGCACGGTCGCGGCGTGTCGGTGATGGAAATGAGTCACCGCGGCGCGGATTTCACGTCGATCGCGCACAAGACCGAAGCCGACCTGCGCACGCTCCTCGCGATTCCGGCGCACTACAAGCTGCTGTTCCTGCAGGGCGGCGCGCTGGCGCAGAACGCGATCGTGCCCCTCAATCTGCTGCCTGCGCGTGGCGTGGCCGATTACGTCGACACCGGCCATTGGGCACAGAAATCGATCGCCGAAGCGCGCAAGTACGGCGAGGTCAATGTCGCGGCGTCCTCGGCGGACGCGCAGTACACGTATGTCCCGGCGCAGGCCGAATGGCGGCTGTCGGCCTCGGCAAGCTATGTCCACGTGACGACCAACGAGACCATCGGGGGCGTCGAGTGGTTCTGGATCCCCGACACCGGCGCGACGCCGCTGGTCGCCGACGCGTCGTCGCACCTGCTGTCGCGACCGCTCGACG
The DNA here is from genome assembly GCA_963734515.1 of uncultured beta proteobacterium. Taxonomy (GTDB): domain Bacteria; phylum Pseudomonadota; class Gammaproteobacteria; order Burkholderiales; family Casimicrobiaceae; genus VBCG01. Next base: position 64,891 of record CAVTHP010000010.1, on the reverse strand, counting down.
TTTCGCGCTTCGGCGTGATCTACGCCGGCGCGCAGAAGAACATCGGCCCCGCGGGCCTCACGCTGGTCATCGTCCGCGACGACCTGCTGGGCCGCGCGCGTCGCGAGTGCCCGTCGGTGTTCGACTATGCGGTGCAGGCGAAGGCCGGATCGATGTACAACACGCCGGCGACGTTCGGGATCTACCTGGCAGGCCTTACCTTCGAATGGCTGATCGCCGAGGGTGGACTTGCGGCGATCGAACGTGCCAACATCGCGAAGGCCGACGCACTCTATGCCGAGATCGATCGCAGCGGCTTCTATCGCAATCCGGTGCGCAGGTCCGACCGATCACGCATGAACGTGCCTTTCTTCCTCCGCGACGATCGACTCAACGAGCCTTTCCTCGCCGGCGCTGCGGAACGCGGGCTGGTCCAGCTCAAGGGGCACCGCGCAGTGGGCGGCATGCGCGCGTCGATCTACAACGCGATGCCGTTGGCGGGAGTCGTGGCGCTCGTCGAATGGATGCGGGAATTCGAGCGCCAACATGGCTGAGCGCGACCCTGGAGAATCGCGGATCGACGACACCGATTCGAAGCTGCGCGCACACCGGGACGCGATCGACGCGCTCGATCGCGTGATGCTCGACCGGCTGAACGAGCGGGCGGCACACGCGAAGGCGATCGGCGCGCTGAAGGCAGGCAGCGGCGGACCCGCGTACCGCCCCGAGCGGGAGGCGCAGGTGCTCGCACGCCTCGCCGCACACAACAGCGGGCCGCTGTCCAACGATGCGGTCACCGGCGTGTTCCGCCAGGTGATGTCGGCATGCCTCGCGCTCGAGCAGACGCTGCGCATCGCCTACCTCGGCCCGGCGGGGACCTTCAGCCACGCCGCCGTCGCGCGTCATTTCGGCCGGTTCGTCGATGCGGTCCCCTGCGCGACCATCGACGAGATCTTCCGTGCCGGCGAAGGAGGGCAGGCCGACTACGCAGTCGTTCCGGTCGAGAACTCGACCGAGGGTGCGGTCGGACGCACGCTCGACCTGATGTGCACGACCGAACTCTCGATCTGCGGCGAGATCAAGCTGCGCGTGCAGCAGAACCTGCTGTCGAACGCGTCCGCACTCGAAGGCGTCGTCAAGGTCTACTCGCACGCGCAGTCGCTCGCCCAGTGCGCCCAGTGGCTCTCGCGCCACCTGCCCGGCGCCGCGCGCGTGCCGGTGTCGAGCAACGCCGAGGCTGCGCGCCTGGCCGCGCTGGAGGAGGGTGCCGGCGCCATCGCCGGCGAGATCGCCGCTTCGATCTACGGCCTCGGCGTGCTCGCCGCGCACATCGAGGACGAACCCAACAACACGACCCGCTTCTGGGTGCTCGGGCGGCAGGCGGTCGCGCCATCCGGCAACGACAAGACCTCGCTGGTGATGTCGGCGCCCAATCGCCCGGGCGCGGTGCACGCGCTGCTGGAGCCTTTCGCCCGGCATGGCGTGTCGATGACGCGCTTCGAGTCGCGCCCGGCGCGCACGGGGCTGTGGGAGTACCTGTTTTTCGTCGACCTCTCCGGCCACCGCGACGATGCACCAGTCGCCACCGCCTTGCGCGAGCTCGCGGCGACGGCGCCGTTCCTGAAGCTGCTCGGGTCCTACCCGGCGGCCCTCAGCTGAAGAAAGCCATGAATCCTGCCAACGCGCCTGCACAAGCGCCTGAATACGTGCGCGGCATCGCACCGTATGTCGGCGGCAAGCCGATCGAGGAGCTCGCGCGCGAGATGAACCTCGACCCCGCGACGATCGTGAAACTCGCTTCGAACGAGAATCCACGCGGCCCGGGTCCGCGCGTGCGCGAGGCGATCGCGGCGGCGGCGCGCGACCTCAACCGCTATCCCGACGGCAACGGCCACGAGCTCAAGCACGCGCTGGCGGTCCGGCTCGGGCACCGCCCCGACTCGATCGTGCTGGGCAACGGCAGCAACGACGTGCTGGAACTGGTCACGCAGGCGTTCCTGCGCCCCGGCGACCATGCGGTGTGGTCGCAGCACGCCTTCATCGTCTATCCGCTGGCGACGCAGGCCCGCGGCGCGATCGGGACCGAGGTCCCGGCGAAGGACTATGGACACGACCTGGATGCGATGCGCGCCGCGATCACGCCGCGCACGCGGATCGTGTTCGTCGCCAATCCCAACAATCCCACGGGAACCTGGCACCCGGCCGCTGGCATCGAGGCCTTCGTCGATGCGGTTCCGCGCGAGGTCCTGGTCGTCCTCGACGAGGCCTACAACGAGTTCCTCGATCCATCCGACCAGTCCGATGCCGTCGACTGGGTCGGACGCTATCCGCACCTGATCGTGTCGCGGACATTCTCCAAGGCCCACGGCCTCGCAGGGCTTCGCATCGGCTTCGGCGTGATGGACGCCGTCGGTTGCCGACCTGCTGAACCGTGTCCGCCAGCCGTTCAACGTCAACTCGCTGGCGCAGGCGGCGGCGATCGCGGCGCTCGAGGACACCGCCTACGTCGACGAGAGCCGGCGGCTCAATCGCGAGGGCGTGCGCGTGCTCGAGGCCGGGTTCGCCCGTCACCGGCTGCGCTGGCTCCCGTCGCACGGCAACTTCGTGCTGGTGCAGGTCGGCGACGCGTCGCGCGTCTACCAGTCGCTGCTGGCGCAGGGCGTCATCGTGCGCCCGGTCGCCAATTACGGCCTTCCCGAGTGGCTGCGGGTCACCGTCGGCCTTCCGCCCGAGAACGAGCGGTTCCTGGCTGCGCTCGCGCAGGCACTGGACGTCGGCGCCGATGTTGCGTCCGGTGCGAATCGCTAAGCTCGTCGTCGTCGGCGTGGGGCTGATGGGCGCGTCCTGCGCCCTCGCGCTGCGCTCGGCGGGCGTCGTCGGGGAGGTCGTCGGGGTCGGACGCTCGCGCGCGAACCTCGACCGCGCATTGGCGCGTGGCGCGATCGACCGTGGGCTGACCATCGACGAGGACTGGACGCGCGAGCTCGCCGGCGCCGACATCGTGCTGATCGCCGTTCCGGTCGCGCAGTATCGCGTGGTGCTCGCCACGCTCGCGCCGGCACTCGATCCCGCGACCGTCGTCACCGATGCCGGCAGCACCAAGCAGGATGTCGTCCGTGCGGCACGCGAGACGCTCGGGCGCGGCCTGCCGCAGTTCGTGCCCGGCCACCCGATCACCGGCAGCGAGCGCTCGGGCGCCGACGCCGCCGATGCGACGCTCTATGTCGGTCGCCAGGTCATCCTGACGCCGTTGCCCGAGACCGCGCCCTCGGCAATCGCCCGCGCCGAGGAGTTCTGGACTGCCTGCGGCGCGCGCGTATCGCGGCTCGATCCCGAGCGACACGACCGGATCCTCGCCGCCGTTTCGCATCTTCCGCACCTGCTCGCGTTCCTGCTGGTGGCCGAGATCGTGGCGCGCCCCGACGGCGCCGAGTACCTCGGCAACGCCGGCGGCGGGTTCCGTGATTTCACCCGGATCGCAGCGAGTTCACCCGAGATGTGGCGCGACATCACTCTCGCCAACCGCGATGCGCTGCTGATCGAGATCGCCGCGTATCGCGACGCCCTCGACGCGCTCGCACTGTCGATCGAGCATCGCGACGCGACTGCGGTCGAAGCGCTGATCGCCAGGGCGGCGGAGGCGCGCAAGCGCTGGGGCGCTTCCGGCATCGGTGCCGTCGATGCCGCCGGGGACGCGTCGTGACCGCGCTGCCGGCCAGCCCGCCCCGGCGATGACTGGGCGCGATCCGGCGACGCTCACGCTGGCGCCCGTCGCCGAGGCGAAGGGCAGCGTTGCATTGCCCGGCTCCAAGAGCATCTCGAATCGCACGCTGCTTCTCGCCGCACTGGCGGCGGGGACGACGCGGCTGTCGGGACTGCTCGACGCCGACGACACCGACAGGATGATCGAGGCGCTGCGCACGCTCGGCGTGCGCGTCGATCGTGGTCGCGCCAGGAGCGATTGCGAAATCGACGGCGTCGGGCCGACGTTCCCGAGGCGCAGCGCGGCGCTGTTCCTCGGCAATGCCGGTACCGCGGTCAGGCCCCTGACCGCCGTCCTCGCGATGCAGGGGGGCGATTACACGATCGACGGCGTCGCGAGGATGCGCGAGCGTCCTATCGGGGACCTGGTCGACGCATTGCGCCACCAGGGCTGCGACCTGCGCTACCTCGGCAATGCCGGGTTCCCCCCGCTCGCCATCGGGGTCTCGGGCGGGCGCGCGGGCGGGCGCATTCCGATCCGGGGCGACGTGTCGAGCCAGTTCCTGACGGCGCTGCTGCTCGCGTTGCCGGTGGCGCGTGGCGCGGCGGAAGTTGCGACGACGGTCGAGATCGTGACGCCGCTGATATCGCGCCCCTACGTCGAGATCACGACGCGCCTGATGCAGCGCTTCGGGGTCGCGGTTGCCACGCCGGACGCCTCGACGTTCCGCGTCGAGGCGGGGGCCCGCTACGTCAGCCCCGGAAGCCTGCACGTCGAAGGCGACGCCTCGTCGGCGTCATATTTCCTCGCCGCCGGCGTCATCGGCGGCGGTCCGGTGCGCGTCACCGGCGTGGGGCGGGGCTCGATCCAGGGCGACGTCGCATTCGCCGATGTGCTGCAGCGCCTGGGCGCCGACATCCGCTACGGCGACGACTGGATCGAAGCGCGGCGCGGCCGCCCGCTCGAAGGAGGCGTCGTCGACTGCCTGGCGATTCCCGATGCCGCGATGACGCTGGCGATCGTCGCGCTGTTCGCGAGCGCCCCCACGCGCCTGGTCAACATCGGGAGCTGGCGCGTCAAGGAGACCGACCGCATCGCGGCGATGGCGACCGAACTCGCGAAGCTCGGGGCCCGCGTCGCTGCCGGCGGCGACTGGCTCGAAATCGCGCCGCTGGCCTCTTTTCGCCACGCGGCCATCGATACCTACGACGACCACCGGATGGCCATGTGTTTCGCGCTCGCGGCGTTCGGAGGCGCCGGGGTGACGATCAACGATCCGGCCTGCGTGCGCAAGACATTTCCCGGGTTCTTCGAGCAGTTCGCCCGGGTTGCCGATGGGTCCGGGCCGGGAGTCCAGTCCGGGGGCGGGCGCGGGACCGGCCGATGAGTGCGCAGAGCCCGCCGACGGTCATCGCGATCGACGGGCCCGCGGCTTCGGGCAAGGGCACCATCGCCCTGCGCGTGGCCCGGGCACTGGGCTATCGCTACCTGGACAGCGGATCGATGTACCGGCTGGTCGCGCTGAAGGCGCTGGAACGGGAAGTCGCCGCCGACGATGCGCTGGGGCTGGCCGAGCTCGCGGCGACGCTGGCGCCGGAATTCGATGGCGGGCGCATCGGCCTGCAGGGGCGCGACGTCAGCGAAGCATTGCGCAGCGAGGCGGTGTCGGCGCTGGCGTCGCGGGTGGCCGTGCACGCCCCGGTGCGCTCGGCGCTCCTGGCGCGGCAGCGGGCATTCCGGGCCCCGCCGGGGCTCGTCGCCGAGGGGCGCGACATGGGCACGGTGGTCTTCCCGGATGCCCGGCTCAAGGTGTTCCTGACGGCCAGCGCCGAGGCGAGGGCCGGTCGCCGCCATAAGCAGTTGATCGAAAAAGGAATCTCCGCTAAAATGGACGACCTTTTGCGCGATATCCGGGAACGCGACGCCCGCGACACGACCCGTGCGGCTGCACCGCTGGTGCCGGCCGCGGACGCGGTGGTCCTGGATTCGACCGACCTGTCGGTCGCCGCGGTCACCGACGCAGTCCTGGCGCTCTATCGCGACCGCTGCGGTGGGGGCGGGTGCAGATGACAACGTAACGCGATTCAACGCAAGGAGCCGAAAGCCGCGCTTACCCTAGCCGGCGCGTGCATTCGGATTTTCAACCACCAACCCGCCTCGGGCGAGATACAGGGTTCTCGCAGAAGGCGGCGTTATCGACAAAGGAACCAACCCAGATGGCTATTGCCACCCAACAAGCCTCCACTGCCGCGGCAGGCACCGAGAACTTCGCCGCGCTGTTCGAGGAGTCCCTCGCGCGCCAGGAAATGCGCCAGGGCGAGCTGATCACCGCCGAAGTCATCCGCGTCGACTACAACATCGTCGTCGTCAATGCCGGACTGAAGTCGGAGAGCTTCATCCCGATCGAGGAATTCAAAGGCGACAACGGCGAAATCGAGGTCAAGCCGGGTGATTTCGTCACCGTGGCGATCGAGAGCCTCGAGAACGGCTACGGCGAGACGCGCCTGTCGCGCGACAAGGCGAAGCGCCTCAAGGCCTGGCACGATCTCGAAGCCTCGATGGAGCAGGGCTCGGTCGTCCAGGGACTCGTCACCAGCAAGGTCAAGGGCGGCCTCACCGTCATGATCAACGGCATCCGCGCGTTCCTGCCCGGGTCGCTGGTCGACATCCGTCCGGTCAAGGACACGACGCCCTACGAGAACAAGCAGCTCGACTTCAAGGTCATCAAGCTCGACCGCAAGCGCAACAACGTCGTGGTCTCGCGCCGCGCCGTGCTCGAGGAGAGCCTGGGCGAGGAGCGCGAAAAGCTGCTGTCGACGCTGTCCGAGGGCGCGGTCGTCAAGGGCATCGTCAAGAACATCACCGACTACGGCGCGTTCGTCGACCTGGGCGGCATCGACGGCCTGCTGCACATCACCGATCTCGCATGGCGCCGCGTCAAGCATCCGTCGGAAGTCCTGTCCGTCGGCGACGAGGTGACCGCCAAGGTCCTGAAGTTCGATCAGGAGAAGAACCGCGTCTCGCTGGGGCTGAAGCAGCTCGGCGACGACCCCTGGGTCGGCCTGTCGCGGCGCTATCCGCCCAGCACGCGCCTGTTCGGCAAGGTCACCAACATCACCGACTACGGCGCGTTCGTCGAGATCGAGTCGGGCATCGAGGGCCTCGTCCACGTCTCGGAGATGGACTGGACCAACAAGAACATCCATCCGACCAAGGTCGTGCAGCTCGGCGACGAGGTCGAGGTGATGATCCTCGAGATCGACGAGGATCGCCGCCGCATCTCGCTGGGGATGAAGCAGTGCATGGCCAATCCCTGGGACGAGTTCGCGATGAACTACAAGAAGGGGGACAAGGTCTCGGGCCAGATCAAGTCGATCACCGACTTCGGCGTGTTCGTCGGCCTGCCCGGCGGCATCGACGGCCTGGTGCACCTGTCCGACCTGTCGTGGGCGAATCCCGGCGAGACGGCGGTGCGCGACTACAAGAAGGGCCAGGAAGTCGAGGCCGTCGTGCTGGCGATCGACGTCGAGCGCGAGCGCATCTCGCTCGGCATCAAGCAGCTCGAAGGCGATCCGTTCAACAACTTCGTCGCGGCCCACGACAAGGGGAGCATCGTCACCGGCACCGTCAAGAGCCTCGACGCCAAGGGAGCGGTCCTGTCGCTCGGCGGCGAGATCGAGGGCTACCTGCGCGCCTCGGAAGTCTCGCGCGACCGCGTCGAGGACATCCGGACGCGGCTCAAGGAAGGCGATTCGGTGACGGCGATGATCATCAACGTCGACCGCAAGAACCGCAGCATCAACCTGTCGATCAAGGCGAAGGACAACGCCGACGAGTCCGAGGCGATGCAGCGGATCAGCGCGGAGAATGCCGGCGCCAACACCGGGACGACCAACCTCGGTGCGCTGCTGAAGGCGAAGCTCGACAACAAGGCCAACGGCTGACGGCGGGGCACGCGCGATGACCAAATCGGAGCTGATCGACCGCCTCGCGGCGCAGTTCCCGCAACTGGTCGCCAAGGATGCCGAGCTTGCGGTGAAGATGGTGCTCGACGCGATGGCCGAAAGCCTCGCCAAAGGCGAGCGCATCGAGATCCGCGGGTTCGGCAGCTTCGGCTTGAACTACCGGCCGCCTCGCACCGGGCGCAATCCGAAGTCCGGCGAGAAGGTGCAGGTGCCGGAGAAGTACGTGCCGCATTTCAAGGCCGGGAAGGAATTGCGCGAGCGCGTCGACTTCGACGCCGCGCAGGATTGACCCGGACGATGACACTCGATCGGGCGGCCGGCGTGAACGCGCGGGCCGCCTTTTTTTTCGGACGAAAGCCATGAGCGTGCTGCGCTGGATACTGACGGCGATCATCTTCATCGTGCTGCTGTTCGTCTCGCTGCAGAACGCGCAGCCGGTGACCGTCACGGTGCTGACGTTCTACACCTGGCAGGCGCCGCTGGTGTTCGTGATCCTGATCGCGTTCGCGGCGGGCGTCGCGCTCGGGCTGCTGTCGGCGGCATTCAAGGTCGCGCGGCTCAAGCGCCAGATGACCCGGATGCGCCGCGAGCAGCGCCCACAGCTGTCGACGCCCTCGCCGCATGGTGCGACCCCGGGGACCGCACCCGCATCGGGGCCGGGGTTCGAGCCGCCGAGCGGCGGCGCCTGAGCCGGCTGCACGACGCCGGGATCTTCTGCCGATGGACTTCGAGCTGTGGTGGCTGCTGCCGATTCCGGCGCTGTTCTTCGCGCTGGGCTGGATCGCCGCGCGCATCGACATCAAGCACCTGCTGCACGAATCGCGGGCGTTGCCACTGTCCTATTTCAAGGGCCTCAACTTCCTGCTGAACGAGCAGCCGGACAAGGCGATCGAGTCGTTCATCGAGGTGGTCAAGGTCGACCCGCAGACGATCGACCTGCACTTCGCGCTGGGGTCGCTGTTCCGCCGCCAGGGCGAGACCGACCGTGCGATCCGCATGCATCAGAACCTGCTCGACCGGCCCACGCTGCCCGCAGACAAGCGGACGATGGCGACCTACGAGCTCGCGCAGGATTTCCATCGCGCAGGGCTGCTCGACCGGGCCGAGGACCTGTTCCGCAAGCTCGACGGCTCCCCGTTCGAGCACTCGGCGCTGTCGCACCTGATCTCGATCTACGAGACCGAGAAGGACTGGCCGAAGGCGATCTCGGCGACGCGCCGCATGGAGGTCCTCGCCAAGCAGCCGTATCACAAGGAGATCGCGCAGTATCACTGCGAGCTCGCGCAGGCGGCGCTGGTCAAGTCCGATCGTGCGACGGTGCAGGCCGAGCTCGAGCGCGCGCTGGCGATTCATCGTGGCTGCACGCGCGCGAACCTGATCCACGGCGACCTCGAGTTCCAGGAAGGGAACTGGCGCGGCGCGCTCGAGGCTTGGCAGCGGATCGAATCGCAGGATCCCCCTTTCCTGGCGCTCGCCGCCGACCGCTTTGCCGACGCCTACCGCAAGCAGGGCGACCTGCCCGCCGGCATCCGGCTCTTGCGCAGCTACCAGCAGCAGTACCCGTCGCTGGACATCCTGAACGCGCTGTTCGCACTGGTGCTGGAGCACGAGGGACCGGCGTCGGCGGTCACGCTGATCAAGGACGAGCTCGCCCGCAATCCGACGCTGATCGGCCTCGATCGCCTGCTCGAGGCCCAGCTCATGGCGGCGCCGGCCGATCGGCGCCACGACCTGCAGCTGGTCAAGGGACTCGTGGGCCAGCACATCAAGCGTCTGGGTTTCTACCGCTGCGACCACTGCGGATTCCGCGCCAAGCAATACTATTGGCGCTGCCCCGGCTGCCAGAAATGGGAGACCTACCCTCCGAGGCGCACCGAAATGCCCGACGGCTATGCCTGATCGCCGCAACGCATCCGGCGGCCTGGAGCCGATGCTGCCCGGACTTCGCCAATGAGCACGCCTGCGAACCCACCTCGCGTCATCGTCGCACTCGATTTCGCCGATCCCGTCTGCGCACTGGCGCTTGCCGATCGCCTCGACCCAGGGCAGTGCGCGGTCAAGGTCGGCAAGGAGCTGTTCGTCGTCGCCGGTCCCGGGCCGGTGCGCAGGCTGGTGGAGCGCGGTTTCAACGTGTTCCTCGACCTCAAGTTCCACGACATCCCGAACACCGTCGCGCAGGCCTGTGCCGCCGCGACGCGGCTGGGGGTGTGGATGGTCGATGTGCATGCCGCGGGCGGGCGGGCGATGCTCACCGCGGCGCGCGATGCCGTCACGACCGCCGCGGCTGGACGCAGCGGACCGCGGCCGCTGCTCGTCGCGGTCACCGTACTGACCAGCCTCGACCGGGCGGCGCTGGCCGAGACCGGGATCGTCGCCGACCCCGACGCCCAGGCGCTGCTGCTCGCGACCCTCGCGCGCGACTGCGGGCTCGACGGCGCCGTATGCTCGGCCGTCGAGGCGCCGCTGCTGCGCGAAGCACTGGGCCCGGACTTCAAGCTGGTGACGCCGGGCATCCGTCCGGCGGGCAGCGCCAGCGACGACCAGGCGCGCATCGTCACCCCGGAACAGGCGCTCGCCCGGGGCGCCTCCTATCTCGTCATCGGCCGGCCGATCACCGCGGCTGCCGATCCGGTGGCGGCACTCGCCGGGATCAACCGTTCGCTCGGGATTTACGCATGAAAATCACCATGATCGGCACGGGCTACGTCGGGCTCGTCACGGGAACCTGCCTTGCAGAAGTCGGCAACGACGTGCTGTGCCTCGATGTCGACGCGCGCAAGATCGAGATGCTCACGGGTGGCGGGGTACCGATCCACGAGCCGGGCCTCGAGCCGATGATCCACCGCAACGTCGCCGCCGGCCGGCTGCGCTTCACCACCGACATCGATGCCGCAGTCGGCCACGGCAACGTCCAGTTCATCGCCGTCGGGACCCCCCCGGACGAGGACGGCAGCGCGGACATGCAGTACGTGCTGCAGGCGGCGCGCAACATCGGGCGCCGGATGACGCAATGGACGCTGGTCGTCGACAAGTCGACGGTGCCGGTTGGAACCGCCGAGCGCGTGCGCGAGGCGATCGCCGAGGAGCTTTCGGCACGCGGGGTCGACATCCCCTACGCGGTGGCGTCGAACCCGGAGTTCCTGAAAGAGGGCGCTGCGGTCGAGGACTTCATGAAACCCGACCGCGTCGTCATCGGCGCCGACAGCGAGCGGGCGATCTCCATCCTGCACACCGTCTACGCGCCGTTCCAGCGCAACCGTGAGCGCCTGCTGGTGATGGACCTGCGCTCGGCGGAGCTCACCAAGTACGCCGCGAATGCAATGCTCGCGACGCGGATCTCGTTCATGAACGAGCTCGCGAATCTCGCCGACCGCCTGGGCGCCGACATCGAGGCGGTGCGCCAGGGCATCGGCTCGGATCCGCGGATCGGCTACCACTTCCTCTATCCTGGCGCTGGCTATGGAGGAAGCTGTTTCCCGAAGGACGTCAAGGCACTGCAGTTCACCGCGCAGCGCCACGGCCTGCCCCTGCGGGTCCTCGGCGCGGTCGAGGCGGTCAACGAAACGCAGAAGCTGGTGCTGGTCGACAAGATCGTCGCCCATTTCGGTGCCGATCTCGCGGGGCGGCGCTTCGCGCTGTGGGGCCTCGCGTTCAAGCCGAACACCGACGACATGCGCGAGGCGCCTTCGCGCGTCATCATCGAGGCGCTGGTTCGCCGCGGCGCAACCATCTGTGCCTACGATCCGGTGGCAATGGACGAAGCGCGGCGCGTGCTGGGCGATGCGCACGGCGTGTCGTTCGGGGCGAATCCGCTCGCCGCCTGTGATGGCGCCGATGCACTGGTCGTGGTGACCGAATGGAGGGAATTCCGGAGCCCCGATTTCGATGCGCTGCGCAGGCATCTGAAGCAGCCGGTGATCTTCGACGGCCGCAACCTCTACGAGCCCGACGTCGTGCGCGGCGCCGGATTCGAGTACCGTGCGATCGGACGGCGATGAGCGCCGCAGGCGCGGGGGTCCGATGAGCTCCGGTTTCTCCGTCTGGCGCGCGCGCGTCGCGAAGGCGCGGGTGCTGGTGGTGGGCGACGTCATGCTCGACCGCTACTGGTTCGGAGACGTCGAGCGCATTTCGCCCGAGGCGCCGGTTCCCGTGGTCAGGATCGCCCGCTCGGAGGAGCGGCCGGGCGGGGCGGCGAACGTCGCGCGCAACGCTGCTGCCCTCGGCGCGCACGCGACGCTGCTGTCCGCCACCGGGGACGACGAGCCTGCCGACACGCTGCTGCGCATGCTCGCGGCAGAGGGTGTCGTCACGTCCTTCCTGCGCGACGCGGCGCTGACGACCACCGTCAAGCTGCGCGTCATCGGCCGCCAGCAGCAGCTGCTGCGCATCGATTTCGAGACGACCCCGTCGCACGAGCTCCTCGCCTCCAAGCTCGCCGATTTCGACGCGCTGCTCACCGACACCGACGCCGTCGTTCTCTCCGACTATGGCAAGGGCGGCCTCGCGCACATCGCGACGATGATCGGGCGCGCGCGCGCGGCGGGAAAGCCGGTGCTGGTCGATCCCAAGGGCGAGGACTGGGACCGGTATCGCGGAGCGACCCTGATGACGCCCAACCGCGGCGAGTTCCGGCAGGTCGCCGGCCGCTGGCGCGACGAGGCCGACCTCGAGCGCCGTGCGCAGGCGCTGCGGCACGATCTCGATCTCGGCGCGCTGCTGGTGACGCGCTCGGAGGAGGGGATGAGCCTCTACTCCGACGCAGGCACGCTGACCATTCCGGCGCAGGCGCGCGAGGTCTTCGACGTCTCAGGCGCGGGCGACACGGTGATCGCGGCGCTGGGCGCGCTGCTGGCCGCAGGCGCGCCGCTGGCCGACGCGGTCGCCATCGCGAACCGGGCCGCCGGCATCGTCGTTGGCAAGCTCGGCACGGCGACCGTCACCCCCGACGAGCTCGCCTGAGGCGCCGGCATGCATGCACAACCGCGTGGGCGCAGCCGCGTGATCGCAACCGCGGACTGAGGCTTCCCCGATGGCCAAGCCCAGAACCAGGACCGTCTACGCCTGCACCGAGTGCGGCGGCCAGGCGCCCAAGTGGCAGGGCCAGTGCCCGAGCTGCGGGGCGTGGAATACCCTGGTCGAAAGCCTCGCTGCGCCCGTTGCCACCCGATTCGAGAGCGTCGCTGGCACACGCTCCGCGATCACCAAGCTGTCGTCGGTCGAGGCCCGCGCGACCCAGCGGATCCCGACGGGACTCGAGGAATTCGACCGCGTGCTGGGTGGAGGACTCGTCCCCGGCGGGGTCATCCTGCTGGGCGGCGACCCCGGCATCGGCAAGTCGACGCTGCTGCTGCAGGCCGGCGCTGCGCTGGGCGCCGCGCACCGCACGCTGTACGTGACCGGCGAGGAATCGGCCGAACAGATCGCGCTGCGCGCCCAGCGCCTCGGGCTGGTCAACGCGCCGATCGAGCTGCTCGCAGAAGTGCAGCTCGAAGCGATCGTCGCGGCGATCGGCGCAGACCGTGCCCGAGATCGTCGTCATCGACTCGATCCAGACGATGTACACCGAGGCGCTCGCGTCCGCACCGGGCAGCGTCGCCCAGGTCCGCGAGTGCGCGGCGCAGCTGACGCGCATGGCCAAGCAGCGCGGCATCGTCGTGCTGTTCGTCGGCCACGTGACCAAGGAGGGCGCGATCGCCGGACCGCGCGTGCTCGAGCACATCGTCGACACCGTGCTCTATTTCGAAGGCGACACGCATTCGAGCTTCCGGCTGGTGCGCGCGATCAAGAACCGCTTCGGCGCCGCCAACGAGCTCGGGGTGTTCGCGATGACCGAGCGCGGCCTCAAAGGTGTGGCGAATCCCTCGGCGCTGTTCCTGTCGCAGCACGCCGAAGGCGTTCCCGGATCGGCGATCGTGGCGACGCTGGAGGGCTCGCGGCCGCTGCTGGTCGAGGTGCAGGCGCTGGTCGATCCGGTGCAGGGCATGAACCCGCGGCGGCTCGCGGTCGGGCTCGATCCGCAGCGGCTCGCGCTGCTGCTCGCGGTGCTCCACCGCCACGGCGGCGTCGACACGGCGGGATTCGACGTCTTCGTCAATGCGGTCGGCGGCGTACGCATACTGGAGCCTGCCGCCGACCTGGCCGTCATGTTGGCGGTCTGTTCTTCTCTTAAAAACAGGGCATTGCCGACGAAAGCTCTTATTTTCGGCGAAGTCGGGCTCGCAGGGGAGATACGACCGGTCCAGCGTGGCCAGGAAAGGTTGCGCGAAGCGGCCAAGCTGGGGTTCCGCACCGCCTTGATACCAAACCTCAATAAACCGAAGCAAGGCATTGACGGCATGAGCATTGTTGCCGTCGACCGCATCGATCGGGCGCTCGAGTTCCTGCGCCAGTGAGGCGCTCCGCGAGACGCCTCGCGATCGCTCTCGCACGTGACGGGCCGCCACCAGGGTGACGGCCGCGTCGGCGCTCCCGTCAGGGCAACCCGACCCGGATGGGTTCCCGCACACCCCGCCGATACTGGTCGGCCATCGCCTGGTAGGCAGCCTCCAGCGCACGTGTCGTCGCGACGGTGTCGAACAGTGCACTGTGGCGGCCCGGTCCTTCGAGGTGCTCGCGCATCCGGCGCCGCTCGCCGGGGTCGCGCGCAAGCGCGATCGCCGTCGCGACGTAGCCTTCCACATCGTCGCAGGCGAGTTCGGGGAGACCGACCGCCGTCAGCAGGCTCGTTGCGACGCGCCCGGCGAAGGTCTCGCCGCGCCAGGTGACGACCGGGCAACCCGCCCACAGCGCGTCGCTGGCCGTCGTGTGCGCGTTGTAGGGCCAGGTGTCGAGGAACAGGTCCGCAATGCGGTAGAGCGCCAGGTATTCCGGATTGGGGCGTGCCGCCGCGAACGTCAATCTGCGCGCGTCGATGCCGCGGCGGACTGCTTCGCGGCGCAGGTTGCCGGTCAGGTCGGAGTCGCTATCCCGGGCCAGCAGCCACAGCACCGCATCCGGGAAGCTCGGCAAGGATTTTCATCCATGCATCAAAGACTTCCGGGTTGATCTTATAGCTGTTGTTGAAGCAGCAAAGGACGATGCCCTGAGACGGCAGTCCGAGCGCGTCACGCGACGGCGGGTCGGCGACGACGCGGCTGCGGTCGTTGACCTGGTAGCTGCCCGGCAGCAGCGCCAGGGTCTCGGCATAGTCCGCGGCATGCTGCGGCGGCGTGACGATGGCGTCGCCGATCAGGTAGTCGACCAGCCCCCCACCGAGGGTTCCGGGATAGCCCAGGTAATGGACCTGGATCGGCGCCGGGCGCAGTCCGAGCACCGCGGGGGCCGCGCCCTCGGTGTGACCCTTGAGGTCGACCAGGATGTCGATCCGGTCGCGGTGCATGGTATCGGCGAGACGCTCGGGCGAAAATCCCGCGGCATCGATGAAGCGGTCGAAGCCGCGGACCAGCCGCGCGCGCATCGCGCTGCGGTCGTCGGGCCCGGTCGAATACGCGATCACCTCGAACTGCCGACGGTCGTGCGCCTCGAAGAGGCCCGCGGCGAGGTACGCGGTCGCGTGGGTGTGGAAATCGGCCGACAGGTATCCGAGGCGCAGGCGTTCGCCGCCCGCCAGGCGGGCAGGGGACACGGCCTGCACGGGGACGGGGTCGATCGGCGCAACAGCCTCGGGCGCCGCCAACGGGGCGAGCGCTGCGCTCCACGCCTCGGCGCAGCGACGCTGCTCGGCGCGCGTCGACGGTTGCGACAGCAGCACGAACGGCGACAGCTGCGGCATTCCGGCCGCTACTCCGTCGCGAAAGCGCTTGCGCAAATCGCCGAGGTCGCGCCAGTCCGCGGTCCGCTGGCGCAGGAACAGGAGCTGCGACAGCGCGGCACCGTGGCCCGGCTCGAGCTGCATCGCGTCGCGGTAGGCATCCATCGCGCCGGCGAGGTCGCCTTCGCACTCCAGCAATCCGGCGAGCTCGAGACGCAATGCGGCCGACCGCGGGGTGCGCGCGAGTGCGGCGTCCAGCGTCGAGCGCGCACGCGCCATCATCCCGGCGGCCATCTCGAGTTGCGCCTTGACCCCCGCGTAGGCAGGCTCCGCAGATGCCGCACCGACGGCGCGCCCCGCGGCATCCAGTGCCTCGAGCACGCGATTCTGGGCCTGCAGCGCCAGCGCGAGGTTGTGCCAGCCTGCCGCGTGGTACGAGTCGGCGGCGATCGCCGCGCGCGCCGAGGCTTCGGCCTCGCCGGTGCGCCCCAAACCCAGCTCGCTTGCCGCGAGATTGGCGTGGATCTCAGGTGATCTGGGCGCGAGCTTCGCGGCCTCTTTCAGTGCATTGACCGCAGCCTCGCGGCGGCCTGCCGAATCGAGGACCAGCGCGAGGTTCGACCATGCGTCGGGCGAGCGGGGCTCGAGCTTCAGCGACGCGCGTATGCGTTCCGCCGCCTCGGGAAGCTTGCCGGCCTGGAACAGCACGACGCCCGAATAGTGCAGCGCCGGCGCGTTGCCCGGGTCCGCGGCGAGCACGGCGTCGTAACGCAGGAAAGCTTCGCGCAGCTTGCCTTGCTGGTGCAGGCGATAGGCGCGCTCGAATTCGGTACTGATGCTCATCGTTGCGGCGAAGTCGAACCGGCTTCGCAGTCAAGATCGTGGACCCGTCGAGATTACCATCCGCGACAGCCACGATCGGTGCCGCCAGCATCGCGATGATCGGCGGGTGTCCGCAACTGCGATGTCGACGGGCGTCGGCTTCAGGACGCGCGACATCTCCGAAGCAGGCACCCCGACCACGCAGTCCTCGCCGGCGAAATCCCGGCCTCCACGGATCGGAGAAGCACCACTCAAAACGCGCTGGCCAAGGCCCGCTGCGAGATCGGTTCGAATCGCATAATTCACATCACGTTGTTTAAGTACGCCAATGATATCAAGAAAGAAACGCCTGACTGCTCGCAACTTCACAGTCGAGCCGGCGACGGCGCCCGAAGCCCGGCGAGCGAGACGTCTACAGCCGGTCTTGGCCGCCGCGACCGGTCTCGACGTCAGCCAGCATCAGGCCCGGGCGCGCCCTGAGTCCGGCGTTTCACGCTGCGTATAATTGATATTATGTAAACTGTGACGTCGGACCACCACCAACGGGCACTCCCGGCCACCTCCGCCGACGATCCAGTCTGAAATCCCGACCGTGTCACCTCCGTTCCCCGCACGGCCCGCCGCAGGTTTCAGATCCTGAAAGGCCGGCTTCATCACTACAAACGACCCATTCGGCCCTTTGTACTGGCTTGGCGGGAGCTTGGCGCCTAGCCTCGATGGTCGAGCGGTCCGAGGCCCGGACAACGGGCGCATACGGCCTGCCGTCAGCCGGCCTGGATTCCCACTTCTATTCGGCGTCTCCCGAGGAATGCGCCGCGGTGATATCCAAATGGCCGGACAAGTGGATCCTGGAAACCGACGCGGCCTTCGGGGCGATGCATGACACGTACCCGTTCGACTGCCCCCATCCATTGTTCCGTCTGTACAACAACCACGCCGATGTCAACCACCGCTACACGACTTCCCAGGCGATCCGCGACCTGTGCGCAGGGCGCGTCGGCGGCGCGCGGCCGGCTGTGTCCTGCCGCTACACTCTGCGCATGGCCCTCAAAGCGACGATCTTCAAAGCCGCCCTTTCGGTCGCCGACATCGACCGCGGCTACTACGGCGACCATGCGCTGACCATTGCGCGACATCCTTCCGAGACCGACGAGCGCATGATGGTCCGGTTGCTCGCCTTCGCGTTGCATGCCGACGCCGCACTCGAGTTCGGACGCGGCCTCAGCGCCGAGGACGAACCGGATCTCTGGCGCAGCGACCTGACCGGCTTGATCGAGCAGTGGATCGAAGTCGGGTTGCCGGACGAGCGCGAACTGCGCAGGGCCTGCGGGCGCGCGCGCGAGGTCTACGTGCTCGCGTACGGCGGTCGTGCGGTGGAACTCTGGTGGCAAGGCGTGCACGACAAGCTGGATCGCCAGGAGCGGCTCGCCGTCAGCGAAGTGCCCTCGGAGGCAAGCCGGGCGCTGGCGCACATGGCCGGCCGCTCGATGGAACTGCAGGTGACGATCCAGGAGGGGCACATCCTGGTCACCGATGGAGCGTCCTCGGTTTCGGTGGAGCTCCGCGTTCTCAAGCCGATGTCGAACTCACGCTGAGCCGCCGCGGGCTTCGAGCTGCGCAGCCGATTCAGCGCACAACGAGGCGCCAGAGCGACGTCACCTCGGCGGCGCGCGCCGCATGGAGCGCGTCGGTTTCGTCGGACGCCTTGGGATGTGTCGGCCGCACGTCGATTCGATCGACGACCTTCAACCCGGCCGCGTCGAACATCGCGACGAGTTCCGATCGCGACCGCAGGCCCAGGTGCTCTGCGAGATCCGACAGGATCAGCCAGCCCTCACCCGCCGGCTCCAAGTGCGCGGGAAGCGCAGCCAGGAATGCGCGCAGCATGCGGCTCTCGGGGTCGTAGATCCCGTGCTCGAGGGGAGAGCTCGGCCGCGCGGGAACCCACGGCGGATTGCACACGACGAGCGCGGCCCGCCCTTCGGGAAAGAGATCCGCCTCCACGACTTCCACCTGCTTCGCCAACCCGAGGCGCTCGAGGTTCTCGCGGGCGCAGGCGAGTGCGCGCGGATCGCGGTCGGTGGCGACCACCCGCCTCGCGCCGCGCCGGGCGAGCACTGCAGCCAGCACGCCCGTCCCGGTCCCTATGTCGAAGGCGACGCTGGACGCTGACCACGAGGCCGGCAGTGGCGCCTTGGCGACCAGATCGACGTATTCGCGGCGAACCGGCGTGAACACGCCGTAGTGCGGATGGATCCGGCCGCCGATCGCCGGGATGTCCATTCCCTTGATGCGCCACTCGTGCGCACCGATCAAACCCAGCAGCTCGCGCAACGAGATGACCGAGCGACCTGCTCCCGGGCCGTAGACTTCCGCGCAGGCCTGCCGCGACGTCGGGCGCGCGTCGCAATCGCAAGGTCGTAGTTCTCGTCGAGCTCCAGCACCAGCATGCCCAATGTGCGCGCACGCTGCGACCGGGCCTGGCGATGGAGATTGAAGGCTTCGACCGGCAACATGGGGACCGGGGATGCGGCCGGTGTGGGTACCGGGGAAGTGTTCGATTTCTTCGGCCTGCGGGACTGGCGGTCGGCGCGACTCGCCAGCGCAATCAGCATCTGCCGCGCATTCTGGAAATCGCCTTGCCACAGCAGCGCAGTGCCCTGACAGGCGAGGCCATACGCATCATCCGCCGTCATCGTGTCATCGGCGATGACCACGCGCTTCGGAGGCGGCGCCCCGCGCTCGGAACGCCAGCGCGCAGAGCGCGCCTCGCCGCCCTCGGTCCAGTGAACGACCGGGTGCGTCTGCACGCTAGAGCTCGGTGTATTTCTTGCTGGTTCCGCGCGCCTTGTGCACCGGATATTTGTCGGCGTTGGCGAGGATCTTGCGTTTTGCCGCGGCGATGGGATCGATGCCCAGCTGGTCGCTCAGCCGGATCAGGTACAGGAGCACGTCCGCAATCTCGTCGCTTGCCGCCGCATGGGCATCGGGTGCGAGGCTGCGGCTCTGCTCTTCGGTCAGCCATTGAAAGATCTCGAGCAGCTCGCCCGCCTCTGCCGACAGCGCCATCGCCAGGTTCTTCGGCGAATGAAACTGGTTCCAATCGCGCGCGGTGGCGAACTCCCGCAACTGCGCGCGCAGGCGTTCAAGTTCGGTCAAGTTCGTGCTCCAATGAGTTCAGAACTTCTCGTCGCGTCGCAGGTAGCGCCACTGGCCCACGGGCAACGGGCCCAGCGGGACGCTCCCGGTGCGCACCCGTTTCAGGCCGGTCACGGTCAGGTCGACCAGTTCGCACATGCGGCGGATCTGGCGCTTGCGGCCTTCGCGCAGCACGAAGCGCAGCTGGTGCTCGTTCTGCCACGACACGCGCGCAGGCTTGAGCTGGACGCCGTCGAGCTCCAGACCGTGCTGCAGCAGCTTCATCCCCTTGTCGGACAGCGTCCCCTCGACGCGCACCAGGTACTCCTTCTCCACCGCCGAGTCACGGCCGATCAGTTGTCTGGCGATGCGGCCATCCTGCGTGAACACGATGAGCCCGGTCGAGTCGATGTCCAGCCGGCCGGCGGGGGCGAGTCCGCGCAGGTGTCCCGGCCTGAACCGGGTCGGCGAAGGATCGTGAGCCCAGTGGTTCTCCGGCCTGATCAGCACCATCGCGGGCTCGTAGCCGTCCTCGGCCTGGCCGGAGACATAGCCGATCGGCTTGTTGAGCAGGATCGTCACCTGCTCGCTCTGATGCTGCGCTGCCGCCGGATCGATGTCGATGCGGGCGTGCGGCGACACGCGCACGCCGAGCGTGGCGACAACCTTTCCGTCGACTTTCACCCACCCGTTCTCGATCCAGTCGTCGGCTTCTCGCCGCGAGCACAGGCCCAACTCGCTCATCCGCTTCGAGAGGCGGGGGTCGTCGGGATTTTCGTGACGCGGGGGACGCGCCGCTGCGGGCGTCGGCGTGGCCTGCTGCGGCGCCCGCGGTGACGACGCTGCCGACGACGTGGGCTTCGCGCGGGACGGCGTCGCCGCCCTGCGCGCGGTCGCAACTGGAGGCGCTCCGGAAGTCGGAGCCGCGGGCGTCGATGCAGGCGCCTTCGGCAGCGGCCTGCCGCGCTGCGCACGCCTGGCGCGCGAGGTCGGGGCTTTCGGCAGCGCCGACGGCTCGACGGGCTTCGTGATCTTGAGCGTGATGCGGGCCATCGCTACTCGGCCTCCAGGGGCACCTTGAACCGAGTGTCCCCGACGATGATGCCTCCCCGATCGCCGGGCGTGACACTTCCGTAACGGGGCTCGAACACCTTGGGCAGTGGACGACCATGCTCCGGACAAAGCCAGAGGCGAAGGAGATGACGGTGACGTTCGGGCTCCGGCCAGTTCACGAAGTCGTTGCGGGAATGGAGGATCTGATGGTTGTGCAGGAACTGCATGTCGCCGGGGGCGAATTGCATCTGCAGATGGATGTCCGGGTCGTTGACCAACGTGGTCAGCAGATCCAGGGCTTCCCAGTGCGCTCGCGTCAGGCGCCTGGCTTCCGGATAGTTGGCCTGGGCTGATTCGATGTACTGCCTCACGTAGATCGTCGAGAGTTTCCCTTGGTACCAGTTGAACACGGGGATGTCGAACCACGGAAGCATCCCCTCGGGGACCTCTCCGCGGCGATCGGTTGGAAACGGTTCGAACAGCAGCGGGAGCAGATCCGGCCGGCGCTCGAGGATTTCGTTGTAGCAGGTGACCGACGACGCGATGAAGCTCTCGCCCCCTGCTCTCGCGGTCTTCAAGCACAGCAGCCCGACGATGTCGACCGAATCCGTGTGGTAGTCGAGTCGGCGGCTGGTCTGGTAATACCGCACGGTTGGATCGGAGATGTTCAGGCCCAGGTCCTTGACGTGCCCGAGGAGGTGGCCCTTGGCGTTCTGCGATCTCGGGTGCCCGAAGTAGGAGCCGACGCCCATGTAGGCGATGGCGGCGTGCTCCGGGCTGCAGGATTCCACGTCGAGTCCGCGAACCAGCACGAATCCGCGACCCTCGAGCAGCTCCCGCAGCACCCCCCTCAGGCGCAGGCCGAGGTCCGGGAGCGGAAAGGCCTCGGCAGAAATCTGCGAGAGCGGCCTGCCGGATGCGGAAAATGATGCCACCGCGCGGTCGATTTCCGCCTGGTCCGACCGATCGAGCCTGACGATCCAGTCGTCGCGCCGTGCGAGGTCCCGGCCGTACCATGCGCCCGGGCCCTCGATGCGCCCGGTGGGCATTGATGTTGGCGCCGCTTCGGTCTTCATTGCGCTCGATTTTCGTTCGTTCGACGGTTTCGCGCATTCTACAAGCGACGATGCCGAAGCTGCGGGGCGCCGGGCCCCTGTCCGTCACTCGATGGGCGTGATTGGTTCGGTGATGCAAATGCGGCGAAGTTGTGCGACCATCGCGGGCGCTGAAAACGCCGGGACGCATGCATTGGAGCGTTCCGGCACGACGCCCGGGCTCGACCGGGCCCAACAGGGGAGCGAAAGATGATTCGTACTTGCATGCGGGCTCGCTGGAGCCCATTCCTCGTTCTTGCGACGCTCGCCGGTGCGCTGATCGCGGGACCGGCGTTTGCACAGGGCAAGCCTGCGACCTACGTGGGCAAGGCAGTACGCATCGGCCATGGGACGGCGCATACGGTCGTCCGCAGCGATGCCGCCGGCAAGCTGGCGTCGATCGGCATCGTCTTCACGCCGGGCATGCTCGACGGCTTGCCCAAGGCGGCCAAAGGTGGCGACCCCGATTTCCCCTATTCCCTGCCGATGCCCACCAAAGGGCCCGGGACGGTCGTCGACCACGTCGTCATCAACTGGGAGTCCGCCGGTCATCCGCCGTCGCATGTCTACGACGTGCCGCATTTCGATTTCCATTTCTACCTCGTGAGCCAGGCTGAGCAGATGAAGGTGGCCTTCAAGGACGAGAACGCTTCGGGCGACCCGAGCCAGCAGCCGGCTGCCGAATTGATGCCCACCGGCTACATCCTGCCGCCCGGCACGGCAGTTCCCCAGATGGGCGTGCACGCGATCGATCCGGCGTCGCCCGAATTCCACGGCAAGCCGTTCACGGCGACGTTCATCTACGGCTACTACGACAAGCAGCAGACCTTCCTCGAGCCGATGGCCACGCTGGCATTCCTGAAGTCGAAGCCGTCGTTCGCCGCCCCGCTGGCGCGGCCGGCCTCCTACAGCAAGGCCGGTGCCTATCCTTCGGCCTACAGCGTCAAATACGACGCGGCCCGCAAGGTCTACGAGGTGACGCTCGAGCAATTGAAGTAGCGCGCCACGCGCTGCCGGCAAGTCTTGCGCGCGCGCTCGACTGGCTGAACGGCAGTCTCGACGAGTCGATCGGACTCGAGGCGCTTGTAGCGCCCGTCGGCGTTCCTGCGGCCTGATCAGGACCGGAAGTCGCCTGGAAGCGCGTTCGGTCAGCGATTGACTGCCCGCAGCGCGGCGGGTGCGTAGCGCTCGCCGGATGCGGCGCCGGGTGGGATCACGCGATCGATGCGCGCGAGATCGCTGGCGGTGAGCTCGACCTCGAGCGCGCGGACGTTCACCTCGAGATATTTCCGCTTCTTGGTTCCCGGGATCGGGACGATGTCGTTGCCCTGCGCCAGCACCCATGCCAGCGCCAGTTGCGCCGGCGCGCAACCCTTGTCGGACGCGATCGAATTGATCTCGTCGACCAGGTGCAGGTTCTTCTGGAAGTTCTCACCCTGGAAGCGCGGCGAGTGGCGCCGGTAGTCGTCCGCCTCGAGATCCTCGATGCGCTTGATCTGCCCGGTCAGGAAGCCGCGGCCCAGCGGGCTGTACGGCACGAAGCCGATGCCGAGTTCACGCAAGGTCGGCAGGATCACGCCTTCAGGCTCGCGGCTCCACAGCGAATACTCGGACTGCAACGCGGCAATGGGGTGCACCGCGTGGGCGCGACGGATGGTCTGGGGCGCGGCTTCGGACAGGCCGAGCCAGCGCACCTTGCCCTCGCGCACCAGGTCGGACATCGCGCCGACCGTGTCCTCGATCGGGGTGTCGGGGTCGACCCGGTGCTGGTAATAGAGGTCGATGACGTCGACGCCAAGGCGCTTCAGGCTCGCCTCGCAGCAACGGCGCAGGTATTCGGGCTTGCCGTTGGCGCCCTTGAAGGTTCCGTCGGGATTGCGCTCGTTGCCGAACTTGGTGGCGATGATCACCTGCGTCCGCCGGCCACGAATCGCCTTGCCGAGCAGCTCCTCGTTGCGCCCGCCACCGTACATGTCCGCGGTGTCGAAGAACGTGATGCCGAGGTCGATGGCGCGATGGATCGTCGCCGTTGCCTCGGCATCGTCGCGTCCTCCGTAGAAGTCCGACATGCCCATGCAGCCCAGCCCCATCGCCGACACTTCGAGACCCTGCCCCAGCGTTCGCTTTTCCACCGTTCACCCTGTCATGCGTTGCGCAAGGGGGCGAGTGTACCCGCCCCGCCAGCTTCATTGCCGCGCCTTGCGAACCATGCGGCAGCGACGCGCGGCGGAAGTTGCCGGATCACGCCGGCGTCGACAGCATTCGCTGCAATTCGCCATTCGAGATCAACCGCGCGAGATCGCTGGCACCGCCGACCAGGACGCCCTTGACGAACACCATCGGAAACGTCGGCCAGCCCGTCCACATCTTGAGGGCGTTGCGCCGGCGCCACTGGCCGAGGTAGCTGCCGTACTCGAGGTAGCGATGCCGGACCCCTGCCCTGTCGAGCGCGCTGCGGGCGCGCCTGCAGTGCGGGTTCTGGGCCATTCCGACGACGACGACGTCGCTGCCGGCAACCGCGGCCTCGACCTCGCCGATGATGTCGACATGGCGGCTTGCGATCTTGTCGCGGATCGCCGGATGGATGCGCGCCGGGTCGAGGATGGGTCGGGGCAATGGAACTCCTTCCGCAAGCCGCGCCCGGAAGGCGGCCCGGTCATGCATTGCACGAATGCGCGCGGCGCCCGACCACGGCGCCGCGCCCTCGCCCATTCGCCGTTCGGAATCCGGCGGATCAGCGACCGCTCATTTCGCCAGCTCGGCGATCGTTGCCGGATCGAGTCTCCCGGTGATCGCCAGGTTGTGGTCCTTCTGGAATGCGCGCAGTGCCAGGGCCGTATGCCCACCCATCGCGCCATCGGCAGGGCCGGGCTGGTAACCGAGGGCCGCTAGCTTGCGCTGGGCGTCGGCGACCGACATGTGCGTCGCCACCGGACCTGGGGCCGCTGCGCCCTCGACTCCGAGCTTGCCTCCGGTCCCGAGCCCCTGGCCGTTGCCCATGGTCTGCGGCGCGTAGTTGCGCACGGCGCGCACGAGCTGGTTGTAGGAGTCGGTGAAGGCCGCGACGATGACCTTGCCCTGCGGCGTATTGCTGTATGCACCCATTCCGCCGCCGGCGTAGCCGCCGAACAGCACTGCGCCGACGTCGAAGTCGACCTTGGCCGCGCTGCCTTCGGCCGCGCCGACCTGCACGCCCGACCGGTTGTCGGTCAGCAGCAGCATCGTCGATGCCTCGTTCTGGTGGAATCCACCGGCGACCGCGCCCAGGATACCGAGACCGTGGCCCAGTCCGCCGAGCGCCCCGCCCACGCCTTGCGTGTTCTTGGCGCTGAAGGTGATCGACGGGGTCAGCGAATAGTCGGCCGACACCATCTGGCCCTTGCCGAAGCTGCTGCCCGCCCGCAACTCGCCCGACTGCTGCAGCGCGCGCTCCTGCTGCATGTTGGCCATCGCGCGGCCGCGCTCGACCACGACGAAGCAGTTGGACTGCTGGACCAGCAGGCGCAGCACCGGGATCGTCGACGTCAGTTGGTAATCGCGCGTCAGGCGGATGTACCACTCCGCGGACTGGTCCTCGACCATCGCGATCGTGCCGTAGGGCCTGTCGCATTTCTCGAGCTGCGTGTTGGCGTTGGTGCTGGCCGCGCCGCCTGCCGAGCCGGTGGCGGTCGTCTTGGCATCCTCGGAACCCATTTTCATCGACGTCTGGTCCGTCGCGCAACTCGCGAGCAGCACGGCTGCCGACAGCAGGCCCAATGTCGCGTTCAACTTCATCTTTTTCTCCCTTGTCCAGATGATCGACCGGACGTCGCCGACGACGCCCCCGGTCGAAGCCGCAGGAAAGTATCACGGGTTCGCGCGCGCCGGTCAACGCCGGGCGCCGAACGCAGGGGGCGCATGCGACCGGTCGCCGAGCGAGCGTCAGCCGGGCCCCCGGACGTCGCCGCGATGCTGCAGCACCGGCACGAGACGCCAAGCGAAGACGGCGAAAGCGCCCGACGCAGCGATGCCTCCGACGAGCGCGAGCCCGCGCCGGTCGACGAGGAAGCCCGCGACCATCAGCAGCGTCGCGGCGTGCACCAGTCCGAACTGGATCCAGGCCACGCCGGCGCCGCGGATCGGCGCGCCGGTGAAGCGCGGCAGCAGGTGCTCGCCCAGGCCGAAAACGACGAAGGCGACGAATCCCATTCCGTACGCATGCACCGCGGCGGCGCGCCAGGGCGGATCGCCTGCGAGGCCGCCACCGAGCACCAGGGCGACTCCGGAAAGCACGAGATAGATCGCCGCCGACGCGATCGCCCACGCGCTCGTCGTCTCGAGGCTCAGTCCGACGTAATGCGATTCCACGACGGCCGCAGTGCGGTCGGGCGCTGCGGCGACGAGGTCGGTGGCTTCCCCGATCGACGGGACGCCGAGGTGCCTGAGCGCACCATCGATGACCGTCGACGGTACGGTCTTCACGCCAAGTCTCGCGACGATCGTCCTGCCCTCCGGCTGGCCCACGTCCAGAACCTCGAACGCGATGTCCTTCTTCCGTGCGACCGCGCGCCACACCTCCTCCGCGCCGCGACAGGGAACGCACCATTCGGATACCAGCAGCTGGACGCGCGTCGTCATTGCGTGCAGCGCATGCACTGCAGCCGGTACTTGTCGATCCATGCCTTCAGTGCCTCGATCGCTTCCGGGCCGCGTTTGAGGCGCGCATAGGCGTCCTGAATATTGTCGGGACGCAACACGACCAGCCACGCGTCGGTGTAGGGGGCGACGTTGACCAGGCCGGGATCGGCTTCGACGACGGGATTGATGCGTTCGATCGTCGCGTCGAACGGTGCGGGCACGCCGCCCACCCATTTGCCCGACTCGAGCGTGGCGACGCTGCGCCCGGCCTTGCGGTAGGTGCCGACCTTGCGGAAGGTCGCGGCCACGACCCGCCCGGCCATCGTCTGCGCGGGATCCGTCATCCCCAGCGTGAACGTCCCGTCCTCGCCCGGACGTGCCCACAGGTAGTCGAGGTCGTACCAGAGGTCTTCGGGCAGCTCGCAGCCGCTGTACTCCGCCATCGCTCAGGTCCTTTGCCGACGTCCGGACGGCGCTTGCACCAATCCTACCCCCGCCGCGCCCATGGGCGCACCGTCGCGACGACGTTGATCGCAAAGAGGGCGAAGCCTGCCCACAGCAGCGCGCCTCCCGTGACGGCGGCGACCGGGGCACCGGCGAGCCAGCCCGAGACCATCGCGAGCAGGCCGAGATTGGCGAGGGCGAACTGCACGTCGGCGAGGCGCTCCGAGTACAGCGTTCGTCCGGTGAACCGCGGCAACACGTGCAGGCCGATGCCGAAGATCATCATGCCCACGAAACCGACCAGCATCAGGTGGGCGTGCGCGCGCAGCGCAAGTGCCGGGAGCTCGCCGGGAAACGCCAGCCACGCGAGCCCGAGCAACCCGCCCAGCAGCGCGTAGGCCAGCGCAGCGGCAATGAACCAGCGATTGCGCGGAAGCATGCGACGACGTTACCGTTCCACCCGCAATCCGCCTTGACGGGGATCAAGCCGCGCTCCGGACGCGGGACCCGTTGACTGTGCGATGATCGTCCCATTCCCACCCCACCTCGCCGCCGGCGCCCATCGCGCATGAAGGAGGAACGCGAGCCACTGCTGCGCGAAGTCGATTCCTGGATTCCCCCATCGCTGCGCGCACTGCGCAGCGACCGCTTCTTTCTCGGTCTCGTTACCGCACTCGCGGTCCTGACCTTGCTCGCCCCCGGCCGCGTCGCGAGCTACCCGTCGCGCGTCGACTGGCCGACCATCGCAGCCCTGGCCGGCCTGCTGCTGCTGACGAAGGGGGTCGAGGCCAGCGGCGCGCTGCAGCGGCTCGGCCACTGGCTGATCGAGAGGGTGACTTCCGAGCGCGCTGCGGCATTGGGCCTTGTCGCCGCCGCGGCGCTGCTGTCAATGGTGCTGACCAACGACGTCGCGCTGTTCGTCGTCGTTCCGCTGACGCTTGGGCTCGCGCGCATCGCCCACCTGCCCTCGACGCGGCTGGTCGTGTTCGAGGCGCTCGCGGTCAACGTCGGGTCGACGCTGACGCCCATCGGCAATCCACAGAACATCTTCCTGTGGCAGCAATGGGGGGTTTCGTTCGCCGGCTTCGTCGCCGCGATGCTGCCGCTGGTGGCGGTCCTGATGCTGGCACTGGTCGCGTTGACGGCATGGGCCTTTCCCGCGCATCGGATACGCGTGCGCGACGATGCGAACACCGCGGCACTCGACCTGGTGCTGCTGGTTGCTTCACTGCTGCTGTTCGCGCCGTTTCTGGTGCTGACCGATCTGCACCACGTTGGCTGGGCCCTGGCCGGCGTGGTCGCGATCTTCGCGGGCCTGCGGCGGCGGCTGCTGCGCGAGATCGACTGGGGCCTGCTGCTGGTGTTCGTGCTGATGTTCGTCGATCTGCGAACGCTGGCCAACATCGGGCAGGTGCGCGCATGGGTCGCGACCTTCGACCTGGGGGTGCCGCAGCATCTCTATTTCGCCGGCATCGCGGCGTCGCAGGTCGTCAGCAACGTGCCCGCGGCGATCGCGCTCGCCGAGTATTCGCAGAATTGGCGCGTCATCGCCCATGCGGTGGGCGTCGGTGGCTTCGGCCTGATGCTCGGATCACTCGCCAACCTGATCGCGCTGCGCCTGTCGGGCGACCGTCGCGCGTGGCTTTCGTTCCACGCCTACTCGTTGCCGTTCCTGCTGTTCGCCACGCTCGTCGGCTACCTGCTGCTGCGCTGAGTCGCTGCCGGTGCAAGGACCGTGTGTGACGGTTCGCGTCGGCGCAGGAACGCCTCGCCTCGGCGCGGCCATGGTGGGCGGGATGGTCACCGCGCCCCTGCTTTCCCTTCTGGTGATTCCTGCGGCGTGGTTCCTGGTGATGCGTCGCCGGCTACCCGGGCGGCGGTCGACGAATCGGTAGCGCCTGCTACAGGCGCGTCGCCTGCGCGCAGTGCCAGGGCGTCGACGGCCGACTCGGCCTCGTCTGCGCTCGCGTCCGAGGCGGCGCGGACAAGAACCTCTGCGCACACGTCTGCCCAGTGCCGGACCCCGGCGTCGACCGCGGCGGCCAGCGCAGTTCCAGGATCGCCGTCGCGCCATGCCTGGTAGGCCGTGACGATCCGGGGAAAGAGCTCGCGGCGCATGCCGTCGAGATTGGCGAACCAGAAATGGATCGACGCCGGCGTGTCTCGCGCGAGCAGTGCCGGAAGGGTGACGAGGCAGTCGGCGAGATGGTCCCGCACCGCGCGGACGAAGAGCTCGGGGCGGCGCCGGTTGAGGCGGCCGAGCATCGTCTCCCACCGCGGGCCAAGCCGGCGCCCCGCTTCGTGCTCGCCCAGTTCGTGCAGGATCAGCGTCTCGACCTCGCCCTCCGCCATCCGCGTGAGCGCGGCCAGCGGATTCTCGGCGTAGCCATGCGCCTCGAGCGCATCGGCCAGCGCACCGTCCGCTCGCCGGCCCGACCAGGCCTCGGCCTTTTCCCACAGCACGCGCCGCAGCGATTCGAGGCGCACGTAGATCGTGCCCCCGCGTGAAGCCGCGGGCGCGGGCGCGAGGTCGCGCGCATGCTCGCAGGCGGAGACCAGGACGGACATTCGCCGCGTCGCTCCTGGTGGCTCAAGGCCCCGAGGAAGAACTGGGGCTTGCCGAAGCGGCCGACCCCGGCGCCGTACACGAGTGCGTGCGGCTGCAGCACGGCATTCGCGGCTGCGGTGTCGAAAGGATCGATCTCGCCGTCATCCAGCGGCAGCGGCCGGTAGTCAGCGTCTTCGAGCGATGCCCACAGCGCCTCCCGACCGGCGAGCCAGGTGCCGACGTCCGCGCGCGGCAACGCTGCGGTCAGCGCAATGCCGCGCTCCCAACGATAGAGCTCGCGCATTTCCATCAGGTAGGTGCACATCGTCATGTTGCGCGCGTGCCGTGCATCGCTGACGTGGCAGTTCGCCTGCACCGCCTCGACCAGGCGGTCGAAATCCGAGCGGGGCAGCGCCGTGGCAGGACCGCTCATTGCGACGGCTCCGGCGCGGCGGCGACTTTGCCAGGCGACGACCGCGGCCACCACCTCCCCCCAGGGCAGGTCGGAAAGGCTGCCGTGGCGCGCCTGTGCCGCGACAAGCGCGCGGTGCACGTCGGCGTCGCCGCCGGCGGCGACGATTCCCTTGAGTCCGCCGCATTGCAGCTTCATCGCCACGGCGTGCGTCAGTGGAGCGTCGGGCGCGAGCTTGAGGGCGAAAGCTGCGCGCTCGCGCAGCAGCGCCGCCACGGTCGCGCAGTTGATCCGCGCGGTCGGCGAGGCGCAGTCGATGGCCTCGCGCTCGGCCAGCGCGTGACGCAGCGCCCGCTCGCAGGTCGCGCAACGCGCGAGCATCGCCTTCTCGAAGACGCAGGGCTGCGGTGCTGCGGCACCGCGCGCCGCCCGGTATGCGGCTTCATCCATGCTGCGACCCGCGCGTCGCCACCCACGTCACTCGTCACCGACCAGGCCCGGAGTCGGTTCGCGGACCTGGGTCAACAGATTCTCGGCATCTTGCTCGGTCTCCGCGAACACGACCTTGATCGTGCAATCGGCCGGTCGCCCCGCGTCGGCGCGCAGCGCCTTCGCGCGCGCCGACGCGGCGGCGAATGCGGGCAGGACTTCCACGCGCTCGAAGCGGCGGAACGGAAACACTCGATAGATGAAATAAGGCACGGTCCCCTCGGATGTCGGCTGCAGCCGGGTTCAGTCCACGTAGCGCCGCAACGCGCGCCTGCGCCCTGGCTTGCTTTTCTGGATCACGACGCCGCGGATCGGCGTGAGATCCGCCAGATCCACCGGCGGATAGGCGGGATTGAGCGCGGTCAGGCGCCAGCATTCCGCGGCCCGCGTGAGCTGGCGGAAAGTCCACTCGTCGTCCACCTGCGCGACGACGTACGAGCCGTCGGTCGCAAGCCCTTCGGGCTCCACGACGATCACCTCGCCCTCCACGAACTCCGGCTCCATGCTGTCGCCCAGCACCATCAGCGCGAACGGCTCCGCACCGCTGCAGTCGCCGCCCGCGGCCGGAGCCGGAATGATCGGGACGATCTTGCGTTCGGTCATCGTGTCTCCGTCGCTTTCAGACCACGGTGGTCCGGATCTGCACGTCCGGGACGCCTGCGTTGCCAAGGGCCGTCGCCGCCGCCTCGACGAACGCCTCCGGGGCCGGCGACGTACACGTCGCGGGACGCGAGCGGCAGCTCGGCTGCCAGCGCCTCGACCAGGTGCCGGGCCCCCTGCGCCGGATCGCGATCGGCGTGCGCGGCATAGCGAAACCCTTCGAACGCCGCGGCCCAGGCCCGGCACTGGTTGGACAGGTAGTGGCGGTCGGGGCGGGTTGCAAGCCAGTCGAGCGATATCGCTTCGACGTCCTGGCCCGCCATCGCGTGCTCGATCAGGCTTTTCACCGGCGCGAAGCCGGTATCGCAGGCGATGAACGAGAGCGGCCGTTCGCTCTCGGCAAGCACGAAATCGCCGGTCGGCCCCCAGAGCCGCAACGTGTCGCCCGCCCGCAGCGCACCGCTGAAGAACATCTCTCGCCAGCGCGTCGCGCTCGTCGCGCGCGACGTGGAAATGCAGGTTGCGATCGTCGCAGGGGCAGCTCGCGATCGGGTAGACGCCTTGAGCCTCGAGGCCGTCGGCCGCTGCCGTAGAGCGTTACGCTCTGTCCGGCGAGAAAGCGCAGCCGGGTCGAACGCGGCGTCTGGGCGTGCACGAGCAGCATATCGCCTGCCAGCGCCTGAACCTGCCGCACGCGCAGCTCGATCTCCTGCTCCGGGATCTCGCCGGGGCCGCCAGCCTCCAGCGTCTCGATGACGATCTCGCCCGAGCCCGCCGAATGCGCGCACAGCAGCGTGTAACCCTGGTGACGCTCCGCCTCCGAGAGCCGGTAATCGAATGGCGCCACTTTCGTCACCGCGCCCGACACCACGCGCGCCTTGCACAGGCCGCAGGTGCCGTTGCCGCAACCATAGGGGAGATTCAGCCCCGCCTTGAGGCCGGCCTGCAGCAGCGTGTCGCGGCCGTCGACGAAGAACTCGTGGCCGCTCGGGCGAACCTTCACGTGAGCGGAGACCACCTTGAGCATGTCGTCCATGATCGCGAGGGCGTCGGCGGATTCGGTGGCGAGGACTTCAGCGAGGCCGCGCGCGAAGGCGACGCGAAGCAGATCGAGATCGGCGCGTGGCGCTGTCGCCACGACCGCGTCGAGTCGCGCCTGCAGGTCGATGACCAGTTCGTGATAGCGCGAAAGGTGCCGCTGCGCGTCGGCGAGCTCGCGAGACTGCGCGTAAAGGCGCTGCGCCAGCACTTCCTGCGACGGGAGCACGCGCTCCTGCACCCGGCGGCCGAACGCTTCGTTCTTGATCCGCGCGACGCGCTCGAATGCGCCCGAGCCCTCGACGCTGAACTCCGGATAGAGTCGCAGCAGGCCCTCGATCGAGACCAGGCCGTCGTTCGACGGCAGCGATCCTTCGCGGACCTGCCGCTGCAGCGCGCCGCGCGACACCCCGATCAGGCGAGCCGCGCGCGAGAGCGTCAGCCACTGGGTCATCATCCGCCCTCATCGGAGTCGCGAGGTCCGGGGGTCGCTCGCCATCGACGCTCACGTCCCCTCGACGCGGTCGCGGTAGCGGGCCCGGTAGAGGAGCCGCGGGCGATCCGGGTCGTCGACGAACCCGGTGCGATCGTGCAGGATATTGTTGCACAGGACTCCCATGCCGGGCCCCAGCGTCACCCGATGGATGTGCGGAGATTCGGCCGCCAGCAGCCGTTCGAGCGCCGCCAGCGCGGCCTGCACCGCGGGCTCCTGTTTCCATTCGATGCTGCGGGTGCGCGCGGTGTAGCGCATGTGGAGCGCACCGTGCTCGGGATCGACCGAGAACACCGGTCCCGTCTGCGCCGCACGCGCGACGCGGTCGTCGTCGAGACGCGCCGGTATCGTCATCGCGTCGGGCAGCATCAGCGCGCGCACGTGCGCCGGATCCGTGTCGCGCAGCATCAGGTACGCGAGTTCGTGGTCGAGCAGCCGGTTCGATCCGCCCTCCCCGGCGCGCGAAACGCAGTGCAGCAGCATGGCGCGGATCTCCCGTCCCGGCGGGTTGTAGTAGCCGTCGGTGTGCCAGCGGATCGGGCGGTTGGTGTAGGGGATGTACTCGCCTCGCCCGGCTGCGGCTGCGTCGGCGACCGTGACCTGGCTCACCCCGTCGTCGTCGGCCAGCCAGTTGCGATCGAGCCGGACGAGGCCGAAGCGCGCGCCGAGTCGCTGCGGGATGTCCTTGCAGGCATCCGTGCGCTCGCTTGCGTAGACCACCATGTTCGCGGCGCGGCAACGCGCCAGCATTGCCTCATGCTCGGCGTCGGTGATCGCGCCTGGATCGCGGATCTCGACGGTCAACGCCGCCAGGCTTGCCGGCGCGCGCGCGAGCTTGGCCTCCCGCCAGCGCCGGTAGCCGGCCTCGTTGTCGGGATCGAAAGGGTTTTCGGTCCGCACGGGGCCGATCAGCGCCGTGGCCACCGCCGCCCCCGGCGCGTCTTCTGTCTCTGCCCTCGGCTCATTCGCCC
Organism: uncultured beta proteobacterium; assembly: GCA_963734515.1. Taxonomy (GTDB): domain Bacteria; phylum Pseudomonadota; class Gammaproteobacteria; order Burkholderiales; family Casimicrobiaceae; genus VBCG01. The sequence goes on along the minus strand of CAVTHP010000010.1, from coordinate 31,775 downwards.
AGCCCGATGGTGCTGCTGCGCGCCGGCCGCGGGGTCGTGTCGAGCAGACCCGCCATCGCCCTCTGGAGAGTCTCGACGGCCTCGGGCGCCTCGCAATCGATCACCTGCGGCACCGCCCAGGTCCATTCGTCCTCCTCCATCACCTCGGCGACACGGTGCCCGAGGCAGCGCAGAAACGAGTAGTCGGGCCCGTTTTCGTCGAATCCGCATTCGGCGTAGTCGGGCGACCGGGCATTGACCAGCGCGATGTAACGCCGCTTGCATTCTTCGGGCGACGCCGTCTCCAGGAGATCGGCCTCGTTGTCGGCGACATACTGGCCGACGCGGTTGGCGAGCGCCGTCGTGAATTCCACGCGCCACGCCTCGTCGCCTCGACGCCAGGCGATCCGGTCGGCGCACAGCGTGAGGAACACGAGGAACTCGGACAGGAACGCGAAGTACTGCGGACCCGCCGGCAGCTCGAATTTCGCCTTGCGCATGTTCTTGAGGGCGTTCTGCGCGATCCGGAACACGATGAAGGCGGCGGCACCGGCAATCTCCGCCGCGCCTTTGGGCGCCTGCGGCTTGAACCAGCGGCTCTTGACGCGCATCCTCAGGACTTGGCGATGTAGAACACGTGCTCGCCCGGGCCGATCTCCTCGGTGTCGAGGAGCTTGAGTCCCGTCGCCTTCGCCCAGTCCGCCACGTCGGCAACGATGCCCGGACAATTGCTGACGAGCTTCAGCGTTTCGCCGGCACCCATGCCGTTCAGCAGCTTCTTCGCCTCGACGATGGGCCCCGGACACACGCTGCCGCGCAGGTCGAGGGTCGCATTCGCTTCGCGGCGTTCCGAGCGACCGCGCTGGATGTAATAGGCGTGACTGCCGTCGGGCAGGCGTTCGGTGCGCGCGATGTGGTTGTCGGTGTACTTGACCCAGGAGAACAGGTCGTCCTGCGTTCCCGGGCAATCGGACAGCAGCATCAGCACTTCGCCCGTCTTCATGTCGTCGACGAGCTTCTTCGCGCCGAGCAGCGGGGCGGGGCAGCTCGTGCCCCGCATGTCCAGCGTCATGTGCGGACGCGGGTTCGAATCGTCGGTCATGCGCGTGCTCCTGCCAGGACGAGGTCGCTCGCCCCGGCGTCAGTAGCCCCCCTTGCCGTAGGGTTGCGGCAGCCCTGCGACCTTTGCCGCCTGCTTTGCCGGACCCATCGGGAACAGGCTGTACATGTACTGGCTGTCGGCCTCGGGCCGGATAGCCTGGAAGCCCTTCAGCATGTTGCGGAAGTTCGGCGTGTGACCATGGGTCTGGTACTCGTCGCGCAGGTGGCGGATCACCTCCCAGTGCGCATCGGTCAGTTCGATGCCCTCGGACGCCGCAATCGCAACCACGACCTCGTCGCGGAAATCGGGCTCGACCAGAAAACCGTCCGCGTCCGTCGCAAGCTCCGCTCCTCCCACCACATAACCCATCATCCGCCTCCTTTGCCGATCATCCGCCGTTTGGGGCGGGCTGTCACAGTGCCCCGCCGTGCGATCACGCTACCGCCGCGATCGACTTGTGTGGGATGAAGATTCCCCAGCCCAGCGCGCGGTCGGCGCCGATGCCCTCGCACTGGATGCGCAGGGATTCTTCCGGGCGCAGCCCGTGCAGCACCACGCTATAGCCTTCGATGTCGCGGTCCCCGGCCCGCTGCGCGCGCCGGCGGCCGGTGATGTATTGGCAACGCATGCCCTGCCCGGCCAGCCAGCCGGCGACCTCGTCGCCGAACACCACCTCGTCCGCGACTCCTAGCGCGGCCCGTTCGGCCTTCAGCGTTGGCCACGGGAGCAACGGTCGCTCGACCGGCGCACCGACCTCGAGGCCCGTCCCGATCGCGAGGCTGCGGCCGGCGAGGGCCACAGCCTCTGGCAGGCGCTCCCGCGGCACCCGCAGCACCAGCTTGGCCCGCCGGGCAAGCAGTACGCTGTCCCCGGTCCCCGGCGCTGCACGCAGTGGATGGATTCCGGCCGCGGGCTCGTTCTCGAGCCACGGCAGCCAGCGGACGATCTCGCGCCAGAGCGCGTACGCGTGATCCGCAGGCAGGCTCGTTCCCGCCAGCGCGAACACGACGTCGGTCACGCGCACGTCGTTGTCGTTCAAAGCCTGTCCTCGCTCCCGTCGCGGCACTGCCCGCGACCTGCCCGCAACCGTCGCTCAGCCGGCCTCGTCGGGCTCGGGTTCCGGCTGGCGCGACGCACCCCAGTCGCGCATTGCCTCTCCCCACGAGCGCGCCGTGACCGGGTCGACCTCGAAGATGGTGAACCGGCTCTTTTCGCGGATGCGCACACGCAGCAGCGGCATGCCGCCGGCGTCGTGCACGACCTCCGCCAGCTCGATCTCCTGGCCGCCCAGCGGCACCCTGAAGCGTTGCAGATTCGTGATGTTCGGCATGGTCGCGGCACTCGAGTCGAAGACCGCCGGTCGGGCGGGACGGATGGCGCCGGCCGGTCGGGCCGAAGCCTCCCGCCGCCGTGGCGAGGCCGGTCATTTTGCGCCGCGCCGGGTCCGCGCGGGCCCCTGCCTGACACGAACCGGTATTGAGCGAGTATCGGGCGCATTGCGTCCATAGCCAACGTGGGGTATCCACGATACCCTTTTGGGTAGTTTCCATTCTCCGTCATCTGGCTTATTTACCGTAGTTGCGCGTGGGGATGGCGGTCCATCCTGCGGGTAGCGCTACGATGGCCTCCTTGTCCCAAGTCAAGGCGGGCGCATCCGGCCGCCGTATCATGCTTGGACGACCCGACGAGGCGCGACGACAGCGCCGCGGTGACGCCGGCATTTCCGGCTCAGGCAGTACCCGGTATGGCTGTTGCCCCGGGGCAAAGCGAGGAGGCAAACATGGCAAAGCAGATGCATCCGACCCCGATGCTCGACGCGCTCGAGAGCGGTCCGTGGCCAAGCTTCGTCACCGGGCTGAAGCGCCTTGCGCAGGACAAGGACTATGTCGTCGACCTGTTGGGTCAGCTCGAGACCTCGTACCGGACGCGCAAGGGCTACTGGAAGGGCGGTACGGTCGGCGTGTTCGGCTACGGCGGCGGCATCATTCCGCGCTTCACCGAGCTCAAGGACGAAGCGGGCAAGCCGATCTTCCCCGATGCGGCCGAGTTCCACACCCTGCGGGTAATGCCACCGGCCGGCATGCACTACAACACCGAGGTGCTGCGCCAGCTGTGCGACATCTGGGAGCGGCACGGCTCCGGCCTCATTGCCTTCCACGGCCAGTCCGGCGACATCATGTTCCAGGGCGCGACCAGCGAAAACGTCCAGAAGGCGTTCGACGAGCTGAACGAGCTCGGCTTCGACCTGGGCGGCGCGGGGCCCGCGGTCCGAACTTCGATGTCCTGCGTCGGCGCCGCGCGCTGCGAGCAGTCGTGCTACGACGAGGCGACCGCGCACCGGACCGTGATCAACAGCTTCCTGGACGACATCCACCGGCCTTCGCTGCCCTACAAGTTCAAGTTCAAGTTCTCCGGCTGTCCCAACGACTGCATGAACTCGATCCAGCGCGCCGACATGGCTGTCATCGGCACCTGGCGCGACAACATCCGCACCGACGACGCGTTGGCGAAGAAATGGTTCGCCAAGCACGGCATGAACGAACTCGTGAACGACGTCGTCGCGCGCTGCCCGACCAAGGCGATCCAGCTGAAGGAGATCAAGGACCTGAAGCCCGGCGCATCGGTGTCGACGGTGGCGCTGAACGATACCCACGCGCTCGAGATCGAGAACCGCGACTGCGTCCGCTGCATGCACTGCATCAACGTAATGACCGGCGCGCTCGCCCCGGGCAAGGACAAGGGGGCGACCATCCTGGTCGGTGGCAAGCGGACGCTGAAGATCGGCGACCTGATGGGCACTGTCGTGGTGCCGTTCATGAAGCTCGAGAGCGACGAGGACCGCGAGAAGCTGGTCGAGCTCGGCCAGAAGATCATCGACTTCTTCGCCGAGAACGCGCTCGAGCACGAGCGCACCGGCGAGATGATCGAGCGCATCGGCATCGTGAATTTCCTCGAGGCGCTGGAGATCCCGATCGATCCGAACATGGTGTCGTCGCCGCGGACCAATCCGTACGTGCGGATGGACGGCTGGGACGAGGAAGTCGCGAAGATAAACGCCGCGAAGAAGGTCGCCTGAGGAGACGAGCATGGCACAACCCCAGATGCGCCGGGCGATCGAGAGCGGCGTGCCGGACAACCGGCCGTTCCTGCATCCGAAGTTCGCGGCGAACTACGGCAACTGGAAGTATCACGACCGGCCGCGTCCGGGCGTGCTGCACCACGTCTCGCACTCCGGCGACGAGGTGTGGTCGGTGCGCGCGGGCACACAGCGGCAGATGGACGTCGCGACGATCCGCAAGCTGTGCGACATCGCCGACCGGTTCGCCGAGAGCCACGTCAGGTTCACCATCCGTTCGAACATCGAGTTCATGGTGTCGAGCGCCGACAAGGTCGCCCCGCTGATCGCGGAGCTCGAGAAGAACGGCTTCCCGGTCGGCGGCACCGGCAACTCGGTGTCGATGATCGCGCATACGCAGGGATGGCTGCACTGCGACATCCCGGGCACCGATGCTTCGGGTGCGGTCAAGGCGCTGATGGACGAGCTGATCGACGAGTTCCGCACCGAACAGATGCCAAACCGCGTCCATCTGTCGACGTCCTGCTGCGAGATCAACTGCGGCGGACAGGCCGACATCGCGATCATCATCCAGCACACCAAGCCGCCGGTCATCAACCACGACCTCGTCGCCAATGTCTGCGAGCGCCCTGCCGTCGTCGCGCGCTGCCCGGTGGCGGCGATCCGGCCCGCGCTGGTCAACGGCAAGCCCTCGCTCGAGGTCGACGAGAAGAAGTGCATCTGCTGCGGCGCCTGCTACCCGCCGTGCCCGCCGATGCAGATCAACGACCCCGAGCACTCCAAGTTCGCGATCTGGGTCGGCGGCAAGAACTCCAATGCCCGCGCCAAGCCGACTTTCATGAAGATGGTCGCAGCCGGGATACCGAACAATCCGCCGCGCTGGCCCGAGGTTTCGGCGATCGTCAAGCAGATCCTCGCCGCGTACAAGGCCGACGCGCGCTCGTGGGAGCGGCTGTCGGACTGGGTCGAACGCATCGGCTGGCCGCGCTTCTTCGAGAAGACCGGGCTGCCGTTCACCAAGTACCTGATCGACGACTGGCGCGGAGCGCGCGTGAATCTGAACGCGTCGGCGCACATCCGTTTCTGACCTGCTTCCGTCTGCACAGAGAATGAAGTTCGGCATCCTCGTCAATGAAGGGCCCTACCAGCACCAGGCCGCGGACTCCGCGTACCTGTTCTGCAAGGCTGCGCTCGCCAAGGGCCACCAGATCCACCGCGTGTTCTTCTACCACGACGGCGTGAACAACTCGACGCGCCTGACCGAGCCGCCGCAGGACGACCGCAACATCGTCACCCGCTGGTCGAAGCTCGCGCAGGACCACGGCGTGGACCTGGTTGTCTGCGTCGCGGCGGCGTTGCGGCGCGGGATCCGCGACGACAATCTCGCGCCGGGGTTCCGGATTTCGGGGCTTGGACAACTGGTCGAAAGCGGCATCCAGGCCGACCGCCTGGTGGTCTTCGGCGACTGAGGCAGGACGGTCATGTCGGAAGAAGCTGGCAGCATCAAGAAATTCATGTTCGTCAACCGCACCGCGCCCTACGGCACGGTGTACGCGCTCGAATCGCTCGAGGTCGTGCTGATCTCCGCGGCGTTCGAGCAGGATGTCTCGCTGGTTTTCATCGAGGACGGCGTCTACCAGCTGAAGAAGGGCCAGCAGACCAAAGGCATCGAGACCAAGAACTTCTCGCCCACCTACCGTGCGCTCGAGGGGTACGACGTCGAGAAGCTCTACGTCGAGCGCGAGTCGCTGACCGCGCGCGGCTTGAGCGAAGACGACCTGCTGGTCGACGTGACGGTGCTCGCCGCCGAGGATCTCGGCAAGCTGATGGACGAGCAGGACGTCGTCCTGTCTTTCTGACCGGATTCGCACCCATGCTTCACATCGTCAACAAGTCGCCGCTGGAGCGGAAATCGCTCGACGCCTGCCTGCGCATCGCCGCGCCGGGAACGATCCTGCTGATCGAGGACGCCGTTTACGGCGTGACCCGGGGCACCGAGGTCGAGGCGCGGGTGAAGGCGGCATTGCAGCGCTTCAAGATCTGCGCGCTCCTTCCCGACCTCGAGGCGCGTGCGGTTGCCGACCGGGTGATCGAAGGCGTGACGACCGTCGACTACGGCGGCTTCGTCGATCTCGTCGCCGAGCACCGCAACTGCCAATCCTGGCTCTGATCCCTACTATAACTACCCCGGAGGAATCCCCATGTCCACCATCGAAGTCGCCGGCAAGACGTTCGAAACCGACGAGGAGGGCTACCTCGTCAACCTTGCCGACTGGAACGAGGACATCGCAGGTCACATCGCGAAGCTGGAAAACGTCGACATGACGTCCAACCACTGGGAGGTCGTGAATTTCCTGCGCAAGTACTACGAGGAGTACCAGATCGCGCCGGCGGTTCGCGTGCTGACCAAGGCGATCGGCAAGCAGCTCGGCCCCGAGAAGGGCAACAGCCAGTACCTGTACGAGCTGTTCCCCTACGGCCCGGCCAAGCAGGCGTGCAAGATTGCCGGCCTGCCGAAGCCCACCGGCTGCGTCTGACCGCGCACCGCCCGCACGACGCGTCCGCGGCCCGCGGAGGCGTCGGGGGCACCTGACCGGAACGGGACCCATGACCGCGGCGACTGTCGTATTCGCGCTGCTGTTCTATTTCGCGACCGCAGTGTTCGCGATCGGGGTCGGCTGGCGCGTGTACGACTACGCGCGCACCCCCGCGCCGCTCAAGATCCCGACCACGCCCGCCCCGGTGACCCGCGGCGGCGTGGCGCTGCGGATGCTGCGGGAAGTCGTGCTGTTCGAAAGCCTGTTCAAGAGCAACCTCTGGACCTGGGCCTGCGGCTTTCTGTTCCACGCCGGATTGCTGCTGGTGCTGCTGCGCCACCTGCGGTATTTCACCCAGCCGGCGTGGGGTTTCGTCCTGCTGGTGCAGCCGTTCGGGATCTACGCCGGATTCGCGATGGCGGCCGGCCTCGCCGGCCTCTGGCTGCGCCGGGTGACCGTCCCGCGGGTGCGCTACATCTCGACGCCGTCGGACCACCTGATGCTCGCGCTGCTGATCGCGATTGCGGCGTCGGGGCTGATGATGAAGTTCGTCTCGCACACCGACATCGTCTCGGTCAAGGCGTTCTTCCTCGGACTGATGCGCCTCGACTGGCAGCCGCTGCCCGGCGACGCGGCGCTTTACCTGCACCTGTCGCTGGTCGCGCTGCTGATGCTGGTGTTCCCGTTCAGCAAGCTGCTGCACGCGCCGGGGATCTTCTTCTCGCCGACCCGCAACCAGGTCGACGATCCGCGCGAGCACCGCCACCTCGCACCGTGGGCGGCCGGGCTCGATCGGGGACCTTGATCATGGCCGCGGACGTCAAGGCACCGCCGCTGCGCCCGTTGCTGGCGCCGCCCGATCTCGCTCCCGGAGCGATGGCCGGATCGAAGCCGTACGTGGCGACCGACAAGATGCAGCAGGCGCTGGGCTTCCCCGGCGAGCTCGGCGAGGGTTGGCAGGAGCGCGCGCTCGGGAAGATGGGCGAGCTCCTCGACCAAATACCGCTCGCTCAAGGTCTATCTCGACAGCTGCGTCCACTGCGGCGCCTGCTCGGACAAGTGCCACTATTTCCTCGGCACCGGCGACCCGATCAACATGCCGGTCGCCCGGCAGGACCTGATGCGCAGCGTCTACCGGCGCCACTTCACGCTGGCCGGCAAGCTGTTCCCGAAGCTGGTCGGGGCGCGCGATCTCACGAAGGAAGTGCTGGACCAGTGGTACACGTACTACAACCAGTGCTCGGAGTGCCGGCGCTGCTCGGTGTTCTGTCCCTACGGCATCGACACCGCAGAGATCACGATGGCCGGCAAGGAAATCATGGACGCGGCCGGGCTCGGGCAGAAATACACGAATGAGATCATCGGCAAGGTCCACCGGATCGGCAACAACCTCGGACTGCCGGGACCCGCGCTGTTGGACACGCTCGAAGGACTCGAAGAAGACGTCAAGGAAGAAACCGGCGCCGACGTGCGGTTCCCCCTCGACGAAAAGGGCGCCGAGGTGCTGCTGGTCACGCCGTCGGCGGACTTCTTCGCCGAGCCGCACGTCGACAGCCTGATCGGCTATGCCAAGGTCTTCCACGCCGCCGGCATTCGCTGGACGCTGTCGTCGCGCGCGTCGGAGGCGGGCAATTTCGGATTGTTCATCGGCAACTACGATCAGCTGCAGAAGATCGCCTTGCGCATCCGCGAGGCGGCGCTCGAGCTCGGCGTCAAGCGCATCGTGGTCGGCGAGTGCGGACACGCCTGGCGCGTTGCCTACAGCATGTGGAACACCCTGGCCGGCATCGGCGCCGGCGGCACCGATCCGTTCGCGCGCCAGCTGCAAAGCCAGCTCGACGGACGCTACCGGCAGCCGACGCACATCTGCGAGCTGACCTGGGACCTGATCCAGCGCGGTGCGCTCACGCTCGACAAGGAGGCCAACGACCACCGCGTCGTGACCTTCCACGACTCGTGCAACGTCGCCCGCGCCTCGCGCATGGGCGACACGCCGGGCGGCCAGTTCGAGATTCCGCGCGCGATCATCCGCGCGGTCGCGAACAGGTACGTCGAGATGGCACCGGGCACCACGCACGAGCAGACGTTCTGCTGCGGCGGAGGCGGCGGGCTCCTGACCGACGAGCTCCTCGACCTGCGCGTCAAGGGCGCGCTGCCGCGGATGGAGGCGCTGCGCGAAGTTGCGGATGGCCAGAGCGTCAACTTCATGGCGACGATCTGCGCGATCTGCAAGGCGCAGTTCACCAAGGTCCTGCCCTACTACGGCTTCAAGATGAACATGGTGGGAGGCGTGCACCAGCTCGTCAGCACCGCGATCCGCCTCGGCCCCAAGCACTAGGCAGTCCCCACGGAGAATCCCGATGTCGACCCCCCCGGCCCAGCAGGAGCAGAAGCTAACGTTCCGCCGCTACCGCGACGGCGACCACGAATGGAAGTCGTGGCGCGACCAGATCTTCCAGGCGAGCTGGACGCACAAGTGCCCGACCTATGTCCAGTCGACGCCCCCCTGCCAGGGCAGCTGCCCGTCGGGCGAGGACATCCGTGGCTACCTCAACATCGTGCGCGGCATCGAGAAGCCGCCGGCGGGCGTGAGCTGGCAGGAGTACGCATGGCGGCGCCTGACCGAGGCGAACCCCTTCCCGTCGGTCATGGGCCGCGTCTGCCCTGCCCCGTGCGAAACCGGCTGCAACCGCAACGAGGTCGAGGACCACGTCGGGATCAATTCGGTCGAACATTTCCTCGGCGAATACGCGAACCAGAACGCGCTGAAGTTCACCGCGCCGGCGACGCACACCGGCAAGAAGATCGCGGTGATCGGTGGCGGTCCGGCGGGAATGTCCTGCGCCTACCAGCTCGCGAAGAACGGCCACGAGGTCACGATCTTCGACGAGCACGAGGCGCTCGGTGGCATGATGCGCTACGGCATCCCGGGCTTCCGCACGCCGCGCGAAGTGCTCGATGCCGAGATCGACCGCATCCTCGAGCTCGGCGTGAAGCTGCGCCTCAAGTGCCGCGTCGGCACCGACGTCACGATGGAGGAGATCCGCCGCGATTTCGACGCCGTGTTCCTCGGCATGGGCGCCCAGTCGGGCAGGCCGCTGCCGGCCCCCGGCGGCGACGCGCCGAACGTCGTCACCGCGACCGCGTTTCTCAAGGCGTTCAACGACGGTCGGCTGCGTCACGTCGGCAAGCGCGTGGTCGTGATCGGCGGCGGCGACACCTCGATCGACGTCGCCACGGTGGCGCGGCGCCTCGGCCACATCGGCCATGCCAAGGCCACCGATTTTCCGGAGCTCGCGATCGCCGGACAGCTGGCGCACGACGTCGCCGAAGTCTCGGTCAAGCAGGGTGCCGAGGTGACGCTGACGTCCATCTTCGGCGTCGACAAGATGCAGGCGAACAAGCACGAGATCGAGCAGGCGCTGGCGGAAGGCATCAGCATCCGCGGCGGCCTCGCGCCGGTGAAGGTGGTGAAGGACGTCCAGGGGCGCGCAATCGCGCTCACGGTCGCGCGCTGCGAGGCGAAGTTCAGCGGCGGCAAGCTCGAGATCAAGAACATCGAGGGCAGCGAGGAGGACATTCCCGCCGACCTGATCGTCTCGGCGATCGGGCAGGCCGTCGACTTCACCGGGCTCGAGGAGTTCGACGCGGGCAAAGGCGCGATCGTCACCGACAAGAACTACCAGCTGCCCGGCAAGCCGGGTACCTTCGCCGGCGGTGACGTGCTGCGGCCACACCTGCTCACCACCGCGATCGGCCATGGCGCGATCGCTGCGGACGGGATCGAGCGCTTCCTGGCCGGCGAGGACCAGGAGAAGCGGCCGAAGGTCGACGTGCACGTGTTCGACCTGATGCGCAAGATGCTCGAGCGGGGTCTCGAGTTCAAGGAGACGCACGAGCCGCTGCGCGGGACCGACCACACCAACATCGGCATCCACAACTACGAGAACCGCTCGGATCGCTACGTGATCCCGCACGAGGAGCTGTTCCTCGGCCATTTCGGCTTCGTCGCGCGCAACCGGCGCAACGTGATCACGCTCTCGCGGGAGTCAGCGCTCGGCAACTTCCAGGAACGGCTCGAGGCGCTCACGGAGGCCCAGGCCGTCGCCGAAGCCAAGCGTTGCATGAGCTGCGGCCAGTGCTTCGAGTGCGACAACTGCGTCGTCTACTGTCCGCAGACCGCGGTCGCGCGGGTGCCGAAGAAGGAGGCGACCACCGGGCGCTACGTGTACACCGATTACGACAAGTGCATCGGCTGCCACATCTGCAAGGACGTCTGCCCGACCGGGTACATCCAGATGGGGATGGGCGAATAGGAAGGACGATGCGGCGCATTGAAGCCCGACCCGGGAGCGCCACGCGGCGGACGGCAACGGTCGTCGCGCTGATTGCGCTTGCCTGCGCCGCCGCCGTCGTCCGGGCGGACGGCGGCGACGCCTCGCGCGTCCCGGTGCCCCACCCGGCGATCCCCGCCTCGGCCGGCACCAAGTGCGTCAGGGACACCGAGTTCATGCGGCGCAACCACTACGAGTTGCTGCTGCACCACCGCACGCTCACCGTCCACGAGGGCATCCGCACCAAGCAGGAGAGCCTCGCCAACTGCGTGAACTGCCACGCCGGCAAGACCGGGCGCGTTACCGGCAGCAAGGATGCGTTCTGCGTGAGCTGCCACGCCTACGCGGCGGTCAAGATCGACTGCTTCGAGTGCCATTCCGACCGCGCGGCGCCGTCGCTCGCGTCGGTACTGAGGCCCGATCCGCTGCGCCAGGCCGCGTCGCTGGCGTCGGTCGCGCCGGCGGCAGCGTCCCCGGCGGAAGGGACGCGATGAGCGACGTCGACCATCGCCGGCGGCAGGTCCTCGCGTGGGGTGCGGCGATGGCTGGCGTTGCCATCGCGCCCGGCATCACGCTGTTCGATCTGGCGCAGGCGCGTCCGGCCGCGGAGCCCGCCTCGTCCAAGGTACGCTGGGGCATGCTGGTGGACGTCAACGCCTGCGACCCCGACTGCGACGCCTGCGTCGTCGCCTGCGACAAGGAGAACGGCCTGTCCGGACGCAAGGGTCCGACCGACTCGCAGTGGATCCGCAAGGTCGAGCTCAAGGACATGCGAGGCAAGACCACGTCGCTGCCGATGATGTGCCAGCACTGCGCCGAGCCGCCCTGCGTCGACGTCTGTCCCACCGGCGCCTCGTTCAAGCGCGCCGATGGCATCGTGCTCGTCGACCGGCATCTGTGCATCGGCTGCCGCTACTGCATGATGGCCTGCCCGTACAAGGCCCGCTCGTTCGTGCACGAGCCGATCACCGACCAGAAATCGGACGTGCCGCGAGGCAAGGGCTGCGTCGAGGCGTGCACGCTTTGCGTCCACCGCATCGACCGCAACGAGATCCCGGCCTGCGTCGAGGCCTGTGCCGCCACCGGCCGCAAGGCGATCCTGTTCGGTGACCTGAACGACCCGACGAGCGAGATCTCGAAGCGCATCGCCGCCGTCAGGACCGTCGAAGTCCGCGCCGACCTGGCGCTCGACACCGGCGTGCGCTACCAGGGCCTGTAGACGATGGAATTCCCCGTACCCGTCCGCGGCGACGCCCACCGTTACTGGGCGCTGGTGGGGTTCGGTGGCCTGGCGACGCTGGCCGGACTCGTGGCCGCCCACTACATGGAGGAGCACGGCCACATCGTGACCGGCATGAACAACCAGATCGTCTGGGGCATGCCGCACGTGTTCGCGATCTTCATGATCGTCGCGGCCTCCGGCGTGCTCAACGTCGCGTCGATCGGGTCGGTGTTCGGGCAGGCGCCCTACAAGCCGCGCGCACCGCTGTCGGGCCTGCTTTGCATCGCGCTGCTCGCCGGGGGCCTGTTCGTGCTGATGCTCGACCTCGGCAAGCCCGACCGGCTGATCGTCGCGGCCACGCACTACAACCTGACCTCGGTGTTCGCGTGGAACGTGTTCCTGTATTCGGGCATGACGACGATCGTCATGGTCTACCTGTGGACGCTGATGGAGCGCAGGATGAACGCGTACTCGAAGTACGCCGGCCTCGCCGCATTCGCCTGGCGCATCATCCTGACCACCGGCACCGGCAGCATCTTCGCGTTCCTGGTCGCGCGCGAGGCCTACGGCAGCGCGCTGCTGCCGCCGTTGTTCATCGTGCTTTCGCTCGCCTGGGGCCTCGCGGTGTTCCTGGTCGTGCAGTCGGCGCTCTACGCGTGGAACGGACGCACGCCTCCGCCGGACATCCTGCCGCGCATGGGCCGCCTGCTCGCGGTATTCGTGACGGCCGCGTTCTACTTCGTCCTCGTCTACCACCTGGTCAACGCCTACTTTGCGAAGCAGCAGGCGTTCGAGCGGTTCCTGCTCCTCGACGGCGGGGTCTATCCGCTGCTGTTCTGGGGCGGCTATGTCGTGGTCGGCGGCATCACGCCGCTGGTCCTGCTGTGGCACCCGCGCCTGCGCGGACCGCGGGCCACGCTCGCGGCGGCGCTGCTGGTGATCGCCGGCGCGTTCGCGTGGCTGTACGTCTTCATCCTCGGTGGCCAGGCCTATCCGCTCGACATGTTCCCCGGCTATCAGGTGACGAGCAGCTTCGGCGACGGACTGATCCAGTCCTACGTGCCGAGCCTGCCCGAGATCGCGCTCGGCTTCGGCGGGCTGGGCCTCGCGTTCCTGATCACGCTCGCCGGCGTGCGGACGCTTCCCTTCATGCCGAAGGACGCAGCGCGCGTCGCGCAGGGCGCAGGCGGCGATTGATGTCGCACGCGCTTCCGCGCCTCTTGGTCTCGGCGACGCACAAGTCGTCGGGCAAGACGACAATCGCCATCGGGCTCGCCGCGGCGTTCGCGGCGCGCGGGCTCGCGGTGCAGCCGTTCAAGAAGGGTCCGGACTTCATCGATCCGATGTGGCTGACGGTGGCCGCGGGCCGCGCATGTCGCAACCTCGATCCCTACCTCTGCGACGAGGCGGAGCTGCGCATGGCGCTGCAACGCCACGCGGCCGATGCGAGCCTCGCACTTGTCGAGGGCAACAAGGGACTCTACGACGGCGTCGCCCTCGACGGCAGCAACAGCAATGCCGCGCTCGCCCGCATGCTCGGCCTGCCGGTGATCCTGGTCATCGACGCACGCGGCATGACCCGTGGCGTCGCGCCGCTCGTGCTGGGCTACCAGGCGTTCGATCGCGACATCCGTATCGGTGGCGTGATTTTCAACAACGTCGGCGGCAGCCGCCACGAGTCCAAGCTGCGCGCAGTGCTCGAGCATTACACCGACGTCCCGGTGCTGGGTGCCGTCCAGCATGATCCGCGGCTGGCGATCGTCGAGCGCCACTTGGGGCTCATGCCCAGCAACGAGTCCGACGACGCCGGCCGGCGAGTCGCCGACATCGGCGCGGCGATCGCCAGGCAGGTCGACCTCGACCACGTGCTGCGAATCGCCGGGAGCGCTCCGCCGCTTGCCGTCGAGGACGAGCCGTCCACGGCACCGCGTACGGCCGCGGCGCCGGACGTCCGGATCGGCATTGCGCGGGATCGGGCGTTCGGCTTCTACTACGCCGACGATTTCGACGCGCTGCGCGCAGCGGGCGCAACGCTGATTCCATTCGATACCCTGACCGACGCCCGTCTGCCCGGCGTCGACGCGCTGTTCATCGGCGGGGGCTTCCCCGAGCTCTACGCGAGCGAACTGGAAGCGAATGCGGCGCTGCGCGACGGCGTTCGCGAAGCCATAGACGCTGGACTGCCGGTGTATGCCGAGTGCGGCGGCCTCATGTATCTCGCGCGCACGCTTTCGAGCGGTGGCCGGACCTTCCAGATGGTCGGCGCGATTCCCGGCGACATCGTGATGCGCGAGCGTCCGGTCGGGCGCGGCTACGTGGAACTGCAGGAGACGGCGGCGTTCCCGTGGCCGGCCGTGGGCGAGCGCGAGCTCGCCGTGCGTGCGCACGAGTTCCACTACGCCGCGGTCGAGAACCTCGCGCCCGGGCTGCGTTTTGCCTACACGGTGAAGCGCGGCCACGGCGTCGACGGCGAGCGCGACGGGATCCTGACCGGCAACGTGCTCGCATCGTTCGCGCACCTGCGCTCGACCCGGCGCAACGAATGGGCAGCCCGCTTCGTCGAATTCGTCCGGCGCAGCGGTTACCGCCAGCGCCGCCAAGCCAACATCGCCTGTCCCGACACGACACGCGGCCATGAGGCGCTGATCGTCTGATGCCGCGACATACCCGCCCATGAACACCGCCACCACCCAAGCATTCGAGCCGACGCGCTGGCTCACCGTCGGCGAGCTCAGGATCCAGACCGACAGCGAGGGATACCTGCTCGATCGCAGCCAGTGGTCGGAGGAATTCGTCCACGCCCTGGCCGCGCAGGAAGTGCTCGCGCTCACGCCGGCGCACTGGGAAGTGATCCACTTCCTGCGCGACTACTATTTCGCGCACGGCGTCCAGGCCCAGGTCCGGGTGATGATCAAGCACTTCACCGACGCGTGGGGACCGGAGCGCGGGTCCAATCATCATCTGCACGACATGTTCCCCCGCGGCGGGCCGCAGAAGCAGGGCAACCGCCTGGCCGGTCTGCTGCGCACCAAAGGTGAGCATTGAGCATGATCAAGATCACCCCCAGCGCCGCGCAGCAGATCCGCATCGCGGCCACCCAATCCGACTGCGACGAGATGGGCCTGCGCATCGCCGTTCGTCGCGATTCCGACGGCTCGCTGCACTACGCGATGGGCTTCGACGAGCCGCGCAACGACGACCTGGTCATCACGTCGGAGGGCATCGCGCTGGTCGTCGCACCGCTGCACCGCGACCTTCTCGACGGCATGACGCTCGATTACGTCGAGTACGAAGCGGGCGACCTCCGCTTCATCTTCATCAATCCGAACGATGCCGGGCTGGCGCCGGGCCCCCCGGCTTCGCCGTCCGGGAGCTGTGGCAGCGGTTGCGGTTGCGGCGGCGACCGTTGAGCCGGGGTCCGGGGATGTCCCGATCCGCCGATCGCCCGACGCCGGAAGAAATCGCGGAGATGGTGCGCGCGCGCAGCGGTGGCGCCGACGCGCGTCGCGGCGAAGTCTACCTGGTCGGCGCGGGCCCCGGCGACCCCGAACTGCTGACGCTGCGGGCGCTGAAGCTGATGCAATGCGCCGACGTCACGCTCTACGATCACCTGGTTTCTGCCGGCGTGCTCGCGCTGCTGCCGGCGACCACCGAGCGTGTCTACGTCGGCAAGCGGCGCGCCGACCATGCAATGCGGCAGGAAGAGATCAATGACCTGCTGGTGCGGCTCGCGCGCACCGGCAAGCGAGTGCTGCGCCTCAAGGGCGGCGACCCGTTCATCTTCGGCCGGGGCGGCGAGGAGATCGATACGCTGTCGGCGAATGGCATTCCCTTCGAGGTCGTGCCGGGAATCACCGCGGCGCTGGGTGTGGCCGCCTACGCCGGTATTCCGCTCACGCATCGCGACTGCGCGCAGTCGTGCGTGTTCGTGACCGGCCATCTGAAGGACGGCAGCATGGATCTCGACTGGCCGGCGCTCGCGAGGGCGCGCCAGACGATCGTCGTCTATATGGGGCTGGTGGGCCTGCCGGTGCTCTGCCGCCGGCTGGTCGAGCACGGCCTCGCACCGGGAACGCCCGCCGCCGTGGTCGAGGAAGGAACCTCGAACAGCCAGCGCGTGGTCACCGGAACGCTGAAGACGCTTCCCCGGCTTGCGGCCGGCGCAAAGCTGCACGGCCCGACGCTCACCATCGTCGGCGACGTCGTGCGGCTGCGCGAAAGGCTCAACTGGTTCAATCCGGAGGTGCCCGCACCGCAGTCCACTCCTTCTAAACGCGTGCCCGCCTGAGCGTGACCGCGGACGGCCTTCCTTTCGAGCCCGGGATCGGTGGCGTCCCCGGCGCCCGGTCGGGCGCAGCGTCTGCCGTGATCGAAAGTCAGCCCGACGCGCGGTGGGAGCCGCCTGACTGCGCGACGCGGTGCTCGACCGCGAACACCGCGGCCTCGACCCGCGACGCGAGCCCCAGCTTCGACAGGATGTGGCGGACGTGCAGCTTGACGGTGTCGTGGCTGATCGACAGCGCCTGCGCGATCGCCTTGTTGCTCTTGCCGCTCGACAGGTGTTGCAGGATCTCGCGCTCGCGCTGGGTCAGCTGCTTCATGTAGCTCTCGCGCGACTTCTTCGGCTCGCCCGGCAGCAGCATGTCGACCAGCTTGATCGCCATCGCCGGTGCGACGACGACCTCGCCGCGCGCAGTGCGGCGGATGGCGTCGATCACCTCGTCCGGGTCCATGTCCTTCAGCAGGTAGCCGCGCACGCCCGCCTGGAACGCCCGCACCAGGTCTTCGTGCGAATCGCTCATCGTCAGCACGACGATCGGCGTGCCGATGCCTTCGGCGCGCAGGCGCGCCATCAGCGTGAAGCCGTCGGTGGGTGTCATGCGCAGGTCCATGACCGCGACGTCGGGCTGCGTCTCGCGCAGCAGGCGCACGGCCTCGTCCGGATTGCCGGTATTGCCGAGGACGCGGATGCCTGCACGCTGCTCGAGGAGTTCGCAGAGTCCTCGGCGGCACAGGCCGTGGTCGTCGATCAGGACGACGCTGATCCGGTCGCTCATCGGGCGACCCCGATGGGAGGATGCGCGATGGAGGCGCTCATCGAGCGCTTCCGCTGCCGGGCGGCACTCACCAGAACACGAAGAGTTTCTCCTCTTCGACCTTGTGGGCGAACTCGGTGAGCGGACGGTCGCCCTTGGCGATGCAGCGGCCGCTTTCGATGTCGAAGGCCCATTCGTGCTTGGGGCAGGTCAGGGTGTTGCCGTGGAGCGCGAGATGGGGAATGTTGGTGACCTGGTGGGGACAGCGGCTGTCGTACACCTTCAGGGCCGCGCCGCGCCTGAACACGAACAGGTTGCGGCCGTCGCAATCGAAGTAGGTCGTCTCGCCATCCCGGACCTCGCTCAGCGGGGCGACGTCGTGCCACGCCGCCACCGTATCGGCGCGATCGAGGCGGAACTCCGGGAGATCCATGCCGAGGATCACGTCGATCGCCCAGACGATCTTCGCCAGGCCGAGCGCCGGAAAGGCCATCAGCAGGGCGTCGAGGATCTCGTCGGCCGCAGCCCCTTCGCGCAGCGCACGCGTCAGGTACTGGCGCAGGCCGTTCTCGGTCTGCGCATGCACCTTGGTGATCACCGAAATCAGGTTGCGGGTCTTTGGATCAAGGCGCTTTCCCGCGTCTTTCAGAAAGTGGAAGTAGGCCTTCATCGCCTCCGGGCGGGCCTTGACCAGATACGTAAGCGCGTCGCTCATTGTCGCTTCGCCTCGATGCAGTCCGTTGCAATGGCGAAGTCTAGCCTAACGAGGAACCCCGCTCGCCCCGGCAGGCGTCGCGGCCTATCCGTCGCCTGTCGACTGGCCGACGATCGGCGCGCTGGTGGGCTACCTGCTGCTGTCCTGAAGTCCGTCCAGCGCGAAGGCCGCGAGCGCTTCCTGCACCGCATCGCTCTCACCAGCGGCCTCGGTCACCTCGAGGACGATGCCCGGCAACCGCGCGCGCGCCGCCTCGATCTGGCGCGGCAGGTCTTCGCGCAGGTGACCGCCACGGCCGAAGAACATCGGCACGACGCGGATCCGATCGGCGCCGCGCGCGGCGACATCGATGGCCGCCTGCGCGAGGTCCGGCGACATGTGCTCGAGGAACGCGACGGCGACGGGCAGCGCGGGCCTGCGTTCGGCGATGCGATCGCGAAGCCGTGTGAACGGTTCGGCCCACCGCGGGTCGCGGGCGCCGTGGACGTAGAGGATCAGGCCGTTGGCAGACATATTCTCAGGCCGTGGGGCCGATGGCGCACACGGCCCATCATTGTAGTGGATGGGCGCATCGCACTGCCTGCCGGACCTTGGCACGCTCTGGACTTGACCAGGTCGCTGCGGGCGTCACGAACCTCGTGCAGCGCGCGTCGAGCGGACGCGGTATCATTGCGCATGGCCGCCGTTGCTTCGGTGGCCCGTTCTCGATGGCAGCGATTCAACGGCTCTCCCTGTTCGAACTCCCACCAGCGTTGCAGCGGGAATGGCTCGCGCAACGGCTCGCGCGCCCTGCTCCCCCTGCCGCGCAGGGCATGAACGACGGCTTCCGGCTTCCCGGGCGTGAAGGGACGCTGGTACCGGCTGAGGTCCTCGTGCCGCTGGTCAATCGACCGCAGGGACTGCAGGTCCTGCTGACGCAGCGCAGCGCCGATCTTTCGGATCATCCCGGCCAGATCAGCTTTCCCGGCGGTCGTGTCGACCCCGGCGATACGGGATTTGCCGCGACGGCGCTGCGCGAGACGACCGAGGAAATCGGATTGCCGGCGTCGAAGATCGACGTCCTGGGCGAGCTCGCAACGTACGTGACGGTCACCGGCTACCGCGTGCGCCCGGTCGTGGGCTGGGTCGAGCCGCCGTTCGACCTCGCGCCCGATCCGGTCGAGGTCGCCGACGCATTCGAGGTGCCGCTCGAATTCCTGCTGGATCGCTCGAACCACCAGCGCCATTACCGGATGATCGGCGAGATGCGTCGCGACTACTGGGCGATCCCCTGGCTGCAGCGCTACATCTGGGGTGCAACGGCGTCGATGCTGCTGATCCTGGAACGCACGCTGCGCGCCGGGGACTAAGGGCCTGCCGCCGTGCTCACCCGCGCAGCCCCCCGCACCGGACATTTCCTCGGCCTGTGCGCGCACGGCTTCCACCGCGTCGTCTATTACGAATGGGGCGCGCGGGACAATCCTGCGGTCGTGATCTGCGTCCACGGGGTCGGGCGCAACGGTCGCGATTTCGATGTCCTGGGCGAAACGCTGGCATCGACGCACCGCGTGCTGGCCGTCGACATGCCGGGACGCGGCGCGAGCGACTGGCTCGCCGATCCGATGGATTACGTCTTTCCCACTTACCTCGGCACGCTGGCGGCCCTGATCGCGGCCAGCGCTGCGGAGCGCGTGTCCTGGGTCGGCACGTCGATGGGCGGCCTGCTCGGCATCGTCGCCGCCGCCCAGCCGAACACGCCGGTGGAGCGGCTGGTCGTCAACGACGTGGGGCCCCGGGTCGAAGCCGCCGCGCTTGCCCGGATCGCGACTTATTTCGGCTCGGACCCGGTTTTCGCGACGTTTGCCGAGCTCGAAGCATACGTACGCAACATCTCGGCACCTTTCGGCCCGTTGAGCGATGCCCAGTGGGACCATGTCGTGCGCACCAACGCCCGGCAGCGGCCCGACGGGCGCTGGGGTCTTGGCTACGATCCGCGCATCGCTGCGCCTTTCCGCGCGCAGCCTGCGCCTCCCGATCTGTGGCCGCTGTGGGACATGATCCGCTGCCCGACGCTGGTGCTGCGCGGCGCCGAGTCGGACCTGCTGTCCGCGGTGACCGCAGCCGAGATGTCCAGCCGGGGTCCGCGGCCGCAGGTCGTCGAGTTCGCCGGCGTCGGGCATGCCCCGACATTGCTCGATCCGGAGCAGGTCGGCGTCGTCGCGCGGTTCCTTGGCGACGTATAATCGGCCCGCCCATGCCCGACCGCCCGCCACCCGCCACGCGCTGACGATGCCGCTCGCACTGCGCCTGCCGCCGCTCACCGAGCACTCGCCTCAGGCGCCCGAGACCCGGCCGTCGCGCGTCGCAGCGTGGCTGGCCGACGTCGTCAATCGCGAACCCGCACTCGCTGCGCGCATCGTCGGCGACGCCCTTGCGGTCACCAACCGCATCCCGATGGGGCACTCGCGGCGGCTCGACGTCGCCGAGCATTACTGGAAAGCCGCGGCCCTGCTCTGGCCCCGCCTCGAGCAGCGGTTCGTCGTCGCATCGCATCCGCTGACCGGCGACAACCTGGAGGCGGCCAAGGCCGCGCTGTCACTCGCCAACGAGCTTTCGATTGCCTACAAGCGGCTGCTCGCGCACGAGGCGGCCCGACGGTTCACGTTCGGCGGACCGCGCCGCATCGTTGCGCTGATCCGGCGCACGTTCCAGGCGACGCTGCGCGTGCTGACCAACAGCTACCTGTCGTACGCCCCGGTGCCCTCGCACACGTGGTTCGATGCGCACGACATCTACATGTACACCCGCGAGCGCAGGATCCATCGCCATCCGGTGACGCTCGACCAGCCCGACATCACGCTCGAGCGGCTCTACCTGCAGGCGCTGCTGCTGGCTCTCGCCAACCCCTACGGATTCCTGCCGAGCCAGCTCTCGACCGTGCTGCAATTCCTGCAGGGGAATGCGCAACTCGCGAAGCTGACCCCGGTGCCGCCGGTGCACCGGATGGCCAAGGCCGTCGCGATCGTTCCCGTCGGTCACGACTTTCCGCCGTTCTCCGCCAACAAGGGCGGCGCGACCGAAGGCTCGAAGCTGTTCCTGCTGACCTTCGACCTCGCCTTCGAGCTCCAGGAGCAGATCCGCGAGCTCGAGACCGGCGCCGGGCCGCGCGAGTTCGTCAACGACGTGCAGGCGCGCGAGCAGTACACGGCCCTGCTCAGGCGGCTGCTGCGGCAATGGGCGATTCCGCCCGCGCGGCAGTTCAACCGCCTGCCCTCGCGCGCCCGCGTCGTCATGTGCGCGGGCCTGCCGGGCGTCTGGCAGTACAGCCGGCGCCTGAACCATGCCGGCACCGGTGCAGGCCAGGCGGTCCCGCCGATGACCCAGTGCCAGGTCGTCAACCACACCGCCGGCGGTTATGCGCTGCGGCAGGTCGATGCGACGCCGGCGACGCTGCGTGTCGGCGACCTGATCGCGCTGCGCATCGAGGGCCGCAGCGGATTGCAGGTCGCGATGGTGCGCTGGTTCCGCAACACCCTGAACAACGGGATGCTGGAGTTCGGCTGCGAGCTGCTGTCGGATTCGCCGGAAGCCGCGGCGGCCGCCCCGGAAGACGCGACCGACGCCGATCTGCTCCCCGTCATCGTTCTCCCCGAGGACGACGACCCCGATGCCGAGAGCGCGTCGCCCCAGCTGGCCGCGCCCGCCGGCGCGTTCTCCCTCGAGCAGGCGGTCAGCCTGCGTCGGGGCAATGCCACCGGATTCGCGGTCCTGACCAAGCTGGTCGAACAGGGACCCGGATTCGATCTCTACGAGTTCGTGCCCGTCAGCTGACCCGCGCCGCATGCCCGGGCATTCCATTGCAGCGAGCGTGCGCGTGGCCGTCGCGGGCACCCTTGCGCTGACCCTGCTGGAATTGCTCTGGGAGATCGCGCTGGCGCCCCTGACGCCGCATGGCTCGTGGCTCGCCCTGAAGGCGTTGCCGCTGGCGTTGCTGTTGCCCGGCGTCCTGCGCGGCGCGCGCAAGCCTCGCCAGTGGCTGGCGCTGCTGCTTCCGTTCTACGCGGCCGAAGGGCTGGTGCGTGCATTCGGCGAACCGGGCAGGCATGCCGTGGTCGCCGCGACCGCGTGCCTGCTCGCCGTGGTCGCGTTCGTGGCGTTGCTGCGCTGGTTCGGCCTCGAGAAGAAGCGGCGACCGGGAGCTTCTGGCGCGTAGCCGAAGCCGCGGCCGGGAACGACCGCCGCGCAGCTACGCCGCGGGGCCCGTCTCCGGCGGCTTGCCGGCCATGCCCGCCGCCAGGCCCCTGGGCATCGGGAACACGATGCTCTCGACGGTCCCGGGGAGCTCGGAGACCGAGGTCGCGCCCAGCGCCTCCAGGCGCTCGACGACCTGCTTGACGAGGAGCTCCGGCGCCGACGCGCCGGCCGTCACGCCGACACGATGTTTGCCGGCGATCCACGCCTCCTCCAGTTCATCGGCGTTGTCGACCATGTAAGCCGGCACGCCGCGATGCGCCGCGACTTCGCGCAGGCGGTTCGAGTTCGAGCTGTTGGGGCTGCCCACGACGATCACGACGTCGACCCGGGGGCTCAGCATCCTGACCGCATCCTGCCGGTTCTGCGTCGCATAGCAGATGTCGTCGCGCTTCGGCCCGACGATGGCGGGGAAGCGCTGCCTCAGCGCCGCGACGACCGCCGCAGCATCGTCGACCGACAGCGTCGTCTGGGTGACGTAGGCGAGGCGCGAGGGATCGCGCACCGACAGGCGCTCGACGTCCGCCGGGGTTTCGACGAGATAGACGCCGCCTTCGCACTGCCCCATCGTTCCCTCGACCTCGGGATGGCCCGCATGCCCGATCATCACGATCTCGCGCCCCTGCTCGTGCATCTTGACGATCTCGACGTGGACCTTGGTCACCAGCGGGCAGGTCGCGTCGAAGACCCGCAGGCCCCGCGCCGCAGCCTCGTCGCGCACCGAGCGCGGCACGCCGTGCGCGCTGAACACGACCGTCGAGCCGTCGGGAATTTCCTCGAGCAGCTCGACGAAGATCGCGCCCTTGCGACCCAGGTCGTCGACGACGTAGCGGTTGTGGACGACCTCGTGGCGCACGTAGATCGGTGCCCCGAATTGCGCGAGCGCCTGCTCGACGATCGCGATCGCCCGGTCGACGCCGGCGCAGAAGCCGCGTGGATTGGCGAGCAGCACGTCCATGTCAGTGATCTCCTGCGGGCCGGGGCCCGGGCTTCGCGCTCTCGCCGCCGCCCCTGAGGCTGTCGATGACCAGCGCGATCGCGCCCACGGTGATGGCGCTGTCGGCAACGTTGAACGCCGGGTAATACCAGTGCTGCCAGTGGAACAGCAGGAAATCGACGACCTGTCCCAGCGTCACGCGGTCGTAGAGATTGCCCAGTGCACCGCCGACGATCAGGGCGAGGCTCGCGCAGAACAGCATGCTGCCGCCGCGTCGCAGCAGCACGACCATGATCGCGCAGGCGCCGCTCGCGATGGCGATGAACAGCCAGCGCTGCCAGCCGGCGGCTCCGGCGAGGAAGCTGAATGCGGCGCCGGAATTGAAGGCCAGCACGAGGCTCATGAACGGCGCGAGCACGAGCTCCTCGCCCGGCCGGAACGCGCCGAGGATCAGGTGCTTGGTCGCCTGGTCGACGACGATCACTGCGGCGGAAAGCCACAGCCATGCCAAGCCGCGAGAGCGCGCGGCACCGAGGTTGCCGATCATCGACGCCATCCGGCCGGACGCCGGTCCACCCTCGCGCATCGGGGTCATGCGCAGCAGCGGGCCTCGCCCGCGCCGAACAGGTTGGACACGCAGCGACCGCACAGGCCCGGATGCGCGGGATCGCCGCCCACGTCGGCGCGCCAGTGCCAGCAGCGCTCGCATTTCGTCTGGCCGCTGGAGGCGACGGTGATCGAAAGCGAATCGCCCCGGCTCACGCTCGCAGCGGAGGTGATCAGCACGAAGCGCAGGTCGTCGCCCAGCGATGCGAGGGCGGCGTAGTCGTCGAAGTCGGCGACGATGTCGACCTCCGCCTGCAGCGACGAGCCGATCGCGCCCGCCTGCCGCACCGCTTCGAGCTCCCTTTGCACGGTCGCACGCACCGCGAGGATGCGCGCCCATTTGGCGAGCAGCGCGTCGGCGTCGGGAACGGCGGGCAGCGCATCGGTCCAGGTGTGGATGAAGATTGTCGGATCCCCCGCATGGACGATCTTCCAGGCCTCCTCGGCGGTAAACGACAGGATCGGTGCCATCAGCAGCAGCAGCGCATCGCGGATCGACGCGAGCGCGGTCTGCGCCGAGCGGCGGGCCGGGCTGGTCGTGCCCGTCGTGTAGAGGCGGTCCTTCAGCACGTCGAGGTAGAAGCCGCCCAGGTCTTCCGAGCAGTAGGTCTGCAGGCGCTGCACGACCAGGTGAAATTCGTAGCGGTCGTAGTCGCTCGCGATCGCGGCGGCGACCTCGCGCGCCCGCGCCAGCGCATAGCGGTCGACCTCGAACAGCGCATCTACCGCGACGGCGTCGCGCGAGGCGTCGAAATCGGCGGTGTTCGCCATCAGGAAGCGCAGCGTATTGCGGATGCGCCGGTAGCCCTCGACCACGCGCTTCAAAATCTCGTCGGAGATCGACAGCTCGCCCGAATAGTCGGTTGCGCCCACCCACAGCCGCAGGATCTCGGCGCCCAGCGTTCCCGCGATCTTCTGCGGCGCGACGACGTTGCCCTTGGACTTCGACATCTTCCGGCCTTCGCCGTCGACGGCGAAGCCGTGGGTCAGCAGCGCCTTGTAGGGCGGGACGCCGTTCAGCATGCACGAAGTCAGCAGCGACGAATGGAACCAGCCGCGGTGCTGGTCCGAGCCTTCGAGATAGAGGTCGGCCGGAAAGCCGGTGTCCTCCGGACGCGAACCCAGGTGCTTTTCGCGCCCCTCAGGCCCACCCATCACCGTCTGGTGCGTGGTACCGGAGTCGAACCACACGTCGAGGGTGTCGGTCAGCTTGCGGTAGCGCCCGGCGTCGACGCCGAAATCCTCGGCGCTGGCCTCGAACCAGGATTCGATGCCGCCGGCCTCGACCTTGGTCGCCGCGAGCTCGAGCAGCGCCGGCGTGTCCGGATGCAGCTCCTCGGTCCTGCGATCGACGAAGAACGGCAGCGGCGTGCCCCATTGACGCTGGCGCGACAGCGTCCAGTCGGGACGGTTGGCGATCATCGCGGACAGCCGTGCCTTGCCCCAGGCCGGGAAGAATTGCGTCGCCTCGATGCCGCGCAGCGCGGTCTTGCGCAGCGTCTCCGCGGGCTTCGCGCCGCGATAGCCCGGCGTGTCGTCCATGCCGGCGAACCATTGCGTCGTCGCACGATAGATGATCGGCGTCTTGTGCCGCCAGCAGTGCATGTAGCTGTGCGTGAATTTCTCCGCATGCAGCAGCGCGCCGACTTCATTCAGCTTGTCGACGATGCGCGGGTTGGCTTCCCAGATGCCCATGCCGCCGAAGAACGGGAGGTCGGCTGCGAACTTGCCGTCGCCCTGCACCGGATTCAGGATGTCGTCGTCCTTCATGCCATAGCGGCGGCAGGAGATGAAGTCCTCGACGCCGTAGGCGGGTGCGCTGTGGACGATGCCGGTGCCCTGCTCCAGGGTGACGTACTCGCCGAGGTAGACGGGCGAGGCACGATCGTGGAACGGATGGCGGAACGCGATCTTCTCCAGCGCGGCGCCCTTGGCCGTCGCGACGACCCTGCCTTCGAGCTTCCAGCGGGCGAGGCATGCGGCGACCAGGTCCTGCGCGAGGAGCAGGTGGCCGCGCTCGGTTGCGACCAGCGCGTAGACGAACTCGGGATGTGCGTTCAGCGCCTGGTTCGACGGGATCGTCCAGGGTGTGGTCGTCCAGATCACCGCGCGGATCGCGCCTTCGGGCGCGCCATCGAGGCCGAAGGCGCGGGCGAGCCTGGCGCGCTCCTGCGCATCCTCCAGCGGAAAGGCGACGTCGACAGCGAAATCGACGCGGTCCTCGTACTCGACCTCGGCCTCGGCCAGCGCGCTCTCGCAGTCGAAGCACCAGTTGACGGGCTTCAGGCCGCGATAGAGGTAGCCTTTCTCCAGCAAGCGGCCCAGGGCACGGATCTCGTCGGCCTCGTTGCGATAGTCCATCGTCGCGTAGGGATGGTCCCAGTCGCCCAGCACGCCCAGGCGCCGGAAATCCTTCTTCTGGCGCTCGATCTGCTCCTTCGCATAGGCCCGGCACAGGCGCTGCGTGTCGGCCGTCGACAGGTTCTTGCCGTGGGTGCGCTCGATCTGCACCTCGATCGGCATGCCGTGGCAGTCCCAGCCGGGGACGTAGGGGGCGTCGAAGCCCGCCAGCGCGCGCGACTTGACGATCACGTCCTTGAGGATCTTGTTGACCGCGTGGCCGATGTGGATGTCGCCGTTGGCGTACGGCGGGCCGTCGTGCAGGACGAAGCGCGGCCGTCCCCGCGACGCCTCGCGTATCGCCTCGTAGACGCGGCTTCGCTGCCAGTCCTCGACCCAGGCGATCTCGCGGCGCGCGAGGTCGCCCCGCATCGGAAACGGCGTGTCGGGAAGGTTGAGCGTCGACTTGTAGTCGGGGCGTTTGTCGTCAGGCATGGGCAATCGGGCTTCTTCTGGAAACGACGCGGCTTTCGTGCGGCATTTGCATCGTCACGCGTGGGCGGCGAAATACTCGCGCGCATGGTTGACATCATTGCCGATCTGGCGCGCCAGCGCGTCGAGATCGGGGTAGCGCTCCTCGTCACGGAGCTTGCTCAGGAATTCGACGGTGATGCGGCGACCGTATATCGTCTGGTCGAAGTCCAGCAGGAATACCTCGAGCAGCGGCTGGCCGTCCGACTTGACCGTCGGGCGCACCCCCACGCTCGCGACGCCGTGATGCGGGCCGCCGGGCAGGCCGTGGACGCGCACCGCGAAGATGCCGGAGAGCGGCGGCCGGTGCCGCAAGGGCAGGTTCGCCGTCGGAAAGCCCAGGTCGCGTCCGAGCTTGTCGCCGTGGGCGATGTGGCCGCTGATCGAGTACGAGCGCCCGAGCAGGTCCGCGGCGCGCAGGAGGTCTCCGGCCGCAAGCGCGTTGCGCACCGCCGTGCTCGACGCACGCAAGTCGCCTACCTCGATCGTGCGCATGCCTTCGACACTGAACGGCCGCGTCCTTGCCCGCAGCAGCGCGAGGTCGCCTGCCCGGCCCCGACCGAAGCGGAAGTCGTCGCCGACCAGCACCCAGCGTGCGTTCAGGCCCCGCACCAGCACGTCGTCGACGAATTCTTCCGCAGTCAGCGCCGCCAGGCGCGCATCGAAGCGCGCGACCCATGCGACGGCGACGCCGAAGGCGCGAAAGAGGTCGAGCTTGGAGCGCAGCGTCGACAGGCGGGCGGGCGCTTCGCCGCGCGCGAAGTACTCGCGCGGATGCGGATCGAAGGTCAGCACCGCGGGCTCGAGCTGCAGGTCCTCGGCGGCCTCGATCAGGCGCGCGAGCATCGCCTGATGCCCGCGATGCACGCCGTCGAAGTTGCCGATCGTCAGCGCCACCGGCACGCCGGGCGCGCTCGTCAGGTCACGCTGTACACGCACGCTTCGCCGACCGCGGCGAAACGCCAGTTCCGCGCTGCGGTTTCTATTTTGGAAAACCGCTCATTCTAGCGCATTCGCCCTCTGTCTCCCCCGGGGGCAGGAATGCCGCCTGGAGCGACTGACTGGGGCGACGGAAGGGGAACGACTGGCGCGGGCCCCGGTCGGGGCGCGTGCGGGGGTGCCGACCTATTCGGCGGCAAGCGGCTTTGCGCCCGCCGCCGCGGCCGACATGGCCATCGGAGGCGGCGGCGAGGACGCGCCGGCCGCAGGCGTCGCGAACGACGATGCGGACCGGGTGCCCGGCGTGGGAGTCATCAGCGGCACCCGGCCCGACGGAGCGCTGCCTTGCATCAGCGAGTCCAGCGCATGTTTCACCTGGGTTTCCGTGCGCTCGGCCGCGATCCATTCACCACACCAGTCGTCGTCGCGGACGTGCGGCCACAGGCCCTCGACCATGTAGCCCTTCGCAGGCACCGGATTCAGCGTCGGAACGCCGCGCCTGCATTGTCCCCAGCGCTGGGCGCTGCCCTGATCCGAGTTCGACTCGTGGCGATCGTAGAACTGGCAGGCGACACACTTGCGCACGGCACTCTCCCTCTCTGGACACTTGACCGGGCCGCGATTCGCGTGCCCACCGATGTTCATCGACGACGTTCGGCAACTTCACCCGATCGTCCACGGCGTTCTCGCCGGGTCGGTTCACCCTCCTGCGCCGGCGGATGCGGCAGGTCACCTGTCGTGGCAGGCGTTGGCTGCGTACGCACAGCGTGGATAAAGAAACGGCCGCCGACCGCATCGCTGTTTGCAGTTAGGAAAAATCTCCCCGGCGACCGCAAACCGATGAATGACTGCGCTAGGCTGCAAGTTCCGGGCGGGTCGCCGCCAGCGCCTCGGGAACCTGCTGGACGCGCGTGAATCCCTGCAGCGACCGGGCATCGAGCTGGGACTGGAGCTCGGAGTCGGCAGCTTCGGCCTCCTTCGACAGTTGCGAGTCGTAGGCACTGCGCTGCGCGGGATCCGACAGCACGGAGTACGCTGCATGGATCATGCGCACGAGGCCCGACAGGTCCTGCCCGGCATCGGTCATGCCGTACTGGAACCGCTCGAGCAATGCAGCGTAGGCGGCTTCGATCCGGTGCGGCGTTGCACAGGGCGCGAGCTCGAGGTAGTCGTAGTGCGTGTAGTTCACCATCATCTCCTGTCCGGTCCGGCGGCGACGCCACCAGCTGCAAGCTATCGAGCAGCAACCGTGCCATGCGCCGATTCCGTCCATCGGGCGACGCTAAGTCCTTGACGCAGCGCGTGAGCAAATCCCGGCGCAACGTGCCGAACACACTTCGTGGTGTACGAAGCCGGCCCAGCAAGCCGTGGCGTGCCGACCGCAACCGGTCAGATCACGCCGAGCGCCGTGGTGCGGGTGGGCGGTGGAAAGGCGGCGTCGAGGGCCGCCAGCGTCGCTGCGGAAAGATCGAGAGCGACGGCCCCGACGTTGTCGCGGAGGTGGTCGACATTGGCCGACTTCGGGATCCCGATTGCACCACGCGCGATCAGCCATGCGAGGGCGACCTGAGCTGCCGATGCATCGATGGTCCTCGCGATCGTCCGCAGGCGGCGGTCGCCCAGCAGTGCGCCCTCCCCGAGCGGGCAATAGGCCATCAACGGTATTCCCTGCGCGCGGCACAGGGGCGCGAGCGCCCATTCTGCGGCGCGCTCTCCCAGGTGATAGAGAACCTGGTTGGCTGCGCAGCGCCGTCCCTCCGGCACCGCGAGCAGCTCCTGCATGTCGTCGACGTCGAAGTTGGACACGCCCCAGCGCAGGATCTTGCCGTCGTGCCGCAGGCGTTCGAACGCGTCGACGGTCTCGGCGAGCGGGATGCTGCCGCGCCAGTGCAGCAGGTAGAGGTCCAGCCGGTCGGTGCGAAGTCGGCGCAGGCTGCGCTCGCAGGCGGCGACCGCGCCTTTCGCGCCGGCATTATGCGGATAGACCTTGCTGACGACGAAAACCCGATCGCGCTGCCCCGCGATCGCGTCGCCGACCACCTCTTCCGCGCCGCCATCGCCGTACATCTCGGCCGTATCGACCAGCGTCATGCCCAGCGCGATGCCGGCCTTCAGCGCCGCGGCCTCGCGCGAGCGCTGCCGTGCAGACTCGCCCATGTGCCAGGTGCCGAGGCCCAGTGCAGGCACCCGGCTGCCGTCGGACAGGGCGACGGTGGGAATGCGCGTGGTCATGATCCGATCCGCGTGGACGTCGGTTGTGGCGCGGTGCGCAGGTCGAGCGGCCAGCATAGCGCGTTTGGCGCCCGCCTCCCGTAGAATCCACCGATCATGCCGCTCGATCCTTCCACCCGCGCAATCGATCCGCCGACCCGGGGCGGGCGCCGCGTCGTGCGCGCTGCATGCCCGCACGATTGCCCCGATACCTGCGCGATGCTGGTCACCGTCGAGAACGGCCGCGCCATCGAGGTCCGCGGCGCCCCCGATCACCCGACAACCGCCGGCACGCTGTGCACCAAGGTCGCGCGCTATCTGGATCGGACCTATTCGCCCGAGCGCCTGCGCCATCCGATGCGCAGGATCGGGCGCAAGGGCGACGGACGCTTTGCACGGATCTCCTGGGACGAAGCGCTGGACGAGATCGCCACGCGCTTCCGCGAGATCGCCGAATCGGCGGAAGGTCCGCAGGCGATCCTCCCCTACAGCTACGCCGGAACGATGGGGTTGCTGCAGGGCCAGTCGATGGACCGGCGTTTTTTCCACCGCCTGGGCGCGTCGCTGCTCGACCGGACGATCTGCGCGGCGGCTGGAAAGGCGGGCTGGGGCGCGGTGATCGGCGCGTCGATGGGCATGGACGTCGAGGAGTACGCGAACAGCGGGCTGATCCTGATCTGGGGAAGCAATCCGGTCACGTCGAACCTGCATTTCTGGACCCGCGCGCAGGAAGCCAAGCGTCGCGGGGCGAAACTGGTCGCGATCGATCCGTATCGCAGCGCGACCGCCGACAAATGCCACGAGCACGTCGCGCTCCTGCCGGGCACCGACGGCGCACTCGCGCTGGGCATCATGCACGTGCTGATCGCCGAAGGCTTGCTCGACCGCGACTACATCGATCGCCATACGATCGGTTTCGAAGCCCTCGCCGCTCGCGCGGCCGAATGGGCGCCCGAGCGCGCCGCGCAGACCTGCGGCATCGCCTCGGAGCAGGTCCTCCGGCTCGCACGCGAATACGGCACGATCCAGCCGGCGGCGATCCGCCTCAACTACGGGATGCAGCGGGTGCACGGCGGCGGCAACGCGGTGCGCGCAATCGCCTGCCTCCCGGCGCTGATTGGCGCCTGGCGCCATCCGGCCGGAGGCGCGCTGCTGTCGTCGTCGGGCAGCTTTCCGGTCGACACGGCCGCCCTGGAGCGCCCGGACCTGATCCAGGGCGCCCCGCGGACGATCAACATGTCGACCATCGGCGATGCGCTGACGCAGCTCGACGATCCCCCGGTGCGGGCCATCTACGTCTACAACTCGAACCCGATCGCGGTCGCGCCCGAGTCGTCGCGTGTGGTCGCGGGGTTCTCGCGCGAGGACCTGTTCTGCGTGGTCCACGAGATCTTCAGGACCGACACCGCGGATTACGCCGACATCCTGTTGCCGGCGACGACGCAACTCGAGCAGACCGACATCCACAGTTCCTACGGCCACCTGTACGCGTTGGCCAACAACCCGGCGATCGCGCCGCTCGCCGACGCGCTGCCGAACACCGAAGTGTTCCGGCGTCTTGCGGCGCGGATGGGTTTCACCGAGCCCTGCTTTCACGACAGCGACGACGACCTGGCGCGCCAGGCATTCTGCGCCGGCGACCCCCGGATGCGTGGCATCGACTGGGACGGGCTCAAGGCCGAGGGCTGGCGCAGGCTCGACCTGCCACGGCCCTATGCGCCCTTCGCGCAGGGCGGCTCCACGCCGTCGGGCAAGTGCGAGTTCTGGTCGGAACGGATGAAAGCCGCGGGCGAGGATCCGCTGCCCGACCACGTCGCGCCCTACGAATCGGTGGCGTCGAATCCGGGGCTCGCGCGCCGCTATCCATTGGCGTTCATCTCCCCGCCGGCGCGCAATTTCCTGAACTCGTCGTTCGCGAACCTGCCGACGTCGATCGAGGAAGAGCGGATGCCGCGCGTCGAGATCCATCCCGACGATGCG
>CAVTHP010000009.1:0-126373 GCA_963734515.1 uncultured beta proteobacterium | reverse complement strand
CGACGACGAGGTAGACGAAAATCAGCAGCGCCAGCGCACCCGACAGTAGATAGACCCAGCTCATGGCCTGCTCCGCAGACGCTCGTATGCGTACACGAGGGCGCCGGTCAGCGCGCCGCAGGCGACGAGAAGCAGGACGTAAAGCGCATCCATGGATGCCTCCCATTCAGAAAAGCGTGGCCCAGTCTTAACTGCGCCGGGCCATTCGTGATTTGACGCTCGTCAACCATCGTTCTCATGCGCGAATCGCGCGGGCCCGAGAATCTAGCCCTGACGGCGCCACCACTGCGCACCCGGCCGCCGCGGGACGTCTGCGCGCAGCAAGACAAACCTACACCGGACGACATAAAGATGACGTAAAGATCGGCGCCTGTCGCGTAAATGATTCGTAGAGTTCTCGGGTGTGCAGATAGCGGAAACTGTTTCGTTATACGACAGCCCTTTGCTCTCGCGTCGTCCTACGGTCGCGGTGCGCATTCGGCACGCGATGCTTCTGGCGCCACTCGAGCATCGCGCCGGCAAGGGCCGACAAGCACAGTATGCCCACCACCATCAGCGCACGTATCAACAACCAAGTGTGATATGCGTCCATGATGCATCTCCCATTGCGTAAACCATGAAGCCAAGATACCGGGTCGCGCGTAAAGATGGCGTCAACTCTTGGCAGCGGGGCGTAAAGAATTCGTAAACCTCAACGCCTTGCGGCGCAGGCACTCGTACCGGTCGCAAGCCTTAGGCCGGCGCGAGGCTGCATCGAGCGCGCAAGTGCCAGTGCCTGGCGGGTCAGTCAGGCGTGATCACAGCGGCGGCCTTCGTTACTTAGTTTTTATGCCGCGCCCCTCGAATTTGACACCCCGTTTACGCGGGCTGCGCTACGCTCTCACGATGCATCAACTGTCCGACGGGATTGGTTCACGCCGAGCATCG
This sequence comes from uncultured beta proteobacterium, assembly GCA_963734515.1. Taxonomy (GTDB): domain Bacteria; phylum Pseudomonadota; class Gammaproteobacteria; order Burkholderiales; family Casimicrobiaceae; genus VBCG01. The sequence continues at coordinate 125,446 of CAVTHP010000009.1, read as the reverse complement.
TGTACGCCACGACGTACGCGGTGACTGGGCTCGTCTCTCGGGCAGGGTCGAACATATCACCCAACGCGGGTGCGTTCGCCCCGGCTCGATGGGGGAGAGTCGTGAGCGAAGCTAGACATGAGGATATCTATGGAAACAGTGACGCAATGGCTTAGCCCGCAGGAAATCGCACTGGATGTGGCGGTCTCGAACCGTTGGGAAGCCCTTCGCGCGGTCAGCGCCATGATCGAGCGTTCGCACGGGCTGAGCGCCCAGCCGGTCTTGCGTGCGCTATGGCGCCGTGAATTGGCGGCGTCCACAGGAATTGGGCACGGTGTGGCGGTCCCGCATGCACGCATAAACGGAATCAATGAACCTTTGACGGCGTACGTGCGTACCGAGGAACCGATCGATTTTGCCGCACCGGATGGGAGGCCGGTGACCGAGCTGTTTGTGATCCTCGTTCCGGTCGACGGCGCGAACGAGCGGAACTTGCTGCTTCTGGCCATGGTGGCGGAAGCATTCTCAGATCGCCACTTTCGCGGTCTGTTGGATGCGGCGACGGACCCGCGGGCCGTGCATGGCGCATTCTTGCGATGGATACGTGACAAGCAGCTGGGCGCCACGGGAGGGAAGGCGGACCTGGGCTATACCGGACGAGAGCACTGTGGTGTGGGTAGCGATGGCCCGCGAGCGTGCCGAACCCTCATCGGGGAACGTGCCACTCACCGGGGGGAACCCGGGGGCTTCGACGGTCGCCTGGAACTTGCCGTTCCGGCGGGGGCGGACTTTGAAGGCCATTGCCTGCTTCCAAGCTCTGAAAGCAGCGTATAGCCAGCCCCGTTTTATCCCGGTCCGCCTCTGCCTTGGCGAAAGGGGCTAATCCCTTTCCACTGCGGAAGATGGCGCGCCCGACAGGATTCGAACCTGTGACCCTTGGCTTCGGAAACCAATACTCTATCCAACTGAGCTACGGGCGCGTCGCAAGGCAAATTATATCCCGGCAGGGGGACAGCCCGTATAATGCGACGTTTTGCCGCCTCCGCGCACGACGCTGCGCGTGCCGGCAGCCAGGTGCCCTTTCCCGACCGTCGCCGCCATGGAACACGACCAGCACTCCTCTCCGATCAAGTCGCCCAAGCAGCTCATCATCATCGTTCTGCTCTCCTTCGCGATCCCCATCGCGCTCATCGGGCTGCTGTCGCAGTTGATGACCAGCGGCAGCCAGTCGGGACACGAGAGCGAGGACGCGATCATCGCCCGGATCAAGCCCGTCGGTACCATCGTCATGGCCGAAGCGACAGGTCCGAAGGGCAACCTGACCGGCGAGCAGGTATTCGGGCAGGTCTGCAAGGCCTGCCACGAGACGGGCATCGCGGGCGCGCCCAAGGCAGGCGACAAGGCCGCGTGGGGTCCGCGCATTGCGCAAGGTGAGAAGGTGCTGCTCCAGCATGCGCTCGCCGGGTTCCAGGGCAAGGCGGGCGTGATGCCGGCCAAGGGCGGCAATACCGAGCTGACCGACGACGAAGTCCATCGCGCCGTCGTCTACATGGCGAATCTCGCAGGGGCCGGCTGGAAGGAACCTGCGCCGACCGCAGCGCCTGCGGCGGCTGCCGCGGCAACGCCGGCGGCCGGCGCCGCGCCTGCCGCCGTGACAGCGGCCGCCCCGGCGGCGGCACCCGTCGCGGCGATGGCCTCTGCAGGCAGCGTCGACGGCAAGAAGGTCTACGATGGTACCTGCCACGTCTGCCACGCGACGGGACTCGTCGGCTCGCCCAAGTACGGCGACAAGGCGGCCTGGGCGCCGCGCATCGCGACCGGCATGAACACGCTCTACAACGCCGCGTTGCACGGGCTGCGCGCGATGCCCCCGAAGGGCGGCAACGCGAACCTCTCCGACGCCGAGGTCAAGGCCGCCGTCGATTACATGACGGCTGCCGCGAAGTAGCCCTAGCGCGCGACCAGGGCCTTCAGCGCAGCCAGCCGCGCGTTGCCGCTGTTCTTCGCCTGCGCCGCCTCGTCCGCCGACAGGGGCGCGCCGGCATGGCGCAGATCCTCCTGCGCAAGCTCGGCGAGGAACCGCGACGGTGCGCAGTCGACCTTCGCTCCCGCCCGCTTGCGCGCGCGGCAATACGACAGCTGCAGGCTGCGCTGGGCGCGCGTCAGGCCCACGTACATCAGGCGCCGCTCCTCGTCGACATTCCCCGCTTCGACCGCTTCGCGGTGCGGCAGGATGCCCTCCTCGAGGCCGACCAGGAACACGTGCGGGAATTCGAGGCCCTTGGCGGCGTGCAGCGTCGACAGGCGCACTGCGTCCGGCGTTTCCCCCTCGCGGCCTTCGAGCATGGTGATCAGCGCGATCATCTGCGTCAGCTCGAGCAGGTTCCTGCCGTCGGCCTCGCCCTTGCGCGACAGCCAGCCGATGAAGTCGTCGACACTCTGCGTGCGCGAGATCGCATCCTTGCGCTCCAGTGTCGAGGTCAGCCAGTCGGCGTAGCCGATGCCGCGCATCATGTCGGCGAGAAGCCTGCCGGCGGGCTCGCGCTCGGCGCGGTGGCGAAGGCCGTTGATCAGCGCACAGAACTCGGCCAGTGCGGCTTTCGCCCGCGCGCCCAGCGTGCCGGCCGCCTCGGCCTCGAACACCGCGCCGAACAGCGAGACCTTGCGTGCGGCGGCGATCTCGCCCAGCTGCCGCAGCGTCGCCTGCCCGACGCCGCGCTTGGGCACGGCGATCGCGCGCAGGAACGCCGGATCGTCGTCGTCGTTGGCGACGAGGCGCAGGTAGGCGACCACGTCCTTGATCTCGGTGCGCTCGAACAGCGAGGTTCCGCCCGAGATCTCGTAGGGAACTGCCTGCGCGCGCAGCACCGTCTCGAACACCCGCGCCTGGTGGTTGCCACGGTAGAGGATCGCGTAATCTGAAAACCGCGACCGGTGCTCGAACTTGTGCGCGAGCAGCCGGTGAACGACCAGCTCGGCCTCGGCTTCGTCATCGGCCGCAGGCGTCACGTGCAGCGGGTCCCCGTGCGCGAGCTCGGTCCACAGGCGCTTGTCGAAGAGCTTCGGATTGTTGCCGATCAGCGCGTTGGCGCAGCGCAGGATGCGCACCGTCGAGCGGTAGTTCTGCTCGAGCTTGATGACGCGAAGCTGCGGATAGTCGCGCGGCAGCGCCGCGAGGTTGTCCAGCGTCGCGCCCCGCCAGCCGTAGATCGCCTGGTCGTCGTCGCCTACCGCCGTGAACGGCGTCGCCGCGCCCACCAGATGACGGAACAGCCGGTATTGCGCGGGATTGGTGTCCTGGTACTCGTCGATCAGCACGTGTGCGCAGCGCAGCTGCCAGCGCTCGCGCACGGCGGCATCGCTGTCGAGAAGCGTGACGGGCAGCCCGATCAGGTCGTCGAAATCGACCGCCTGATACGCCCGAAGCGCCTCGGCGTACCCGAGGTAGGCACGCGCGGCGATGCGCTCTGCGTCGTCGGCCGCGGCGGACAGCGCCTGTTCGGGAGGAACCAGCGCGTTCTTCCACTGGCTGATCTTCCACTGGATGGCGCGCGTGCGCCCGCGATCCGCGGAGGCCGCGAGCTCGCCGACGATCGACTCGAGGTCGCCCGGATCGAGGATCGAGAAACCTGAGCGCAGGCCCAGCGCGCGATGCTCGCTGCGCACGATCGAGAGGCCCAGCGAATGGAACGTCGAGATCTTCACGGCGTTCGCCGCGTCGGCGGCACCCTGGCGGCGCAGCAGGTCCTGCGCGCGCTCGCGCATCTCGCGCGCGGCCTTGTTGGTGAACGTGATCGCGACGATGCGCTCGGGCGCGACGCCACGCGCGACCAGGTGCGCGATCTTGGCGGTGATGACGCGCGTCTTGCCGCTGCCGGCGCCCGCGAGCACGAGCAGGGGCCCGCAGTCGTGGCGCACGGCCTCGCGCTGCGCGGCATTGAGGGACGAAGTCAAGGGAAAGCGCTGCCGATGTTGTTACAATGCGCCGCGATTATAGTTGGTGAACCATGGCGCTCTACGCGATCGGCGACATCCAGGGCTGTCACGCGGAATTCTGCGAGCTGCTGTCGCTGATCGGGTTCTCGCCGGCCTGCGATCGCCTGTGGCTGGTCGGCGACCTCGTCAATCGCGGTCCCGACTCGCTCGCCGTGCTGCGCGAAGTCAAGTCGCTGGGTCACGCCGCGACGATGGTGCTGGGCAATCATGACCTGCACCTGCTGACCGTCGCCGCCGGGCATCGGCGTGCGCACCGCAGCGACACGCTGACGCCGATCCTCGAAGCGCCCGACCGCGACGAATTGCTGCACTGGCTTGCGCGACGCCCGCTCGCCGTCGCCGAGGACGATCTGCTGATGGTCCACGCCGGCGTGCTGCCGCAATGGAGCGTCGACGACGTGCTCGCGCGGTCGAGCGAAGTCGAGTCCGTGCTCGCCGGCGATGGCGCCCCGGATTTCCTGCAGGCGCTCTATGGCGACCATCCCGATGCCTGGCGCGACGATCTCGACGGTTACGACCGGCTGCGGATCATCGTCAACGTGTTCACCCGGATGCGCTTCTGCACGCCGGAAGGCCGGATGGAGTTCCGCGAAAAGCGCGGCGCCGGTTTCGCGCCCAAGGGTTTCGCGCCCTGGTTCGCCCACGACAGCCGGCGCACTGCGCGAACGCGCATCGTCTGCGGGCATTGGTCGACGCTGGGACTGATGCTCGCACCCAACATGCTGATGCTCGATTCGGGTTGCCTGTGGGGCGGCGCGTTGACGGCGCTGCGCCTGCCCGATGGCCGCGTCTGGCAGGTCGGCAGCCGCTCGCCGGTGATCCCCGAGCCCCGCTAGAAATGGGGAAGATGGGGTCAGCGAAAATGGGGTCAGAGCCGTAATATTGGAAAATGGGGTCAGAGCCGTAATATTGCGGCGGCTATCATGCGAGCAGCGGCGGTGCTGTCTCGCCGCAATATTACGGCTCTGACCCCATTTTCTCGGCCCCCATTTTCCCGGCCCCCATTTTCGCTGACCCCATTTCGGGAGGAAGGCCGAGCGCCTCGCGGATGGCGGCCTCGGCGCTGCTCGCGAGCTCGCGCCGGTGCCGACCCTGCGCCGGCAGCGCCGGCGGCAGGATCAGGTCGACCGCGATGTGACGCTCCCCGCAGATGCGCCAGAACGACGCGAGGAACGTCGTGTCGCCTGCGTAGGCGGCCGCCATCGACAGCGACCCGTCCGGCGCGCGATAGCGCATCGCGACCGGCTGCAGGGCGCCCTGCGCGCTCACGATCGGCTGCAGCAGCGAGCTCTTGAACGGCAGCAGCCGCGTCCCGTCGGTCGTCGTGCCTTCGGGGAAGATCGCGACGACGTCGCCGCCGGCCAGCGCCTCGTGCGCCTCGATCGTCACCCGGTGCGCATCGTGCCGACGCGAGCGCTCGACGAAAAGCGTGCCGACGTCGCGGACGAGGCGGCCGAGCAGCGGCCAGCGCGCGAGCTCGGATTTGGCGACGAAACGCATCGGCTGCACCGAGTTCAGCACGAAGATGTCGAGCCAGGAGACATGGTTCGCGACGATCAGCACATTGCCGCCGTCGTGCAGCGCGCCGACGAGCCGGACCTCGACGGCGAGCATCCGCAGCAGCCGCGCCGACCAGTGGCGCACGCGATCGCGGCGCGAATCGGCGGACAACCACGGAAACACGACGACCGTCGTCGCGAGGCCCTCGAACAGGTGCAGCACGGTGCGCGTCGCGCGAGCGGCGCGGCGCGGAACCGATAGCCGTGCCTTCATCGCCCGCGGCGGATCAGGCGCGAAGCCCGGCGGTGGCGCCGTCGGTTCTGGGCCATGCAGGCTGCCGAGGGTCACGGGCGCAGACATGTCGCCCGATCACCACGGACGGGTGCCGAACGCCTCGCGGTGGAGGGCCGCGACGCGGTCGCGGGCGACCGCATGATTCTGGCCGCCGCGGCTCGCGATCTTGAGCGCCCCCATGACTGAGGCGAGATTGCCGGTCGCCTGCCAGTCCCAGCCTCGCGCGATGCCGTAGAGCAGCCCGGCGCGGTAGGCATCGCCGCAACCCGTGGGATCGACGATCGCAGCGGGGCGCACGGCGGGGATCGCGTAGGTCGCGCCATCCGCGTGGATCACCGATCCCTCGCCACCCATCGTGATGATCAGCGCGCAGACGCGCTCGGCGATCTCGGCGATCGACCAGCCGGTGCGCTCGGACAGCAGCTTCGCCTCGTAATCGTTGACGGCGAGGTAGGTCGCGAGCTCGATCAGGTCGGCGAGCTCGGGCCCGCTGAACAGCGGCAGGCCCTGGCCCGGGTCGAACAGGAACGGGATCTTCGCCGCGGCGAATTGCGCCGCGTGCGAGAGCATGCCCTCCTTGCCATCCGGCGCAACGATGCCGAGGCCGACATCCAGGACATCGCCGACGCGGTTCACGTGCGAGGAGTTCATCGCGCCAGGATGGAAGGCGGTGATCTGGTTGTCATCGAGGTCGGTGATGATGAACGCCTGCGCCGTGTACGCCTCGTCGATCACGGCCAGGCCGTCGGTGGCGATGGCAAGCGATGCGAAGCGATCGCGGTAGGCGCTCCCGTCGTGGCCCAGTGTCCCCATGACGACGGGGCTGCCGCCGATGCCCTGCAGGTTGTAGGCGATGTTGCCCGCGCAGCCGCCCCATTCCCGTCGCATGTCCGAGATCTGGAACGCGACCGAAAGCATATGCGTCTGGTCGGGCAGGATGTGCCGCGCGAAGCGGTCCGGGAACACCATGATGGTGTCGAAGGCGAGGGAGCCGCAGACGAGCGTGCGCATCGGGAGTGTCGGCCGGTGAAATGAAGGCGAGCGTGCGAAGCCGCGCGAAGTGTACCCCACCCCGACGGGCCGACCGGCCCGCCACCATGCGACGGTCAGGCCGCCGCGCCGTTCACGACCTCGCGTCCGATCTCGCGGACCACGTACTGCTGGCGCCGCGACACGGGTAGGGTCTCGGGAATTCCGTGCAGCAGCACTTCCCAGTGCGCATCGCCATCGTCGTTGGCGCGCCGCTCGAAGCCGCGGATGAAATCGCGCGCGACCAGGCAATTGCGGTGGACGCGGATGAAACGCGCCCCGAATTCCTGCTCGAGCCGCGTCAGCGATTCCTCGAGCAGGTACTCGCGCTGCGCGGTGCGGATCGTGATGTACTTGAGCTCGGCCTTCAGATAGACGACCTCGTCCATCGGGACGAGCACGACGCGCGAGCGCTCGGTGACCGACAGGAAGCGTCGGGCCGAGGCGGGCAGCTGTGTCAGTTTTTCGACGGTCATCGGTTTCAATCGCGGCACTTTTTGCAATGCTGCGAGCAATCGCTGGACCCGGACCGGCTTGACCAGGTAGTCGACGGCGTTGACGTCGAAGGCGGCCAGCGCGTGCTCGTGATACGCCGTCGTGAAGATCACGACCGGCGGTCGAGGAAGCTTGAGCAAATGCTGGGCCAGCTCGATGCCGTCCATCCCCGGCATGTGGATGTCCGTCAGGACGAGGTCGGCCGGGGCGGCATGAAGGATGTCCAGCGCCTCCCTTCCGTTCTGCGCCTCGCCGACGAGGGTGATCGGCAGGACTGCACCGCAGTCGTCGAGCAGCTCGCGCAGCCGATGGCGGGCCGGCGCTTCGTCGTCGACGATCAGTACGCGCAGCGGAGACTCATCCATGGCTCACCTTGGCCGCCCGCATGCCGGGCAGGATTCGAATCAGCGGCGGGTCGTGCCGCTTCTGGGCGCCGTTGCCGACGTAGGGCTCGCGCCGGGGCACGGTGTTGCCGTCGGTTCCCGACCCGGCGGGCTTGACGGTCCGGTACGGAATCCGGATGTGGACCTCGTAGCCGTCACGGGTGAGGCGCGAATCGAGGCTCGCCTCGGCATCGAAATGCAATGCGAGGCGCTCGCGGATGTTGGCGATCGCCATCCGGTTGCCGGCGCGATGGCGCTCGGTGTTGGCGACGTAGGGGTTCTTCAGCACCGCGTGGACCTCGTTGCGCGACGCGAAGATGTTGATCGATATCACGCCCTGCTCGGTCGAGGGCTCGATGCCGTGGTAGACCGCATTCTCCAGCAGCGGCTGCAGCACCAGCGGCGGCACCAGCGCATCGCCGGGCATGCTCTTGACGTTCCAGTCGACGACCAGGCGATCGCCGAGGCGCAACTGCTCGAGTTCGAGGTACTGGCGGCACAGCTCGACCTCATCGGCCAGCGGCGCCAGGTCGCGGTTGTCGCGCATCAGCACGCGGAAAAGCTCGGCCAGGTCCTCGAGCGCGGTCTCGGCACGGCGTGGCTCCCTGCGCATCAGCGACAGCACGGCGGTGATGCTGTTGAACAGGAAATGGGGGCGGATCCGGGCCTGCAGCGCCTGCAGGCGCGCCTCGGTGATCGCCGGCGAGAGGGCGCGTGCGCGCAACCGGAAATAGGCAAGCAGCGCGAACTGCGCGACCAGCGCGAAAACGAGATTGCGCAGCGGTGGCGTCGCGGCATCGCCGGTCATCCGCAGCATCAGCGTGTGCGTGCCGGCGCCGATCGCCATGGTCACCGCCGTCACCACCGCCACGGCCATCGCCGGTCGCCAGCGGGAAAGCCCGGGCGCCAGCACCCACAGCACGACCAGTTCGGCGAAGAGCTGCGGTTCGACGTAGCCGGACAGCAGCGCCCATTGGTCGGCCAGCGCCCCAAGGCGCGGTTCCCGGGCCAGCGCGATCAGCAATGCCGCGCCGTTGACCCCGACCAGGATGCGCAGGATCGTGCCCAGGTTGCGAAAATCGGGCACTGCGGGAGATTCGGGCGGTTGCTTTATAATCCGCGGCATAGCGGACGTATTATGCAATCATCATGCCGGATCGGGACATCCGGCCGCTCCATCCCCTGGCGGCGCGGGTCCGGCGCACGGGATCGGCCCGAGCTCCGGACCTCGGATCAGGCCTCCAAACTGGGCGAAATCCCGTAAATTCCCTCGAATTGCCGCCAGGCGGCACCGAACCGGCACCCCGCCGCAACTCGACGACCATGCCCACCCCACCACCGCCGACCGACGCCAATCCCAAGGACGGACCCGCGCAGACCGCAGGACTGCCGCAGCACGGCACCTGGTCCGGCCGCTTCGCGGAACCGATGTCCGAGCGCATGCGGCGTTTCAACGCTTCGATCCCGTTCGACCAGCGACTGGCTGCCGTCGACATCGCGGGATCGCGCGCCCATGCGCGGATGCTCGCGGGCGCCGGGATCCTGTCGAAAGCCGATTTCGAAGCCATCGAGCGCGGGCTGGCGGCGATTTCCGGGGAAATCGGGCGCGGCGAATTCGCGTGGAAGCTGGCGGACGAAGACGTCCATCTGGCGGTCGAGAAACGCCTGACCGAACTGGTCGGCGACGCTGGCAAGCGGCTGCATACGGCGAGATCGCGCAACGACCAGGTCGCCACCGACGTGAGGCTGTGGCTGCGCGGCGAGATGGATGCGCTTTCGGCACAGCTAGCCGCGCTGCGGCGCGCCCTGCTCGACCTCGCCGACCGGCACGCCGACACGATCATGCCCGGCTTCACCCACCTGCAGGTCGCGCAACCGGTCACCTTCGGCCATTACCTGATGGCGTACGACGCGATGCTCGCACGCGACATGGAGCGCTTCGCCGACTGCCGGCGGCGCGTCAACCGCCTGCCGCTGGGCAGCGCCGCCCTCGCCGGCACCAGCTTCCCGATCGACCGCGAAGCCGTCGCGCGCGAGCTCGGTTTCGAGGGACTCGCCCCCAATTCGATCGACGCGGTGTCCGACCGCGATTTCGCGATCGAATTCGAGGCCGCCGCGGCGCTCGTGGCCGTGCACCTGTCGCGCTTCGCAGAGGAGCTCGTGCTGTGGTCGACGCCGCGCTTCGGCTTCGTCACCTTGTCCGACCGCTTCTGCACCGGCAGCTCGATCATGCCGCAGAAGAAGAATCCCGACGTGCCGGAGCTCGTGCGCGGCAAGAGCGCGCGGGTCATCGGCGCGCTGACGACGCTCCTGGTCCTGATGAAGGCACAGCCGCTGGCCTACAACAAAGACAATCAGGAGGACAAGGAGCCGCTGTTCGACACCGTCGACACGCTTGCCGACACCCTGGCCATCATGGCCGACCTGGTCGCGACGGGGCTGGAGGCGAACGTCGAACGGATGCGCGAGGCCGCGCGCGAAGGCTTCGCGACGGCGACCGACCTCGCCGACTACCTGGTGCGCAAGGGCCTGCCGTTCCGCGATGCCCACGAAGCCGTCGCGCGCGCCGTGCGCGAAGCGGAGAGCCGGCACTGCGACCTCGCCGATCTGCCTCTGCCCGACCTGCGCGCATTTTCACCGCTGATCGACGCCGACGTGTTCGACGTGCTGACGCTCGAGGGGTCGGTGCACAGCCGCGATCATCCGGGCGGCACCGCGCCGCGCCAGGTGCGCGCCGCGATCGCCGCCGCGCGCGCGTCGCTCGGCTGAACAACGAAAACCCGGGACGCACCACGTTTTCCGGGGGGAAAACGTGGTGCGTCCCGGGTTTTGAACGTGGTGCGTCCCGGATTTTCCGTCCCGCATTTTCGATTCGAATGGAGGTGACATGAGCAGCAAGAAACTCGCTTTCCTGGGCCTGGGCGTCATGGGCTATCCGATGGCAGGGCACCTCGCCAAGGCCGGCCACGCCGTGACCGTCTACAACCGGACAGCGGCGAAGGCCGCGGCGTGGGTCGCGCAGCACGGCGGCCGCGCGGCGGACACGCCCGCGGAGGCCGCACGCGACGCCGACCTGGTCATGATGTGCGTGGGTAACGACAACGACGTGCGCGACGTCGCCAATGCCGCGCTGACGGGGATGCGCAAGGACGCGATCCTCGTCGACCATACGACCGCTTCGGCGCAGGTGGCGCGCGAGATCCACGCGGCGGCGGCGGGGCGCGGCGTCGGGTTCCTCGACGCTCCGGTGTCGGGCGGACAGGCGGGCGCGGAGAACGGCAAACTGACGATCATGGTCGGCGGCGACGCCGCGACTTTCGGCCAGGCGAAGGACGTGCTCGCCCATTACGGGCGGGCGGTCACGCTGATGGGTGCGCCCGGCGCGGGGCAGCTCACCAAGATGGTCAACCAGATCTGCATCGCGGGGCTGGTGCAGGCGCTGTCCGAGGGCATCAACTTCGCCCAGCGTGCCGGCCTCGACGCCGAGCTCGTCCTCGACGTCATCAGCAAGGGTGCTGCGCAATCGTGGCAGATGGAGAATCGCGGCAAGACCATGGTCGCCGACAAGTTCGATTTCGGCTTCGCCGTCGACTGGATGCGCAAGGACCTCGGCATCTGCCTCGACGAAGCGCGCGCGAACGGCGCCGCGCTGCCCGCGACCGCACTCGTCGATCAGATGTACTCGCGCGTCCAGGCGCGCGGGGGCGGTCGCTGGGACACGTCCAGCCTCATCCGGCTGCTGCGCGACAAGCCCTGACGAAAATGGGGTCAGAGCTGTAATACCTCACCGAGGTGCTCTGGCGCACGGTACACCCAGTGAAGTATTACAGCTCTGACCCCATTTTCGCAGCTCTGACCCCATTTTCTTACCCCCTACGCAGCCGTCACGGGTTCGGCGCGGTCGCCCTCGACGATCGCGACCTCGTAGGTGATCTCCGCGGTCCGCTCCATCATCGTCGTCGCCGAGCAGTACTTTTCCTTGGACAGCTTGACCGCGCGTTCGACCTGATGCGCATCGAGTCCTCGCCCGGCGATCACGTATTTCAGGTGAATCCGGGTGAAGACCTTGGGCTCGACGGGGGCACGCTCGGCCTCGGCCTCGACGACGCAATCGGTGACCGGCTGGCGCGCCTTCTTCAGGATCCAGACCACGTCGAAGGCGGAGCACGTTGCCGTCCCGGCCAGCACGAGTTCCATCGGGCGCATCCCGATATTGCGTCCGCCGGCCTCCGGCGCGCCGTCGACGACGACCGCGTGCCCGCTGCCCGTTTCCGCGATGAACGACACGCCCTCGACCCATTTGACCCTGGTTTTCATGGAGTTCCTGCCTGACGGGCCGCGAGGCGGCCGAATCGATCGACTACGTCAAAATCGAAAGAATTTGTATGAGGGACTTGCGTTGTGCGCCGCAATATGGAATCCTTGTAACCGTTCGCGGCCCTGCCACCTCCTCCTTCGGCACCGCGGACACATTCCTCCATTCTCCTCCTATGGCGGAATCCTCGGCGCGATCCTCAGGATCGCGCCTTTTTTTTGCCTCAACCTGCCGTACTGCGCCGCAACATCCTGCACCGGGGGACCGGTCGACTTGCCAGGCACGGCCGAGGCGGTCACGGCGCTCGGCGCCGGTACCGCTCCGGCGCCACGCCCGCTCGCCGAGGGCGCCGGTCGATACTTCGTCGGCATTGACGCGTATTGCCCAGGAATAGTACACTTATCGACTTTGCTGAATCCGGCCGCCGCAGTCTACGCCGCCCGGAACAGCACCCGCAATACGATCAGATCGGACGCTGAATCAACATGAAGACCTTTTCCGCCCGGCCCCGCGACATCACCCGCGGCTGGTACGTCGTCGACGCCTCCGGCAAGGTGCTGGGCCGGCTCGCGACCCAGATCGCCGCCCGCCTGCGCGGCAAGCACAAGCCGATCTACACGCCCCACATGGACACCGGCGACTTCATCGTCGTCACCAACGTCGACAAGATCCGGGTCACCGGCAACAAGATCGACGACAAGCTCTATCACCGGCACAGCGGCTACCCGGGCGGCATCACGACGACGACGTTCGGCGAGATGCAAGCGCGCTTTCCGGGGCGCGCGCTGGAAAAGGCCGTCAAGGGCATGCTGCCCAAGGGCCCGCTGGGCTACGCGATGATCAAGAAGCTGAAGTGCTACGCCGGACCGGCCCATCCGCACTCGGCCCAGCAGCCCGTCACGCTGGATCTCTGACCGGGTCCCGGCGCGCCCACCACCGACTTCACCCACATTCGACTGCGATGATCGGCAACTACTACTACGGCACGGGACGGCGCAAGACCTCGGTCGCGCGCGTGTTCCTGAAGAGCGGCGACGGCAAGATCGTCGTCAACGACAAACCGATCGACCAGTTCTTCACCCGCGAGACGGGCCGGATGGTCGCCCGCCAGCCGCTGGTGCTGACGAGCCACGAGAAGACCTTCGACATCATGGTCAACGTCGTCGGCGGCGGCGAGTCGGGCCAGGCCGGTGCGGTGCGCCACGGCATCACCCGCGCGCTGATCGACTACGACGCGCAGTTGAAGCCCGCGCTGTCGAAGGCCGGACTGGTCACGCGCGATGCGCGCGAGGTCGAGCGAAAGAAGGTCGGCCTGCACAAGGCGCGCCGCCGCAAGCAGTTCTCGAAGCGCTGAGCGCAATTCGAGCAGCGAACGAGAAAAGGCCGCCCCCCGCGGCCTTTTTTCATTCGGCGCCCCGTTTCTCCATTCGACGGCCCTTTTTTCGTTGCACGGCCTTTTTCATTCTAGAATTCCCCATACGACCCGGGTCGGAACCATGATCAAGATCGGCATCGTCGGCGGCACCGGCTACACGGGTGTCGAACTGCTGCGCATCCTCGCCCAGCATCCGCAGGCGGACGTGCGCGCCATCACGTCGCGCAAGGACGCCGGCACCCGCGTGGCGCAGATGTTTCCCAGTCTGCGCGGGCGCTACGAACTCGCGTTCGCCGATCCCGGGGAAGCCGACCTCAAGTCCTGCGACGTCGTGTTCTTCGCGACCCCGCACGGGGTCGCGATGGCGCAGGCGCGCGAGCTCCTGGGCGCGGGCGCGCGAATCATCGACCTCGCCGCCGATTTCCGGCTGTCCGATCCTGCGGAATTCGAGCGCTGGTACAAGATGCCCCACGGCTGCACCGACCTCCTCGCCGAGGCGGTCTACGGCATTCCCGAGATCAACCGCGAGGCGATCCGCAAGGCGCGCATCGTCGGCAATCCGGGCTGCTATCCGACGGCCGTCCAGCTCGGCTTCCTGCCGCTGATCGAGGCAGGTCTCGTCGACACCACGCAGCTGATCGCCGACTGCAAGTCGGGTGTCTCGGGTGCCGGCCGCAAGGCCGAACTCGGCCTGGCGTTTTCCGAGGCGTCGGACAACTTCGCCGCCTACGGCATCGCCGGGCATCGGCACCTGCCCGAGATCGTCCAGGGACTGAATCGCGCCTCGTCCAAGCCGGTGCGCGTGGTGTTCACGCCGCACCTGACGCCGATGATCCGCGGCATCCTGGCGACCCTGTACGCCCCGCTCATCGATCCCACGGTCGACCTGCAGGCGCTGTTCGAGGCACGCTACGCCGGCGAGCCCTTCGTCGACGTGATGCCGGCGGGCTCGCTCCCGGACACCCGCAGCGTCCGCGCATCGAACATGCTGCGGATCGCCGTGCACCGGCCGCCGGATTCCGACCTCGCACTGGTCATCGCCGTCGAGGACAACCTCGTCAAGGGCGCCGCCGGCCAGGCCATCCAGAACATGAACCTCATGTTCGGGTTGCCCGAGACCACGGGCCTCGAGGCGGTCGCGGTCCTGCCCTGACGCGGCGGGGGCCTGCGCAGTGGCACAACCCGTCTGGTGGCGTCGCGCGCGCGCCCAGTTCGGCATCCGCGCCCCGCGGATGGCCGTGCGCAGCCGACTGCCCTGGTGGAGTCGCGCACTGGCGATTGCTGCACTCACTTGCCTTGTCGCCGGGATGTGGTGGTGGGGATTCGACTTCGGCCAGCTCTTCGGCGGCTTTCGTCATGGCGAGTTCGAGCAACGCCTGTCGCGCATCGACGCCGAGCGCCTTCAGCTGCGCAGCACGGTCGGCGAACTGCGCGAGCGCAACATCCTGCTCGAGAGCGACCTCGCGATGGCGCGCGGGAGCGCGCAGGCGCTCGAGCGGCAAGCCGCGAGTTTGACGACAGAAAATGGGCAGTTGAAGGAAGAAGCTGCATTTTTGAAGGAGTTGGTCGCAGATTACAACACCGGACCGGGCCTGAGCCTCCCCCGCCTCGCCCTCGACCAGCAAAGCGACGATACCTGGCACTATCGGCTGCTCGTCGTTCGCGGCGGCAACCCCAAGGACGACTTCGCCGGGCGGGTCGTGTTGCAGGCGACGATTGCATCGCGCGATGCCGCCAACGGATCGACGCGGACTCTGACGCTGCCGAACGACCAACCGGAGACCGCCGCGGCCCTGACGCTCGCGTTCAGGTACTATCAGCGCGTCGAGGGAAGCTTCCATGTCCCGCCCGGAACCCGGGTGACGACGCTGGTCGCGCAGGCATTCGAAGGCACGGATGGCACGCCAAGCGCCAGCAGGACGTACGCGAATGCATTGTCGAACCCATGAGGTGACCCCATGTTCGACAGGAAGAAGCGGCATGCGCCGCCCCGGAAGCGCATCGACAGCCTGATCGGGGCCGGGACGGTCGTCCATGGCAACGTCGAGTTCCGCGGCGGCCTGCGCATCGATGGACAGGTCGAGGGCAACGTGGCAACCGTCGGCGGGGAGTCCGGCACGCTGGTGATCAGCGAGCAGGCACGCGTCGACGGGAACGTCACGGTTTCGCACGCGGTCATCAACGGGACGGTCAACGGACCGGTACAGGCCGATGACTACCTGGAACTGCAGGCAAAAGCCCGTGTCGTCGGCGACCTGCAGTACCGGACGCTGGAGATGCACCTGGGGGCCATCGTCAAGGGGCGCCTCAACCCGGCCGAACCGGAGTCGGCGCCCGTGGTCGAACTGCGGCGTGCGGCTGCGGATTGAGGTGGCCCGGAATCCGTACGCTTTGACTCGCACGCGCGGCACCGGGATAATGGGCGACATCGAGGGACAGGAACTGGAGCGATCATGAATGCAATGAATGAACTGCCGAGCCCGCTGGTGTTCACCGACGCAGCGGCGGCCAAGGTAAAGACGCTGATCGAGGAAGAGGGCAACACCGACCTGAAGCTGCGCGTCTTCGTGTCGGGCGGCGGCTGCTCGGGCTTCCAATACGGATTCACGTTCGACGAGGTCACGAACGAGGACGACACGGCGATGCAGAAGAACGGCGTGACGCTGCTGATCGACCCGATGAGCTACCAGTACCTGGTCGGCGCCGAGATCGACTACCAGGAAGGCCTCGAAGGCGCGCAGTTCGTGATCAAGAATCCGAACGCGACGACCACCTGCGGCTGCGGATCGAGCTTCTCGGCCTGAGCGACGTCACCGCTCGCGCAAAAGGGGGCCCGAAAGGCCCCCTTTTTGTTGTTCCCGGAAAATGGGGTCAGAGCCGTAATAATTCCGCTCGAACCGGCGCCAAATGCGAAGCGGCAGGCGAAGGAATCATTACGGCTCTGACCCCATTTTCCGGGCGCCGTCTCAGCGCGGATAGATCGCGCCCAGTACCCGCGGGCCCCGGGCGCCGGTGACTGCGGGCAGGTTGCCGGGACGCCCGGCCAGCGTCTCGCGCGCGAGCCACGCGAAAGCCAGCGCCTCGACCTGCTCGACAGGTACGCCCTCGTCGGCGGTGGTGGCGACCCGGCACGGCGCGAGTTCGCGCGCGAGTTCGCGCATCAGCGCGTGGTTGTTCGCCCCGCCTCCGCAGACCAGGATCTCGTCGGCACCGGGCGCCGTCGCACGGATCGCGTCTGCGATCGTGCGCGCGGTCAGCGCGACCAGCGTCGCCTGCACGTCCTCGGCCTCGCCGTGCGTACCGGCCCTCGCAAGTCGCTCCTCGAGCCAGGCGAGGTTGAACTTGTCCCGGTGCGTGCTCTTGGGTGCCGGGGCCGCGAAGAACGGATCGTCGAGCAGCACCGCCAGCAGCGACGCGTCGAGCTTGCCGGTCGCGGCCCAGGCACCCTGCGCATCGTAGGTCGTCCCGCGGTTGCGCGCGCACCACAGGTCGGAGAGCACGTTGCCGGGCCCGGTGTCGAAGCCGTGGATCGCGCCATCGGTGGGCAGGTCGGTGATGTTGGCGATCCCGCCGACGTTGACGATGACGCGATGCACGTCCGGTCGCCCGAACAGCGCCGCGTGGAACGCGGGCACCAGCGGCGCACCCTGCCCGCCTGCGGCAACGTCGCGGCTCCTGAAGTCGGCGACCACGACGATGCCGCTGCGCTCGACGACGCGCGCAGGATTGTTGAGCTGGAACGTGAACCCGCGGTCGGGACGGTGGCGCAGCGTCTGGCCGTGCACCCCGACCGCGAGTATCCGCTCCGCGC
This sequence comes from uncultured beta proteobacterium, assembly GCA_963734515.1. GTDB lineage: Bacteria > Pseudomonadota > Gammaproteobacteria > Burkholderiales > Casimicrobiaceae > VBCG01. The sequence goes on along the minus strand of CAVTHP010000009.1, from coordinate 108,269 downwards.
GTCAGACCCGCTGCCGCGAGCGCCTTGGCGATCGCCTCGGCATAGAGCTCGGTGAGCATGTTCGCGGCAGCGCCCGCGCGCGCGAGCTCGTTGCTTCCCGGCAGCTGCAGCGCCAGCAACTCGTCGCGCAGCATCGTCGGATACGCGACGTGGGCAGCGCCCAGGGTCTGGCACGCTGCCTTGGACGCCGGGGAGAAATCGGCGATGACGGCGTCGACGCCGTCGAGGCTCGTGCCGGACATCACGCCGGCGAACAGGTCGCCGTCCATCGCTAGCTCCGGTGCGCGCCGGCAGCTACTCGGCGGCCACCATCTGCGTCACGGGGAACTGATCGACGACGGCGAGCTCGCCGACGAGCGGCGCGACATCGGCCAGGAACTCGCTCTTCTCGTCGGGTGTGATCGGGGCCGCGGCCGGCAACGCGACCTTCATCGGGTCGCGCGGAACCCCCGCGACTCGCATCTCGTAGTGCAGGTGCGGGCCGGTCGCCCAGCCGGTCATGCCGACGAAGCCGATCGTGTCGCCCTGGTGGACGCGCTCGCCGTCGTGCAGGCCCGGTTCGAAGCGCGACAGGTGTCCGTAGACGCTCGTGTACTTCGCGTCGTGCCGCAGCATGATGACGTTGCCGTAGCCGACCTGCCTGCCGACGAATTTCACGACGCCGTCTGCGGTCGCGTGCACCGGCGTTCCGATCGGCGCGGCGAAGTCGGTCCCCGTGTGGGCACGCCAGACGTGGAGATACGGATCCAGGCGTGCGTGCGTGAATCCCGACGTGATCCGAGAAAACGTAACCGGCGAGCGCAGGAAGGCGCGCCGCAGGCTGCGGCCGTCGTCGGTGTAGTACGACTCGCTGCCGTCGGGTGCGCGCCACAGGAAAGCCCGGTGCGCGACGCCCTGGTTGTCGAATTCGGCCGCGAGAATCCGTCCGGTCGCCACCGGCTCGCCGTCGACATAGCGCGTCTCATAGATGACGCTGAAGCGGTCACCGCGCCGGATGTCGTGATAGAAATCGATATCGCCCGCGAATACGTCGACCAGCCCGAGGGTGATCGCGTCCGGGAGCCCCGCAGCGTCGGCGGCGCCGAACAGCGAAGACTGGATCTCGCCGGTGCGCAGCGTCACCCGCAAGTCCGAGGGCTCGCCATCGCCTGCCACGTGGAACCCGGTGGCGTCGCGCGTGACCGAGAACATCTCGCCGCTGGAGGCCAGAAAGCGCAGGCCGACGAGCTTGCCGTCCTCGTCGGTGGCGACGCGCAGCGCCCGGCCCGGGCGCAGCAGGTACAGAGGTCGCGCGGCCGGGTCGGTGCGCAGGAACTGCATCGCCTCGGCGTCGTCGACGTCGGCGCGCGCCAGCAGGCTGCCGATCGTATCGCCGCGACGCACGCGCTCCTCGTGCCAGTAGCGGTCGTCTGCGGTCGCGGCGGCGATGATCTGCGGCAGTTCGAGCGCGCGCGAGACGTCGTGAGTCGGCGTCGTGTCGAGCGTCGTCCCCGGCGTGATGCCGAACGCGGCGACCCCCGACAGGCACAGGATCGCGACGGCGAACCCCTGGCCTGGCGACAGCGTGCGGGGAAGTTTGCGCATCGACTGCGCTAGAATTCGGAGTTTGTGCGTAATCAGCAAAATTTCATGCGCGCCGAAAGACAACTGCGCGCCTTCATCATGACGGTCGAGCGGATTGTTGCGGTACGGCGGTCCCACGGGGCGAAACCCGCGGGGGATTGTAGCAGGCTGTCGCGCCGTGCCAAGCGAACGGTCGATCGACGGGCCCCGGGGCAATGATGGGATTCGACGTCGACCACCACATCGGCGTGTTCCGGCGCGGGGCGGACGAGCTGCTCGTCGAGGCCGAATTGCGGGCCAAGCTCGCCCGCGGCGCCCCCCTGCGGATCAAGGAAGGCTTCGACCCGACCCGGCCCGACCTGCACCTGGGGCACACTGTACAGTTCAACAAGCTGCGCCAGCTGCAGGACCTGGGCCATCACGTGATCTTCCTGATCGGGGACTTCACCGGCCTGATCGGCGACCCCACCGGACGCAATGTCACCCGGCCGCCGCTTACCCGCGAGGAGATCGACGCCAACGCGAAGACCTACACCGACCAGGTGTTCCTGATCCTCGACCGCGGGAAGACCGAGGTCGCTTTCAATTCGAAGTGGCTCTCCGCGCTGGGCGCGGACGGCATGATCCGCCTTGCGGCGAAATACACGGTCGCCCGGATGCTCGAGCGCGACGATTTCGCCAAGCGCTACAAGTCCGAGCAGCCGATTGCGATCCACGAGTTCCTCTACCCGCTGGCGCAGGGCTACGATTCGGTCGCCCTGAAGGCCGACGTGGAGCTCGGCGGTACCGACCAGAAATTCAACCTGCTCGTCGGCCGCGAGCTGCAGCGGCACTACGGCCAGGAGCCGCAATGCATCCTGACGCTGCCGCTGCTCGAAGGGCTCGACGGCGTCAACAAGATGTCGAAATCGCTCGACAACTACGTCGGGATCACCGAGGCGCCCGCGTCGATGTTCGGCAAGCTGATGTCGATCTCCGACACGCTGATGTGGCGCTACTACGAGCTGCTGTCGTTCCGCTCCGAGGGCCAGATCTTGGCGCTGCGGCGCGAATGCGCGGAGGGGCGCAACCCCCGCGACGCCAAGGTGATGCTCGCGCAGGAGATCGTCGAGCGCTTCCATTCGCGGCAGGCGGCCGATACGGCGCTCTCAGAGTTCGAGGCCCGCTTCCGCGAAGGCGCCCTCCCCGACGACATGCCCGAGGTGACGCTGCATGCCGCTGGCGCAGGAATGCCGATCGCCCAGCTCGCCAAGCAGGCGGGGGTCGTCGTGTCGACCTCCGACGCGCTGCGTCTGATCCAGCAACGGGGATTGAAGCTCGACGGCGACGTCGTCGCCGACAAGTCGCTGATCGTGCCGTCGGGCACGACGGTGATCGTGCAGGCGGGCAAGCGCAGGTTCGCGCGCGTGACGGTCAAGTAATTGGGGTCAGAGCTGTAATAATTCTTGTCCCCCGGCCGGAGCCCCGTGCGAACCCGCGGACGAATTATTACAGCTCTGACCCCAATTACAATGCCATGCCCGGATCGCTGGTGACCCCCTCGATCTTCGGCAGGTTGAGCTTGCGGGGCTTGATGGTCTTCTGCGCGCGCAGCCAGCGCGCGGTGACATCCCAGATCGGCTCGAGGCCGGCGTCGCGCGCCTCCTCCGACACCGGCGCCCAGCCGGCGACCGTGTACTGCCTGTTCGCGTCGATCGGCTTGCCGTCGAGCTCCATCCGCGTGATCCGTTTGCCGATCAGCGCGGTGGGGTCGATGGCGTAGCGCATGCCGCCGACGCGCACCATGTCGCCACCCTGCTGGTAATAGGGATCGGGATTGAACAGGTTGTCGGCAACGTCCTCGAGGATCGTCTTGATCGTCTCGCCGGTCATCCTGGTGACGGTGACGTACGGGTAGGTGATCGCCGTCTGGTCGAGGAGCCGCTCGTAGCGGATCGGATCGCCGGGGAGCAGCGTCGTTCCCCAGCGGAAACCCGGCGAGAACGCGATCTCCGCATTCTTCTCGGCCATCAATGCATCGAGGATCAGCTGGTCGTAGGTCCCATTGAAGTTGCCGCGGCGATAGAGAAGGTCCTCGGTGACCGCGAGCGTTTCGTCGAGCTTCGCCGCATAGGGCTTTCTCACGCGCTCGATCAATGCGGACATGTCCGCGTCGGGCTCGAGCAGGTTCGCGAACACCGGCACCAGGCGATAGCGCAGGCCGGCGACCTTGCCACCCTTGACGTCCAGGTCGAGCACGCCGAGGAACTTGCCGTTGCTGCCGGCGTTGGTGACCAGCGTCCTGCCGCCATGGTTCTCGACCGTGGTCGGCTGCGGGACGCCGTCGTGCGTGTGGCCGCCGAGGATGACGTCGATGCCGGCGACACGGGTCGCGAGCTTCAGGTCGACGTCCATTCCGTTGTGGGACAGCAGCACGACCGCCTGCGCGCCTTTGGCTCGCACCTCGTCGACGACCTTCTGCATGCGCTCGTCGTGGATCCCGAAGCTCAGGTCCGAGACCAGGTAACGCGGGTGGGAAATCGGCGTGTACGGGAACGCCTGGCCGATGATCGCGACCGGGATGCCGTTGACCTGCCTGATCACGTAGGGCGCGAACACCGGGTCGTCGAAATCCGCGGTGCGTACGTTCTGCGCGACGAAATCGATGCGGCCGGCGAAATCCTTCGCGACGACCTCCTTGACCCGCGCGGTGCCGTAGGTGAATTCCCAGTGCGCCGTCATCACGTCGACGCCGAGCAGCTTCGCCGCGTCGACCATGTCCTGGCCACGCGTCCACAGCGAGGTCGCCGAGCCCTGCCAGGTGTCGCCGCCGTCGAGCAGCAGCGCTCCGGGCCGGTCGGCGCGCAGGCGCTTCACCAGCGTCGCCAGCTGCGCGAAGCCCCCCATCGCGCCGTACGCCCGCGATGCGCGCTCGAAATCGAGATAGGTGAACGCGTGCGCGTCACGGGTCCCCGGCGCGATTCCGAAATGCCTGAGCAGCGCATCACCGACGAGGTGCGGCGGCTTGCCGCGGCTGGCGCCGGCGCCGAGGTTCACGCTGGGCTCGCGAAAGCGTATCGGGAGCAATTGCGCGTGGCAGTCGGTGAGATGCAGCAGCCCGACATTGCCGAACGGCTTCAGCGCATCGTAGAAATGCGCGCCGTCCCCCGGGTTCGCGGCGAACGGTGCATCCACCGGCAAGCCGGCGAGCGCGGCCGCCGCGATTCCCTGCAGGAATTCGCGCCGCCTCATGCTCCTTCTTCCGGCGCCTCGATTCGCGGCGTGCTCAAATGGAACGGGCCGCGCAACGCGCGGCCCGGAACCGCCCGATGCGCAAGCGTCACTGGTTGACGGGCGACGCGGGATCCACGAGCAACGCGACGACGTCGCGGATCTGCTGCTCGGTCAGGATGTGATGCTGGCCGAAGCGCGGCATGTTCGTGCACGCGGAAAAAGCCTCGGCGTCGTACACCTTCGCCCAGGCGTAGCGCCGCGTCTCCTCGGTGTAACCGCGCTTCTTGGCGAACTGGTAGAGCGACGGCCCGATCGTGCCGTAGGCCTCCTGCTTCGGCGAAAGCTGGTGGCAGGCGTAGCAGTTGGCGCCGTTGGGCTTCTTCGGGTCGTCGGAAAACTGCATGCCCTGTCCGAGCTCGGCGACCTTCTCGCCCGCCTTCCAGTCGCCGACCAGCTTGCCGTCGGCGGGATACTTGACCGCGGCGAGGTTCTCCTGCTCGATCTTCTTCACGACGGACTCGGGGAGCTTGCCACCCTCGTACTGGCTGCAGATGCGCTGCGTGTCGTCCTGGTCGAGCCGTTCCATCCCGGCCTGGCCCTTCGGCTTGAACGACGCCTTCATCATGGCGATGGTGCGCGCGGTGAGCGCGGCGTCGTCCTGAGTCGGCGGCGCGCTGGCGCATCCATACAGGGCGGCAGCGGCAGCGATCGCAACGACAGCGCCACGAATGACCATGGTGACGGGGAATCGGGTTGTCATGGTGTAACTCCTCCGTCAGAGTTTGATGCCGGGACCCACGTACACGGCGCCGTTGGCGCTCGCCGCGAGGTAGGTCGTCAGCGCGATCGAAAGATCCGAACCGTAGATCAGGTCGGGGAAGCGCTGCTGACGGAAGCAGTCATTCAGGCGCCACTGGAAGGTCCGCGTCTCGCCCTGTGCCACCCGGTATGCCGGCCAGGTCGTGTACGCCTTCTGCGCACCCGCGGGCTTGGTCAGGTTCGGCAGGTACTGCAGGCGGATGCGCACATCGTCGACAGCGTGGCAGGTCGCGCAGGCGAAATCGTGGGTGCCCGCGTGGTAGAAGAATGCCTTCTTGCCCATGTCGTACATCTCGCGAACATGCGGATCGGCGAGCGAAACGTTCATCTTGACGCCATCGGACTGCTTGGCGACGTACGCAGTGAGCGCCTCGAGATCGGAGCGGTGGCGCGCACCGTTCCCGAAGGTCACCTTGGTCGCTTCGGCATGCGTGTAGCCCTGCTGGTTGACCATGCACCAGACCAGCCGCGTCTCGAGATCCATCACCCGTCCGGCATCGGCGAACCAGCGCGGCAACTGCGCGTAAGCGCCCTTGACCACCCCTGGCCCGAGGCCCAGGTCACAGGACTCGAACGAGACCTTCTTCGGTCCCCGGGGCGCCTTCCACATCTCCTGCCCGCGGGCGACCCAAAGGTCAGCGGGGTTGCCCTCCGCCAGGTCCTGCCGGTATTTCGCGCTCGCGTTCTCCAGCGTCGTCTGCGCGATCGCAGGACCGGTAAGCATTGCGACCGCGATCGCGGTCGTCCCCACGATCAGCCTGAGGCTGTGGATGCTTGGCATGAAACGCTCCTCCAATCAATCGGACTGCTACGCAATTGGTCTGCTTCGCGCCGCGGCTGTGGCCGCCACGTTCGCGTGACGTTCCCTCAGGCGATCACTGCGGTGTCGGTACGCGAGTCGTTGTGGTTGTCGACCCAGGTGATCGTCACCTTGTCGCCCTTGGCGCCGCCCTTGAACTTGAACGACATGAACGGATTCTTGGAGACCGCCGTTCCCCATTGTGCCGTCAGGACCACCTTGTCGTTGTGCGTCACCTTGACGGTCTGGATCCACCAGGCCGGGATGAATTTGCCGCTCTTGTCCTTGACGAGCCCGGTGTCCATCTCGTGGCTCATCAAGACCTTGACCTCAGTCGAATCGCCGACGAGATTCGCCCGTATTTTCATCGGATCTGCCATCGAATCCTCCTCAAGCCGCCGTCGTGTCGCACCGGCGTCGTGCGTTCAGTGTGAAGACTGCGAAAGACCCCTGCGTTGCCGGGAGCGCCGGCGCCGCGTGAATCAGCCGCCGCAGCCGCCCAGCGTGACCTTGATTTCCTTCGACGCCATGTAGTACTTGCCGCCGGCCTTGACCAGCGCGTAGACGTTCGACGTCTCGCGCATCTTGACGCGCGTGGAAATCGTGGGCTCGGTTCCCGCGGGGAGATCGAACAGCGCGGCGAGCGTGAACGGGTTCTTCTCGACCAGGATCGCGATCGACTCGGCGTTCGCCAGCTTGCTCGTCACGCCGATCGGCACCACAGCGCCATTCTCCGCGATGTCGGGCGTCGAGAAGAATGCGACGTCGCTGCTGGTCACGGGCTTGCCGGCACCCAGCGCGGCCAGCGTCGCGTCCATCGAGTGGGTGTCGAACTCCGCCTTGCTCCACCCCGGAGCGTCCGCATGGGCGGACGGAATCCATCCTGCGGCGACCAGCAGCGCCAGGAACGTCGCGCCGCCACTGGTCTTCAGCACCTGCCTGCGATCCATGTCCATCTGTTCCTCCTGCGAGAGCTCGATGCGCTCATTGTATTCATGACACCGCCCGCGGACCATCGGTCACCCGCACGCCGCTCATGATCTCGAACTGCCCCGGCCGACGCCGGTCACTCCATCCCAACCATCCCGGCTACCCGGGCGACGAGCCGTGCGCGGCGAACTCAAGCAGGTCGCGCTTGAGCGGAGCGCCGGCCTCGATGCGCCCGGCGATCCTGATGCAGACGCCGCGACAGATCGAGACGAACTCCGGATCGGCAACACCGTAGAACACTGCGTGGCCGTCGCGTCTCCGGCTCACGACGCCCGCCTGGTGCAGCAGCGAAAGGTGGCGCGAGACATTCGTCTGGGTCGACCCGGTCGCCGCCACGATGGCCGACACCGACCGGTGCTGGTCACAGATCGAATGCAGTATGCGCAACCGCGTGGGATCGGACAGCAGATGGAAGTAACCGGCGACTGCCGTGAATACCTCGGCCAGTTCGTCACCAGTCTGCGCGCCATCCGCAGCGTGCCCCTTCGCAGCGCCCTTGTGCTTCGAGGCCTCCCCCTTGCGCCGTCGTTGCATGATGATATGAGCATATGCGCATGAGCGCGGCGACGTCAAGCGCCGGGCTCGCGCCGGGCACCGCGATCGCGTGCTGCAGCGCAAAATGAAATGCCTCGCTGCGCGTCAGTGGATCGTGGCGCTGACGATGAAGTGCAGCAGGTGGCCGCTTCCCAGCCGGTAGCCGCCGTCGGCGACAAGCTCGGCAGCGTCGAAATCCGCCCGGGTGAAGGCGAGCTCGGTGTCGCCGCAGCGCACCTCCAGAAGCACGTCATCGGCGACCGTGTACTCGTCGGGTTCGCGCATGTACTCGGTCTCGAACACGACGCCGTCGATGACGACGTAGTCGGCACCGTGCATTGTCGCGGGAAGCTTGAGGGTCATGGTCGGCATCGATCTCGCTCGCAGGCCGCAGGTCGCGGCCCTGTCCATCCCAAGATGCGGCCTTGCCGGGGTCCGTTCAAGGATGCGGGCGGCACGCCGGAAGGCCGCGAAGCCGGTGGCGCGTTCCCGAAAACCCGGGACGCACCACGTTTGACGAGCGCCGCTACGCTGAACGTGGCCCGTCCCAGGTTAAACGTGGTGCGTCCCGGGTTTTTGGAGTGTCCCGGGTTTTCGGGTGTTGCGGCGCTTCAGCGCAGCAGCGCCTGGACGAAATTGGGCAGCGCCAGCGCCGCGCGGTAGGTGTCCCCGTTCAGGTACTGCAGGTCACGAATGCGACGCTGCGAGATCCGCAGGTCGATGGACATCGCCGATTGCTCGCGCGGATCGAGATGCTGCGAGCAGCACGCCATCATCCACAACCCGCCGTAGAGCGGGATCGACGTCAGGTACGGCGTCACGCGGGCGAACGCGCGGCGCAACTCGTTCACGGTCGCGCCGATCCGCTCGCCGTGGGCGACCGGGCTCGCGATATGCAGCGTCATCGCCCCCGAGGGCGTGAGCCGCCGCGCGCAGGCCTTGTAGAAATCGAGGGTGTAGAGCTCGGTCGACGGCCCGCCAGGATCGGTCAGGTCGAGGACGATCAGGTCGTAGACATCCCCGGTCTCCTGCACGTAGCGAAAGCCGTCGCCGATGTGCAGCGTCACCCTCGGATCGTCGAACGCGCCGCGATGCACTTCCTGCAGGTAGCGGCGCGAGATCTCGATGACGCTGGCGTCGATCTCGGCAACGGTCACCGATCGCATCGACGGGTACTTGAGCAACTCCTCGGTCGATCCCCCGTCGCCTCCGCCGATGACCAGCGCGCGCTCGGGTCCCGGATGCGCGAGCCCGGCGATGTGTACGAGGTTCTCGTGATAGAAGAACTCGTCCTTCTCGGACGTCATGAAATGGCCGTCGAGCCGGAACAGCTTCCCGAAAGGCACGGTCTCGTGGACTTCGACGGACTGCCACGGCGACCGGAAGCTCTCGAGGCGCCCGCTCGAGCGGATGAACGATCCCCAGTCGCCGGTCAGGTATTCGGTCATGACGCCCGGCGCGATATCCCCGGGCGGGACATCTTCAGTCATCCTTGCCGCCACGATGTATGGCCTGGAACCGCTTGCGCCGCGGCTTGAGGGCCGCCTCGAGCGCGGCGAACACGCGCTCCGCTTTGGCCGTGTTGTCGGTCGTGTAGTTGCATACGTAGACATCGACCGTGACGAACCCGGCTTCGGGCCAGGTGTGAATGGCGAGGTGGGACTCGGCGAGCAGCACCGTTCCGGTGACGCCCTGCGGTTCGAACTGGTAGAAGCGATCGCCGACGATGGTCAGGCCCGATGCCGCGACGGCGCCAAGGCACAGTTCGCGCAGCGAATCGGCCTGCGTGAGCGCCGGGACGTCGGCCGGGCATCCGTACCATTCACCCAGCAGATGAATACCGTCCATCGTATTTCCCCTCCAGGAACTGCTCCCCGCGCGGCACGTGCCGGATCCCGGAGCAAGCTTGGCCAATGCGATCTCCCAGAATGGTCCCGATCGAGGGGCCGGAAACATCACTCGGCCGGCGTAAACGTATAAGTATGGCACAATATGCGACTTTCGGCACAGTTTTCAACCGGTTTCCTTCGCGGTGCCGAAGCGCCGCGAGCCTGCGCGCCCCGCCCTTCCACGATGCCCGACACCACTGCAACGTTGCAAAACACGGTGAAGAACGCGCCTTCGATGCGCGATGCCGATCTCGCCAATTCGATCCGGGCGCTGGCGATGGACGCCGTCGAGGCGGCGAAATCCGGCCACCCCGGAATGCCGATGGGCATGGCCGAGATCGCCGTGGCACTCTGGACGCGGCACCTGAAGCACAACCCGGGCAATCCGCACTGGCCCGACCGCGACCGGTTCGTCCTGTCGAACGGCCATGGATCGATGCTGCAGTACGCGCTCCTGCATCTGTCCGGCTACGACCTGCCGATGTCGGAGCTGCGCAGGTTCCGGCAGCTCCATTCGAAGACCCCGGGCCATCCCGAGGTCGGCGCCACACCCGGCGTCGAGACGACCACCGGCCCGTTGGGACAGGGGCTGGCCAACGCGGTCGGAATGGCGCTCGCCGAGCGCCTGCTCGCCGACGCCTTCAACCGCCCCGGACACACGCTCGTCGACCATCGCACCTACGCGTTCATCGGCGACGGCTGCCTGATGGAAGGGATCTCTCACGAGGCCTGCTCGCTGGCGGGCACGCTGCGACTGTCGAAGCTGATCGTCCTCTACGACGACAACGGCATCTCGATCGACGGCTCGACGCAGGGCTGGTTCACCGACGACACACCGCGCCGCTTCGAGGCCTACGGCTGGAACGTGATCGCGCGGGTCGACGGCCACGACGTCGAGGCGGTCAGTGCCGCGATCGCGAAAGCGAAGTCACAGCACGAGCGCCCCACGCTGATCTGCTGCAAGACGGTGATCGGCAAGGGATCGCCGGGCAAAGCCGGCACTGCCGATTCACACGGATCCGCTCTCGGTGCGAGCGAGGTCGCCGCGACGCGCACAGCGATCGGCTGGAGCCATCCGCCGTTCGAGATCCCGCAGGCGATCTACGACGCCTGGAACGCGCGTGCGCGCGGCGCTGCCGACGAAGGCGAGTGGTCGGCCCGTTTCGCGCGCTATGCCGCCGACAATCCCGAGCTCGCCGCGGAGTTCACGCGGCGCATGGAAGACCGGCTGCCCGGCGCCTTTGCCGCCGCGGGCGACGCGCTGGTCCGCGCGCAGGCCGCGAAAGCCGCGACGATCGCCACGCGCAAGGCCTCGCAGCAGGCGATCGAGGCCTTCGCCGGCGTCCTGCCCGAGATGCTGGGCGGCGCGGCGGATCTGACCGGGTCGGTGTTCACGAACTGGTCGGGCAGCGTCGCGGTGACGGCGTCGCACACCGGCAACTACGTGAACTACGGGGTGCGGGAGTTCGCGATGGCGGCCATCGCCAACGGCGTCGCACTGCATCGCGGCTTCATTCCCTACGCGGGCACGTTCCTGACGTTCTCCGACTACATGCGCAACGCCATCCGCATGGCCGCGCTGATGAAGGCGGGGACGATCTTCGTGTTCACCCACGATTCGATCGGGCTGGGCGAGGACGGTCCGACGCACCAGTCGATCGAGCATGCGGCGAGCCTGCGCCTGATCCCGCAACTCGACGTCTGGCGCCCCTCCGATACCGTCGAAACGGCCGTGGCCTGGTCGATGGCGCTCGAGCGACGCGACGGTCCCACTGCGATGATCTTCTCGCGGCAGAACGTCGCTTTCGCCGCGCGTGACGACACCGCGATCGCAGCGATCCGGCGCGGCGGCTACGTGCTGGCCGATTTCGGCGTCGGCGCGACCGAGCGTCGCGCAGTGATCATCGCCACCGGATCGGAGGTCCCGCTCGCCCTCGCTGCACGCGAGCGCCTGGCCATCGAAGGCGTCGGGGTCCGCGTCGTGTCGATGCCCTGCACGCAGCTCTTCGACCGCCAGGACCACGCGTGGCGGCGCAGCGTCCTGCCTTCCGGGATCGCGCGCATCGCCGTCGAGGCCGGCGCTACCGGCGGATGGCACCGCTACGTCGGCGCCGCCGACGATGCTGGCGCAGCGGTCGTCGGCATCGACCGCTACGGCGAATCGGCGCCCGCCGGCGTGCTGTTCGAGCACTTCGGCTTCACCGTCGACCACGTCGCCGACGTCGTGCGGCAAGCGGTCACCCGCAGCGCGCATCCATGACGATCACGATCCGTCCGGCGAACGTCCGCGACGCGGCGGCGATCGCGCGGATCCGGATCGACAGCTGGCGCGCGACCTACCGGGGCCTCATTCCCGACGCCTACCTGGCCGGGATGAAAGAAGAGGAGAGCACGGCGATCTGGGAGCGGATCCTCACTGCCGGTCCGAACACGGCCAGCGTATTCGTCGCCGAGAACGACGACGAGGTGGTCGGTTTCGCCGCGGGCAACATGCTGCGCGAGCCGCGCCTCGATCTCGATGCCGAGTTGACGGCCGTCTATGTGCGCGGCGCGTTCCAGCGCGCGGGCGTCGGACGGCGCCTGGTGCGCGAAGTCGCGCAGGCTCAGCGTGCCCATGGGGCGGCCGGGCTCATCGTCTGGGTCATTGCCGGCAACAGGATCGGGCGCGGTTTCTACGAGGGCCTCGGCGGCGAGCTGCTGGCCGAGCAGCCGTTCCAATGGGACGGCATGGACCTGGTCGAGGTCGCCTACGGCTTTCGCCGCATCGATGCGCTGGTCGCGGCCTGCGGCACGCCGGCCCCTGACCCGATACGCCACTGACGCGCGGAACAGAGTACCGCACGGACGGCCATTCCCAATCCCGATCCCCAACCCCGACTTCACCACATCCGGAGAAGAACCATGACCATCAAAGTTGCCATCAATGGCTACGGTCGCATCGGCCGCAACATACTTCGCGCGCATTACGAAGACGGCAAGAAGCACGACATCTCGATCGTCGCGATCAACGACCTGGGCAGCCCCGAGACGAACGCCCACCTGACCCGCCACGACACCGTGCACGGCAAGTTCCCGGGCAGCGTCACCGTGGACGGCGACTCGATGGTCGTCAACGAAGACCGCATCCGCGTGTTCGCGCAGCGCGACCCGGCGCAGCTCCCCTGGGGCGCGCTCGGCGTCGACGTCGTCCTCGAGTGCACCGGATTCTTCACCACCAAGGCCAAGGCTTCGGCACACCTCGCCGGCGGGGCGAAGAAGGTGATCATCTCGGCGCCGGGCGGCAAGGACGTCGACGCGACGATCGTCTACGGCGTCAACCACCAGACGCTGAAGGCTTCGCACACGGTGATCTCGAACGCATCGTGCACGACCAACTGCCTCGCCCCGCTGGTGATGCCGCTGCACCAGAAGATCGGCCTCGAAAACGGGCTGATGACCACGGTGCACAGCTACACCAACGACCAGGTGCTGACCGACGTCTACCACGAGGACCTGCGCCGTGCCCGCTCGGCGACGATGAGCATGATCCCGACCAAGACCGGTGCCGCCGCAGCCGTCGGGCTGGTGCTGCCCGAGCTGAACGGCAAACTCGACGGCTACGCGATCCGCGTCCCGACGATCAACGTGTCGATCGTCGACCTGTCGTTCATCGCGAAGCGCGATACCAGCGTCGACGAGGTCAACGCGGTGATGAAGGCGGCGTCGGAATCCGGCCCCCTGTCCGGCGGCATCCTGCGCTACAACACGGCGCCGCTGGTCTCGGTCGACTTCAATCACGATCCTGCGTCGTCGACGTTCGATGCAACGCTGACCAAGGTGTCGGGCCGGCTGGTCAAGGTGTCGAGCTGGTACGACAACGAATGGGGCTTCAGCAACCGGATGCTCGACGCCACCGTCGCGCTGATGGCGGCGAAGTGACGCCATGAGCCAGAAGGGCCGTCCCGAGGGCGAATACCCGAGTGCGCAGCACGAAGGCAGTCCTGCGAGCTTCAGGCGCCTCTCCGACACCGAAGTGCGCGGCAAGCGCGTGTTCGTGCGCGCCGACCTCAACGTCCCGCAGGACGATGCCGGCGCGATCACCGACGACACGCGCATCCGCGCATCGCTGCCCGGCATCCGCGACGCGCTCGCGCGCGGAGCCGCCGTCATGGTCACCTCGCACCTCGGCCGCCCGACCGAGGGCGACTGGAAGGCCGGGGATTCGCTCGCGCCGATCGCGAAGCGGCTGGGGGAGCTCCTCGGCCGCGACGTCCCGCTGGTCCGCGACTGGGTCGACGGCGGCGCATGGCACGACGCACTGAAAGCGGGCGACCTGGTCCTGCTCGAGAACTGCCGGATCAACAAGGGCGAGAAGAAGGACGACGACGCGCTCGCGCGCAGGATGGCGAAGCTCTGCGATGTCTACGTCAACGACGCTTTCGGCACGGCACATCGCGCCGAGGCGACCACCCACGGCATCGCCAGTCACGCGCCGGTCGCCTGCGCGGGTCCGCTGATGGCGGCGGAACTCGATGCGCTGACACGCGCGCTTGCGGCGCCGGCGCGGCCACTGGTCGCGGTCGTGGCGGGATCGAAGGTCTCCACCAAGCTGACCATCCTGCGGGCGCTGGCCGAAAGGGTCGACACCCTGATCGTCGGCGGCGGCATCGCCAACACCTTCATCCTCGCCGCGGGCGGGCGCATCGGCAAATCGCTGGCCGAGCCCGATCTGGTCGACGAGGCGCGGGCGATCGTCGCGCAGTTCCCCGGCAAGGTCCCGGTTCCGGTCGACGTCGTCTGCGCCAAGACCTTCGCCGCCGACGCCAAAGCGGCGGTCAAGGCGGTCTCCGACGTCGCCGACGACGACCTGATCCTCGACATCGGTCCGCGCACTTCCGAAATGCTGGCAGGCATCGTCGCGGGCGCGGGAACGATCGTCTGGAACGGGCCGGTCGGCGTGTTCGAGTTCGACGCGTTCGCGGGCGGCACACGCGCCCTCGCCCACGCGATCGCCGCGTCCCACGCATTCTCGATCGCCGGCGGCGGCGACACGATCGCCGCCATCAACAAGTTCGGCGTCGCCGACCGCATCGGCTACATCTCGACCGCAGGCGGGGCGTTCCTCGAATTCCTCGAAGGCAAGACGCTGCCCGCGGTCGCGATCCTCGAACAGCGTGCGGCAGCCTGACATGCCGCGCTCGACCCGGATCGTCGTCACCCTCGGCCCCGCGTGCAGCGAGCCCGGCGTGCTGCGGCGCATGCTCGCCGCGGGCGTCGATGTCGTGCGCCTCAATTTCTCGCACGGGCGCGCCGAGGACCACGTCGAGCGGGCGCGCCTGGTGCGCGAGGTTGCGCGCGCCGAAGGCCGCGAGGTCGCGGTGATGGCCGACCTGCAGGGCCCCAAGATCCGCATCGGCAAGTTCGCCGACGGCAAGGTCGATCTGGTCGCGGGTGGGCGTTTCGTGCTCGACGCCGAGTGCGAGGTCGGCGACGCCGCGCGCGTCGGCCTCGACTATCGCGAGCTCGTCCACGACGTCGGTCCCGGCGCGATCCTGCTGCTCGACGACGGCCTGATCCGACTCGAGGTCGAGGCGGTCGAGGGTTCGCGGATCGTGACGCGGGTGGTCGTCGGCGGCAAGCTTTCCGACAACAAGGGGATCAACCGCCTGGGCGGCGGGCTCACCGCGCCGGCGCTGGCGCCGAAGGACATGGCGGACATCCGGACGGCCGCGCAACTCGAAGCGGACTATCTCGCGGTGTCGTTTCCCAAGAGCAAGGAAGACATGGACATGGCGCGCCAGCTGATGCGCGCAGCGGGCGGGCGCGCCATGCTGATCGCCAAGATCGAGCGCGCCGAGGCGATCCCGGCGCTCGAGGAGATCATCGAGGCCTCCGACGGCATCATGGTCGCGCGCGGCGATCTCGCGATCGAGGTCGGCAATGCGGCGGTTCCGGGACTGCAGAAGCGCATGCTGAAGATGGCGCGCGAGCGCAACAGGCTGACGATCACCGCGACGCAGATGATGGAGTCGATGATCCACAATCCGGTGCCCACCCGCGCCGAGGTGTCGGACGTCGCCAATGCGGTGCTGGACGGCACCGACGCGGTGATGCTCTCCGCCGAGACCGCCGCCGGGCGCTACCCGGTGGAAACCGTCGAGACGATGGCGCAGGTCTGCGTCGAGGCCGAGAAATCCGACACCGGTCGAGCTCGATCGCGATTTCCTTGACCGCACGTTCACCCGCATCGACCAGTCGATCGCGATGGCGACGCTGTTCACCGCGTTCCACCTCAAGGTCAAGGCCATCGCGTCGCTGACCGACACCGGCTCGACGCCGCTTTGGATTTCCCGCCACAACCCCGGCTGCCCGATCTTCGCGCTGACCCCCAAGGTCGAGACCCAGCGCAGGATGGCCCTGATGCGCAATGTCACTTCGCTCCACCTCGAGCAGACCGGCGGCCGCGACGAGGTGCTGCGCGCAGCCGAGGACCTGCTGCTCGCGCGCTCCCACGTCCGGGTGGGCGACCTGATCGTCCTGACGGTCGGCGAGCCGATGGGCAAGTCCGGCGGAACGAATACGATGAAAATCGTCAGGGTCGGTGAACACCGATCCTGACGATTTCGGCGATCGCTAACCTGAGCGCCAGCGAAGGTTAAGCGAGCAGGGCGAGCGGCGATCGCTCAGATAGTGCGGGTCGGCCAGGACGACGCGAGCGGCAATCGCGCGAACCTTTCGCGTCGACTGCCGCCCATCCCGTGGAGATGCCATGCAACCGCGAACCGACTACACCACCGCAGCACCGGGGGCCTACGCGGCGATGCGCGCACTGGAGACCTACGTCCATCAGAGCGGCCTCGAGGCGAGGCTGCTCGAACTGGTGAGGACGCGGGTTTCCCAGATCAACGGCTGCGCCTACTGCATCGACATGCACACGCAGATGGCGCGCGTCGCAGGCGAGACCGAGCAGCGCCTCTACGCGCTGTCGGCCTGGCACGAGACGCCTTTCTTCACCGAGCGCGAACGGGCGGCCCTGGCCTGGGCGGAGGCCCTCACGCGGGTCGCCGAAGGATCGGTCCCGGACGACCTGTACGAAGCCGCCCGCGGGCATTTCGGGGACAAGGGCCTCGCCGACCTCTCGCTCGCCATCGTCGCGATCAACGGCTGGAACCGGATGGCGATCGCGTTCGCGACACCGCCAGGAAGCTACCGGCGCGCGCGCAGCGAGTGACCGGACCGGAGCCGGGTAGAATCGCCCCGTCGACCGAACCTGCCGGAGATCCGCAATGCCCCTCGTCTCGATGCGCCAACTTCTCGATCACGCCGCCGAGCACGGCTATGGCCTGCCTGCATTCAACGTCAACAATCTCGAGCAGGTCCAGGCGATCATGTCGGCCGCCGCGGAGACCGACAGCCCGGTGATCATGCAGGCGTCCGCGGGCGCCCGGAAATACGCGGGCGAGGCGTTCCTGCACCACCTGATCGAGGCTGCGGTCGAAACCTATCCGGCGATCCCGATCGTCATGCACCAGGATCACGGGCAGTCGCCGGCGGTCTGCGAGTCTGCGATCAGGCTCGGATTCTCGTCGGTGATGATGGACGGCTCGCTCAAGGAGGACGGCAAGTCCATTGCCGACTACGACTACAACAAGAACGTCACCCGGCGCGTGGTCGAAACGGCGCACGCGCTGGGCGTCACCGTCGAGGGCGAGCTCGGATGCCTGGGCTCGCTGGAGACGATGAAAGGCGACAAGGAGGATGGCCACGGCGCCGAGGGCACGATGACCCGCGAGATGCTGCTGACCGACCCCGACCAGGCGGCGGACTTCGTCAACGCGACGCAGCTCGACGCGCTGGCGATCGCGATCGGCACCTCGCACGGCGCCTACAAGTTCTCGCGCAAGCCGACCGGCGACATCCTGGCGATCGACCGGATCAAGGAGATCCACCGCCGCATTCCCAACACGCACCTCGTGATGCACGGCAGCTCGTCGGTGCCGCAGGACCTCCTGGCCGAGATCCGCCAGTTCGGTGGCGAGATGAAGGAGACCTACGGCGTGCCGGTCGAGGAAATCCAGGAAGGGATCAAGCACGGCGTGCGCAAGGTCAACATCGACACCGACATCCGGCTCGCAATGACGGCGGCGATCCGCCGTTTCCTGGCCGAGAACAAGTCCAAGTTCGATCCGCGCGAGTACCTGAAGCCCGCGATGGCCGCGGCGAAGGCCATCTGCAAGGAGCGCTACGAGCAGTTCGGCTGCGCCGGAATGGCGTCGAAGATCAAGGCGGTGCCGCTCGACAAGATGGCCACCCGCTACAGGCAGGGTGAGCTGAAGCAGATCGTCAACTGACGCCCGACGGTGGCATCCCTCGCCCCGATCCTCGCCCGCAACTGCGCGAACCGGAAAGTCAGGCGAAAAAAAGCCCCGGCACGCTGGCCGGGGCATTCAACCTGATGCTGCAGGAAAGGCTGGCTAGGTGCCGCGCCGGGCCGCCGCGTGCCCGGTGTCGGCGTGCAGGTCCACGCCCTTCGTCTCGTAGAGGAACAGGAACCCGATGATCGCGGTCATCAGCGCGACGATGATCGGATACCACAGGCCGTAGTAGATGTTGCCGTAGGCCGCGGCCAGCGCGGTGGCGATCAGCGGCAGCATGCCGCCGAACCAGCCGTTGCCGATGTGATAAGGCAGCGACATCGACGTGTACCGGATGCGCGTCGGGAACAGCTCGACCAGGTACGCTGCGATCGGTCCGTACACCATCGTCACGTAGACCATCATGATCCAGAGGACCAGGATCGCCATCGGCCAGTTGATCGCGTTCTTGTCGGCCGCGGTCGGGTACTTGAGGTCCGCCAGCGCCTTCTTCAGCGCAGCCTCGTCGTAGCCCTTGATCTCGGTGTTGCCGATCTTGGTGATCACCGAGTCGGGCGAATCGGCCGGGAGCTGGGCGAACGTGAACGACAGGCCGGACTTGGTCAGGAAATCCTCGGTGCGGTCGCAGGGCGAGAACTTCGACCACGGACCCACGAAGATGTGGAAGTTGCAGTCGCGGGCCTGCACCTGGATCGCGTTCGCCTGCTGGAACGATTCGAGCGCCGGGTTGACGAAGTGCGTCAGCGCCTTGAACAGCGGGAAGAACGTCAGCGCGGCGATCAGGCATCCTGCCAGGATGATCTTCAGGCGGCCGATGCGGTCGGACAGCCAGCCGAAGAAGATGAAGAAAGGCGTGCCGAGCAGCAGCGCGACCCCGATCAGCGTGTACGCGCTCACCCCGTCGACCTTCAGCGTGATCGTCAGGAAGAACAGCGCGTAGAACTGTCCCGTGTACCAGACGCAGCCCTGGCCGGCCGTCGCGCCCAGCGTCGCGAGCAGCACGTACTTGTTGTTCGGGTACTTGAGGAAGCTGTCGGAAAGCGGTGCCTTCGAGCCCTTGCCTTCCGCTTTCATCCGCTGGAATACCGGCGATTCGTTGAGCTTCAGCCGGATGTAGATCGAGAAGATCAGCAGGACCAGCGAGACCAGGAACGGAATGCGCCAGCCCCATTCCGAGAACTGCGCCGGCGTCATGATGCCGCTGAACCGGCACACGCCGATGATGATCAGCGCGAGGAACAGGCCCAGCGTGGCGGTCGTCTGGATCCACGCCGTATCGTAGCCCCGCCTGTCGTCAGGTGAGTGCTCGGCGACGTAGGTCGCTGCACCGCCGTATTCGCCGCCGAGTGCGAGGCCCTGCAGCAGGCGCAGGCCGACCATCAGCAGCGGAGCTGCCCAGCCGACCGAAGCGTAGGTCGGCAGCAGACCCGTCGCGAAGGTCGAGAAACCCATCACCAGGATCGTGACCAGGAACGTGTACTTGCGGCCGACCAGGTCGCCAATGCGCCCGAACAGCAGCGCGCCGAACGGTCGCACCAGGAAGCCTGCCGCGTAACCGGCGAAAGCCGAGAGCAGCGCCGCCGTCGCATTGCCCGCGGGGAAGAACAGGCTGGCGAAGAACGGCGCGAGCACCGCGTACAGATAGAAGTCGTACCACTCGAAGACCGTACCGAGCGACGACGCGAAGATGACGCTGGTCTCCTCGCGCGTGAAGTCGTGCGGATGGGGGCGACCCCCGGGTGCGGCTGTGGCCATCGAATTCCTCCTGAGGTTGCGTCCGCATCGCGCGGATCGAGGGGCGGGTCTCGGACTCGTGGCGGCCCGTTGCTCGGCGTAGGTTAGGTCCGCAGGCTTACACGAATCTTACGCAGCCGCAAGCGCCGAGAACGTGACGGCGACCTGCAGCCCGCACTCGTTCGGACCCGCGCGCAGCAACACCGAGGCGCCGTGCGCCGCAGCAATCGACCGGACGATCGCCAACCCGAGCCCGGTCCCCGTCGCGATCGATTCGCTGCCGCGGTAGAAAGGCTCGAACACCCGGTCGTGATCCGCGGCGGGGATGCCGGGCCCCGAGTCGGTGACCGACAGCGTCGCGCCGGTTGCGGGCCCGCGTTCGACGTTGACGGTGATCACGCCGCCGTCGGGCGTGTAGCGCAACGCGTTGTCGACGAGATTCGACAGGAGCTCGCGCAGCAGCAGCCGGTCGCCGCGCACGACGGCACCCCTCCCCGGCGCAGGTCCATCGAAACCGAGGTCCTGGCCACGTGCGTTGGCGCGCGGGAGGTGGTCGGAGATGACGTCGCGTGCAAGCGCAGGCAGATCGACGTCCACTTGCGGGGCCGCCAGCGGCGTGTCGGCACGTGCGAGGGTGAGCATCCGGTTCGCGAGCTCGGTCGCGCGCTCGGTCCCCGCGGCAAGCCGTTCGAGCGAGCGCCGCAGCGCGCCGGGATCGGTCTCGGCCAGCGCGATCTCGGCCTGCGACCGGAGTCCAGCGAGCGGCGTGCGCAGCTGATGCGCGGCGTCGGCGATGAAGCGGCGCTGCGTGTCGATGCTGACGGCAAGGCGCTGCATCAGGCCGTTGATCGACAGGATCAGCGGGCGCAGGTCCTGGGGCGCGCTCTCGGGGTCGAGCGCCGACAGGTCGTTCGATCCGCGCTTGTCGATCAGGGTGCGCAACTGCTGCATCGGACGCCATACGTAGGCGTAGCCGTAGACGATCAGCAGGACCGCGATCACCAGCACCAGCATCTGCGGCAAGGCGACCGCCTGCGCGCGCAGCGTCTCGATCAGCGCGCGCCGGCGCTCCAGCGTCTCGGCGACTTCGATGGTCAACAGGCGCGACGCCGAGCGAGGATCGGTGACGAGCATCGCGGCCACGCGCACCGGCTCGTCGCCGAGCTGCGCATCCTGCAGCACCGGCGGCGAATGTTCGCGGAGCCCGGCGACCGGCGGCAGGTCGGGATTTCCGACCAGCAGCTGTCCATCGGCATCGCGCAGCGCGAACAGGATCCGGTCGTGCTCGATTCGCCGGAGCATGCCGATCGCCGCGGGCCGGATCGTCACGCCGGTGCCGTCGGGGTGCGCTTCCGAGGCGAGCATCTGGGCATAATCGGCGAGCTTGGCGTCGTAGGGCGCGTCGACCGCGCTGTTGACGAGGAATTCGCTGATGCTGATCGTCGCCAGCATCAGGCACAGCAGGCAGACCACCAGCCAGACGAGGTACTTGAATAGCGTGAACAATCGGCCACCCTCCGGGGCCGCGCGTCAGGGCCGCGCGATGTAGTACCCGAGGCCCCGCACCGTCTGCACGTGGATCCCGACCGGTTCGAGCTTGCGCCTCAGGCGATGCACATAGACCTCGATCGCGTTCTCGGTGACGTCCTGGTCCCATCCGCACATGTGCTCGACGAACTGCTCCTTCGCCACCACGCGACCGCTGCGCAGCAGCAGCAGTTCGAGCACTGCGAGTTCACGCGCCGACAGGTCGAGCATGCCGCCATCCACCGAGGCGCTGCGCGCCGCGGTGTCGAAAGTGAGCGCGCCGTGGGCGAGGACGTTGCGGTCGCGGCCATGGCTGCGTCGGATCAGCGCCCGCACCCGCGCCTCGAGTTCCGCGAGTGCGAAAGGCTTGACCAGGTAGTCGTCTGCGCCGGCGTCCAGCCCGGCAACCCGGTCGGAGATGGCGTCGGCGGCGGTGATGATCAGCACCGGCGTCGAGGACTCCCGTCCGCGCAGCCGCGACAGCACGTCGCTGCCGGGCATGCGCGGCAACCCCAGGTCGAGGACGACCAGGTCGAAATCCTGCGTGCGCAGCGCGCGGTCGGCGATGGCGCCGTCACGCACCCAGTCGACCGCGTGCCCGACGCGGGTGAGATGCTCGGCGATCGCATCGCCCAGCATTGCATCGTCCTCTGCGACCAGGATTCGCACGCGATCGATTCGATCCGATACCCGGGCCGGCCATGGTAGCGAAGTCGCTGCCGGCTGTCAGCGCGAGAGGCAATTCCGGCGGCGCGAGCCGCGATGCGTCAGGGCGAGCCGCAAACGGCAAGCGGCAGCGAGAGCGCCTGCAGGACATCGCGGTTCGAGATGCGCTGCAGGAACGCGACGATCGTGGGCATCGTGCCGGCCTCGGAAGGTCGATCGAACACCAGCCGCGCGTGGATGCCGCCGTTCCCGTCGAGCGTATCCGCCGACTGCAGCGACCTGACGACGTGATCGTGGGTCAACCGGTGGCCGCGATTCTCGCCGGCCCGGATGTCGGAATGGAGGCCGCTGTCGACATAGGCGACATGGAGCTCCACGTCGTTGCGCAGCGCAGGATCGACGACCTGCGAATCGGCGACCACGGCGACCCGGCCCCCGGCCAGGCTCGCATCCAGTGAAAGGGTCGCGCGCGCCGGGCGCGCGGCGGCTGCGGCAATCGCCGCCTGCACGCCCGCGCCGCTCCAGTCCGGGAAATTGTGTCCCTGCAGCAGCACCTGGGGGGTGTAGACGAAAGAGGCGCCGTCGCCGCGCATCGCCGCGTACTGGCGCAGCGTATTGGCGTGGCTGGCAAAGCGGTCGACCCAGCCCAGTCGGTCCCAGTAATCGACATGCAGCGCCATCGCGACCGCGCCGGACGTCGGGGCCGAGCGAGCGGCGTCGGGATGCGTCGCCGCATCGCGAAATGTCGAGGCCAGCCAGCGATCTGCGGGCGGGCAGTCGCTGCAGCCTTCGGACGTATAGAGCTCGACCAGGGGCCGCGTTGCGGCCCCGCTCGCCGCGTGGCACGCGCGTGCGCCCGCGGCGATGACCTGCTGCGACAGCAATGTCGCGGCGACCAGCAGGGTGGACGCGCACACGCTGGACGCGCACACCCGCGCGCGGGTCGCGCCGGCCGGAATCGTGGCGCGCCGAGCATGGCGTCGGGCACCTGCCATGGTATCCGGTACGGCCTGCGCGCGAACCCGCAATGCCCGTGCTACGCTTTCGCCGCACCGCCGGATCCGGCGCCAACCCGACAAGAAGGAGGTTCGCATGGGGCTCTTCCACATCATCGCGATGATCATCGTCGGCTTCATCGTCGGCTTCATCGCCGAGGCGCTCTATCCGGGCGCGCAGCATCTGGGCTTCTGGAGAGCCGCGATCATCGGCATCGTTGGATCGCTGGTCGGCGGCGTGATCGGTGGCCTGGTCTTCCGCTCGCCCGGCGGCAAATTCCATCCCGCGGGGTGGTTCCTCTCGGTCATCGGCGCACTGCTCGTGCTGTGGGTCTACCTGAACTACCTACAGTAGCCGGGCGCGCTCAGAGCAGATCGGCCGCCGGACCCAGGATCTGGTCGCGCAGTTCGCGGTAGCGCGGCAGTTGCGGGGGATAGACGCAGACGTATTTGACCTGCGCCGCCTGCAGGCAGCGCTGCTTGATCGTCTCGAGCTTCTGGTCGCGCGGATCGATCGCCTGATCGGGCTCGCGCGCGTCGACGATCGCGACGATCGTCATGTCGCGGTCGCAGATGACGAAGCCCACGTGCTGGTTCGCGATCTTGCGGAATGCGCGCAGGCGCTCCATGCCCTGCGGGCCGATTTTCACCTGCAGCACATCGGCGAGGCGGATCCGGGCGAAGATCTCGTGCCGCGGGAATGCGGCCTTGAGCAGCAGAAACACCGCCGCTTCCGACTTGGACAGGAACCGCGGGCGCAACAGATAGAGCCCCGGCACTTCGGCCGACGACAGCAGGCGCGTGGTCTCGCCTTCCGTCCACTGGGCGACCGCGGTCGGCCCGTCGGCGGCCGAGCGGCCATCCCCCGGAACCTCGTGCTTGCGTCGCAGGAACCCGGCGACGATCACGATCGCGAGCAGCGCGAGGGCGAGCGCGAATACAACCCCGGACGTCATGTAGACGACAGCCTTGGCGGATCGACAATGGCCGCCGAAGATGACCGGGGCATAAGCATTGCTGTTTTGCGCGGATTCGGGCTCCCGGGCCTAGTCTAATGCATTTTGCCAACGGATCGAAAAAAAAGCCCGCGTTGCCGCGGGCTTCTGTCGCTTCAGGAAGCCGGGACGCTTACATGTCCATGTCGCCCATGCCACCCATGCCGCCCATGCCGCCGCCGGGCATCGCCGGCTTGTCGTCCTTCGGCAGCTCGGCGACCATCGCATCGGTCGTCAGCATCAGGCCTGCGACCGAGGCGGCGTTCTGCAACGCATAGCGCGTCACCTTGGTGGGGTCCAGCACGCCCATTTCGACCAGGTCGCCATACTCGCCGGTCGCCGCGTTCATCCCGAAGTTGCCCTTGCCTTCGGCAACCTTGTTCAGCACGACCGACGGCTCTTCGCCGGCGTTGGCGACGATCTGGCGCAACGGCTCCTCGACCGCGCGCAGCACGATCTTGATGCCTGCGTCCTGGTCGGGGTTCGCACCCTTGAGGTTCTTCAGGTTGGCGCGGGCGCGCAGGTAGGCGACGCCGCCGCCCGGCACGATGCCTTCCTCGACGGCTGCGCGGGTCGCGTGCAGCGCGTCCTCGACGCGAGCCTTCTTCTCCTTCATCTCGACTTCGGTCGCCGCACCGACCTTGATGACGGCCACGCCGCCCGCCAGCTTGGCCACGCGCTCCTGCAGCTTCTCCTTGTCGTAGTCGGAGGTCGCTTCCTCGATCTGCTTGCGGATGTTCTTCACCCGCGCCTCGATCGCCGCCTTCTCGCCCGCGCCGTCGATGATCGTCGTGTCTTCCTTCGCGACTTCGACGCGCTTGGCGCGGCCCAGGTCCTTCAGCGTCCCGTTCTCGAGCTTCAGGCCCAGCTCTTCCGCGATGACGGTGCCGCCGGTCAGGATCGCGATGTCTTCGAGCATCGCCTTGCGACGGTCACCGAAGCCCGGCGCCTTGACGGCGACGGTCTTGAGGATGCCGCGGATGTTGTTGACCACCAGCGTCGCCAGCGCTTCGCCGTCGACGTCCTCGGCGACGATCACCAGCGGCTTGCCCGACTTGGCGACCTGCTCGAGCACCGGCAGCAGGTCGCGGATGTTCGAGATCTTCTTGTCGTGCAGCAGGATGTACGGATCTTCGAGGACCGCGACCTGCTTGTCGGGATTGTTGATGAAGTACGGCGAGATGTAGCCGCGGTCGAACTGCATGCCTTCGACCAGGTCGAGCTCGTTCTCGAGACCCTTGCCGTCCTCGACCGTGATCACGCCTTCCTTGCCGACCTTGTCCATCGCCTCGGCGATGGTCTTGCCGATCGACTCGTCGGCGTTGGCCGAGATCGAGCCCACCTGCGCGATCTCCTTCGAGGTCGAGCAGGGCTTGCTGATCTTCTTCAGCTCCTCGACGATCGAGATGACCGCCTTGTCGATGCCCCGCTTGAGGTCCATCGGGTTCATGCCGGCGGCAACGTACTTCATGCCCTCGGTCACGATCGACTGCGCGAGCACCGTGGCCGTCGTCGTGCCGTCACCGGCGACGTCGGAGGTCTTGGACGCGACTTCCTTCACCATCTGCGCGCCCATGTTCTCGAACCGGTCCTTGAGCTCGATTTCCTTGGCGACGGAAACGCCGTCCTTGGTGATCGTCGGCGCGCCGAAGCTGCGCTCGAGGACGACATTGCGGCCCTTCGGGCCGAGGGTGACCTTGACGGCGTTGGCGAGGATGTTCACGCCATGCACCATCTTGTTCCGGACGTTTTCGCCGAAGCGGACGTCTTTGGCTGCCATGTTCTGTTCTCCTGATGCGTGTGCTTGGGGGATGGACGGGCGGCGAAGGGTCAGTCGACGATGCCGATGACGTCGTCTTCGCGCATGTGAAGCAGGTCCTGGCCGTCCATCTTGAATTCCTGGCCCGAGTACTTGCCGAACAGCACCTTGTCGCCGGCCTTGACGCCCATCGCGACGAGCTTGCCGTTGTCGTCGGTCTTGCCGGGTCCGGCATAGACGACTTCGCCCATCGAGGGCTTTTCGGCTGCGGTGTCGGGGATCACGATGCCGCCGGCGGATTTGCGCTCTTCTTCGAGCCGCTTGACGATAATCCGGTCGTGCAGGGGACGAAGCTTCATGTCAGTGCTCACTCCTAGATTTGAATTCGTCTGAAAACAACGAGTTGGGCGCCCATCGCCGAGCGGGAATTGGCAGGCGCATCAGCGCGGTCGAGCCGTGTTGCTAGCACTCGGCGACTGCGAGTGCTAATGGTAGCGGAGCATGCCGTACTTTTCAAGAGGCTTCCGAGGCTCCCCGGGGATCGTCCGATGCACGGTGGCGGCGGGCTCGCCCCCCCGCCACCTTCGTCCCGGCTCAGCGGGCGACAGCCGCCGGGTCGGCGCCCGAGGCGCGCCAGCCGCCGCCCAGCGCCTGGATCAGCGCGATCGCGGCGGCTTGCCGGCTCGACATCAGCTGCGACAGCGCCTGACGCGAGGAAAGCGCCGTGACCTGGGCGGTGACGACGCTGGTGTAGGGCACGAGACCCTGCTGGTATTGATTCAGCGTCAGCTGCTCGGTGCGGTCGGCAGCCTCCGATGCAGCGCGGCGCTGGTCTTCCTGCTCGGCGAGCGAGCGGCTGGTCGCGAGCTGGTCCTCGACCGCCTGGAATCCGCTCAGCACCACCTGCCGGTAGTTGGCGACTGCCGCGTCGCGAGCGGCCTCGCGCACCTTCGACGCGCGCCTTGATCGCACCCGCATCGAACAGCGTCTGCGCTGCCGTCAGCCCCAGCGACCAGAGATTGTTCGACGCCCGGAACAGGGCGAGCAGGTTCGTGCCGGCGCCACCGTAGGACGCCGACAGGCCGAGGCTGGGAAAGTAGGCCGAGCGCTGGATGCCGATCTGCGCGTTCGCGGCTGCCACCGCGCGCTCTGCCGCGGCGATGTCGGGTCGGCGCTGCAGCAACCCGGAGGGCACCGTCAGGGGCACCGCCGGAACGCTGGCGTTCCAGGGCGCGACCGGCACGCTGAATTCGGCCGGCGCCTTTCCGACCAGCAGCGCGATCGCGTGCTCGAGGACCGCGCGCTGGCCGACCGTCGCGCGCAGATTCGCTCGCGTCGTGTCGAGCTGGGTCCGGGCCTCCAGCACGTCGGTGCGCTGGGCGATGCCTTCGTCGTACTGGTTCTGCGTGATGCGCAGCGAGCGCTCGTAGGCTGCGACCGCCTGGCTGAGCAGCGCGATCTCGTTGTCGGCCTCGCGCAATGCGAAGTAATCGGTCGCCAGGGCAGCCTGCGCCGACAGGCGCGCCGCCGCCAGGTTCGCGGCACTCGCTTCGGCACTTGCCTGCGCACCCGTCACACCGAGGCGCAGCTGACCCCAGATGTCGGGCTCCCAGCTCGCGCCGAGGTCCAGGCGCAGGCTGTTTCCCCTGCCCGGCGAGCCCGCGCCGCCGGCTCGGGTCGCGCTCGCATCGAGCGCCAGCGATGGAAACAGCGCCGCACGCCGCTCGCGCACCAATGCCTGCGCCTGCGCATAGGCGGCAACCGCCGCTGCCACGTTCTGGTTCGACACCTCGACCTGCTCGGCCAGTGCGTCGAGCGCGGGGTCGCCGAAGAGCTGCCACCACGGGCCGCGGTCCAGCGTGTCGGCCGGTGCCGCCGGGAACCAGTTCGAATCCGCGGATGGCGCCTCCTTGAAGGCGGCCGGTGCTGCGACCTGCGGACGCTGGTACACCGGGCCCGTCGTGCAAGCCGCCAGCGCCAGGAGCGTCGCTGCCAGCAGCCACGACATCGGGCGACGCAGCAAGTCTTGGCGTGAGTTCATGTGGATTCCAGGGGCTGGAGGTGGTCGCCGCCGGCACGGCTCAGATGGCGCTCGTCGCTGCCGCGTCGGCGCAGCTTGTCGAGGAGCACGTAGATGACCGGTGTGGTCAGCAGGGTGAGCAGCTGGCTGGCGATCAGGCCGCCGATGATCGCCACGCCCAGCGGCTGGCGCAACTCGGCCCCTTCGCCGAAGCCGATCGCGAGCGGCAGCACGCCCAGCGCCGCCGCCAGCGTCGTCATCAGGATCGGCCGAAAGCGCAGCAGGCAGGCCTCGCGCACGGCTTCGAGCGGACCGAGGCCCCGGGCGCGCTCGGCTTCGAGGGCGAAGTCGATGATCAGGATCGCATTCTTCTTGACGATGCCGATCAGCAGGAACACGCCGATCAGCGCGATCAGCGAGAAGTCCATCCGGAACATCAGCAGCGCAAGCACGGCGCCCACACCCGCCGACGGCAAGGTCGACAGCACCGTGATCGGGTGCACCAGGCTTTCGTAGAGCACGCCGAGCACGATGTAGATCACGACCAGCGCAGCGGCGATCAGCAGCCCCTGCTCGCCGCTCGACTGCTGCGCCAGCAGTGCAGTGCCGGCGAAAGCGCCGCGCACCGTCGTCGGCATGCCGATGTCGGCCTCGGCCTGGGCGATGGCGCCGCTCGCATCTGCGAGCGTCGCACCCTCGGCGAGATTGAACGAGATCGTCGTCGCGAGCTCGGTGTCCTGGTGGTTGACCGAGGTCGCCGTCGGCTCCTCGACGAAGCGTGCGATCGTCGACAGCGGCACCAGCGTCGTCGGGGTGTTGCTGAGCACGTTCCCGCTCGACGCGTTGCGCAGCGCCGGGTTCGGCGACACCGGCAGCGTCGCCGTGCCGGCGTCGCCCGTGGCCGACGACCTCGACGATGCCGCCGGCGATGCGCGCTCGGTCGCGACCACCTGCCCGCCGTTGTTCACCAGCGAGGTCCCGGGCACGTGGACGTCCGCCAGCGCGTTGGGGCTCTGCGTGTACTGAGGGGCCCATTCCATCACCACGTGATACTGGTTCAGCTCGGTGTAGATCGTCGCCACCTGCCGCTGGCCGAACGCGTCGTACAGCGCCGCGTCGACGGCCCGGGCGCTGATGCCGAGCCGTCCCGCCGCGTCCGGGTCGACCTCGACCGTGGTCTCGACGCCGTTCTCCTGCGCGTCGCTGTTGACCTCGGTCAGCACGTCGTGCGTCTTCAGCGCGTCGACGAGCTTGCGCGACCACTCCTGCAGGTCGGCGCTGTTCG
Organism: uncultured beta proteobacterium; assembly: GCA_963734515.1. Taxonomy (GTDB): domain Bacteria; phylum Pseudomonadota; class Gammaproteobacteria; order Burkholderiales; family Casimicrobiaceae; genus VBCG01. Next base: position 79,127 of record CAVTHP010000009.1, on the reverse strand, counting down.
CGCCCTTGAGCGTGTACTGGTAGGTCGCATTGCTCTGGCGTCCGCCGGCGCGCACGTCCTGCACCGGCTGCAGGAACAGCTGCAGGCCGGCGACGCGAGCGAGCTGCGGGCGCAGGCGCGCGATCACCGCGAGGCCGTGCTCGCTGCGCTCGGACACCGGCTTCAACTCGACGAACATGAAGCCGCCGCCTGCGCGCGATCCGCCGATGAATCCGACCACCGAGGCCACCGCCGGGTCGCGCCGCACGATGTCGATGACCTGGCGCAGCTTGTCGCCCATCGCCTTGGTCGAGATGCTCTGATCGGCGGAGAGGCCGCCGATCAGCTGCCCGGTGTCCTGCTGCGGGAACAGGCTCTTGGGCACGGCCACGAACAGGTAGACATTCAGCGCGATCACGGCGAGCAGGATCAGCATCACCAGCCCCTTGCTCGCGAGCGCCCAGTCGAGGCTCTGCGCGTAGCGCGCGAGCATCCAGTCATAGCTGCGTTGCGCAAGGCGCGCGAGCCGGCCCGGCCCGCGCTGCGCACCGGCGCGCCCGCCGGGCTCGAGCACCCACGCGCACATCATCGGCGTGGTGGTCAGGGAGATCACCAGCGAGATCAGCACGGCGACCGACAGGGTGACCGCGAACTCGCGGAACAGGCGCCCGGGCAGGCCGCCCATGAACAGCAGCGGGATGAACACCGCGACCAGCGACAGGCTGATCGACACGACGGTGAAGCCGACCTCGCGCGCCCCCAGCAGCGCCGCCCGCATGCGCGGCATGCCGGCCTCGATGTGGCGGCTCGTGTTCTCCAGGACGACGATCGCGTCGTCGACGACGAAGCCGGTGGCGACGGTCAGCGCCATCAGGCTCAGGTTGTCGAGGCTGAATCCGAGCAGGTACATCACGCCGAAAGTGCCGAGCAACGCGGTGACGCTCGCCACCGCCGGCACCAGCGTCGCGCGCACGCTGCGCAGGAACAGGCTGACGACCAGCACCACCAGGATCACCGAGACGAGCAGCGTGAGCTCGACCTCGTGCAGCGAGGCACGGATCGAATGGGTGCGGTCGGACGCGACGTGCAGCTCGACGTCCGCCGGGAGCTCGGCCTGCAGGGCGGGCAGCAGCGCACGTACCGAGTCGACCGTTTCGATCACGTTCGCGTCGGGCTGGCTGCGGATCAGGACGATGATCGCCTTTTGGCCGTTGTACAGCCCCAGCGTGCGCGTGTCCTCGACGCCGTCGATCACGTCGGCGACGTCGCGCAGGCGCACTGCGGCGCCGTTTCGCCATGCGACGACCATCGAGGCGTAGTCGCTCGCATGCGGCCCCGGCGTCTGCGTATAGATCTGCAGTCGCCGGCCCCCGCCCTGGACGAGGCCCTTGGGCCGGTTCGCATTGGTCGCCTGGATCGCGGCGCGGACATCCTCGGTGCTGATGCCGTACTGATTGAGCGCAAAAGGCTTGAGCTCGATGCGCACGGCCGGCAGCGAGCCGCCGCCGATCTGCACGTCGCCGACGCCGCTGACCTGCAACAGCTGCTGGTTGAGAATGTTCGAGGCCTCGTCGTAGATCTGGCCCGGTGTCTTGGTGTTCGAGGTCAGCGCCAGGATCATCACCGGCGCCGCCGACGGGTTCACCTTGCGGTAGGTGGGGTTGGCGCGCAGCGTCGTCGGCAGGTCGGTGCGCGCAGCGTTGATCGCCGCCTGCACGTCGCGCGCGGCGCCGTCGATGTCGCGGCTGAGGTCGAACTGCAGCGTCACCCGCGTCGCGCCGACCGAGCTGACCGACGTGATCTCGTTGACGCCGGCGATCGTGCCGAGGTGACGCTCCAGCGGCGTCGCAACGCTGCTGGCCATCGTGTCGGGGCTCGCGCCCGGAATGCTGGCGTTGACCGAGATCACCGGCAGGTCGATCGCCGGCAGCGACGCCACCGGCAGCCCGAAGAAGCCGCCGATGCCTGCGAGCGCGATGCCGGCCGTCAGCAGCACCGTGCCGATCGGCCGGTGCACGAACGGGCGCGAGAGGTTCACGCAGCGCTCTCCGCCGGGTCTCCGGCGTCGTCCTGGAGCGCGCGACGCGTGCGACCGCCGCCCATGCGGTCGAAGGCGAGATAGATCACCGGCGTCGTGAACAGCGTCAGCAGCTGGCTGACGATCAGGCCGCCGAAGATCGCGAGGCCCAGCGGCCGGCGCAGCTCCGCGCCGACACCCCAGCTCAGCATCAGCGGCACCGCGGCGAACATCGCGGCCAGCGTCGTCATCAGGATCGGCCGCAGCCGCAGCAGCGCGGCCTGGTGGATCGCCTCGCGCGCGCTCTTGCCCTGGTTGCGCTCGGCGTCGATGGCGAAGTCGATCATCATGATCGCGTTCTTCTTGACGATGCCGATCAGCAGGATGATGCCGATGATGCCGATCACGCCGAGATCACTGCCGCTGATGATCAGCGCGAGCAGCGCACCGACGCCGGCCGAGGGCAGCGTCGAGAGGATCGTCAGCGGGTGCACGTAGCTCTCGTAGAGCACGCCCAGCACGATGTAGACGCACGCGACGGCGGCCAGGATCAGCCAGAGCTCGTTGACCAGCGATTTCTCGTACGCGCCCGACGCGCCGAGAAAGGCCAGCGTGATCGTCGGCGGCAGCCCGATGGCCTGCGCGGCCCCGCGGACGGCGTCCACCGCCTGGCCGAGGGCGACGCCGGGCGCGGTGTCGAAGTTCAGCGTGCTCGCCGGATACTGGCCGACGTGGGTGATCTGCAGCGGCGCGAGCTCTTCGGTGATCGTCGCGAACGCCGACAGCGGCGTCGGGCGGCCGCTGCTCGATATGAGGTTCAGCCGGCCCACGTCCTCGGCGCCGGTCGCGAGCCCGGGCTGCGCCTCGAGGATCACGCGGTATTGATTGGTGTCGGTGAATATCGTCGAGACGATGCGCTGGCCGAATGCGCTGTACAGCGCATCGTCGACCGCGCTGGCCGTGATGCCCAGGCGGGAAGCGGTGTCGCGGTCGACCACGACGTTGCTCGCCAGGCCCTGCGCGCCGGCGTCGCTGCTGACGTTGCGGACCTGCGGAACGTCCTGCAGCCGGGCGACCAGCTTGCCCATCCACTGCGTGATCTGCGCGCTGTCGACGCCTTCGAGGGATGCGCGGTACTCGGTGGGGCCGGTCTCCGCATCGATCGTCAGATCCTGCGTGGGCTGCAGGTACAGCGTCACGCCGGCCACCGGAGCGACCCGCTCGCGCAGCCGATCCATGACGAGCTGCTGGTCGCCGTGCGACGCCGTCAGGTTGATCAGCATGCTGCCGGTCTGCAGCATCGTGTTGTTGGCTGCGTCGACGCCGACGATCGAGCTCAGGTTCGCGACCGCGGGGTCGGCGAGGACCGCCCGCGCCGCCTGCGTCTGCAGCTGCGCCATGCGCTCGAACGAGACGTCCGCCGGCGCGTCGATGCGTGCCTGCAGCTGGCCGGTGTCCTGGGTGGGGAACAGGCCCTTGGGTATCGCGAAGTAGAGAAGCGCCGTCAGCGCGAACGTCGCAAGCGCCACCAGCAGCGTGATCCGCTGCCGGTCGAGGACCCGGACCAGCATCCGGTCGTAGGCGCGGGTCACGCCGGCGAAAGCCGCGTGCAGGCGCGAAGCGAGGCCGGTGGCCCCGTCCCCGTCGCCGCGAGGCTTCAGCCAGCGCGCCGACATCATCGGCACCAGCGTCAGCGAGACGATCGCCGAAATCAGGATCGTGATCGCCAGCGTCACCGCGAACTCGCGGAACAGGCGGCCGACCACGTCGCTCATGAACAGCAGCGGGATCAGCACCGCGACCAGCGATATCGTCAGCGAGATGATGGTGAAGCCGATCTGCGCCGCGCCTTTCATCGCCGCGCGCAGCGGCGGCTCGCCGTCCTCGATGTGACGCGCGATGTTCTCGATCATCACGATCGCGTCGTCGACGACGAAACCGGTCGCGATCGTCAGCGCCATCAGGCTCAGGTTGTTCAGGCTGTAGCCCAGCAGGTACATCACCCCGAAACTGCCGATCAGCGAGATCGGCACCGCGACGCTGGCGATGACCGTCGCGCGCAGGCTCCCGAGAAACGCGAAGATCACCAGCACGACCAGGGCCACCGCCAGCAGCAGCTCCTTCTCGACGTCGTCGACCGACGCGCGGATGCCGGTCGTTCGGTCGGCGAGGACCTGGACCGTGAGCGAAGCCGGCAGACCGGCCTGCAGCGCCGGCAGCTGCTTCTTGATCGCATCGACGGTGGCGATCACGTTGGCGCCCGGCTGGCGCTGGACGTTCATGATGATCGCCGGGGTCAACGCGGCGTCGGCGCCACCGCCGCAGCCGGCGGCGGGTGTCGTGCCGCGGCACGGATCGCCGACCCACGCGCCGAGCTGGTTGTTCTCGGCGCTCTCGACGACGTTGGCGACGTTGTCCATGCGCACCGGCGCACCGTTCCTGTACGCGACGATCAGGCGGCGATAGTCGTCGGCGGTCAGGAGCTGGTCGTTCGAGTTGATCGTGTAGGCGCGCTTGGGGCCGTCGAAGCTGCCCTTGGCGGCGTTCGAGTTGGCAGCGCTGATCGCAGTGCGCAGGGTGTCGAGTCCGATGCCGTACGACGCCAATGCCTGGGTGTTGGCCTGGATGCGCACCGCTGGTCGCTGCCCACCCGACAGCGATACCAGTCCGACGCCGGAGACCTGGCTGATCTTCTGCGCGAGCCGCGTATTGACGAGGTTCTGCACCTCGGTCAGCGGCATGCTGTCGGAGCTGATCGCGAGCGTCAGCACCGGCGCGTCGGCCGGATTCACCTTCGCGTACACCGGCGGCACCGGCAGATCGGCTGGCAGCAGCGAGCCGCTGGCGTTGATCGCCGCCTGCACCTCCTGCTCGGCAACGTCCAGCGACAGCTCCAGCGAGAACTGCAGCGTGATCACCGAAACGCCGGCCGCACTGGTCGAACTCATGCGGTCGAGGCCGGACATCTGTCCGAATTGACCTTCGAGCGGCGCCGTCACCGTGTTGCTCATCACCTCCGGGCTGGCCCCGGGATACAGCGTCCGTACCTGGATCGTCGGGTAATCGACCTGCGGCAGCGCCGACAGCGGCAGGAACCTGAAGCCCACCACGCCCGAGAGCACGATCGCCAGCATCAGCAGCGACGTCGCGACCGGGCGTTCGATGAAAGGACGCGACGGACTCATGGCCGCGACCCCGTCCCCTGCGCTCGCATCATCGCGCCGCGCCGCCGGCATTCGCGGCGCCGCGCGGGGGCCGCCCGGCGGGGGCGGCGGTGGGCGCCGCGCCCGCCGGCCGGTCCGCACCGCTGCGCACGCTCGCGCCGTCCTTGAGGCGGTCGCCGCCCTCGGTGACGACTTCCTCGCCGAGCGCCAATCCCTTGGTGATCGCGACATCTTCCACACCTGAGATGCCGGCGGTCACGTCGCGCAGCTTCACCGTATGGTCGGCGTTGACGGTGTAGACGAAGTCGCCGCTCGGGCCATGGCGCAACGCGATCACCGGGATGACGACGGCGCTGTCGATCGTTCGCAGCAGCAGCCGCACGTTGACGAACTGGTTCGGATACAACGCGCCGCTGGCGTTCGCGAAGCGCGCCTTGGCCTTGATGGTGCCGGTCTGGGTGTCGATCTGGTTGTCCAGCGTCAGGAAGCTGCCCGCCTCGAGTTGGCGCGTGCGCCCGCTGTCCCAGGCCGTCACCGGCAGCGTCGCGCCCGCGGCGATGCGCTCCCTCACGTCGGGAATGCGGTCCTGGGGGATCGAGAACTGGACGTCGATCGGCGAGACCTGGGTGATCGTCGCGACCCCGCTTGTGCTCCCCGCCGCGATGTAGTTGCCGGCATCGATCGGGCGCAGGCCGACGCGGCCGGCGGCCGGCGCGACGATGCGCGACCACTGCAGGTTGAGCCGCGCGCTGTCTTCATTGGCGCGGTCCAGCGCCACGGTGCCAGCCAGCTGCTGCACCAGCGCATCCTGCGTGTCGACCGTCTGGCGCGCGATCGAGTCCTCCTTCAGCAGCGTCCGGTAGCGCTCGAGCAACACGCGCGCTGCATCGAGCTGGGCGACGTCGCGTGAGCGCGCGCCGGTGGCCTGGGCGAGCGCCAGCTCGAACGGCTTCGGGTCGATGGTCGCGAGCACCTCGCCCTTCTGCACCATCTGGCCTTCCTTGTAGAGCACCTGGGTGACCACGCCCGAGACCTGCGGAGTGACCGTCACGCTGGCGGCAGAGACGACGGTGCCCAGCGATTCGATGATCACCGGGATGTCGGCGCGCCTTGCGGTCGCGACGCCGACCGTGCTCGGCGGCGCGCCGCGGGCACCGGAAGCGCCCCGCGGCCCGAAACCGCCCGTCGCCGGGGTCGGCGCCCGGTGCGTCAGATACCAGGCCAGGCCCGCGAGGGCCGCGATTCCGACGATGGCGATCACCCTGCCCGACCATCGGCTGCGCCGGGGACCGCTGCCCTGCGTGCCTGTCGCAGCGGTGGTGGGAGAGGACGGCAGTGGATGTTCCATGGATGGAGTCCTCTAGGCTGGGCTCTGGCGGATCGAGACGGCCCTGCGAAACGGTCTCGATCGTTGCAAGGCAGTGCGGCGCTTCGATCGCGCACTGCGGAAAATCGTCGATCGGGGGATCATCCGGCCGGGCGCACGAATTATGACTTGCCGGCACCCACGCACGAAACCGATGCCCGGGACGTCAGATCGCTGCAGGCACCATCCGGTTCTGGGATCGTCGCCGATAAAGCGATTCCCGGGAGAGCCGATTTGCAAGCAATCGTTTCATGCGCTGGACTCGACGGGATTGCCGGTCTCGATCCATGCGCCGAGCCCGCCCAGCAGCGGTCGCGCGCGCCGCAGGCCTTTGCGGACCAGCAACAATGCGCCGCGGCGCGACGACGCTTCGTTCGGGCACTCGCAATACAGCACGATGTCGCGGTCGTCGGGGAAATCGTCGCGAGTCGCGAGATCGTCGAGGTCGAGCAGCAGCGCACCCGGAATGTGCCCGCGCGCCGCCTGCGAAAGCTTCGACCCGATGTCGATGACCATCGGCGGCGATTCCCCCGCCAATGCCTCGCGCAGTTCGTCGACCGATATCATCGCGCCGGCGAGGAAGCGCGCCATGCGGTAGCGCTGCAGCGCCTTGACCGCGATGTATGCGGCGAACAGCGCTCCGAGGACGAGCGCCGCCGCCGCCGCGTGGCCCTCCATCCAGGCGAGTGCGACGTCGATCTGCCGCGCGAACGCCGCACCCGCCACCATCGCCGCGCCGACCCACAGCACCGCGCTCCCGGTCGACGCGACGATGAACGCACCGGTGCCCATCCGCAGGGCGCCCGCGATCGGCGGCGCAACCGTCGAAAAGCCCGGAACGAACTTCGAGACCAACACGGAAAAGAACCCCCAGCGCTCGAAGATGCCTTCGGTCTGGCGCACGCAGGTGTCCGGGGAAAGCGAGACGCGGCACAGTCCCCGCAGCACCGGGTAGCCATAGCGGCGGCCGGCCCAGAACCACGCCAGATCGGCGACCAGCGAGGCCGCGACCGCGATCGCGAACGCCTGCGCGAAATCGAGCCTGCCGGCAACGGCGAGCGCCCCCGCGATCATCATCGTCGGCACGGCCGGGATCGGCAGCCCCAATTGCTGGAGCAGGACGTTCAGCCCGACGAGCGGAACGCCGTGCGCGATCAATTGTCCTGTGATTGCTTCCATCGTGTGCTTGCATCCATCGGTTGCAGGCCGTGTGGGGCCCGGGCGAGGCAGATGGGTCCGCTTTCACCCGAGCGCAATGCCGCTCGTCTTTTGCCGTCGGCTACGCGACAATGGCCGCCGGGTCATGCGCATCGGCTATAAGGATATGCGCTGAAGAGGAATGTCGTATGGACGCACTGCAGATACCGCCGAATGCCGGGCCTGGCGGCGCCTCCGGCGCGCCCCAGCCGCGCAAGCTCGACGCGGCAAACGGCATCGCCTGGTGGGGGGAGGGCTGGCGCATCTTCGCCGCGGCCCCGGGGACGTGGATCGGAATCGACGTCGTGTTCGTGGTCGTATCCGCGTTGCTCTACTTCATTCCGGTGATCGGAGGGACCTTGCAGTCGGTGCTGACACCCGTCTTCGCCGGCGGCGTCATGCTTGGATGTCATGCGCTGGCGCGCGGCGAGCGGCTGACGGTCGGCCACCTGTTCGAAGGCTTCCAGGCCGGGCACCTCAAACCGCTGCTCGCGCTGGGACTCATCTGGATCGCGATCCTCGTCGTGCTCGCGGTCGTCGCGGTCGCGGCCGCGTTCCTGGCGCTGGGCCCTTCGGGGGTGTCGACGCTGATGGCGCTGGGCGCGCAACCGCAGGTCGACTACTCGATGCTCGCACCGTTGCTCGAATCCGCGCGCCCTGACTTCATCGTCATCGCGTTCATGGTCGTCGCGATGATTGTCCTGACCGCTGTCGTCCTGGCTGCAATGGCCTACTGGTTCGCGCCCGCGCTCGTCGTCCTGAACCGCGAGCGGCCGCTCGCAGCGCTGCGAAAGAGCTTCGATGCTTCGATGAAGAACTTCGGCGCATTCCTGCTCTACAGCGTGATCTCCCTCGGGCTGGCGATCGCGGCATCCATACCCGTCGGACTCGGCTGGCTGGTGGTCGGGCCGATGGTCGCCGGCAGCTGCTACGCCGGATGGCGGACGATCTTCGGCGTCCCCGGCGACATCGGGACCCGGAGGGCATAAGCTTCCGACCCGGCGCCGCGGGCCCGCGCACCGTCACCGTCCAGCCGCTCCCAGGCACCGCAACGCGTCCGATCCCTTCCGACGCCCTTCGCTTCAACCACCCACCGGAGCCGCCTCCGATGAACGCGACGCCCTACGTGCAAGCTGATGCCGCTCCACGCTTCGGCTGGCTGCCCGCGCCCGGTACCTGGAAGTATTACGCGCTGCTGGGCGTGGCCGGCATTTTCGTACTCGGGCCCCTGGGCGGGCTGGCTGCGTCCTACATGAATTTTTCGCTGGGCTTCTTCGTCGGCGGGCAGGTGCTGGCGGGAATCCTGGGCTCGGCCGTGACCTTCGGCTACGGCGCGCAGGGACGCCACGGCGCGAATTACATACAGACCACCGCAGCGTCGGTCGCGGGCATGAGCGCGATGGCCGTCGTCATCCAGGCGATGGTATGGATGGGCCTGCCGCAACCGCCGGTGTGGCAGCTCGTCCTCTACATGCTGACGATCGGCATGTTCGGCGTCGGCGTCGGCATGCTCTACACGCCGATCCTCGTCGATCGGCTGCAGCTCACTTTTCCGTCGGGACTCGCCGTGGCGAACATCCTGCGCGCCCTGACCGATCCGGTGCTGCTGCGGCAATCCGTCGCGCGGCTGTTCGGCGGCATGGCCCTGGGCATCGCCGGCGGCATCGGCGCCGCCAAGATCGCGGTGCTGGGCGCCATCGAGCTGTCGGCGTCGACGTTCGGGGCCGGCATGATCGTCGGCGCACGCATCGGCATCGCGGCGCTGGTCGGCGGGCTCGTCGGCTGGCTGATGATCCCCTACTTCCTGTCGATCGGCTGGCTCGATCCCGGCGATCCGTTTCGCAAGATCACGTTCCTGATTGCGCTCGGGATGATCATGGGGGCGGCGCTGATCGACGTGTCGCTGATCCTCTACAAGGCCTGGCAACGCGCCCGCCAGAAGAGTGCCGAGCCGGAGGCGCCGCAGGCGGACTGGAAGCGCACGAACATCCGCAGGCTCGTCGCCTGGGTCGTGTTCTGGGGCGTGGCGATCGTGATCGTCGGCTCGCAGGTGCTGCATCAGCCGGTCGGCTACCTGGTGATGGCGGTGCTGCTGGTCTTCGTGTTCGCGATGGTCAACGGCATCTCCGTCGGCATGGTCGATTCGAATCCCATCTCGTCGGCATTCGTCGTCACCGTGATCCTGATGGCGGCGTTGGGGCTCAAGGACCCCAACGTCGGACTGATGGCGGCGACCGTGCTGCTGGTGTCGACCGGCGAAGCCTGCGACATGCAGCAGGACCGCTCGACCGGCTGGCGGCTCGGCACCAACCGCACGATCCAGTTCCGCTTCCAGGTCGCCGGCATCGTGATGGGCGCGATCCTCGCGGTCGTCTTCGCCCGCCTGTTCATGGACGCCTACCCGATCCTGCTCAAGGACCAGACGGTGCTGCCGGCAAACCAGCAGCCCGCGCACTGGGCGTCCGCGATGACCTACAAGTTCGTCGGCGTGCTGCGCAGCCTCACCCAGGACAAGGCCTACCAGCGCACCGCGATCTGGATCGGCGTCGCGATCGGCTTCGTCACCGAGGTGCTGCGCAAGGTCGTCAAGTCGCGATCGGGCTACAGGCGCTTCGTCGCGTCGGGCAAGGTCGGCTTCACGACCGATTTCCTGCTCGATGCGGTCGTGCTGCCTTCGCCCTACGCGTCGTCATTCGGCGGCTTCCTGAACCTGCCGACATCGACCTGGTTCGCGGCCGGCGGCGCGCTCTCGAGCTTCGTCAACAGCCTGCCCAAGCGCAAGACGCAAGCGCCTGCGCTGCCGAGCGACATGAGCACGACGTCGCTCGTCGGCGGCGGACTCATCGCCGGCGACGCACTGGCGGCGCTCGGACTCGGCATCGCAGGGCTGCTGTCGACGTTTAGCGGCTGACGGCGCGAGTCCCCGACATCGGGCGCGCGGTCAGGCGCGCCGCGATCCGCGTCAGACGCGCTGCGATCTGCGTCAGACGCGCGGTACCGGGTTCTCGCCCGAGACTTCGGCGGCGCACCCGCGTCCTCGCGCGGGTCCCGGTGCGACTTCGGTCGTCAACCCACGACTCCCTCGTCGCACCACCCGCTTTGCGACGACTGCGCCGCAGGCGTCTCGGGCGAGAACCCGGTATCGCACACCAATCGACGCATCGGCGCGGAACGCGCATCGAGTCGACACGCTGCGTGTCGATGCCCTGCGGGCCGGCACGATTTTCCCGGGCAGCGGACCAAGGCGCGGCGAGCGCGAGCGTGCGCGACGGCTGTCACGGGTGGTGCGGCAAGCGAGCCCGACAGCAGCGTTTGCGGCAGGACGTCCTCGAGCGAGGCCGCACCGGGACCCGTAAGCCGGCGCTTGCGCACTTCGAGCGCACAGACGCGCCTCGGCCCGCTGCCCATGCCAAAGACGATCGAACGAGAACGCGAAAGGCTGGGGCCGCCCAGTTTCTCGACGACGGCCAGAGAAAAACGTGGTGCGTCCCCGGTTTTCGCGTCCCCGGCTTTCGGGAGTTCGGTGCCTGCCGCCGCCTAGTGCGCCTGCTCCCAGTTCGGGCCGTGCCCCACCTCGACCGCCAGCGGCACGCGCAGCTCCGCGACGCCGGTCATGAGCTGCGGCAGATCGCGCAGCACGCCGGCGAGCTCGGCATCGGGCACCTCGAGCACCAGCTCGTCGTGCACCTGCATGATCAACCGGGCGCCGAGCTTGTCGCGGTCGATGTGCGCCTGCACGGCGATCATCGCCAGCTTGATCAGGTCGGCGGCGGTCCCCTGCATCGGCGCATTGATCGCGGCGCGCTCGGCCGCTGCACGGCGCGGCCCGCCGCCCGCGTTGATGTCGGAGAGGACGAGCCTGCGACCGAACACCGTTTCGACGTAGCCCTGCTCGCGAGCGAGCTCGCGGGTGCGCTGCATGTAGGCGGCCACGCCCGGATAGCGGGCGAAATAGCGGTCGATGTACTGCTGCGCGGCACCGCGCTCGATGTTGAGCTGGGACGCGAGGCCGAACGCGCCCATGCCGTAGATCAGCCCGAAATTGACCGCCTTGATGTAGCGCCGCTGGTCGGGCGTCACTTCGGCAGAAGGCACGCCGAAGATCTCCGCTGCGGTCGCACGATGGATGTCGGCGCCTTCGTGGAAGGCCTCCAGCAGCGCCGGATCCTCCGACAGGTGCGCCATGATGCGCAGCTCGATCTGCGAGTAATCCGCGGACACCAGCACGCGTCCCGCAGGCGCGATGAACGCCTCGCGAATGCGGCGCCCGTCGGCGGTGCGCACGGGGATGTTCTGCAGGTTGGGATCGACCGACGCGAGGCGTCCGGTGACCGCGGTCGCCTGCGAGTACGTCGTGTGCACGCGCCCGGTGCGCGAGTTCACCATCGTCGGCAGCTTGTCGGTGTAGGTGGACTTGAGCTTGGTCAGCGCCCGGTATTCCAGCAGCACCTTGGGCAGCGGATAGTCGGCTGCAAGCGCTTCCAGCACGTCCTCGTCGGTCGACGGCTGGCCGGTCGCAGTCTTCTTGCGCACCGGGAGCTTCATGCGCTCGTAGAGGATCTCGGCCAGCTGCTTCGGCGAGCCGAGGTTGAACGGACCGCCCGCGAGCGCATGCGCCTGCTGCTCGAGGGCCAGCGCGCGCGTGCCCAGATCGTGGCTCTGCCGCGCCAGCAACTCGCCGTCGATCAGCACGCCTTCGCGCTCCATCCGGAACAGGATCTCGCGCACCGGCATCTCGATCGTCTCGTAGACCCGCCGCAGCTTGGCATCCTGCTCGATGCGCGGGTACAGGACGCGGTGCAGCCGCAGCGTGATGTCGGCATCCTCGGCGGCGTATTCGGTGGCTCGCTCGATCGAGACCTGCTCGAACGGAATGCGCTTCGCGCCCTTGCCGGTGACGTCGTCGTAGGTGATCGTCGCAAGGTCGAGATGGCGCCGTGCGAGGGAGTCCATGTCGTGCGGCCGGTGCGATTCGAGGACGTAGGATTCGAGCAGCGTGTCCTGGGCGACACCGCGCAACGCGACGCCCCGATTGGCGAGCACGTGCTGGTCGTACTTGAGGTTCTGGCCGAGCTTGGGTCGCGCGGGGTCGGCGAGCCACGGCGCCAGCCGCCGCAGCACGTCGCCCGTGTCGAGCTGGTCGGGCGCGCCCGCGTAGCGATGGCCGAGGGGGATGTAGCACGCGACCGTGGGCTCGATCGACAGCGACAGCCCGACGATGTCGGCCTGCATCGGATCCAGGCTCGTCGTCTCGGTGTCGAACGACACCAGGTCGGCGGTCGCGATCGCAGCGAGCCAGCGCTCCAGCGCAGCGACGTCGATCACCGTCTCGTAGCGCACCGGAGGCGCGGCCTGCGCCGGCGCCTTGGTGTCCTCGTCCCAGCGCCGGCCTGCATCGTCGCGCGCCGCGCGCGCGGCCAGCTTTCCTGCCGCGTCCACGTCGGCCTGTCCGTCGGCATCACGCAGCCAGCTCTTGAACTCGAAGCGCTCGTACAGCGCCCGCACCCGGTCGGCGTCGGGCGCGCCGAGCTCGAGATCGTCCACCCGGGCGGGCAGCTCGCAGTCGACCTTGACGGTCAGCAGGCGCCTGCCCTCCGGCAGCCAGTCGCGCGCATTGCGCAGGTTCTCGCCGACGACACCGCCGATCTCATCGGCATGCGCGACGATGTTGTCCAGCGTGCCGTATTGCGCGAGCCATTTCGCCGCGGTCTTGGGTCCGACCTTGGGCACGCCGGGCACGTTGTCGACCGTATCGCCGGTCAGCGTCAGGAGGTCGAGCACCTGGTCCGGACGCACGCCGAAGCGCGCGACGACGCCGTCGTGATCGAGGCGCTCGTTGCTCATCGTGTTGATCAGCGTGATGCCCGGCTCGACGAGCTGCGCGAGATCCTTGTCGGACGTCGAGATCACGGTGTCGATGCCCGCCGCCTTCGCCTGTCGCGCGAGCGTGCCGATCACGTCGTCGGCCTCAACGCCATCGACGACCAGCAGCGGCCAGCCGTTGGCGCGCACCATTTCATGCAACGGACCGATCTGCGCGACGAGCGCGTCGGGCATCGGCGGACGGTTCGCCTTGTACTCGGGGTACCACGCGTCGCGGAAGGTTTTCCCGGGCGCGTCGAAGACGACGGCGAAGTAGTCCGGCTTGCCGTCGATCACCAAACGGCGCAACATCGACAGGACGCCGCGCAGCGCGCCGGTGGGCTCTCCTTTCGACGTCCGGAGGTCCGGCAGCGCATGGAAAGCGCGGTACAGATACGACGAACCATCGACGAGGACTAGCGTTGCCATGCGGTCGCGAACCCACAAGATTCCCGAGCTGATCGATCCGCAGTCGCTGCAATCGACCAACGGACAGGAAGCGTGGCGGGTGCTGGGGATTATGGCAGAGTTCCAGACCGCGGCCGACCAGCTGAACAGCGTCCATCCCGCGGTGAGCGTGTTCGGAAGCGCGCGCATCCGCGAGGACCATCCGTACTACGCGACGGCGAAATCGATCGCCCGCAAGCTGTCCGACGCCGGCTTCTCGGTGATCTCCGGCGGCGGCCCCGGATTGATGGAGGCAGCCAACCAGGGCGCGCATGCCGGACGCTCGCCCGCGATCGGCCTCAACATCGCATTGCCCAACGAGCAGGCGCGAAACCGCTTCCAGGACATCAGCCTCTATTTCCGCTATTTCTTTTCGCGCAAGATGATGTTCGTGCGCTTCGCGTCGGCTTACGTCGTGCTGCCCGGCGGCTACGGCACGCTCGACGAGCTCTCCGAGTGCCTGACGCTGGTGCAGACCGGCACCAGCCATCGGATACCCATCATCCTGGTCGGCTCGACGTTCTGGCGCGGACTGCTGGCCTGGTTCGAGGACAAGCTGCTCGGAGAGGGGATGATCGGCGAGAAGGACATGCAGCTGATGCGCGTGATCGACGACCCCGATGCGGTCGTCGACGCCATCTTCCAGTATTACGAGACCCGCGGCTTCCAGGCCTCGCGCGAGGAGCGCGAAAAGATCCTGAACCTCTGATCGCGGTCGCCACGCTGCGGTGTCGACCGGCGTTTGGTAGAATGCGAATGTCGTCATCGCAGCGGCCAGCATGGCCGGGCACCCGATCGCAGCGTCCATTCTCCGGCCCCATGATCCCCCGCACTTTCCTGATGTCGCTCGTCCTGGCCGTGACTGCCGCCAGCGCGTCGGCGCAGGGCCCGGCCAAGGCACCGCCGTCGCCCGAGCCGCCGCCACCGCCGCCGGACGTCTCCGGCGACTCGGACCTGGCGCCCCAGGTGACGATCATTCGCCGCGACCAGCAGGTCATCGAGGAAGTCCGCATCAAGGGCGAGCTCAGGTACATCCGCGTGACACCGGCGCACGGACGGCCCTATTACCTGTTTCCCGATGTCAACGGCGCCACCTACATCCGGCGCGACAGCCTCGATTCGTCGCTCAAGGTCCCGCTGTGGGTCCTGTTCTCCTTCTAGGCTAGCCCCGACCTCCAGCGTGCGACGCGGCGCGCGGGGAGCGCGGCGCGCGTTTCCATGTCCGTCTATACGGCCGTCACCACCGATGACCTCGACGCATGGCTCACCCGCTATGCGCTCGGCGCGCTCGTCGAGTTCGCGCCGATCGCCGCCGGCATCGAGAACACGAATTACTTCGTCACCACCGTGCGCGGACGCTACGTCCTGACACTCTACGAGCGGCTTCCCGCCGTGGAACTGCCTTTCTACCTGAACCTGATGGCGCATCTCGCCCGCGCGGGGGTCGAAGTGCCCGTCCCGGCAGCGGATCGCACCGGCGCCCTGTTCTCCATGCTGAATGGACGCCCGGCGGGCCTGGTGAGCCGGATCGACGGCGCCGCCGTCATGGCGCCCTCGCCCGGCCATTGCGCCGCCGTCGGCGATGCGCTCGGCCGGCTGCACCTCGCGTCGCAGAGCTACCGGGCACGGCTCACCAACCGGCGCGGCCCCGCCTGGTGGCGCCAGGCCGCGCGCGCGGTGAGACCGTTCCTGACCCCCGCGCAGAACGACCTGCTCGCAACCGAGGTCAGGTTCCAGACCGGCTTCGGCAAGGTCAAGCTGCCCAAAGGCGCGATCCACGGCGACCTCTTCTGCGACAACGTGCTGTTCTCGGACGGGCGCGTCGCCGGCATCATCGATTTCGGATTCGCTGCCACCGACTTCCTGGCCTACGACCTCGCGATCGCCGTCAATGACTGGTGCGTCGCCGGCAACGACGACGGCGCGCTCGACGCGCAGCGCCTCGAAGCGATGATCCGCGCCTATTCGGCCGTGCGCCCGCCGACGCAGGACGAGCGCGCGCAGTGGCCCGCGCTGTTGCGCGCGGCTGCGCTGCGCTTCTGGGTGTCGCGGCTCTACGACCTGCACCTGCCCCGCCCGGGCGAACTGACCCACGCGCACGATCCGCAGCCTTTCGAGCGCGTCCTGCGCTCGCGCGTCGCGGTGGGTGCTGCGCCATTTCCCGGCTGACGGGGACGGTCGCGGATCACCAGCGATGGCACTCCAGGCGAAAGACATCGTCTTTACCCGCTACGACGGACGACGCGGCGCCGCGTGGCTCGCCGAGGGCTATGCAATGCTCTCGCAGCACCGCGTGCCGTGGCTCGGCCTCGTCGTCGGCTATTACGTGCTGCTGGCCGTGGTCGAGACGCTGCCGTGGATCGGCGTCTACCTGGCGCCGATCATCAAGCCGCTGATGTCGGTCGCGTTCCTCGCGGCGGCGTGGACGCAGGAGCGCGGCGGACGGCCGCAGTTCCGGATGCTGCTGCAGGGCTTTCGCTCCAACGTATGGACGCTCCTCCCGCTCGGCGTCGTCCTCGTCGCGGGAATCTCGCTCGCCGTCGCCGCCACGTCCCTGATCGACGGCGGCCGCCTGCTCGACCTGCTCTACGGGGTGACGCCGACCGACGCCGATCCTGCAGCCGCGGCCCGCCGACTGCACGATGTGCTCGCCTCGCCGAGCGTCGAGATCGGGATGCTATTCGGCGCCATCTGCGCGCTGCCGACCATCCTCGCGCTGTGGTGGGCGCCCGCGCTGGTCGTCTTCCAGGACGCCCGCCTGCCCACGGCGCTGGCCGCGAGCCTGCGCGCGGCGCTGGCCAACTGGCGGCCGGTGCTGCGCTACGCGCTCCTCGTGTTCCTGCTGGGCGGCATCGTGCCGTCGCTGGTCACTTCGATGGTGGCATTGGTCGTGCCGGCACCGTTCAACTCGACGGTCGCGATGGCGTTGCTGCTGCCCTACCTCGCGCTGTTCGTCACCACCCTGCACATTTCCGATTACGTCAGCTATCGGGACGTGTTCCATGCCGGCGAGGCGCTCGCGCCGACCGAAATGGGGTCAGAGCTGTAATATTTCCGCGAGCGGAAATATTACAGCTCTGACCCCATTTCGGTCGGCGCGAGCGGAAATATTACAGCTCTGACCCCATTTCGAGGCGGGCGTAGTCGAGCGCGAGCCACTTGACGCCGGCGTCGCGGAAATTGACCTGCACGCGGGCATCGCTGCCACGCCCTTCGGCGTCGATGATGACGCCCAGGCCGAATTTGGCGTGGCGAACGCTCTGGCCGATGCGCCACGCCGGTGCGGGTGGAGTCGCGAGCGGACCCGCGCCGGTTCCGCTCGCCGCCTGCGGCAGTGCGATGGGCTGCGCCTGGTGGTCTCGCCCCCATTCGGCCTGGTCGTACTCGCGGCCGCGGTGCCTCTCGCGTCCGGACAGCCATTGCACGAGATCGCTTGGAATCTCGCCGATGAAGCGGGACGCGACGTTGTAGCGCAGTTGCCCATGCAGCATCCGGCTTTGCGCAAGCGTCAGGTAGAGTCGGCGCCGCGCGCGCGTCACCGCTACGTACATCAGCCGGCGCTCTTCCTCCAGGCCGTCGACCTCGTTGCGGCTGTTGTCGTGGGGGAAGAGGCCTTCCTCGAGACCGGTGACGAAGACCGTGTGGAACTCGAGCCCCTTGGCGGCGTGCATCGTCATCAGCTGCAGCGCAGGCCGCCCTTCCGCCGCCTGGGTGTCTCCCGCCTCGAGGGCTGCGTGCGCCAGGAACGCGGTCAGCGGGTCGGTGGCGCCCTCGGCCGCGGCATCGCCCGGCGCCGCGCCCGCCGCGTCGACTGCGAGATCGGCCTCGCGCACGAAACCCTCGGCGGCATTGACCAGCTCCTCGAGATTCTCGACGCGCTCGCTGCCGTCCTTTTCCTGCCGGTAATGTGCAAGCAATCCCGAGGTCTCGACGGCGTGTGCGACCGTTTCACCGAGCGGCAGGCCCTTTGTCGTCCCGCGCGCGTCCTCGATCAACCGCACGAAACCGGCCAGCGCAGTCCCCGCCTTGCCCTTGATCGCGCCGGTGCAGGCTGCCTGCCACAGCGTCGTGCCCTGCGCACGTGCCGCGTCCTGCAACTGCTCGAGCGTGCGCGCACCGATGCCGCGCGGCGGGAAGTTGACGGCGCGCAGGAAAGCGCCGTCGTCACCTGGCTCGACGAGCAGCCGCAGGTACGCCAGCGCGTTCTTGACCTCGGCGCGCTCGAAGAAGCGCATGCCGCCGTAGACCCGGTACGGCAGTCCGGCATTGAACAGCGCGTGCTCGAGGACGCGTGACTGCGCATTGCTGCGGTAGAGCAGCGCGACCTGGTCGAGTGCCAGCCCCTGGTCGAGCAGGCCGCGGACGGCCTCGACGATGAACGCCGCCTCGTCGATGTCGCTGCCGGCTGCGAATGCCCGCACCGGTTCGCCCTTGCCTTCGCTGGTCCACAGGTTCTTGCCGAGGCGCGCGGCGTTGTGCCGGATCAGCGCATTCGCCGCGTCGAGGATGTGCCCATGCGACCGGTAGTTCTGCTCGAGCTTGATCAGCACGACGGGCGCATCAGGACGCGCGAAATCGCGCTCGAAGTGCCGCATGTTGCCGACGTCGGCGCCGCGGAACGCGTAGATCGACTGGTCGTCGTCCCCGACCGCGAACACGGCGGCATCCGGCCCCGCGAGCATCCGCAGCCACCGGTACTGCAGGACGTTGGTGTCCTGGAACTCGTCGATCAGGAGGTCCGAGAAGCGGCGCCGGTAATGCTCTCGGATCGCTTCGTTGCGCTCCAGGAGCTCGAAGCTGCGCAGCAGCAGCTCGGCGAAGTCGACGACACCCTCGCGCTGGCACATCGCCTCATAGAGCGCGTAGTGCTCGACGCGCCGGCGCGACATCTCGTCCCCGGCCTCGACCGCGTTCGGGCGCAGGCCGTGTTCCTTGGCGTCGGCGATGAACCACTGCAGCTCCCGTGGCGGATAACGCTCGTCGTCGATGCCGTGGGCGCGGTACATCCGCTTGATCAGTCCGAGCTGGTCCTGCGTATCGAGGATCTGGAAGAGCTGCGGCAGGCCGGCGTCGCGGTGATGCGCGCGCAGCATCCGGTTGCACAGGCCGTGGAAGGTGCCGATCCACATGCCGCGCGTATTGACCGGCGTCAGCGTGGAGAGGCGCACGAGCATTTCCTTCGCCGCCTTGTTCGTGAACGTGACGGCGAGGATCGACAGCGGGGTCGCCTGCCCGGTCGCGAGCAGCCACGCGATGCGCGTGGTCAGCACCCGCGTCTTGCCGCTGCCGGCGCCGGCGAGGATCAGCGCGGAGGTGTGCGGCAGCGTGACTGCGGCGAGTTGCTCTGAATTGAGATCGGACAGCAGCGGCGAAGGCATTGCCGCAATTATAGGCGACGCGCATCGTCGGTCCTGCGGCCGGTCACCGGGGGCTATAATCCGCGACGCTTCGCTGCCCCTTCCCTCATACGATGCCCCGCGCGCCCGACGAACAGCCCGCCGTCAACTCCGCGACGATGCGGTCGTTCGTCCATTGGATCCGCGCGGCCGCGCCGTACGTGCACGCGTTCCGCGGCCACACCTTCATCATCGCCTTCGGCGGCGAGGTCGTCGCCGACGAGGGTTTCCTCGGCGTCGTCCACGACCTGAACCTGCTGCACAGCCTGGGCATCAAGCTGGTGGTCGCGCACGGCTGCCGGCCCCAGGTCGACGCCATCCTCGCCCAGCAGAGCATTCCGACCCGCTTCGCCAACGGCGTGCGCGTGACCGATCCTGAAACGATGGATTGCGTGCTCGAGGCCGCGGGGCAGGTGCGCTCGCGCATCGAGGCGCTGCTGTCGCTGGGGCTCGCGAACTCGCCGATGGCCGGAGCGCGCAACCGCGTCTCCTCGGGCAACTACCTGACCGCCAAGCCGATGGGCATCGTCGAAGGCGTCGACATGCAGCTCTCGGGCGAGGTGCGCCGCATCGACACCGAGGCGATCCAGCAGCGTCTCGACGACGGCGACATCGTGCTGATCTCCCCGCTCGGGTATTCGCCCACCGGCGAGATCTTCAACCTGACCGTCGAGGAGGTCGCGACCCAGTGCGCAGTGCGCATGGACGCGACCAAGCTGATCTTCCTGATCGACGCCGACGGCGTGCGCAACAGCCGGCGCCAGCTGCTCTCCGATCTGTCGAGCGCCGACGCCGAGGCGATGCTGGCGCGCCCGGAGAAGCTCGCACCCGACGTGCGCATCTGCCTTCCGGCGGCGATCCGCGCCTGCAACAACGGGGTGAAGCGCGCCCACCTGATCAGCCGCCACCACGATGGCGCGCTGCTGCTCGAGCTGTTCACGCGCGACGGCATCGGCACGATGGTCTCGGCGACGGCGCTCGCGCACCTGCGCAGCGCGACCATCGACGACGTGGGCGGCATCCTGTCGATCATCGAGCCGCTGGAGGAGCAGGGCGTCCTCGTGCGCCGCTCGCGCGAGCGGCTGGAAAGCGAGATCGAGCGTTTCGTCGTCGCCGAGTACGACAATCACATCATCGGCTGTGCCGCCCTCTACGCGTTTCCCAGCGAGCGCGTCGGCGAGCTCGCGGCGCTGGCCGTGCACCCGGATTTCCGCCGCGAAGGCTATGGCGAGACGCTGATGCAGGAAATCGAGCAGCGTGCGCGCAAGCTGCGGCTCGCGTCGCTGTTCGTGCTGACGACCAAGACCTCGCA
Source organism: uncultured beta proteobacterium (assembly GCA_963734515.1). GTDB lineage: Bacteria > Pseudomonadota > Gammaproteobacteria > Burkholderiales > Casimicrobiaceae > VBCG01. Next base: position 58,387 of record CAVTHP010000009.1, on the reverse strand, counting down.
CTGGTTCCTCGAGCGCGGATTCCGGAACGCCGAGATCGCCGACCTGCCTCAGCAGAAGCAGGCGCTCTACAATTACCAGCGCAAGTCGCTGGTGTACCTCAAGACCCTGTAGGCCCCGGCCGCCGCGGCCAGGAGCAATCGCGAAGGAAACGGGCAATGGCAAGGACAGTCAAGTGCGTGAAGCTCGGACGCGAGGCCGAAGGCCTCGATTTCCCGCCGTACCCGGGTGAGCTGGGCAAGCGGATCTACGAGAACGTGTCGAAGGAGGCTTGGGCGCAATGGCTCAAGCACCAGACCATGCTCGTCAACGAAAACCGCCTGACGCTCGCCGATCCGCGCGCGCGCAAGTGGCTCGCCGAGCAGATGGAGAAGCATTTCTTCGGCACCGGCGCCGAAATGCCCGCCGGATACGTGCCGCCGGAGCAATAGCCGCCCGCTGCGCTTCGCCCGACGGCCGGGCCGGCGCGTGCGAGCCCGCCGCCTGGCGCGGGGCGGTCTGCGGTCAGGCAGACGCCGCGTCGCGCGAGGGCGGCCGCAGCCAGTCCCGGCAGTCCCATCCAAGCAGACGTTCGAGTTCGCGAATCTCGTCGGCGAACGTGTCGGCGAGATGCGCCCACTCGCCAGGCTGCATCGGTCCCGCGTACTCCCGCGCGTTGATGGTCGTCGGAACGACGCGCGGGAATGTCGACAGGCCGAGAAAATCGGCTATCCGCGCGAGGGTCTGCGAAGGTCCGGTCCACAGTGCCTCGCTGCGGACGACCAGGGTCTGGTCCGCCGGGAAGTGACGCCACAACCGCTGCAGCTGGCTGACGTAGAACCCGCGCGCGACGTAGGACGTGCGCAGGTCCTGCGCCGGTGCCGCCGCGCGGGCGCGCTCGGGTTCGGCGTGCAGCGCCGCGAGGAACGGCAGCGTCTCGCGCCCGCCGTGCCGCGCCTTGTTCCAGTGCGAATACGCGCGGGTGATCGGATTGCGCAGGAGGATCACGATCTTCAGCGCCGGCCTGTAGCGCGCGAGGCGGCCGGCGGCAGGTGCCCAGTACATGTAGCTCGGCGTGACCTCCCCGCGCAATTGGCCCGGCAGCCGCGGACCGAAATTCGCGTGATATGCGGCAAAGTCGACCGGTTCGGCAGCGAAGTGCTCGTCGCGATCGAAGAAATGAAGCTCCTTGCGCGTCACCGGCATGGCGACGCCCCGGTGCTCGCGCAGGTAGCGGTCGAGTGTGCTCGTGCCGCCCCGTTGCGTGCCGACCACGACGAAATCGAGCTCGGGCCCGGGCGCGGCGGTCCCCGGCGCTGCCCGCCCATGACAGTGCTCGAAGCGAAGGCCACTCCCGCACGGGCAGGGCGCGTTGCCCAAGGTCATGCCCCTCTCCACGCTGCTACGGAAAATCAATTGTAATTCGTCGCCGTGGATCGGCTGCTTGCAGGCTGCTAGACTCGTTGGCATGAGCACCCATCCGATCAGCCGCTATCCGGTCCCGGTGCTTGCCGGGCTGCCCGACGACATCCGCGCGCGGATCCTCGAGGTCCAGGAGAAGGCCGGCTTCGTCCCGAACGTGTTCGTGACGCTCGCGCACCGGCCCGACGAGTTCCGCGCTTTCTTCGCCTACCACGATGCGCTGATGCTGAAAGGCGGCGGGCTGACCAAGGCCGAGCGCGAGATGATCGTCGTCGCGACCTCGGGGGCCAACGACTGCCTGTATTGCATCGTCGCGCATGGGGCGATCCTGCGCGTCTACGCGAAGGATCCGCTGGTCGCCGACCAGGTCGCGGTCAATTACCGCAAGGCCGACATCACGCCGCGGCAGAAGGCGATGCTCGCTTTCGCGCTGAAGGTCGCGCTGCACAGCGTCGAGATCGGCGACGAGGATTTCGCCGCACTGCACGCACAGGGGTTCTCCGACGAGGACATCTGGGACATCGGCGCGATCGCCGCGTTCTTCGCGCTGTCGAATCGGATGGCGAACCTGATCGCGATGCGGCCGAACGACGAGTTCTACACGCTGGGTCGCGTTCCGAAGGCGAAGTAGCGGGCTGCCTGTTGCGCCCGGCGCGCATGCCCGAATCGCCGCGCATCGCTCGGCGTGGGGCGCGTGGTGTCCGGCTTTCGCTCCGGACTTCGGCGGCGCAAGGCACGTCGTCGAGCGGGTCCCGGTGCGGCTGCGCTCGAGGACACCGAGCTTCGAACGGGGCTGACGGGCTCGCTTGCCGCCCCACCCGCTTCACGACGACTGCGCCGCAGGCGTCCTTCGCGAAAGTCCGTCACCGCGCGCCAATCGATGCATCGGCGCGAAGCCGGACAACGGGTCCGCGCCAGTCGGAACGACCGAGGTCGAATCACTGCGTGTGGATCCGCACCGGATCGGCACCGCCGTGTCAGGGGCAGCGGGACATGGCAGTCGGCGCGCCCGTGGCAGTGCCTGCCGTCGCGGGTGGTGCGGCGAGCGAGCCCGATGGCAACGACTACTGCACGATGTCCTCGAGCGACACGCCGCACCGGGCCCCCGCCGGCAGGCGTTCACGGACCTCGGGCGCGCCGACTGCCATGCCCCGCTGCCCGTGCCACAGACAACCGAGCGACAATGCGAAAAGCCGGGGCTGTCCAGCATCCGGACGACAGCCTGAGAAAACGTGGTGCGTCCCGGTTTTTCGGGGGTCAACGCAGGTACTTGCCGAACCAGTCGAGCATCCGCTTCCAGCCGTCTTCGGCGGGCCCTTTCCGGTAGCTCGGCCGGTAGTCGGCGAGGAAGCCGTGCGGGGTCTCCGGATAGGTGACGATCTCCACCGTCTTGCCGGCAGCCTTCATCGCCTCGCCGATTGCCGCGGTCGTGTCGTTCGGAATGCCGGGGTCGTCGCCGCCGTAGAGTCCCAGCACCGCCGCCGCGATCCGCGGCACGATGTCGAGCGCTGTCCGGTCCCCTTCGTGATAGGTGCGCGCGACCGGGCCGTAGCACGGGACCGCGGCCCTGACCGAGGGATTGTGGCCCGCGTACATCCAGACGATGCGCCCGCCCCAGCAGAAGCCGGTGATCCCGAGCCGCGACGTGTCGGCCTCGGCGGTCGACTTCGCGTAGCGGACAGTCGCATCCAGGTCCGCCATCACCTGCGAGTCGGAGACCTTGCTGACGATGTCGCGGATCAGTGCACTGATGTCGGCGATCTTAGTCGCGTCGCCCTGGCGTACGTAGAGATCGGGCGCGATCGCGTAATACCCGGCCTCGGCGAGTCGCCGGCAGACCGCCTTGATCCAGTCGTGAAGCCCGAAGATCTCCTGCACGACCAGCACCATCGGGAACGGCCCGTCACCCATCGGCTTCGCACGGTAGGCGGACATCTCGCCACCCGCGACGGGCATGTTGACGACCGCAACATCGATCGGCATCGTCTCAATCCTTTCCGGTTCGTTCGTGAACGACCTCGCCCCCGACGAGCGTCCAGCGGACCGCGCCGACGACTTCCAGCCCGAGGAACGGCGTGTTCTTGCCCTGGCTCTTCAGCGACTGGCGGCGGACGGTCCAGGCCTGCTGCGGATCGAATACGCAGATGTCGGCGGGATTGCCCACGGCGAGCGTCGCCGGGCCGATCCCGATCACCGAAGCCGGCGCGCGGGTGATCCGTTCGAGCGCTTCGGGGAGCGGAACGCGGTCCTCGGCCGCCCACTTGAGCGTCAGGGGCAGCAGCAACTCGAGGCCGGTGGCACCCGTCTCCGCTTCGCCGAAAGGAACCTGCTTGCCATCGTCGTCGACGGGCGCATGATCGGAACAGATCACGTCGATCGTGCCGTCGGCGGCGCCAGCGCGCAGCGCTGCGCGATCACGCGTGCTGCGCAGCGGCGGCGTCAGGTTGGCGAGCGGATCGAACCAGCCGATGTCGGTGTCCGCGAGGTGCAGGTGATGGACCGCGACGTCGCAGGTGATCGGCAGCCCTTCTTCCTTGGCCGCGCGGACTATCGCCACGCCCGCGGCGGACGAGAGCCGGCACAGGTGCACCGGCACGCCGCTCTCGCGGACCAGCGCGAGGATCGTCGCCAGCGCGATGGTTTCGGCCGACACCGGGATCGACGGCAATCCCAGGCGCGTGGCGACCTCGCCGTCGTGCGCGACGCCGCCCCGCGCGAGATGGGCATCCTGCGGGCGCAGCCAGACGCGATGCCCGAAGGTCCCGGCGTACTGCATGGCGCGCAACAGCACCTGCGTGTCGACCAGCGGAATGTCGGCCTGGGAGAACGCAACGCAGCCGGCCTCGGCCAGCTCGCTCATCTCGGTCAGTGCCTCGCCGCGCAATCCGGCGGTCAGCGCGCCCACCGGGTAGACGTGCGCCTGGTTGAGCGTCCGCGCGCGATGCTTGAGCATCTCGACCAGACCCGGCTCGTCGAGCGGCGGATCGGTGTCGGGCGGGCAGGCGAGGCTGGTCACGCCGCCTGCGACGGCGGCAGCGAGCTCGGATTCGAGTGTCGCCTTGTGCTCGAGTCCGGGCTCGCGCAATCGCGCCGACAGGTCGACGAGTCCCGGGCAGACGACGCAGCCCCGGGCGTCGAGAATCCGGTCGGCGCGCCAGTTCTCCGGAGCATCGCCGATGCCCGCGATCCTTCCGGCATCGACGTAGAGCGGCGCGACGCGATCGATGCCGGCCGCGGGATCGACCACCCGGCCGTGTGCGATCTCGATCTTCAACGCCTGCACTCCCGGACGGGTCGGGCGCGGGCGACGTGCAGCGGATTGCGGACCGATGCGCGCATGTCAGTTCGCCGCGACGATAGACAGCACGGCCATCCGCACTGCGATGCCGAAAGTCACCTGCGGCAGGATCACCGATCGCGCCCCGTCGGCCACCGCCGTTTCGATCTCGACGCCGCGGTTCATCGGTCCCGGATGCATGACGATCGCGTCGGGCCTCGCGAGCCCGAGCTTTTCATCGGTCAGGCCGTAATGCTTGAAATACTCCCCCGGCGACGGCAGCAGCGCGCCCTTCATCCTCTCGTTCTGCAGGCGCAGCATCACGACCACGTCGCAATCGCGCAGACCCTCGCGCATGTCGTTGTAGACCTTCACGCCGAGCGCCTCGATCCGCGCGGGAACGAGGGTCCGCGGCGCGATCACGCGCACCTGCGCCGTCTGCATGGTAGTGAGCCCGTGGATCAGCGAACGGGCGACGCGCGAGTGCAGGACGTCGCCGACGATCGCCACGGTCAGCGCGCGGAAGTCCTTCTTGTAGTGGCGGATCGTGTAGAGGTCGAGCAGGCCCTGCGTCGGATGCGCATGGCGGCCATCGCCTGCGTTGACGACGTGCACGTACGACCGGCCCATTGTCGTCAGGTGCGAGGCGATCAGGTGCGGCGCGCCCGACTGCGAGTGCCTCACCACGAACATGTCGGCATTCATCGCGCATAGGTTGTCGACGGTATCGAGCAGCGTCTCGCCCTTCGACGCCGACGACGCGCCGATGTTGAGGTTGATGACGTCCGCCGACAGCCGCTTGGCGGCGATCTCGAACGTCGTGCGCGTCCGGGTCGAGCTCTCGAAGAACAGGTTGAACACCGCCTTGCCGCGCAGCAGCGGCACCTTCTTCACCTCGCGTTCGGCGATCGAGACGAAAGGCTCGGCCGTGTCGAGGATGTGGGCGATGACCTCGGCCGGAAGGCCCTCGAGCGTCAGCAGGTGCACGAGCTCGCCGTTGCTGCCGAGCTGCGGGTTCCTGCTCATCCGCCGGCCTTCCCGCAGCGCCGTCGCGTCATGCGACCCCCGACGTGGGCTCGACGCCCAGCGACAGCGTGCCGCCCGGGTCGCGTGACAGGACGATCGACAGCTCGCGCGCGACGGCCACCCGCTCGCCGACATAGGTCGGCTCGATCGGCAGCTCGCGACCGCCGCGGTCGACCAGCACCGCGAGCTCGATCCGGTCGGGGCGCCCGAAGTCGAACAGCTCGTTGATCGCGGCCCGGACGCTGCGCCCGGTGTAGAGCACGTCGTCGATCAGCACGATCGTCGAGCCCCCGACGTCGAACGGCAGCGCGGTGCGCTTCACGTTGGGCTTGAGGCCGGACAGCGCATAGTCGTCGCGGTAGTAGGAGACGTCGATGAACCCGAGCGGATGCCTGCCGGGGATGCGGGCGGCGAGCCGTTCGGCGATCCACGCACCCCCCGAGTAGATGCCGACGAAAGCCGCATCGTGCGCGACGGCCGGCAGCATGCGCCCGACCAGCGCGGCCAGTGCCGCTTCGGCGTCAGGTAGTGCTGCCGAGGTCATGTCGTTCGTCGAACCATGCCTGAAGGATGATCTGCGCAGCCTTTTCGTCGCGCAGCGCGCGGCCGGTGCGTCCACCGCGGCCCGCGGCTGCGAGCTCGTCGCGCGCGACCTCGCTCGTCCAGCGCTCGTCTACGAGGTCCACCGGCAGCGCATGGCGCTTCCCGATCGCGGTCGCGAAGGCCCTCGCCCGCGCGGTCATCGCGTGAGGCGTACCGTCGGCATGCGTGGGCAGGCCGACGATCAGCCGCTCGGGCCGCCACTCGCGGACCAGCGCCGCGACAGCGTCGTAGCGGGCTTCCGCCGCCTGCGCGTCGATCGTCGTCAGCGGGCGCGCCGCCCGCGTCAACGTGTTGCCGACGGCGACGCCGATCCTGCGCGTGCCGAAATCGAAGGCGAGCAACGTCGCATCCTTCCTGCCCGCGGACCGGGTCACGCGTGTCCAACGTCGTCCGACAGCCGCGAAATGTCGATGCCGAGCAGCCGTACTGCAGCCGGCAGCCGGTCCTCGACCGGGAGCTCGAACACGACGCCCGGATCGGCTTCGACGGTGAGCCAGGCGTTCTGCGCGAGCTCCTGCTCGAGCTGTCCAGCCGACCAACCCGCGTAGCCCAGAGACACCAGCATGTCGGTCGGCCCCTCGCCGCGACCCACGGCCTCGAGCACGTCTTTCGACGTCGTGAGGCCGATGTCGTCGGTGACGGCCAGCGTGGACTGCCAGTTGCCGATCGGGCGGTGCAGGACGAAGCCCCGGTCGATCTGGACCGGACCGCCGAAGTGGACGGGACGCTCGCGCAACTCGCTGTCGTCGAGCGGAATCTGGATCTGCTCGAACAGCGCCGACAGCGTCATGTCGGTCCGCCTGTTCACGACGATGCCGAGGGCGCCATCGGGATTGTGCTCGCAGACGTAGGTGAGCGTGTTCGCGAAGTTCGGGTCTGCCATCGCCGGCATCGCGATCAGGAAATGGTGTGTGAGATTCATCTTTGCGTCGGTCGTCCGATTGTACCTCCGACGGCGCCCGCGGTCGTGCGCTGCGTCGTGCGCCCGGCGCGGATCGCCGTGTGGTCGTGCGCCGAAAGGGGGGGCTTGTGTTATGCAAATGCGACTTGTTATCATTCGCGTTATCCACAGCCACCCACCCATCGATCGAAACGAACGCACGATGACTCCACGCCACCTTCCACTCGCCCTGCTCCTGCTCGCCGGGATTGCCGGGGCCGCCGCCGCGGCCGGCGACACCGAAGCGCTGCTGACCCTTCGCGATCACCGCTTCACACCTGCCGAAGTCCAGGTGCCCGCGAACGCAAGGGTCCGGCTCGTCGTCGACAACCGGGACCCGACACCGGAGGAATTCGACAGCCATGCGCTCAATCGCGAAAAAGTGATCCCCGGGAACACGAAGCTGACGATCTATGTCGGGCCCCTCGCCCCGGGCCGGTACCCGTTCATGGGCGAGTTCAATTCCGCGACCGCCCAGGGCGCGGTCGTCGCGCGATGAGGCGCGGCCCGCTGGTCGCCGCGCTTTGCGCGGCGGCGACCGCGGCGGCGATGTCCGCGTCTCCCGCGCGCGCCGATCCCGACGATTACGTCGCGACGCCCGCGGTCGAGTACGGCGAGCGGGAGTTCGAGTTGTTCGCAGGCACCGCGACGAAGGGAGGACAGGATCGCGCGCGCGCCAGCTCGCTCGCTTTCGGCTACGGGGTGACCCAGTGGTGGTTCACCGAGGTCTCGGCCAGGGTCAACCGCTTCGGGGGCGCGTCGACGCATTTCGACGCCATCGAATGGGAGAACAAGTTCGAGCTGACCGAGCCGGGGGAATACCCGGTCGACCTCGGAGTGCTGGTCGAGGTCGAGCATCCGCAGGATCGGGCCGAAGGCTACGAGCTGCGCCTCGGCCCGCTGCTGCAGAAGGATTTCGGCCTCGTGCAGGCCAACGCAAACCTGTTCCTGGAGCGCCATTACCGCGCGGCGGCGTCCGCCGCCACCGAGCTCGCATACCAGTGGCAGCTCAAGTACCGCTGGCGCGAGGCGTTCGAGTTCGGTGCCCAGGGTTTCGGCAGCGTCGGGAGGTGGGATCGCTGGGACCCTGGCCCCGAACAGAACCACATGCTCGGGCCCGCGGTCTTCGGCAAGCTCCGGCTCGGCGGCCGGCACGCGCTCGTCTGGAACGCGGCGTACCTGATCAAGGCATCGAGCGCCGCGCCCGACCGGACGCTGCGGGCGCAGGTCGAGTACGAGTTCTAGAAATTGGGGTCATAGAAATTGGGGTCAGAGCTGTAATAACTGCACCTCTGAATGCCCGTGTCGAATCGCGCCGGCCCCTGGCGCAAAGTTATTACAGCTCTGACCCCAATTTCTAGTCCTCGTCGTGCCGCCGGTGCTTGGCGTATTCGGCGGAGAGCTCGGTCTGCAGGTTCGGCGGTGCCTGCTCGTAGTGCGACAGCGCCATCGTCCACGCGCCGTGGCCGCCGGTCATCGACTTGAGGCGCGCGGCATAGCCATCGAGTTCCGACAGCGGGGCGAGCCCGTCGACCGCGAGCATCCCGGCCTGCATCGTCTGGGTCCCGGTCACCTGCCCGCGCCGCGACGAAAGGTCGCCGGCCACATCGCCCATCGTGGTCGCCGGACAGTTGATCTCCACGCCGACGATCGGCTCGAGAACGATCGGACGGGCCTTGCCGATCGCATCCAGGAAGGCCTTGCGCCCGGCAGCGACGAAAGCGACCTCCTTCGAGTCGACCGGATGGTACTTGCCGTCGTAGACGATGACGCGCACGTCCTGCATCGGGAAGCCCGCGACCGGACCCGCAGCGAGCACCTGCTCGACGCCTTTCTGCACCGCGGGAATGAGCGTGTTGGGAATCGCGCCGCCTTTCACCTGGTCGACGAACTCGAAGCCGCCGCCTCGAGGCAGCGGCTCGATGCGCAGGTAGACCTCGCCGAACTGCCCGGCGCCGCCGGTCTGTTTCTTGTGCCGGTGATGCCCCTCGGCCTTGGCCGTCACCGTCTCGCGGTACGGGACCCGCGGCGGCCGCGTCTCGACCTCGAGCTTGAACTGGCTCGCCATCCGCTCCAGCACCGAGCGCAGGTGGAGCTCGCCCAGGCCACGCAGCACGGTCTCGTTCACCATCGGGTCGTGACCGACGACCAGCGTCGGGTCCTCGGCGGTCATCTTGTGCAGCACGTCGGAGATCCTCTGCTCGTCGCCGCGTCGCTTGGGGGTGATCGCGAATCCGTGCATCGGGACCGGAAATTCCAGCGGTCGCATGTGGATGTGATCCTCGTCGTGCGAATCGTGCAGCACGCAGTCGAACTCGACCTCGTCGACTTTCGCAACGGCGGCGAGATCGCCCGGAACCGCATGGTCGATCTCGACGTATTTCCCGCCCTGCAGCATGAAGAGGTGACCGACCTTGAAAGGCTTGCGCGCGTCGCCGACGAATAGCTGCGTGTCGCGCGTGACCGTTCCCTGGTGGACGCGGAAGATGCCCAACTTGCCCACGAACGGATCCATGACGACCTTGAACACGTGCGCCAGCACGTGCTTCGAGGGATCGGGAACCGAGTGGAACTCGACGGCGTCGTCGCCCTCGCCCTTGATGAACAGCGGCGGATTGCCCTCGGCGGGATTGGGAGCGAGCTTGACCAGGATGTCGAGCAGCTCGGCCACGCCCGCCCCGGTGCGCGCCGACGTGAAGCACACCGGCACCAGGTGTCCCTCGCGCAACGCCTTCTCGAACGGCGCGTGCAGCTGCTCGGGCGCGATCTCTCCCTGCTCCAGGTAGAGCGACATCAGGTCCTCGTCGACCTCGACGACCTGGTCGACGAGCGCGCGATGCGCGTCGGCGACCGACGAGAAATCGGCGTCCCCCGAAGGATTGAAGAAACAGTCGACGACGCGGCTGCCGCCGCCGGCCGGCAGGTTGATCGGGAGGCACTCCTTGCCGAACGCGCTCTGCACGGCGGCGAGGACGCCGGGAAGATCGACGTTCTCCGCATCGATCCGGTTGACGACGACCAGCCGGCAAAGGCTGCGCTTCGCCGCCCAGTCCATCATGCGCGAGGAGACCATCTGCACGCCGGCCGCTGCATTGACGACGACCGCCGCGGTCTCGACGGCGTCCAGCGCCCCGATCGCCTGGCCGATGAAATCGGGAAAGCCGGGGGTGTCGACGATGTGGATGCGTGTGCCGCCCGTCTCGAGATGAACGAGAGACGCGCGCAGCGAATGCTGGTAGGTCTTCTCCAGCGGGTCGAAGTCGCTGACGGTGCTCCCGCGCTCGACGCTGCCGGCAACCGGTATGGCCCCGGCGCGGGCGAGCAACGCCTCGGTGAGCGTCGTCTTGCCCGAAGCGCCGTCACCTACCAGCGCTACGGTACGAATGTTCTCCGTCGCGAACTGCGCCATGACCATTCCTCCGTTCGAATGGGAGAAATGTACCGCCGATGGGAGGCGGTGTCAGCCCGGACGCAGGCAAAGGCTCTCAGATTGCCGCGACGGCTTCGAGCATCGTGCGCAGGTTGCGCAGCAGCTCGTCCTCCTGGTAGGGTTTGCCGAGGAATGCATCGACGCCGATCTCCATCGCGCGATTGCGGTGCTTGTCGGCGGTCCGCGACGTGATCATGATGATCGGAATGCGCGCCGTCTTGGGATCGCCCTTGGCGGACTTCGCGAATTCGAAGCCGTCCATCCGCGGCATCTCGACGTCGAGGAGGATCGCATCGGGTGCGCGCTCGCCGAGCGCCTGCAGCGCGTCCACGCCGTCGCGGGCGGTGACCACGTCGAAGCCTTCCCGCGTGAGCAGCCGCGAGGTGATCTTGCGCACGGTCAGCGAATCGTCGACGACCATGACGAGCTTGCGCTCGGCTTTCGCCGGGGCGACCGGGGCCCGACGCGCGGCCAGCATCTCGTCGACGCTCGCCGGTCGGAACGCCGGCACCTCGGCGCGTTGCGCGAGCTGCAGGGGATTGACGATCAGCACGATCTCGCCGGTCCCGAGCACCGTCGCGCCGGACAGCCCGGGAACGCGCGCGAGCTGCGGGCCGATGTTCTTGACGACCACTTCCTGGTTGCCGACCATGTCGTCGACGTGGATCGCGATCGTCCCCTGCCCGCTCTTGACGATGAGCACGGCGTTGTAGCGGGACAGTTCGGGCGTGGCCGCGGCGTCGCCCAGCAGCCGCGACAGGTAGTGGAACGGGCAGGCCTGCCCGCGCCAGTCGATCGCGCCTTCGACGTACATCCTCGCGACCGCTTCGGGCTTCATCTGCTGCACCTGCTCGACCATCGAAGCGGGCAGCGCCCATGGCCTGCCCATCGCGCGCACGAGCACCGCCTGCGCGACCGCGAGCGTCAGCGGGAGGAACAAATTGAAGCGGGTGCCCTTTCCAGCCTCCGAATTCACGTCGACGCGGCCGCCCAGCGACACGATCTCGTTGCGGACGACGTCCATGCCGATACCGCGACCCGAGATCTGCGTCAGCTCGTGGGCCGTCGAGAAACCGGGGTGGAACAGGCACTCGACCAGCTGCTGCTCGGTCGGCTCCGCATCGGCGGCGATCATGCCGGCCTCGACGGCCCGCTCTCGCACGCGGGCGAAGTCGATGCCGCGGCCGTCGTCGGTCAGCTCGATCGCGATCTCGTTGCCGGCCTGGCGCACGCCGATCTGGATCTCGCCGGTCTCCGGCTTGCCGGCGGCGATGCGCTCATCGCGGGACTCGATGCCGTGGTCGAGGGCGTTGCGCAGCAGGTGCTCGAGGGGTCCGGCGAGCTTCTCCAGCACCGAGCGGTCGAGCTCGGTCTGCGCGCCGTTGATCTCGAGGTTCGCGCGCTTGCCGAGCTCGCGTGCCGTCTTGCGCAGCGTCCGGTACAGCCGCTCGGTCAGGCTGTTGAACGGAACCGTCCGGATCGCGAGCAGCCGCTGCTGGACGTCGCGCGACAGCCGCGCCTGCGCAAGCAGCGCGACATCGGCGTCATCGAGGTTCTTCAGCAGCGACTGCTGGACCGTCGACACGTCGTTGACGCCTTCGGCGAGCGAGCGCGTCAGCTCCTGGAAGCGCGTGTAGCGGTCGAGTTCGAGCGGATCGAAGCCCTCGTGATCCGACTGCACGGCCGACATGCGGGACTGGATCCGCGTCTCCGCCTGCAGCTCGATTTCCCGCACCTGGCCGCGCAGCCTGATGACGCTGCTGGTCAGCTCGAGCAGGTTCGCCTTCAGTGCGCGCAGTTCCCCCTCGACACGCGCGCGGGCGATCGCAACCTCGCCCGCCTCGTTGACCAGGCGATCGACGATGTCGGCGCGCACCCGCAGCATCGCGCGCGCACCGATCTCGACATCGCGCGGGCGCGGCGTGCGACGCCGCTCGACGATGGCCCCGGCGCCCCGCGTAGTACCTGGCGGCACGGCGGCCGGCGATTCGGGAGCGATCGCCCCCGCGACCGCGGGCTCGGCGCCCTCGGCGGCGCGCTCCGCCGACACGACGCCGGGAGCTTCGGCGCCAGGTGCGGTGCCCGTCCCTTCTGCCGGCGGCGCAAGCCACGGCAGCACGACATTCGACTTGCCCTCGCGCAGCGCGTCGAGCACGAAGCCGATGCGGTCGAGATCGGTGTCGAGGGCTTCGAACAACTCGCCCGTGACCGCGAGCTGCGGCCCTTCGGCCGCCAGGCGCGACTCCATCCGGTGCGCGAGCTCGCCCAGGCGCATCGCGCCCGCCATGCGGGCGCTGCCCTTCAACGTATGCAGCGTCCGGCGCAGCTCGGCGACGACGCCGTCGTCGTCGGGGCTGCGGCGCCATGTGCGCAAGCCGTCGCCGACCTTCGGGAACAGCTCGGCGGCCTCCTCGAGGAAGATGGGGACGACCATGTCGTCGACGTCGTCGGTGACGTCGAGCAGCGTCTCGTCGGGCGGAATCGCGGGCGCGGGAGGAGGTACGGGCTGGAACTGGGGCGCCGGCCCCCACGTTCCGGCGTCCGGCGCAGCGGCGGCGGCCGCCGCCGGCTCGGATTCCTGCACCGGCACCGCGGCGTCGCCCGCGGCCGCTGCCAGCAGCGGCTGCGCGCCCGCGTCGGTCGTCGCTGCGAGCGAGTCCCGGGAGCCGGACGGCAGGCCGGGCTCGGGCTCGGCGATCGCCCCGGGCTGTTCCCGTGCCTCCGACGCCGCGGCTGCGATCGAATCCGGAGCCGCGCGCTGCTCCACCGTCGTCGGCTCGACCGTAGCGGTCGCGGACTCGACGTCCTCGTCGCCCAGCAGCAGGTCGAGCGTCGGCGCATTCGCGGTCGCTTCCTGGCGCAGCTCGTCGAGCTCGATGCGGATGTCCGCCGCCTCCCGCTCGTCGCTGGGGCTGAATCCCTCGCGTGCCTTCACGCGGCTGACGAAATGCGCGAGTCCTGCGCTCGCACGGGCGAGCACCGGGTGGCCGCGACTCGGAAACGGCGGGCCGTGCTGCTCGAGCGCGAGCAGCGCCTGTTCCAGCGCCTGCGCCGTCTCCGCGATCAGCGCGATGCCGCCGGTGCGGTGGATCCCGCACAGCGTGTGGCTCGCACGCACCATCCCCGCGACGGGCAGGTGATCGGGATCGAACTGCATCAGCGAAATTTCGTGCTGCAGCACGGCGACGTTCTGATCCGCCTCGTCGCAGAGGATCCTCCACAACGATGCGGACAGCGTGACGGGACCGACCGTCACTTCATCGGCGTCGGTTGGCGCAGCGTCGTCGGCCGACCGCGGCGCATCGGTGAGCAGCGTCAGGCCGGGTGCGTGGACGACCGGCGTGCGCGAACGTGCGTCCGCGGCGGCGGCATGGGCGGACGTGTTGTCCGCGACGACGCGCAGCACCGGCTTCTGGACGTCGCGGCCGTCGGAGGGCAGCCCGATGTCGATCGTCTCCTCGACCGACTCGTCGATGGTCGTCACCGCGGGCGCCTCTCCGTCGCCAAGCGGCGCGCCGAAATCGGGAAGCTCGATGAGCTCGAGATCCAGCGTCGATGCCGCCTCGCGCCCCGACGCTTCGACCGGCTCGATCGCCGTCGGCGGCGCGTGAGGTGCGGAGGCGCTCGCCACGACCGGCGCCGGCGCAAAACCGGGGAGCTCGGCCTCGACGGCGCCGAGCGCGGCCTGCAGCGCGGCGGGATCGGTCGTGATGCGACCTGTCTCGCGCAGCTCGCGCACCCAGCCTCGGAAACTCTCCCTCGCGGTGCGGATCAGATCGAGCAGCGCCGGCGTGACCCGGCGGTCGTCCTCGAGAATGCGGTTGTGCACGCGCTCGACGCCCCAGGCGAGCTCGCCGAGCTCGGTCAGGCCGACCATGCGCCCGCTGCCTTTCAGCGTATGGAACTGGCGGCGCACGGTGACCAGCGCATCGCGGTCGCCGCTGTTGTGCGCAAGGGCGCGATAGCCGTCGTCGACGGTGTCCAGGACCTCGTCGGCCTCGGTCAGGTAGATGTCGAGCAGTTCGGCGTCGAGGGCGCTCGCATCGGTGGCGAGCAGGCGCTGGGTCTCCTCGGAGATCGCCGGCGCGGGCGCGACGCCTGCCTCGACGATCAGGTCCACGCCCGCGGCGACCGCTGCGTCGGCGGCACCGGCATCGATTTCACGCAGCACCGCATCGGCCTGCGCCGCGAGCTCCGCGTCGCCGATCAGCTCGGCATCGCCGCGCAGGCTGGCGAGCTTGCCGCGCAGCTCGGCGCGCGCCTCGGCATCCGCCGGGGCATTGCGCAGGTCGGCGATGAGGCGCGGCAGCGCGGCGCGCAACTCGATGACCGAGTGCTCGGCCGATTGGCGATCGGCCTGCATCGGCTGGGGCGCCTCGCCCAGGCGCCTCGCGATCAGCGGCGCGATCAGGCGGTCGCGATCGGGCCGCTGCTGCAGGACCGCCTCGACGTAGAAGCCGAGGCCCGACAGCGATTCGGCCAGCAGTTCCAGACCTGCGTCGTCGATGGCCGTCGACGGATCCGCGTAGGCTTCGATCTGCGTCTGGCACAGCGCCAGCAGGCGATCGGCGTCGTCGAGATCGAGCATGCGCAGTGCGCCGCGGATCTGCTGGCTGTCCTTGGCCAGGCCCGAGAGGTCCCCGCGCTTCGAGTTGTCGCGGAAGAACGCGTCGAGCACCTGCTCCATGCGCCGCAGGTTCGCCTGCACCTCGCGCATCACCTGCGAGAGCAGTGCACGCTCCTGCGCCCGCCTCGACATCTCGTCGAGCGCCGGCGCTCCGGCTTCGGCCTCGCGCCCCGCCTGCGCTGCGTCCAGTCGCACCAGCATCGCATCGACCTGCTTGGCGAAATCCGGCGACAGGCTCGTGTAGTTCTCGAACGCGCTTTCGGTGAGCAGCAGGGCGGTCGCGAATTCCATTGCGAACGGCTCGGAGACCCCGGCTTCCGGCATGTGATCGAGGCGCGAGACGAGCGTGGCGGTGAGGCTGGCGAGCGCCGGGGGCCCGATCTCGCCGGCCTTCGCGTCGACCGCCGCCATCGTCTGCCTGAGCCGGGCGAGGACGTCGGCCCGCCCCGAGGCGGCCTTGAGCCACGCGTCCTTGGCGCTCGCGACCTGCTCGCGAGCCTCGCGCAGGATCGGCTGCAGCCGGACGACGTCGGCGTTGAGGGCCTCCGTCGAAGGAATCAGCTCCGCCAGCCGGTAGGCGCGCTGGATCGCCTCGACCTGCTGCGATCCCGGCCCGCTGATCGCCACGAAATACAGCACCTCGCGGCGCAGGCGATCGGAGACCTTGGCGCTGCCTTCGGTGACGCGCCGGATCTGCATGTCGATCCGCGCCACCAGCTGCTTGGCGCCGAAGCTCTTCTCGAGCAGATCGAGGTCGAGCGCCTCCAGGAACGCGCCGACGGTCCACCAGAACGCGCGCAGGTTGGGCTGGGTCGTGACGTCCTCGATCGCCGTGATCGCCTCGCGCATCGTGGTGCCGCCCGCCGATTTGCCGCGCAGCCATTCGAGCAGGCCGCGCTGATAGTCGCGCCGCTGCTTCAACAGGTACGACGTCAGATTCACCGCCGGCATGATCTCGCGCGGCGTCGTGCGCGGTGGGCGCACGTCGAGGTCGGGATAGAACAGGTCGGCGGGCGACGCCCCCTCGGCAGCCCGAGCCTTCTGCATCGCCTCGTACTCGGGAAAGAGCTTGAGCGGCACCGGCATGGCGCCGTTGGCTATCTCGTCCAGGAACACCTGCAGCCTGCGACATGCGCGATCGATGCGGTCGATGACCGCGGGCGCGTCGACCACCGGCAGCTCGTCGATGCGCACGAGCAGTCGTTCGATCTCGTCGGTGTAGGCGGTGACGGCATCGAGACCGACCATCTGGATCGCGCCGGCGGCCTGGTGGATGTGCGAACGCGCGTGCTTGAGCGACGCGGCGTCGGAGAAATTTCCCCGAAAGGCCGCGAGCGCCTCGATGCCGCGCGTGAGCGCCTGATCGATCTCGCCGTGGACCCACGACAGCGGACCGAGGTCGAATTCTCGTGCGGATTCAGTGGACACGGCGCAAGGGCTCCCCGATCGACGTCGTCATCACACCTTGAAGCCGGCGACCGAGCTGCGCAGCTCCGCGGCGAGCTTGGTCAACTGGCCGATCGACACATTGGTCTGCTTGGTGCCTTCGGTCGTCTCTTCCGAGATGCGGAGGATGCCCTGCATCCCTCGCGTGACGTCGGTTACCGACTCGGATTGCGTTTGGGTCTGCGCCGAGATCTGCCCGATCAGCTCGGCGAGCTCGCGCGAGACGCGCTGGATTTCGGCGAGCGCCTGGCCGGCCGCGTCGGAAAGCTTCGCGCCCTCGACCACGCCCACCGTCGATCGCTCCATCGCGACGACCGCGTCCTGCGTGTCGGCCTGAATCGTCTTCACGATCGCCTCGATCTGCTTGGTCGCCTCGCCCGAGCGCTCGGCCAGCCGCTGCACTTCCTCGGCGACCACGGTGAATCCGCGGCCCGCCTCGCCGGCCGACGCGGCCTGGATCGCGGCGTTGAGCGCCAGCACGTTCGTCTGCTCGGTGATGTCGGAAATCAGCTCGACGATCTCGCCGATCTCGAGCGAGGATTCGCCGAGGCGCTTGATGCGCTTGGACGTCTCCTGGATCTGCGTGCGGATGTCGTTCATGCCCGCGATCTGGTCCTGCACCGCGTTCCCGCCCTTCTCGGCGGCCGCGAGCTGCACCTGCGCGACCTTCGCCGACTGGGCGGCGCTGTCGGCGACTTCGTTGATCGACTGGGCCATCGTCAGCACCGATGCCGACGCCTGCTGGATCTCGCGGTTCTGGTTCTGCGACGCCTCGTACAGCCGGTTCGAGATCGCCTGCGTCTCCTGCGTCGCCTTGGTCACCTGGTCGGTTGCCGAGTTGATGCCTCGCACCAACGTGCGCAGCTCCTCGATCGTGAAGTTGATCGAGTCGGCAATCGCGCCGGTCACGTCCTCGGTCACCGACGCCTGCACGGTGAGGTCGCCGTCGGCGAGATTCCCCATCTCGTTCAGCAGCCGGAGAATCGCTTCCTGATTGCGCTTGTTCTCATGCTCGCTTTCCTGCGCGCGCGAGCGGACGTCGTCGAGGAACGCCCTGGCGATCAGGGCCAGGCTCGCCAGGGCGAGCAGCGCGAACAATGCCATGAGGCCGAGCGAGAAGGCGCGCGGCCGGCCTCCGGACTGGTAGGCGTCGGCGAGCTGCGTCGCGTCGGTCAGGAGCGGCTCCGCCTCGCTGTTGATGTTGCGCGCGGCCTGCTTGGCGACCACCAGGTTCTTCATGTTCGCCTGGATCGCGTTGACGCCCGCCTCGTAGGGGGCGAAGCGCTTGCCGAGATCGGCGAGGGTGGCGCGCGCATCGTCGGAACGCGGCGCATTGAGCTTCAGCGTGTCGCTGCCCTTTGCAAGGCCGTTCAGCACGTCGTGGAACGTCGTCGCGTCCTTGCCGAGCACGAACGCGGTCTCGGGGTCGATCTCGTCGGCGGATGCCAGCATGCTGGCGTTCTTCGCGATCCGCTGCGACAGCATCGCGAGCTGGTTCGCATAGTCGACGTCGCGCGCGGACCCGCCGCCCTGCCCGATCTGTTGCGCCGCCTGCTGGGCGAGCTCGAGCAGCCCGCCGTTGCCGCGACTGATCGCGCTCAGGCCGCTGGCAAGCGAGGTAAGACTGCGCTCGTTCTCGACGAGCTCCTTCGCCGCCGCGTCGACGCGCTGCCAGCGCGTCCGGATCGAGGACAGCGTCTCGTTCGCCGCCGGATTCTGCGTCGCATCGAGCACGACGCCCTTGAGCGCGCCGCCGTTCACCAGCGCGTCCAGATCGGCCCTGAAACGCTCTCGGCTGTCGCGGACGGCCGCGAACGCGTTCGCCTGCCCCTGCGCGGCGAGCGCCGCGCCGCGCGCCAGCCGCTGCGAAAGCATCTGCATCTCGGTCGCAGTCGAAACGCGCAGCGCCTGCTGCGACGTGGCCCGGCTGTCGAGGAACAGCATGAACGCGGCAAGCGCGACGAACAGCAGCGTCAATGCGCCGAGCAGCTGGAACTGCCTGACCACCGGCAGGTTGCCGATGATCGGGAGCTTCGACGGCACCGGCGCCGCGTTGGCGGCGACACGCAACTGCTCCATCACCGACATCGACGCCAGCGGATCGTAGGTCTCGGTCGATGACGCGATCATCCGGACCTGGGTCGTCGGCGGGTCGAAGTCGATGTTCTCGGCTGGCGGCGCATCGGCGCCGAACAGCCTGGGCATACGCAGTGCCATAGATCCTCCGGGTTCATCCACGGGACCGGCACGGCCGGTCCCCCGCCATCAGGTGCTGACCTGCAGGAACGCAGGGTCGCGCGCGAGGGCGCCGAGATCGATTTCCTGCCAGGCGTTGCCTTCGGCATCCGCCCAGCGCTGTGCATACCAGTCCGGCGCATCGGCCCGCGCCGGCGCTGCCGTGAGCTCGGCGAGATTGCGCAATCCCGCCACGCGCTCGACGACGATCCCCACGTTCAGCTCGCCGGTCCGCGAATTGAACAGGATCAGGCGCGCGAGCGACCCGATGGCGACCGGGTCGTGCCCGAGGAAAGCGGCGAAGTCGACGACGCTGTAGAGGCTGCCGCGGACGTTCGCCAGTCCCAGGAACCAGCTTCGCGTCAGCGGCACCTTCACGATCGGCGGCACCGCGATCACCTCGCCGGCATCGGCGAGACGCAGCAGCCAGCGCTCGCCGGCGCAGACGAGGCCGAGTCGTGACGACTCGACCTGCGCCGCGGTCTTGGCGGCGAGGCGGGACGCGAGTTCCTGCTGGAACGAGCGAAGGTCGAGGCGGGCGGCGCGGGTCATTTCGGGCGTCTGGGGCGGCGTCAACCGAGCGAGGTGATCTTGGCCAGCAGTTCGTCGCGGACGACCGGCTTGACGACATAGTCGCGGGCGCCCTGGCGCAGCCCCCAGATCTTGTCGGTCTCCTGGCTCTTCGACGTGCACATGATGACAGGGATCGACCGCGTCTCCGGATCGCGGCTGATGGCGCGCGTCGCCTGGAAGCCGTTCAGTCCCGGCATCACGACGTCCATCAGGATCAGGTCGGGCTTGCTGCTGCGCGCCTTGGCGATTGCGTCCTCGCCGTTGTCGGCCGCCAGGACCTCGTAGCCGGCCTTGGTCAGCATGTCCTGCAGCACATGGCGCTCGGTCGGCGAATCGTCGACGATCAGGATCTTCCGGATGCTGCTCATGGGGCCTGCCTTCCGTTCGGCTTCGGACCGAACCTGCGCCACGACGGCGCGCGCAGTGATGGGATCGCTCATCGGGTGACCTTCGCGCCGCGCGAGCCGGCATTCGACTCGGGGCGACCCTTCGGGGTTCGCCGGGCTGCCTTCGCGCTGCGCACTCCGGCATTCGCCTCGGGGCGACCCTTCGGGCTCATGCCGCCGCCGCGCTGCAGTGGACCGCGACCGCCTTCAGCAGGCTTTCCTTGGTGAAGGGCTTCGTCAGGTACTGGTCCGACCCGACCATACGGCCGCGGGCACGGTCGAACAGGCCATCCTTCGAGGAAAGCATGATGACGGGCATCGTATGGAAGCGGCTGTTCTTCTTGATCAGGGCGCAGGTCTGGTAGCCATCGAGCCGCGGCATCATGATGTCGACGAACACCAGGTCCGGCTGGTGGTCGGCGATCTTGGCCAGCGCATCGAAACCATCCTCGGCCAGGATGACGGTGCATCCGGCCTGCAACAGGAAGATTTCCGCGCTGCGGCGGATGGTGTTCGAGTCGTCGATCACCATCACCTTGATGCCCTGCAGCGGATTACGGCCCGGCGTTTCGGTTGCCATTCGCGTCTCGTGGCTTGGTCGTGCGGTCTCGCACCGCATGGGACCTGAGCCGAGTCTGCCATGGCTCAAGCGGGTTGACCAGAGCATAAAGCTTGCCGGAATGGGCTGAGAAACCCGAATCTGACGAAAACGCAACAGGAACGACAAATTTCCCCGGGCCACCCTGCCGCGGGACGGCAAGGTATGCCGCAGCGCGGCGGGCACCGGGGCCCTCGGTCAGCGCCCGAGAAACATCCGGTAGGCGGGGTTTGCCGATTCGTCGACGCAGTCGTAGCCCAGCCGGTCGAGAAAGCGCCGGAACTTGGCGCCATCGCGGGGCGGCACCTGCATGCCCACCAGCACGCGGCCATAGTCGGCGCCGTGATTGCGGTAATGGAACAGGCTGATGTTCCACCCGGCGCTCATGCTGTTCAGGAAGCGCATCAGCGCCCCGGGCCGTTCGGGGAACTCGAAACGGTAGAGGATCTCGTGCTCGGCCGCCGGCGCGTGTCCACCGACCAGGTGGCGCACGTGCAGCTTCGCCATCTCGTTGTCCGACAGGTCGTAGGCCTCGATGCGCCTGCGTTCGAGTTCGGCGAGCAACTGCTCGGTCTCCTGTCGGTTCGCGACCTCGATGCCGACGAACAGGTGGGCGACCTTCGCGTCGGCATACCGGTAGTTGAATTCGGTCACCGAGCGCTTGCCCAGCAGTTCGCAGAACTCGCGGAAGCTGCCCGGGCGCTCGGGGATCGAGACCGCGATGATCGCCTCGCGCTCCTCGCCGAGCTCTGCACGCTCGGCCACGAAGCGCAGGCGATCGAAGTTCATGTTCGCCCCGCAGGCGATCGCCGCGTAAGTGCGGCCCCTGGCGCCCTCGCGCTCGACGTACGCCTTGACGCCGGCGATCGACAGCGCGCCGGCGGGCTCGAGGATCGAGCGCGTGTCCTCGAAGACGTCCTTCAGTGCCGCGCAGATGGCGTCGGTGTCGACCAGGATGATGTCGTCGACGTACTTTCTGGCGAGCCTGAACGTCTCCCTGCCGACCTGCCGGACTGCGACGCCATCGGCGAACAGGCCGACGTGGGGCAGCCGCACGCGGCGCCCCGCCGCGAGCGAGCGCGCCATCGCATCCGAGTCCTCGGGCTGCACGCCGATGATCTTCACTTCGGGCCGCACGCGCTTGACATAGGCGGCGATGCCGCTCACCAGGCCCCCGCCGCCGATCGCGACGAAGATCGCGTCCAGCGGCGCCTGCCACTGGCGGAGGATCTCCATGCCGATCGTCCCCTGGCCGGCGATGACCTCGGGATCGTCGTAGGGATGAACGAAGGTCGCGCCCGAGCGCTTCTGCAGCGCCTGTGCCTTGTCGTAGGCGTCCGAATAGGAGTCGCCGTGCAGCACGACCTTGGCGCCGAGCGACTCGACGGCCGTGATCTTGATGTGCGGCGTCGTGATCGGCATGACGATCGTCGCCGTGCATCCGAGCCTCTGCGCCGCCAGCGCGACGCCCTGTGCGTGGTTGCCGGCCGACGCCGCAATGACCCCGCGCGCACGCTCGGCGTCGGACAGATGCGCCATCTTGTTGTAGGCGCCGCGCAGCTTGAACGAGAACACGCTCTGCTGGTCTTCGCGCTTCAGCAGGATGCGATTGCCCAGCCTGCGCGACAGCGTCGGAGCGAGCTCGAGCGGGGTCTCGACGGCGACGTCGTAGACCTTCGCGGTCAGGATCTTCTGCAGGTAGTCGACGGCCATCGGTTGGAGCGCGCAAACGCGAACGGGGCAATCCGAAAGCCTAGCAGACGGCACCCGCGCCCGTCGCCGCGCCTGCAAGCCCCCTGTCAGCGACCGACGTCGGCGACCTCCGGCGCTTCGGTGTCGCGGCCGCGGGAGCCGCGCAGCCGGGCGCCCAGCGTCGCGACGATGCGCTGCGCAGCCACGGCGGCTTCCGGGGAAACGCCGAAACAGCGCGACGCATCGCCGGATTCGTCGATCTCGGCGAGCGTCTGGCCCACTGCCACCCGCGCACCGCGTGCGGCCAGTCCGCGCAGCACCCCGGCCGCGGGGGCCAGCACGGCAGTGCCCGAGAGTTCGCCCAGCGGATCGCCGCGCTCGACCCGTTCGGCGATCCGGTGCCGGGTCAGGAAGCGGCCGGCTCGCAGCGCTTCGATGCGCGGCACCGGCGACTGCGGGCGTGCGATCGTCCGGCTGTCGATGAACGCCACCGGCCGCAGCGCGCCGGCGACGCCCTGCAGCGACCACGTCGTCGCGGCGATCGTGTCGCCGCGATCGAGCACGGCGGGGATGCTCTTCACCGACGCGCAGAAGCAGGCGTCGACGTCGACCAGCGTTGCACCGCCGACATACCAGGCGTCGGCATAGCACATGCCGCGCCGCGGCCACGGCGGATCGGCGGAGTCGATCAGCACGACCGCCGCGCCACCGCGATGCAGGGCGCGCGCAATCGCCGATCCGACGTCGTCGCATCCGACGACGATGACGACCGGCCGGTCGTCGCAACGCCGATGTCCTGTCATGCGGCTCGACCCTTTCGGTGATGACCGGGCTTCGCGCGCGAACCGCGCCGACCCTTGCCGGAATCATCGGCGGCCCACGCTACATGCGGATGACAGCCTTACGCGCTACGCCGGGCGTACCGTGCCCGGTGTCGGCGGTACGCGTGCTCGGTGCTTGGTGTCGGCGATCGTGCCTGCTGTCGGCGATCGTCGATCGGGGGCAGCGGAGCGGGACGGGGCGCCGCGCCCGTCCCGTCCCGCTGCCCCCGATGCACCGGCGCCGACCCGATCCGTGCCGACCCGCGAAATCAGCTCTGACCCCGATTTCCTGACCCCAATTTCCGGATTCCTGCTGGCGCGCCGAACGGCGCGCGGTGACGGGTGTTCGCCTGAGGCGCCTGCGGCGCAGTCGTCGCAAAGCGGGTGGCTCGTGCGCGGCCGATCGTGGGTTGACCGGCCGCCGCGAGCCGGGACCCGCGCGAGGACGCGGGTGCGCCGCCGAAGCCTCGGGCGAACACCCGTCAGCGCTCGCCCCACGCCATAACGAGCTCCGGGACGGGCGCCGAATGGCGCGCCGAAGCCGGCAAGCCTATGTGCGGTCGCGGCGCGTCAGAGGTAATCCGGGCTGATCACCGCCTTCAGGACGACCCCCGAGCCGTCTTCGCTCACGCGATTCGAGAACCACCAGACCGCGCCTTTGCGCACCGGCCACCACGCCTGCTCGCCGGACAGCAGGACCGACGCGACCAGCCCCAGCGTCGGTTGATGCGCGCAGACAAGCACGCTCTCGCGGGCGTCGGGCCAGTTGGCGGCGCCGAGAACCGCCTCGGGGCCCGCGCCGGGGGCGAGGTCGCGAAGCGTCTTGAACTTGCGCTTGAGCGGCAACACCGTCTGCTGGCATCGCAGCGCCGGCGAGACGAGCACGCGGCAGGTGTCGGGCAGGTGCCGGTCCAGCCACTGTGCCATCCGCTCGGCCTGCTTGACGCCCTTGGAGGTCAGGCGCCGCTCGAGGTCGGGCCCGCCGGGTTCGGCGTCGCAGTGACGCCAGAGGATCAGGTCCATCGCCGCAGGCTACGCGCGACGCAACAGCCTGTCATGCGCCCGCGGACGCCTCCGCTGCAAGCCACATGCAGCCGGACTTCGACTCACGCTGGAGCGCTTCGAGATAGGCCTGGTGGCACGCGGCCTCCTCCGGGGCCACGAGGACCGGGCGGACGACCGCCGGCGTTGCCGCAGCGCACTCCTGCGCCGTGAGGCCGGTGCCCGGCGTCGGCAGCGCGGGTGCGCCCATGTCGATCGTGAGCGTCTCCTGCCCGCGCGTCATCGCCAGGTAGACCCGGGCGAGCAGTTCGGCGTCGAGCAGCGCGCCATGCATCGTCCGGTGCGCGTTCGATACGCCGAAGCGCTCGCATAGCGCATCGAGGTTGTTGCGCTTGCCCGGGAACGCCTCTCGCGCCAGCGCGAGCGTGTCCGTGAGCCTCGCGTACAGGGTCGCCGAGGGTGCCAGGCCGGCGCGGCTGAACTCGGCATCGAAGAAAGCGATGTCGAATGGCGCGTTGTGGATGATCCATTCGGCGCCCCGCGCGAAATCGACGAACTCCTGCGCGATGTCGGCGAAGCGCGGCTTGCCGATCAGATCCTCGCGCGTCATCCCGTGCACCTCCGTCGCGCCGGCGTCGATGTCGCGCTCGGGGTCGACGTGGAAGTGCAGGTGCGCGCCGGTGAGCCGCCGATCGACGACCTCGATGGCGGCGATTTCGATGATCCGATGTCCCTGCCTCGGGTCGAGGCCGGTCGTTTCGGTATCGAGCAGGAGCTGGCGCATCGTCCCCTTGTGCGAAATTCCGGTGTTTCGCTATTTGCGGTACTTCTGGATCGTCGACTGTATCTCGGCGATCGCGCGCTCGATCTCGTCCTCGGTCAGGTCGCGCGAGCTGCCGGTGCGGTCGCGGAGCGTCATGGTGTCCTCGATCTCGGTCTCGAATTCGCCCGGCGCGAGCGCATCGGTCGTTGTCGACTGCTCGTCGGTCAGCGTCTCCGGCCCCCAGCGCACGATGATCGCCGACACGTTGTCGCCATCGGGACCCCCACGTCCTTCCGCCTCGCGAATGATACGCGGCCCGACCGACAGGATCGGCGTCGACGTCAGCATCGTCGACAACTCGCTGCGCGGATAGACGCTCCAGAGGCCGTCGGTGCACAGCACCAGGATGTCGCCGTTCTTCAGCGGCGTGCGCCGCGACATGTCGATGACCGGCTCGACCAGCCCGCCGAGGCAGCTGTAGATCTTGTTGCGGTCCGGATGCACGGCCGCCTCCTCGGCGGAAATCGCGCCCTGGTCGACCAGGTACTGCACCTTCGAGTGATCCTTCGTCGACCCGATCAGCTTGCCTTGGCGCAGCAGGTAGAAGCGCGAGTCGCCGACGTGCGCCCAGTACGCCTGGCCGCCCTGCACGACGACGGCCACGCAGGTGGTCCGGGGCGTCTCCAGCATCGAGAACTGGCTGGCATACGCGCCGAGCGCGGCGTGCGCCCTCAGCATCGTGTCCTGCATGAAACCCAGCGGGTTCTTCAGCGCCGGCTTGGCTTCCTGGTGGAAGCGCTCGACGAACAGGCGCACCGCGATCTGCGCGGCGATCTCGCCGCCGACGTGGCCGCCCATGCCGTCGGCGATGACCAGCAGCAGGGTCTCGCGGCTGTAGGTGTAGGCGATGCGATCCTGGTTGACCTCGCGCCCGCCCTTGCGCGATTCCTGGAAGATCGTGAAGCGCATCGGTCGCTCAAGCGCCGATTTCCGAGAACAGCACGCGCTTCAGGTTTCCGAAGAACGTGAGCTTGCGCTTCGGGGTCGGGATGTCGCGGATCGCCCGCTGCAGCGCGAACACGCTTTGCGGGCGTTCGAGAGGATCGAGGCGCAGGCACCAGTCGATCACCTCGAGGAGATTGTCGGAGTACTGCCCGGACCAGATCTTCTTGGCCGAGACCAGGTGGTCCTCCTGCAGCCTGGCATCCGCGGCCTGCGGCGCGAACGCGGCGAGGCAGGCGAACATCGACGCCCCGGTGCCGTAGACGTCGGTCCACGGGCCCAGGCGGTCGTGATCGCGGTATTGCTCGGGAGCGGCGAACCCCGGCGTGTACATCGGCGCGAGCTTCGGACGGTTGGCGGTCAGTGTCTGGCGCGCAGCACCGAAGTCGAGCAGCACCGGGCTGCCGTCGCTGTGCAGGTAGATGTTCGCCGGCTTGATGTCGAGGTGCAGGATCTTGTGCGTGTGGACCTCGCGCAGCCCGTTCAGCAGGTGCATGAACACCTGGCGCACGAAGCGCTCGGACATCTGGTCCTGGCGCATCTGGATCTGCTGCTGCAGCGTGCGCCCGCGCTCGTAGCGCATCACCATGTAGACCGTTTCGTTGGCGCGGAAGAAATTCAGCACGCGCACGACGTTCGGGTGGTTGATCTTGGCGAGCGCGCGGCCTTCCTCGAAGAAGCACTTCATCCCGTAGCGGAACGACGTGAGGTTCTCGGCCGAGCTCGCGTTGACGATGTCGCCCTCGGTGCGCAGCACCAGCGACGCCGGCAGGTACTCCTTGATCGCGACCGGGGTCCCGGTTTCGTCGTAGGCACGATAGACGATCGAAAACCCGCCGCGGCTGATCTGGCGGTCGATCCGGTAATTCAGCAGCTGGTATCCGCCGGGCAGCGCTTGGTTGGTGACGGGCATCGACTCGATCTGGCAACGGGACAGGGGCGAATGAAACGGCCCGCAATTCGCGTGCCAACGCTGCCGGCTCGCCTTGCGCCGGATGCGGATAACGCATACATTCTCCCGATGCGCACCCCCAAAGTAAAGCCGGAAAACTTTTCAAAACCGGCGCCTGCAGCGTCCAGCTCCAAATGATTCTCAGCATGACCGGTTTCGCGGCCGCGGCCGCGGAGCTCCCCGGCATTTCGCTTGCTGTCGAGCTCCGCTCGGTCAACCATCGCTTCCTCGACGTCAGCGTCAAGCTGCCCGAGGAGTTGCGCATGCTCGAGCCGCAGCTTCGCGAGCGCCTCACCGCGGCGCAGAAGCGCGGCAAGCTCGAATGCCGGGTGGCACTTGCGCGCACGGCCGGCGCAGGCGGGGGGATCGCCGTCGACGCCTCCCGCGTGCGGCAACTCGCGGCGGCCGCCGCCGAGATCGCCCGCGCCATCCCCGGCACGCCGCCGCTGTCGACCGGCGACATCCTGCGCTGGCCCGGCGTCATGGTCGAGGCGTCGCTGCCGGCGGAGGCACTGGCCGAGCGCGTTTACGCACTCGTCGACCACGCCCTTGCCGAGCTCACCGCGGCGCGCGCCCGCGAAGGTGCGAAGCTTCGCGACGTGCTCGAGGCGCGCTGCGCCGACATCGACCGCGAGGTCGCCCGTGTCGCGCCGCGCGTCCCCGTGCTCCACGCGGCCTTCGTCGAAAGGCTCGGCGCCCGGCTCCGGGAAGCCGGACTCGACCCCAACGAGGACCGGCTCAAGCAGGAGCTCGCGCTGTTCGCGACGCGGATCGACGTCGCCGAGGAAGTGGCGAGGCTCTCGACCCACATCGCCGAATTCCGGCGCGTACTGGCGCAGGGCGGCAGCGCCGGCAAGCGCCTCGATTTCCTCGCGCAGGAACTGCATCGTGAAGCCAACACGCTGGGATCGAAGTCGGTCGATGCCGAGCTTTCCCAGGTGTCGCTGGAGCTCAAGGTCGCGATCGAGCAGATGCGCGAGCAGGTGCAGAACCTCGAATGAACGCCGCGGGGCGTCTGGAATAGGCCGAGCATGACCATCACCACCCAGAGCCCGGGCGCCTCGGGCTGCCTGTTCGTCGTCGCCGCGCCCTCCGGCGGCGGCAAGAGCAGCATGGTCAACGCGCTGCTGGAGCGCGAGCCGGGGATCCGCCTGTCGGTCTCGTACACGACGCGGGCGCCGCGCCCCGGCGAGCAGGAGGGGCAGCACTACCACTTCGTCGACGTGCCGACATTCCTGGCGCTCAAGGATCGCGGCGAGTTCCTCGAGCATGCGCATGTGCACGGCAACTGGTACGCGACATCGGCGACGTGGCTGAAGGCGCAGGTCGCGGCGGGACAGGACGTGCTGCTGGAAATCGACTGGCAGGGCGCAGCCCAGGTCCGCAGGCTGATCCCGGACTCGGTCCACATCTTCATCGTCCCGCCGTCGCTGGACGCGCTGCGCGAGCGCCTCTACAAGCGCGCGCAGGATCCTCCCGACGTGATCGCCACGCGCCTGGAGGCGGCGCGCGAGGAGATGCGCCACTGCGGGGAGTTCGATTATGTTATTATGAATCAGGACTTTGCACGGGCTGTCGACGATCTGTCCGTCATCGTACGCGCCGCACGTCTCACGACTGCGCGGCAGCAGGTGCGGCACGCGAAGGCGCTCGCCGGACTCCTAGCCCACGCTTCCGAAAGCTGACCATGGCCCGCATCACCATCGACGACTGTCTAGCCCGCATTCCCAACCGCTTCGAGCTGACGCTCTCCGCGACCAACCGCGCGCGCCAGATCACCTCCGGCTCCGCGCCGCTGCTCGACCCCGACCGCGACAAGCCGACGGTCATCGCATTGCGCGAGATCGCGGCAGGCAAGGTGGGGATCGAAATGCTGCACAAGACGGCGCCCACCGTGACCCTGTAACGCCAAAAGGCGATGCGGCATGTCGGAGATTGCCGAATTCACCCGGCACCTCGGTCACTACCTGCCGACGCCTGACATCGCGCTGGTCGAGCGCGCCTTCGAGTTCTCCGAATCCGCCCACCGCGGGCAGTTCCGCAAGTCGGGCGAGCCGTACATCACCCATCCGCTCGCCGTCGCGAGCATCCTGTCGGAGTGGCGCCTCGACGCGGAAGGGCTTGCCGCCGCGCTGCTGCACGACGTGATGGAGGACACGGCGGTCTCGCGCTCCGAGATCGAGTCGAGGTTCGGCCGTCCGGTCGCAGCGATGGTCGACGGCCTGTCGAAGCTCGACCAGATCGAGTTCGCGAGCCGCGAGGATGCGCAGGCCGAGAGCTTCCGCAAGATGCTGCTCGCGATGGCGCGCGACGTCCGCGTCATCCTGATCAAGCTCGCCGACCGCCTGCACAACATGCGGACGCTCGACGCGATGGCGCCCACGCATCGCAAGCGCATCGCGCGCGAGACGATCGACATCTACGCGCCGATCGCCAATCGGCTGGGCCTGAACGCGCTCTACCTCGAGCTTCAGGACCTGTCGTTCAAGCACCTGTACCCGCTGCGCTACCGGATCCTCGCGCAGGCGATCAAGACCGCGCGCGGCAACCGGCGCGAGGTGATGAACAGGCTGCTCGACGTGATCCGCGACGGATTCGCGCGCGCCAACATCGCCGCGACCGTCTCCGGGCGCGAGAAGACGATCTACTCGGTGTACCGCAAGATGCGCGAGAAGCACTACACGTTCTCGCAGGTCTTCGACATCTACGGCGTGCGCGTGCTGGTCAACGACAAGTCGACCTGCTATGCGGCGCTGGGCGTGCTGCACGAGCTCTACAAGCCGATCCCCGGCAAGTTCAAGGACTACATCGCCATCCCGAAGGCGAACGGGTACCAGTCGCTGCACACGACGCTGTTCGGCCCGTTCGGCACGCCGCTGGAAGCTCAGCTGCGCACCCACGACATGCACCGCGTCGCCGAAGCAGGCGTCGCCGCCCACTGGCTGTACAAGTCGGGCGGCCAGCTCGACCTCGAGGAAGCGCAGCGCGAAACCGACCGCTGGCTGCAGAGCCTGCTCGAGATACAGTCGGAGTCGCGCGATTCGAAGGAATTCCTCGAGCACGTCAAGGGCGACCTGTTTCCCGACGAGATCTACCTGTTCACGCCCAAAGGCAAGATCATGGCGCTGCCGCGCGGAGCGACGGCCGTCGACTTCGCCTACGGCGTGCACACCGACATCGGCCATCACTGCGTCGCCGCGCGGATCAACTACGAGCTCCTGCCGCTGCGCACCGAGCTCAAGAACGGCGACCACGTCGAGATCCTGACCTCGCCCACGGCGCGGCCCAATCCGTCGTGGCTGTCGTTCGTGACCACCGGCAAGGCGCGCTCGCGCATCCGGCACTACCTGAAGGGCCTGCAGCAGCAGGAATCGGCGGCCCTGGGCGAACGGTTGCTGAACCAGGCGCTGGCGACCCTCAAGGTCGAGCCCGAGTCGATCACCTGGGACCGCTGGGAGGCGATGGCGAAGGAATACGGCGCGAAGAGCCAGCTCGATGTCCTGGCCGACATCGGTCTCGGCAAGCGCCTGTCGTTCGTCGTGGCGCAGGCGCTGACGCGGACCGTCGGCAAGGCCGAGGAGACTGCCGCCGGCCCGGCTCCCACGACCTCCGGCAAACCGGGCGCACTGACGCTGCGGGGCGTCGAAGGCGTGGCGATCCAGTATGCGAAATGCTGCAGGCCGCTGCCCGGCGACGCGATCGTCGGGCAGTTCCGGCGCGGCCAGGGACTCATCGTCCATATTCGCGACTGCGTGTCGCTGCGCAAGCAACGCGTCGACGGCGGCGAGATCGTCGATGTCGAGTGGGCGCCCGACGTCCAGGGCGTCTTCGACGCCGGCGTGCGCGTGCTGGTCGCGGATCGCCGCGGCATGCTCGCCGAGCTCGCAACGACCATCGGCGATGCCGACGCCAACATCGACACCGTGTCGATGGAGCGGCCCGACGGCGGCGATGTTGCGATGTTCTTCGGCGTGCAGGTGCGCGATCGCCGCCACCTCGCGCACCTGATGCGCGCACTGCGACGCGTACCGGACGTGCGGCGCGTTCAGCGCGCCCGCACGTAATTGGGGTCAGAGCTGTAATAATTGCCCGGCCGGTAATTGGGGTCAGAGCTGTAATAATTGCCCGGCCGAATTCCCCGCAATTTCGGCAGGAATCGTGCCGGGCAATTATTACAGCTCTGACCCCAATTACCGACCCCAATTACCAGGACGCTTCGCGCTCGGGCGTGGCCGAGATCTTGTGGACCGTCAGGTCCGCGCCGTTGAACTCGTCCTCGGCGTCGAGCCGGATGCCGAGCAGCGCCTTGAGCGTCCCGTAGACCAGGAATCCCCCGGCCAGCGCGACCGCGATGCCCAGCAGCGTGCCTAGGAGCTGCGACGCGAGCGCGACGCCGCCCAGGCCACCAGCCCAGGGTGCGCCGAAGATTCCCGCAGCGAGCCCGCCCCACGCGCCGCACACGCCGTGAAGCGGCCAGACGCCCAGCACGTCATCGATCTTCCAGCGATTCTGCGTGCGCGTGAACAGCACCACGAACAGCGCTCCGGCGATCAGCCCGGTCACCAGCGCGCCGATCGGATGCATGACATCGGAGCCGGCGCAGATGGCGACCAGCCCCGCCAGCGGACCGTTGTAGGCGAAGCCCGGGTCGTTGCGGCCGACGACCAGCGCGGCGAGCGTGCCGCCGGCCATGGCCATCAGTGAATTGAGCGCCACCAGACCGGAGATCCTGTCGATCGTCTGCGCGCTCATGACGTTGAAGCCGAACCAGCCGACGGTCAGCACCCACGCCCCCAGCGCGAGAAACGGTATCGACGACGGCGGGTGCGCGGAGATGCCGCCTTCCTTGGTGTAGCGCCCGCGCCGGGCCCCGAGCAGCAGCACTGCTGCGAGCCCGATCCAGCCACCGACCGCATGCACGACGACGCTGCCCGCGAAATCGTGGAACTCGGCGCCGAACGTCGCCTTGAGCCAGCCCTGGATGCCGTAATGCCCGTTCCAGGCGATGCCCTCGAAGAACGGGTAGACGAACCCGACCAGCAGGAACGTCGCGGCGAGCTGAGGGTTGAATTTCGCGCGCTCCGCGATGCCGCCCGAGACGATCGCAGGAATGGCGGCCGCGAAAGTCAGAAGAAAGAAGAAGCGCACGAGCTCGTAGCCGCTCTTGTGCGACAGCGCTGCGGCGTCGCCGAAAAAGCCGGTACCGTACGCGATCGCATAACCGATGAAGAAGTACGCGATGGTCGAGACGGCGAAATCCGCCAGGATCTTGACCAGCGCATTCACCTGGTTCTTCTTGCGGACCGTGCCGAGTTCGAGGAAGGCGAATCCCGCGTGCATGGCGAGCACCAGGATCGCGCCCAAGAGGATGAACAGCGTATCGGTGCTGGTTTTCAGGGATTCCATGGGGTCCGGACGATGGCGGTGGGTTGCGCGGCGCAGCCGTGCCCTGGAGATCTGCCTCGTTCTGGGGACGCTGCCAACAAAATGCACTGCTGGGGAGCACGGCGCATGCCATCCAGCCATGCCATTGATCTACAACGGAATTATTGGCGGCATCTACGTCCGGATCGAGGCGAGCGCACCGTCGACGTGCATCGATAGCACCATTTCAGTGCATTTCGAGTCGCGCGCTGTCCGAGGCGCACCGAATATGCGCGGCTTCGGTCACCCTGGATGGGCGACCGCAGGTCAGGAAGGCCGGCGCGAATGCAGGCCGGCGGGACCGGCCCAAAGGCTCAGGCGGGTGACTTCGCGAGCAACTGCTGCAACTCGCCCGACTGGTACATCTCGCGCATGATGTCGGTGCCGCCGACGAACTCGCCGTCGACGTAGAGCTGCGGGACCGTCGGCCAGCTCGAGAATTCCTTGATGCCCTGGCGCAACTCGGCGTCCTGCAGCACGTTGAACGACGCGTATTCCGTGACGCCGCAGCGCTTGAGGATCTCGGCGGCAGTCGCCGAGAAACCGCATTGCGGGAACTGCGGCGTTCCCTTCATGTAGAGGACCACATGGTTCTTCTTGACCTGGTCCGCGATCGTGTCTCGAATCGTGCTCATGGCCGGCTCCTGCAGTAGGCTTGGTAAAGCATTCTACCGAAATGCCTGCGGAGGGGCGGCGTTTCAAGCAGCGGCGAGCGCGCGTGCCTGCTATGGCGCTCGCGTGCCCCGGACCACCGGGTAATCGGGCCGTCCGGTCCGCAACCAGGTGACGATGTTCTGCGCCGCCTTGCGTCTCAGCTCGCGCTCCGCCTGGACCGAGTAGAACGCGGCGTGCGGCGTCAGGATCACGCGCGGATCGGTGAGCAACGGCGAATCGCGCGGCACCGGCTCGGTGGGCAGCACGTCGAGCCCGACTCCGCGCAGGATTCCAGCGTCGAGTGCCGCGAGCAGATCGGGAAGGTCGACCACGGCGCCGCGCGCGGTGTTGACGAGCGTAAGCCCGCGCCGGGCAGCAGCGAAGAAATGACGGTCGATCATGCCGCGCGTCGTCGCATCGAGCGGCACATGCAGCGACACGACGTCGACCGATCGCCGCCAGTTCCCCGAGCGTACCGGCGCGCTCGACGTAGGCGGGGAAATCGCCGTCAATCAGGAGCGGGTCGCAGGCGACGACGCGCCCGAACACGTTGCGCGACACGTGCGCCATCCGCTTGCCGATGCGGCCCAGGCCCACGATGCCGAGCGCCAGCTCGGCCGGCCGCTGCATCGTGCCCGCCGACAGGTAGTGCCATTTGCCGGCGCGCACGTCGTCGTGATAGCGGACGACGTTGCGCAGCGACGCGAGTGCCAGCGCGAGCGCGTGCGTCGCGACCTCGCCGACACCGTAGTCGGGAGAGTTCGCCACCCAGACGCCATGCGCCTCGCACGCCGCCGTGTCGACGGTGTCGAAACCGGCGCCGATTCTGCTGACGATGCCGAGGGCGGGAAGCGCGGCGATCACGCCCGCGGTGATCGGCGCGTATTGCAGCAGGATGCCCCGGCATTCCTTCGCCGCCGCGATCACCTCGGCCTCGGTCCGGCACTGGGCGGTGGCGACATCGACGCCGGCCGCGGTGAAGATCCCGCGCTCGAGATCGATGTCGGGAAAATCGTGATCGGCGAACAGGATGCGGGACATGGGAGTGCGTGGCTGCGTGCGCAGCATGCGGCCGCGATCGATGCCGGCCGCCGATCGCGTGGCCAGAAGGTACGCGGCCGCCTGCCGGACGGTCAAGCCGTCGGGCCGGTTCCAGTTCGGTAATAGAATTGCACGATGACGACCAAACCCCTGTTGCAGACCACGATCGCCGGCAGCCTGCCCAAGCCCTCCTGGCTGGCCGAACCCGAGGCCCTGTGGGCCGCCTGGAAGCTCGAGGGCGCGGCCCTGGAGGAAGGCAAGCGCGATGCGGTGCGGCTCGCGTTGCGCGACCAGGAGCGCGCCGGAATCGACATCGTCACCGACGGCGAGCAGACCCGGCGTCATTTCGTCACGACCTTCATCGAGGGCCTCGACGGCGTCGATTTCGAGCACAAGCGCACGGTGCGCATCCGCAACCGCTACGACGCGCAGGTCCCCGTCGTCGTGGGTCCGGTGGCGAGGCGCCACCCGATCTACGTCGGCGACGCGGCGTTCCTGCGCTCGGAGACGACGCGGCGCATCAAGTACACGCTGCCCGGCCCGATGACCATGGTCGACACCCTCCACGACGCCCACTACCGCAGCCGCGAGAAGCTCGCCTGGGCTTTTGCCGAGATCCTGAACGAGGAGGCCCGCGCGATCGCCGCCGCCGGGGTCGACGTGATCCAGTTCGACGAGCCGGCCTTCAATGTCTATTTCGACGAGGTCCGGGACTGGGGCATCCGGACGCTCGAGCGCGCGGTCGAAGGCCTAGCCTGCACCACGGCGGTGCACATCTGTTACGGTTATGGCATCAAGGCCAATATCGAATGGAAAAAGACGCTGGGCGGGGAATGGCGCCAATACGAGCAGATCTTTCCGCTGCTCGCCGGCTCCAGGATCCGCCAGGTATCGCTGGAATGCGCCAATTCCAGGGTCCCGATCGATCTGATCGCCCTGCTCGAGGGCAAGGACGTCCTCGTCGGCGCGATCGACGTCGCCTCGGACAAGGCCGAGACCCCAGACGAGGTCGCCGCCGTGATCCGCTCGGCGCTGCGGTTCGTTCCGGCAGAACGTTTGCTGCCCTGCACCAATTGCGGCATGGTCCCGCTTTCCCGCAATCTGGCGCAGGCCAAGCTCCAGGCCCTCGGGGCGGGAGCCGCGCTGGTCCGGCGGGAAATCGCGTCCTGAACCGATACCCGCTCGGGACCGGCCACCCGCCGAATCCCGCGCCGGACGTGGCATTCGGAGGTACCACCGGCGCAGCCCGAAGCAAAACCTATCGCTTTTTTGCAAATTCTGCCGTATAGTGCCCGCCGTGTTTTGTTCCAAGCAGTAAAGGCACGCTCTGTACGACCGCCACGCAGTCGTTCGACCGCCGTACTTTCCTTGAGATCGAAACATCGGCCGGGCAACGTCCCGTTTATCTCTCGTACTTGAGGAATTAACAGAAATGGCAACCGGAACTGTGAAGTGGTTCAACGACGCGAAGGGCTTCGGCTTCATTACCCCCGATGGTGGTGGTGAGGACCTGTTCGCTCACTTCTCGGCGATCAACATGCAGGGCTTCAAGACACTGAAGGAAGGCCAAAAGGTCAGCTTCGAAGTGACCCAGGGCCCAAAGGGGAAGCAAGCGTCGAACATTCAAGCGGTCTGACGCACCGTATTCGATCGATCGAAAAGGCCGGGCGCTTGCCCGGCCTTTTTTTATCGGGCGCGCCGTTCATCGGCACCGATCGACCGTGGCTTCGGCTGGCCGACCCGGGGCGCGCGATCTTGGCGTAGCATAGGAGAGAGCGATCTCGTGTCGGCGCACGACATCGAGGGAGCATTCCCGACCAGAGGGGGAGCGCAAATGTCAGGTTCCCAGAACCCCGGTGATTCCGGCACGTTCGAGTTCGAAAAGGTCACGCTGAACGACGCGCGCAAGGCACTCGACGAGACCGGGCCCGCAGGCTATACCGTCAAGCGCAAGACCGAGAATTGGGCGGAAAAGCGCCACGCGACGGAGCCCGAACCGCTGAGCGACGCGGCAACGGCGTGGCTCGCGGAGCTGCCGGAATCGGCGAAGCCCAAGCAGCTGGTGCTGCGCTATGCCCGCCTCGCCAATCGCCTCTGCGCGATCTGGAGCGATCCTGTGCGCTGCGAGCGCCTGCTCGACGAGCTGATGATGGACCGTCGCGGCGGCCGCCAGGGATTCCCGCTCGCCGTCGCCAACGAGCTCGCGACGCTTCGCGATCACTACTTCCGCCTGCATCACAAGGGCAAGTCGGCGTGGGAGCACGTCGAACTGGGGCGCTGACGCGGCCCCGGGCTGGCGCGCCGCTGCGCCCCGGCCCTCGTCGCCACGCGGCAGCCGCGTGACGGCTTCACACGGTCAGAACGCGAACAACCCCATCAGGTCGCCGATCGCCGGTCGATTCTGCGGCACGTAGGGATCCGAGCGCCCCATCACCGGGTTGGGCAGGTTGTCGCGACTGCGCGGCGACAGCGGCGACAGCCGCCAGTTGCGCTCGACGAACTTGAGTATCGACGCGTGGTCGTAGTACGTGTGGTCGACGTGCCCTTTCCTCGCAAACGGCGATACCGCCAGCATCGGTATGCGCGTCCCGTCGCCGAAGAAATCGAGGGTCTGGACGTAGCCGCTGTCGTAATAGCCGCCGCTCTCGTCGGTGGTGACGAGGATCGCGGTCTTCGACCACAGCGCAGGATTGGCCTGGACGCGGGTCACGACGTCGCGGACGAAATTCTCGAACGCTGCGACCGTCGAATACGCCGGGTGCCCCGAGTCCTCGTTCGGTGGGACCACGAACGACACCGCCGGGAAATGCGCGGCATCGCCGATGTCGCGGAACAACGCGTCGAGCCCCTGCAGGTTCCGGCGCAGGTCGGAGGTCATCACTGCGGTCGAATGGACCAGCGGATCGCAGATCGTGCAGTAGCGATGCGCATCGATCCCTGTCGGCGTGCGCCCGCCGCTGTACCATTTCCAGGATATGCCTGCCGCCGCGAGCAGCGTGCCGATGTTGGGCGCCGACTGCGGCGGCACCACGTGGCTGCGCGGCCCGCGCTGCCGCAGCGTTCCGTCGTAGAGATAGCCCGGGCTCTGGTTGTTGACCAGGTAGTAGGCCCCCGGCCCGCAGTTGCCCGCGTTCCACAGCTTGTAGGGGAGACCCTCGACATGGTCTCGGATCGCCTTGACGCCGGGTTGCGCCGGGTCGGCGCATCCGGTGTAGGTGCCGCTGCGCCGGTACCAGTTGTCGCTGCCCGCGATGGGCTCGGGATCCTCGATCTGGTTCCGCGGTGGCGCCGCCGGATGTCCGGCGTCGAGCCAGACGCCGACGTCGCCGGTCGCGAGCGCCACGTAGTTGGGCCCGGTGCCGCCCATGATCGCCTGGTGGTAGTTGTCGGCGAGCGCGTAGGTCCGCGCGAGGTCGCGCAGATACGCCGCGTCCCCGCTCGCCATGCTGTAGAAACCCATCGCCACGCCGCCCTGGTCGGTCCCCGCCGCCGGATTCCCATGCTCGCGCGCGCCGTAGCCCGACGTCGTCGCGACCCAGGTGAACAGGTCGCGCCGGCCGCCGTCGAACTGCTGCCACATCTGGAAGAACCGGTGCACCGGGTCGCCGACGGGCGCCGCATAGGGGACGTAGCGGGTGATGCGGAACGGCCCGTTCGGAAGGTCGTCCGGGAAACGGGTGTCGGGCTGGTAGCGCGGCAACCCGGTCGCGTAGGTCGTTCCCGGCCGCGGCAATGTCGCGTACGCGCCTTTCGATGCCGGCGTGACCGTGTAGCGCCCGCTCCCCGCGCCGATGCGCTGCGCCGCCTGGGCGAACTCCGGTCCGGGGTTGCCGTCGCGGTCGACGATACGCCGTGACAGCAGATTGGCGACCGACGCACCCGGCGGCGGCTCGTAGGTCGCGAACAGGTTGTCGAAGCTCAGGTTCTCGCCGACGATGACGATCAGGTGCTCGATCGGCGTCGTCGGAACCTGCGGTGTCGCGGCGGCCCGCGCGAGACTCGCCGTGAGCAGGCACGCCACCACGCACGCCGACGTCGCGCCCGCGCACGCGAACGTCGCGATCGCGCGCCCGCGGGGAACGTCCGCCGATGCGCCGGCGCAGATCGCGGTATCGAGGCGGCGCGCCGGCACGGGCGTCAGCGCAGCGGTACGTCGAATGACGCCACGCCGAGCACGCGGGTCGTGAGCCTGCCCATGGCGAAAGCGTACACCGTCGCGCCCGCATTGCGCCGCCCATGCGGAAAGACTAGAGTTTTCGCAGGTGCTTGCGAAGGAGATGACGATGGCCGGGCCCGGAACGATGTGCGGGAAACGAGCGTCGCCGCTCGCGGCTATCCTGGTGGGTGCCGCACTCGCGCTCGGCGCTGCGAACGCGTCGGCCGGCAGCGGCCCGTTCGGCATCGATCACAGGATCGCCTACGACGACTCGGGCATCTGGGCGCGCCACGATCAGCAGGCGCTGGAAATCGGCGTCATCGGCTTCGAGCTCGGCGGCGCGCTGTGGCTGGGCGCCGACGACCGCTTCGGACGCACGCTGTGGCAGTCGATCGACGCATCGGCCGCCGGCGGCATCGCCTCGCAGGTCGCGAAATTCGCGTTCGGCCGCGAGCGTCCGAGCCAGACCGACGACCCGAACCAATGGTTCAAGGGGCGCTGCTGCCAGAGCTTTCCCAGCGGGGAGGTCACGCTGCAGGCGAGCTTCGTCACGCCGATCATCGCCAACTACCACGCCGATCATCCGTGGGTCTGGGCGCTCGAGGCGCTCCCGCTCTACGACGGCATCGCGCGCATGAAGACGCACAGCCACTGGCAGTCCGACGTGCTCGCAGGTTGGGCACTGGGCACGGCCGTCGGGTACTACGCGACCACGCGCGACGAGCCGTTCTTCGTCTCGATCCTGCCCAAGGGCATCACGGCAGGCATTCACACGACGTTCTGAGCGCCGCCGGCGCGAATTCCGCCCCCGGAGACAGCGTTGGCGGCGACGCCAGCGATCGCGCCCCCCGTGCGTGCGCGCGCTCAGCCCTTCGGATACCCAATGGTCTGCGCGAACGTCACGAAGCTCGAAGCGTCGAGGCGCATCGCGGCGCCGAGCTTCGGATAGTCGACCGCCCCGCGAAATACCGTCGCCAGGCTCTCGGATGCGCAGTACAGGTAGACGTTCTGGCCGATGAATGCCGCGTCGACCGACGCGTAGAGGCGTCGCTCCGCAGGACCGACGTCGCGCATGCGGTCGCCGTGAGCGACGTAGACGAGATCGAGCGGCGCCCTGCCCACGAAGTCCTGCAACCCGGTCTGCGCACGGATGTCGTCCGAAAGCTCCTTCACCAGCGCATGCTGGCTCGGATCGTAGAGCCAGACGCCATCGGCCATCGCGGCGTAGACGTCGATCACCATGATGTGACGCCAGTAAGGCGCGGTGCGATCGCCGCTCGGACGATTGATTCCATACGCTGCCCACAACAGGTCGGAAAGGACCTGCGAAGGCAGCGTGCGTTCCGAGAACTCCCGGGTCGAGCGGCGCCTCGCGAGCGCCTCCATCAGCGGCGCGCCGCCGGTCTTGCGCGACGGC
This sequence comes from uncultured beta proteobacterium, assembly GCA_963734515.1. GTDB lineage: Bacteria > Pseudomonadota > Gammaproteobacteria > Burkholderiales > Casimicrobiaceae > VBCG01. The sequence goes on along the minus strand of CAVTHP010000009.1, from coordinate 18,923 downwards.
GGCAGCGCTCGGGACTCACGAGCCGCAGCCTGCACGAGGCTCGGCATCACGGCGAGCGTGGCGCCGCCGAGCAATGCCGCACCTGCCTGCCGGCGCGACATCCCGTTGCCGGCGCCACGCGATCGGGCGCGATTCGAGCTGTTCGCCGGCGTATCGGTGGTCTCGCCTTGGGTCCTGGATCGTGTCATGTCGGCCTCGCTGCCTGGAGGATCGTCCGTCGCACCAGCGTCTCGAAAATCGGTACCTTGTGGGCGTTCTCGTCGAGGGGCGCGGCACCGGCAATCGCCGCGCGCGCCGCGCGTCTTGCGGAATCCTCGGAGATGCGCTCCCCGACGAGCGCGGACTCGGCACCCCTGGCCCGGTACGGCACCGGGGCCGCTGCGCCCAGCACGACCGATGCCCGTCGGCATGTCCGGTCCGCATCGAGGTCGAGGACCACCGCGACGTCCGCCAGCGGCCAGTCGAAGGATTCCGTCTCGCCGAGCCTCAGATGCGCGGAGCGGACGCCGGCATCGGGCTGCGGAAGCACGACGGTCGTGAGTATCTCGCCGTCGCGCAGGTCGTTCTCGCGGTGCGGGTCGCGTTCGGGCAGGATCAAGAATGATTCGAGGGGCACGACGCGCGTGGCTCCGCCGGCCCGTACAAGCTCGAGCTTCGCGCCGAACGCGACCAGGGCAGTGGCCGGTGTCGACGGATGCACGATCGCGCAGCCGCGGTGCGCGAACAGCGCGTGGTGCTGGTTCTCACCGGCGAATGCGAAGCACGTGCTGCCCCCTTTGCGCAGGCAATGATGGTGCAGCGAGCGGAAATACCAGCAGCGCGGACGCTGCAGCAGGTTGCCGCCGATGGTCGCGACCTCCCGCAACTGCGGACTCGCCGACCGACCGGCTGCGTCGGCGAGCGCGCGGTAGCTGGCGCGAACCCTGCCCGACTCCGAGAGTTCCGCCAGCGTGACATTGGCGCCGATTGCGAGCGTACCGTCCGGTCGCTGCGCGATCCCCCCGAGCTCCGCGACCGTGCGCAGGTTCACGATGCGCGCCGGAGTCAGCAGTCCGTCCTTCATCAGGCCGAGCACGTCGATCCCGCCGGCCTTGAGGACCGCGGCGGCGAGCGGCGGTCTGCCGTCGCCGCTCAGCATGCCTGCAGCGACCGTCACGCTGCGCAGCTCCAGCGCCTGCGCGAGCGTCGTCGGACTCGCCCACGCGAAACTGTTCATGCGCCGACGCTCCCCGAAGCGATCCGGCCCAGGGCGCCGAGCACACGGGCGGGAGTCATCGGCAACCGCCGCATCCGCACGCCGATCGCGTTGTACACCGCGTTCGCGACCGCCGGGGCGGTGGGGATGATCGCCGGCTCGGCGACGCCATAGGCATCGGTCGCGCTCGTCCCCTGGTAGTTCTCGAGCACGATCACGTCGATCGCCGGGATTTCGCGCGAGCGCCCGATCTTGTACTGTTCGAGATTCGCGTTGAGCATCCAGCCGCTGCCGCGATCGAGGATGCGCTCTTCGTAGAGTGCGTAGGAGATGCCCTGCAGGATGCCGCCATGGATCTGGCTTTCGATCTGCAGCGGATTCATCGGGCGCCCGCAATCGTGAACAGCGACCACCCGCTCCACGCGCACGATGCCGGTTTCGGTGTCGACCGCCACGGCGGCGAACTGGACGCCGCCGAGATCGCGGCGTGCATTGGCCATGTCGCCCATCTTGCGGGCGAAGCCCCCGTAATCGTCCGACCGCACCGCGATCGCGCTGACCTGGTCGCTGTGCAACAGCGCCGCAGCCTCCTTGAAGCTCATGCCGCGGGACCCGTCCGCGGTGACGATGCGGCCGTTGCGTGCGTGCAATCCGGCGGCTGGCGCCTCGAGCGCCGATGCCGCGGCGGCGAGTAGCTGCTGCAGCACCCGGTGCGCCGCATTGCGCACGGGCGGCGTGATCGACGCCGTGGTCAGGCTTCCGTACGACGGCGGTCCCGACGGGAATTCGGTGTCGCCGATGCGCACGGTCACATCCTCGGCGCGCAGACCCAGCTCCTCGGCGACGACCTGGGCCAGCACCGTCGTGATGCCGGTGCCGATGTCCTGCACGCTCGATCGCACATCGACCGAGCCGTCGCGCAGGATGCGCACTTCGCAGGCCGAGTTGGTCTGCACGTTGGCGCTCCAGTGCGACTGCGCCATGCCGACGCCGCGTTTCACCGGACCCGCGTCCGCACCTGGCGGTCGGCGGCCGGACCATCCGAAACGGGCCGCACCAATGCGCCGCTCTTCCCGGCGCACCGGGCTCGCGTCGATCCGGTCACGCAACAGCAGCGGGTCGAGCGCGACGCTTTCCGACAGCTCGTCTACGATCTGCTCGAGAGCGAAAGCTCCGGGCACGTTGCCGGGGGCGCGCATCGGACACCCCGGTCCGGCATTGATGAAGACGTCGTTCTGGGCAACCGCGACGTTGGGGCATTCGTACATGGCGACGGCGATGTCGCCCGTGCCCGCGCCCAGTCCGACGCCGGCCGTGCCGTATTCGTCGAGCGAGAGCGCGGTCAGGCGGCCATCGCGCGCGGCCCCGACCCGGAGTCGCTGGATCGTGGCCGGCCGGTTGCCGCTGTCCTGCTGTTCTTCGTCGCGGTCGAGCACCAGCCGGACCGGCGCGCGCGCGATCCGCGACAGGGCAACGGCCGCGCGGACGTAGTTGCCGGCGCTGGACTTGGAGCCGAAACCGCCGCCCATCGCTTCGACCACCACGCGCACGCGGCTGCGCGCCAGGTCGAATGCCGCGGCGAGCTCGTTTCGGACGCCCGCTGCGTATTGCGTCGACATGTAGACCGTCAGGCCATCCGCTCGCCAGTCCGCGACCACGGAATGCGGCTCGAGACAGCAATGGGTCTGCACCTGCGTGCGGAACTCGCCCTCGACGATGACGTCCGCCTGCGCGAAGCCCTGCGCCACGTCGCCGCGCGAGCCCGCGGCGTTCGGTCCACGGACATTGCCGCGCTGCGGCAGTTCGGGCCGACCCGGCGCTCCGCCGCCATAGCTCTCGCCGTGGACCGGGCCCTCGAAGACCCGTGGCGCCTGGTCTGCCCGTGCATCGTCGATGTCGACGACGAAAGGCAGCGGCCGATAGTCGACCCTGACGAGATCGAGGGCTGCGCGCGCGTCCTCGGCCGTCGTTGCAGCGACCCCGACCACCGGATCGCCGACGTACAGGACGCGGCGGTAGGCCGCCGTTGCGCCCAGCGGTCCCGCGGGCGGCGACTCGACCGCCCTGCCCACCACCGACGTGATCAAGTGCACGGCGCGCACGTTCGGGTGACGCAGTGCGGCGGACGCATCGATGGCGTCGATGCGCGCATGCGCGTGCGGCGAGCGCAGCAATCGCGCGTGCAGCATCCCCGGCAGCTTCACGTCGACGGTGAAGCGCGCAGTCCCGGTGACCTTGGCGCGGCCGTTCAGCCGCCGCACTGGCTTGCCGATGACGGCGAGGTCGCGATTGGGCCCCAGCGGCGGCGCCTCGTCTCGTGGAACCTGCCGCTCGACGGTGCCGAGTGCGGCACCGGCGATCCCGGCCGGATGGATTTGAACGCGCGTATCGGTGCCGGCCATGGTCAGCCCCTCGCCACCGCTGCGACATCGAGCGTCGCGGCAATCACGTGCGGCAGGGAACCGCAGCGGCACAGGTGGCCGCTGATCGCGCTTTCGACCTCGTCGGCGGTGGGATGGGGATTGCGTGCGAGCAGTGCCGCACAGGTCATGACGAGCCCCGGCGTGCAGAAGCCGCACTGCAGCGCATCGTGCGCGACGAACGCGGCCTGCACCGGATGGAGTTCGTCGCCGCGCGCGAGGCCCTCGATGGTCGTGACTTTGCGCTCGCCCACGTCGATGGCGAGCATCATGCACGAGGCGACGGGAGTCCCGTCGAGCCAGACCGTGCAGGCCGAGCAGGCCCCGCGATCGCAGCCGATCTTGGTCCCGGTGAGTCCGAGCGAGTCGCGCAACGCTTCGGCGAGCGTCGTCGACGGAAGGACCTCGACCGCGCGCTCGGAGCCATTGACGTGGAGTTCGATGTGAACCGCACCCGGCCCGGAGGAGCCGGGCACGGCGGGTGCCGCAGTCTCGGCGGCCGCGGTGATCGACGCGAGTCCCGCCTCGACTGCCGTGGCGCCGGCCACGGCCAACCCGCTGCCCTTCAGGAAAGCCCGGCGCGACATGATCACTGCTTCTCGCCTATCCGTTGCGTCGGAATGCATGGACATCGCTTCAACTCTCTTCAACTCTCGGCATTGGATGCCCGGCCCCGCGCTGCATCGTCACCTGCGCTCCCTGGCTTCGAAACTAGTCCGCCCGACCCGTGCCGGCATTGACGCCGGTCAACGATCGGCGGACGGAAAGGCTCGGGTCCGACGCGGCCCGACGGTCCGAGCGGCATTGTTTGATCGAGATCACGCTGCAAATCCGCAATCGGATGACCATGGACGGTCTCCCTTCCGGAGCGGTGAAGGCAAAGCGGGATTCGCGATGGCGTTGAATGGTGGTTTCCGCCGTGGGCTGAAGCGCGGTGGTCGGGCCCGGGCGTACCGGGCTGTACTGATCGTCGCCCTCGTCGGCAGCCTTGTCGGCGCCTCCCCACTCGCCGTCGCGGCGACGTCTCGCGCGGCCGCGGATCCGTTCGCGACAGCAGACCTGGCCGCGTCCGCCCCGCAGCAGAGCAGGCGGGCAGGCGACGTGGCCGTGCCGTGCTCGCCCGACGGCGAGGCGACGTCGCCGCTGTCGCTGGCCGACGTGGTGAGCCGGGCGCTCTGCAACAATCCGCAGACGCGTGCGGCGTGGGCAAATGCTCTGGTGCAGGCGGCCCAGGTCGGCGTTGCGCGGTCCGCCTACCTGCCGAGCATCAGCGCGACCGCCGGCCTGCAGCAGGCGCGATCGAGCGGCGCGTCGTCAGGGACGCGGAACGCTACCGAGGGCACGGGGGGGCTCGGCCTCGGATACGTGCTCTACGATTTCGGCGCGCGCGACGCGGCCCTCGAGTCCGCGCTGCAAACGGTGGCCTCCGCGAATTACGCGCAGGACGCTACGCTGCAGAAGGTCATCCTCTCGGCCGTCCAGGCGTATTACCAGCTGTTCGGTACGCGCGCCGCAGTTTCCGCGATGGAGGAAGCCGAGCGGGCGGCGCAGGAGAGCCTCAAGGCCGCGACCGCGCGCTACGACGCTGGAACCGCGACACCCGCCGACAAGCTCCTCGCGCAGACCGCGTATTCGCAGGCGATGCTGAACCGCATCCAGGCCCAAGGCGCTGCCAAAATTGCCGAAGGGGCGGTGGCCAATGTCATGGGCGCCGATGCCGACCTGCCGTTCCAGTACCGCGCGCCGGACATCCGTGCGCCGGACCAGGCGTTCGAAGGCGACCTCGGGACGCTGATCGCGCTCGCACGCGAGCGACGCCCCGATCTCGCGGCCGCGCAGGCGCAGGTCGACGCGGCAGCGGCCGGCGTACGTGCCGCGCGGGCTGCGGGCATGCCGACGATCTCGGTTTCCGCGAACATCAATTACAACGATACGAGCATCGCCCCCGCGTTCAACACGCAAGCCGTCGGCATCCTCGTCAACATCCCGTTGTTCACTGGATTCGCGACGACGTACCGGGTGCGTGCCGCGCAGGCACAGCTCGGATCCCAGAGGGCTCTGCGCGACAGCGTGAACTCGCAAGTGGCGCTCGACGTCTGGCAGTCTTATTACAGCCTCCAGACCGGCACGCAGGCGGTACGCTCGGCGGCGGATCTCGTCGCCAGTGCCGAGGCCTCCGAGCGCCTCGTGCTGGGACGCTACAAGGCAGGCGTCGGCACGATCCTCGACACGCTGACCGCCCAATCGTCGCTCGCGAGTGCGCGATTGCAGAACATCCAGGCGCAATACAGCTGGTACGTGCTTCGCGCGACGCTCGCCCAGGCGCTCGGGCAACTCGACTCCGCGACCGCAGCCTCGCCCGACCGGCAACCGTGACCGGCCCGCGCCGGGATCCCCATGACCCTCCGTAACCTGCTTCGCAACCGATACTTCGTCGCGGCGCTCGTGCTCCTCGTATTGGCGGGGGGCGGCATTGCGTGGCTGCAGAATCGCGGTGCGGCACAGGTCAAGTACCGGCTGGCCGCGGTGAAGACCGGCGACGTCACGCAGACGGTGTCGGCCAACGGCACGCTCAACCCCGTCGTCCTGGTGAACGTCGGAACGCAGGTTTCGGGTACGGTGAAGAAGCTCCACGTCGATTTCAACGACCACGTGAAGGCCGGCCAGGTGCTGCTCGAACTCGACCCGGCATTGCTGGAAGTCGCAGGTGACGCCAGGACGAGGCGAACTCAGCAGCGCGCGCGCGCCTCGCTCGAACTCGCCGCGCCAACGAAGCGCGCAGCCGGCACGCTGTATCGCGCAGGAGTACATCTCGAAGCAGGACTACGACACAGCGGTGCAGGCACGCAGATGCGGCCGAGGCGCAGGTGGACCAGGCGACCGCGCTAGCTCGGCAAAGGACCGGACCAATCTCGCCTACACGGTGATCCGCTCGCCGGTCTCCGGCGTCGTGGTCAATCGCGCGCGGTCGATCTCGGGCAGACCGTCGCCGCGAGCTTCCAGACGCCGACGCTGTTCCAGATCGCGCAGGACCTGCGCAAGATGCAGATCGATTCGAGCTTCGCCGAGGCCGACATCGGCAACATCAAGGTCGGCCAGCCGGTGCAGTTCAGCGTCGACGCGTTTCCCGGATCGCGCTTTCAACGCCGAGCGTCGGGCAGGTGCGGCTCAACGCGACGACGCAGCAGAACGTCGTGACCTACGACGTCGTGGTCGCCGTGGAGAATCCGGACGAGATCCTGATGCCGGGCATGACCGCCTACGTGAACGTCATCGTCGCGCAGCGCAAGGATGTCCTGCTCGTGCCCAATGCCGCGCTGCGGTTCCGGCCGGCGGAGAGCGGCGAACGGCCGGCGCGGCGCGGGCCGAGGCAACGGCCGGCGGAGGGACCCGGGGATGGCGCCGGCGCCCAAGAGGCGCGGACATTCCGGTTCTACCGTCGCTCGACGCGGACAGGACGGCCCAGCGCGACGATCTACGTGGTCGCAGTCGCGGTTGCAGCCGGTACGGGTCCAGCGGGATCTCGGATGGCAGCTTACCGAAGTGATCTGCCGGGGAACTGAAGGACGGCGACGCAGTGGTGGTTGGCGCCGCCGTGAACGCGCCGCGCAGCACCCAGACGCACGAGCACGCTTCCGCATGAGGCTGTTCTGATGCCCGGCGAAGCCGCTCATTCGCACCGAGCACCTGTACAAGCAGTACGAGACCGACGCCGGCGCGGTTCCGGTGCTGAAGGACGTGAGTCTGGCCATCGAGCGCGGGCGAATTCGTGGCGTCATGGGGCCGTCCGGATCCGGCAAGTCGACGTTCATGAACATCCTCGGCTGCCTCGATCTGCCGACCACCGGCCGATACGTCCTCGACGGGCGCGACGTCGGCACGCTCGACGACGATCAGCTCGCGCACCTGCGCAACAGGGTGATCGGCTTCGTGTTCCAGGGCTTCAACCTGCTGCCGCGCGCCGAGCCTGGTGGACAACGTGGCGCTGCCGCTGGTGTACGCGCGGCGTCGGGCGCGCAGAAGCGCCGGAGCCGGCGCGCACCGGAGCTGCTCGCCAAAGTGGGGCTCGCGAACCCTTCGGTCAGGCTATGCGCCCGAATCAGATCTCCGGCGGGCAGCAGCAGCGCGTTGCCATCGCGCGTGCGCTGGTCAACAAGCCCGCGGCTGATCCTCGCCGACGAGCCGACCGGCAACCTCGACACGAAGACGAGCCACGAGATCATGGAGCCTGTTCGCGCAGCTCAACGGGCAGGACGGCATCACGATCGTTCTCGTCACCCACGAGCCCGACATCGCGACCTACGCGAGGCGGCTGGTGCAGTTCGTCGATGGCCGGGTCACCCACGACGGCGCCATGTCGCGTCGACGTCATGGAGGCAGCGCGCAGCGTGATCGGCCCGATGCTCGACGAAGCCTGGCACGCGATGGGCGCGAACCGGCTGCGCGCCTTCCTTACCATGCTCGGCATGATGATCGGCGTCGCCGCCGTGATCATGATGCTCGCCATCGGCCAGGGCGCGCAGTTCGTGGTCGACCAGTCGATCGCCTCGATGGGCAGCAACCTGTTCATCGTGCTGTCCGGGTCGTCCACGTCGGGCGGCGTGCGGCTCGGCACGGGCGCCGCGCCGACGCTGACGACCGCTGATGCCGAGGCGATCGCCGAGCTGCCGTCGATCGCCGGCGTCGCGCCGGTCTCCCCGGGTCCGCGCACAGATCGTCTACGGCGCCGAACAACTGGTCCACGCTCGGTGACCGGGACGACGCCCGGTTATCCTCGACGTGCGCGACTGGACCGTCGCGTCGGGGATATCCGTTCACGGACGCCGATGTGCGCTCCGCAGACGCGGGTCGCGCTGCTGGGGCAGACGGTGGTGAAGAACCTGTTCGGCGACGAGGACCCGGTCGGCAAGACCCTACGCATCCGGCAGAGTCCGTTCGTGGTGATCGGCGTGCTGGCGCCGCAAGGGCCAGAGCCTGGACGGCCGCGATCAGGACGACACCGTGTTCGATCCCCGTGACGACCGCGCAGCGCAAGGTGTTCGGCAGCCAGTTTCCCGGCAGCGTGCGCTTCATCATGGTGCAGGCAACGTCGGCCGAGGCGATGCCGGTCGGCCGAGCGCGAAATGGCGCAGCTGCTGCGCCAGCGCCATCACCTGCCGGAGCGGGCCGACGACGATTTCGACATCCGTAACCTGACCGCGCTCGCCAACGCGCGCGGCGCAGACCACCCGCGTGATGTCGATCATGCTCGGTGCGATCGCGTCGGTTTCGCTGCTGGTCGGCGGCATCGGCATCATGAACATCATGCTGGTGTCGGTGACCGAGCGGACGCGGGAAATCGGCATCCGGATCGCGATCGGTGCGCGCCAGCGCGACATCCTGTCGCAGTTCCTGCTCGAGGCGATCATCATCTCGCTGATCGGATGCTTCGTCGGCGTTGCGCTCGGCGTCGGCGCGGCAGTCATCGCAAACCTCGCTGGCGAGCATCGCGGTCGTGGTCACCGGCGCGATTCGATCCTGCTATCGTTCTGCGTTGCGGCGACAGTGGGCATCTTTTTCGGCTTCTACCCGGCGAACAAGGCGGCTCGCCTGAAGCCGATCGATGCGCTACGCTACCAGTGAGCCCGGCCGCGTCGGGCGAACGCCGTCGCGACCGGCAGCGTCCGCGGCGATCGGCCGCCGCGCGCCGCCGCGCCTCAGTTCGCGGCGCAGGCGCCGCTGTCGCTCGGGACCTTGCCGACCAGCAGCAGGAAGTTCGAGAACGGTCCCATGTTGCCCATCGCTTCCAGCTTCGGGCCCTCGAAGCCGAGGCGCCCGAACATCATCGCCGCCATCGGGCCGTATTCCGCCCTTGCCCATCTCCAGCCAGCGCGCGGTCGTCGCCTTCATCACGTAGTCGGCCCCGCGTCGAGGCTGGCCGTCTCGACCCCGCCGCCGTAAACGCACATCGCCTTGCCGTCCTTCAGCGATATCCGCATCTCGGCGGTCGGCTTGTCGCCGCAGTCGGACGGTAGACCTGCATCACCTTGAAGCCGCGGCCCTTGTCGTTCTTCATCCACCCGCTGTCGACCAGCTTGCCGGTGAGCACGGGATCGTCATTCCATTGGGTGCAGGCGTCTTCGCCCAGTCCCCGACATCAGCACCGGGGCGGCGACAACCGGCGCGGCGAATGCTGCGGCGGCAAAACTGGCGGCAAGTGTCAGGATGCGCATGAAATTCTCCCTCGAATTCAATCGGAATGGCGCGCGCCTGCTGCAGTCGATGGCAGCGTCGCGCCGGGACCAACGATCCTCACGCTGAAGCGCATGGGAACTCCTGGATCCGCGACATGCCCGAGCGAGCCTCCATCGCGGCCTTGCTCCAATCGTATCCGAGACAGCGCCCCCGTTGACACCGGCGCACAAAGAAATCCTCGCGCGGCCCTATCAATCGACCGCGAGCGGCGCCAGCGTCGATCCAAGGGCGGGGTGTCCGGCCGGACAGACGGATCGGAACGGCAAGCCGGCCGCGGCGAGGCGCGCGCTCAGCGCAGCGGGTAGGCGAGCCTCGCCATCATGGTCCCCGCCAGGCCGTTGAACTTGCCGACGTTCTCCGGCGACCATTCGATCGCGGGACCGCTCGACGGGTCGCCGGGCGCCAGGGACTCCGGGGTGAAGGTCGCCGGCAGCCCGCAGAACGCGAGCAAGTCCGGCAGCGTGCGCGCGTCGAGCTCCTCTATCTTAACCAGCCGCTTGTACGAATCGGGAATCGCCGCGAAGCGCTGCATGATATTCGCGTTGACGTACTCCCAGAACCAGCTGATCCGCTGCACGCGATCGAACCGCTGCCATGCGGCATGGATCGGATCGGAGGCGAAGGGCACCGGTTTCGCGAGGAGCCACGGCAGCATGCTGAGGTCGGGCAGGCGATCCGGGTAAGTCGAGCCGCGGCGCCACCACGAGCTCACGCAGGCATAGCCGTCGCGCACCAGATGGATGAATTTCGCCTGCGGATACTTGCGACGCAGGTAGTCGATCAGGTTGTAGGCGAAGGGATTGGAATCGCAGTACGCGAGGCCATACCGGTCGCACCACTCGATCAGCTTCGAGCGCTTGTCGAACGAGCGCTCCATCAGCGCCCACATCTCCGGATCGGGATCGAAGGTCCGCGAGAACACGGCTTCATCGGCACCGTGATACAGGTAGCCATTGAACTCCAGCATGCATCCGATGGCGATTCGCTTGCCGATGGCATCCGCAGGTCCGGCGCGGATGGTGCCGACGCCTTCGTGGGTGCTGAGCGTGTCTCGGCAGCGACTCGAACACTTTCCAGGTCGTGTGCGTGCCGCAGCGCCCGGTGCCGAACACGAAGACCAGTGGAATCGATGGCACGGCGGTGCTCGTGGCGCAGATCGCTTGCGGTTCGCGCTGCCGGGATCCGGGCGCGCGGCTACGCGCCGGCCGGCGCCAGCGGGCGCGTGAACTCGCAACCCCGGGCGGCAACCGCGTCGTCGATGTAGGCGATGTCCGCCGGGGAGAGGTACTCCGCGAAATTGCCGACCTTACCCTTGCGCAGCTTGTAGGATTCCGGATCGTCGGCTTTCGCGGGCCGCAGCGCTTCGCCCGCGAAGCGGCCGTCGGCCTCGACCTTGCGCATGTTCTCGAAGCGGCAATATTCGACGGCGGTGGCGATCGCCGCAGCGGGCACGCGGGCGCCCATGAAGCCGAGCACGGCCGCAAGCGCGCCCGCCGCGTCGCGATGGAAGTCCTCGTAGCGTGTGAACGCGAACGCGTCCGGCACGCGGCGGCTCATCGCCCAGATCCGGTAGAACGCCAGGATCTTGTCGACCCCGTAGCGCTCGTCGCGGATGAATCCGGAGATGGGGCCGTCGTAGACGCCGAGGCGCCGCGTGGCCTGGAAGTAGGCGGAGACGAGGTTGTCGCGAACGTCGCGGCCGAGCAGCAGCACGCGCTTGCCGCGATAGACGCTGCGGTCCGTTGCCATGTCCTGCCAGCGCAATCCGTCCCGGATGCCGCTGTGATCATGATGGAACATGGCGACCGGCAGCTTCGCCGCAAACGTCAGCGCGGGGGTGTCCAGAAGCTGCGATTCAGGCAGGCCGTACGCTTCGACGAGCGCCTTGCCGACCAGCGCGCGCAGCCAGGTGCGTCCCGCCTTGGGGTACGACAGCAGAAACACCTGCGGTACCGCGCGCGCGGGCAAACGGGGAGGAGAAGCGCTCGCGGGCATCCTGGGTCGGCGCGGCTGGGGACAACGACGGACCGCGATCTTAGCAAAGTCGCCGTGACACCGCGGTGGGCGCATCCCCGGTCGATGCGTCGCATGACCCCCGACCGTGCGCCGACTTCACCGGCGGCCAGCAGCACGGCGCTGATGCGCAGTCGCGGGCGCACTCTTCCACCCTGTCTGAGCAGGCGTCCCATGAGACCCAAGTAACTCATTCCGCGTGCCTGAGCGCCAAGGCCGCCGCGAGCACCTCGGGGTCGTCCCAGGGCGCATCGATGCGATATTCACGCAGACACCGGCTGTTGGGATCGCGGAACCACTCCTCCGGGAAGTGGGCGATCAACTGCTCTTCCCCTGGCTCGACATCACCGCGTACCGAAGACGGGTTGCCGTTGACTGCGGCATGCATCGCCTGGCATAGATCGACGCCGACCATCGCGCCCAGGGTAATGCCGCTGGTGGCCCGTCGGTTGATCTCGATCAGATAGGCTTCGCCGGTCGAGTTCTGCATGATGTACTCGATGGCGAAGAAGCCACTCATGCCCAGTCCAGCGGCCAGGCAATCGGAAAATTTCCGAACCTCCGGCGCGTACAGGACCCGAACCACGGTTGCGGGCCCGAGCGGCGGATCCTTGATCAGCTTCTCGCGGACGAATCCCGGCGAGCGTGGCGCCGTGCCAGGCGACCATCGACTGGTCCACGATGCTTCCCGAAATGTGGGCCTGGATCAGAACCCGCGTCTTTCCGGATCCCTCGATTTCGAGTGTTGCCGCCGCCATGAACCGGGAGAACTGCTGCTCGAGTTGCTCGCGGTCGGGAACGATGGCCACCCACTCGCCCGCCGCGCCGAAACCGCGCTTGATGACGACCGGGTAGCCGTGGCTTTCGGCGAACGATCGCGCGTCCTGCAGCTCGTCGGTGACGATGCACGGCGGAACCCGGACACCGAGCGCTTTCGCGGCCGCCGGCAGCAGCGCCTTGTCGACGCTGGTCCGGTAGTGCTCGGGGGCGCCGAGCGATTCTCGAATCAATCCCGCCAACGTGCTGTATTGGGCCCACTGCAGATTGTCGGGGGGCGATATGACCAGCGTCTGCATCAACCGCACGGCGGTGTCGTCGCAGGGCACGACCAGCCGCGGCGACGTCGCCTTGACCATCGCGGCAAACGCGAACACCCATTGCAGGGGTGTTGCCCCTTGGGCAGATATCCGACCCGGCGAACGAAGCGACTCTTTGCGGCCAGGGAATCGGCCGGCGTGAGCAGGGACACATCGAAGCCGGCCTTGCCCAATGCGGCGGGCATTCGCGCGGTGCCGAGCCAGTTGGTGGCTGTCGACACCAGCAATACGGAAGTACTCATTATTCTCCCCCCCGTTATCACTTCCGAACTTAGCGGCTACCGATCCCTACCTCCTGTGTGCGCGTTTCAGATGGTTACGCCCGCTCGCTGCCGCCAGATGCATCGTGGTCCGACAGTGCAGGCAGCCCGCCAGGGGCGGGCATGCTTGATGGCGCGGGTCTTGGATCATAGACCGGATCGGCATTGCCGCGGCGGGCAGGCCGGGATCCGGGTGACCTCAGTCGGTTTCGTCGAGCCAATCCTTCGTGGGAAATGGCTCGGTCGGGGCGGTCGCGAACGGACGGACGGTGCTGCTTGAATTCGTGCGGGGTCGCCCGCGTGCGGCTCAGAGCGTCAGCGCCGGATCGCCAACGCTTCGAAAGGTGAGCAAGGTGGACACGTTCGGGGCCCCTTCTGTCGCCGACCTCGACTGCCGCGCGATCTCCTGCGCGCTTGGGCAGTCACCACCCTGACCTTCGAATCCATTGGTGGGTAACGAGCGGAGTGATCCTCGGTCAGGCCTTCGCAGATTGCTCTTGCCCGATCTCCTCGGCGAACATGGTGCGCAGCCCCTCCTGCACGGTGATGCGTGGAGTGCATCCAAGATCGTCTCGGATGCGCGTGGTATCCACGGGACCCAGACTACGGGCCCGTCCCGAAAATGCGACCGGCCCAGCTCGGGGGAAGAGCCTGGCGACGTGCGCACTGTACTCGGTCAGGCTGATGTAATTCTCCGGGGGACCTGCCACGTTGTATACGAAGTGCCGCGGCGACGAGATCTCCAGCGCTCGCAGCGTCACATCGACCGCGTCGCTGACAAAGGTGAGTTGTGCTCGTTCCTCGCCGCTCGCATCGGGAATCGCAATCTCGCGGCCCGCGCGGGATTCCGCGATCAGCTCTCGCACGCGCGCCATGCCTCTGCTGGCCGAGCCGCCATTCCCGAACACGGCGCAATATCGGAGCGCGATAAACCGCAGGTCAAGGCGGATCGCATACTGGATGCCGAGGCGCTCCTCGAACCATTTTGCCGCCCCGTACAGGGAAACCGACGAGGGTGCCGGAGGATCCTCCTCTCGCATCAAGTCCGACCCGGCGCCGTAAGCAGCGACGCTGCTGCCGAAGACGACTCGCTCGACGCCCGCAGCTCGCGCCGCGGCGAGAACGTGATGCGTACCGCCTACGTTCACACTGACTGCGAGGGAAGGATCGTCGTCGCAGGCAAACTGAAGCGCTGCCGCCAGGTGCAGAACCTTGTGAGGTCGAGCCACGCGAAAGGCATGCTCGACATCATGGACGCGCCGCACGTCGCATGCCAGCCATTGCACATCGCTCTCCGGCAATGAGCCATCGGGAGGCGGCTTTCGGCTCGCGATCGTTACCGACGCACCCCGTGCAGCCAGGGCGCGAGCGGCATGCAGTCCGATGAGACCCGTGCCCCCAAACAGCAGGACTGACATCTACTTGGGGGCCATCATCGGCGCCAGGGCTTTGTAGACCCTGTACTGCTTCTCGACGATGTCGCGCGTTTCCGCTGGTGACATGATGTCGGGGATCGAACCAGCGCTTGGTGGGCTGCCGGGTCCATTCGGGGTCTGCCTTGAGCTTGCCGAGGACAGCGACCCAGCGGTCGATGACCTCCTTGGGAAGATCAGGCGGTCCATACAGCGCGCTCCAGCCCGACACCACCTCCAGGTCGGGCATGCCCACCTCCTTGGCAGTGGGCACATCCGGCACTTCCGCGACACGATCGGGGGTGGAAACGACAAGTCCGCGCAGATTGCCGGCCCGCATATTGCCCGTGTAGGGCGAGATGCCGTTGCAGGCAAAGTTCGTTGTTCCGCTCATCACCGAGGTGATGGTTTCCGCTGCCGGACTTGTATGGCACCTTGATTGCGGAGTCTGCCTTGAGTCCAAGATTCGAACAGGATCTTGATCGGAAACACGACGCTGGCGTCGAAGTTTCCCGTCGATGCGTAGCTCAGTCTTTCCGGGGTTGGCTTTCAGCGCGCGTGTGAGATCGTCAAAACTGTGCAGTGGCGACTTGGCATCCACCACGCACACGTAGGGATCGATTTCGAGCATGCCCAGGAACGAGAAGTCGTCCCACTTGTACGTCACCGCAGGGTCGAGAGCAGGGGCCACGGCTTGGGAACCGACGCGCGCCAGCAGTAGCGTGTAGCCGTCGTTCGGAGCATCAACGACAAATCGCGAACCGATCATTCCACCCGCGCCGGCACGATTGGTGACGATGATCTTCTGACCGAGGTACTTCGGTGCGACGATCGCGAGCGAACGCGCGGCGAGGTCCGCGTTTCCGCCCGGACCGTAGGGGACAACGATGGTGACGGGATGCGACGGATATGCCTGTGCAGACACCCCAGGCGACGACAGCTGCATGCATGTTGCGACGAGCACCACCATTGACTGACGAAGCATTGCATCCTCCAGGGGGAAATAGTCACATTCGGTAATAATGTTTACCTTACGATGGTATTCGCCCAAGGTCCAGCCCCGGTCCGAACGCAAAATGCTGCAATGCAACAAGCGCCGCCGCCTCGTCGCTTTCGTAGGAGGAGACGGAAATCTGAGGCGAGGCGTCCACGGCGCGGGCCCCCGGGTCACCGACCAGTCGCTCGCGCACTGCATCGACGAAACTGGGTGATCGCGAGACGGGACCCGCAAGCCAGATGTGTTCCGGATCCAGAATCGAGCGCACCGCGCGCAGCGCCATTCCCAAGCGCTCTCCGCTGCGCCGGAATGCCATCCGCACCTCGGCATCGCCTTCGCGCTCCTGCTCGATGACGGAGAGCAGCAGTGCCAGCATCGCCCGGCTGATGCTCCCGAGAAACGTCGCGGGGCGCAACGCAGTTCAGTCGCCGCAGGACCGCGTAGCCTGAAGCGACCGTATCGAGGCAACCGCGCCGTCCACAGGTGCAGAGTTCGTTGGCGCCAGCGACGTGCATGTGACCGATCTGTCCGGCCATCGCATGCCCGCCACGGACGACGCGACCCTGCTCGAGCGCGCTGGCGCCGATCCCGAGAGCGACGTTGACGAGTACGGCGTTGTCCACCTTTCGCCCCAGCCGTACCCGGGCTTCCGCGATATTGAGGACGTGGTGCATTGCGTCAATTTGCACCGGCAGGCGCAGCTGCCTCGAGAGCGCGGCGCAGATATCCACGTTGTGCCACCCGATGTTCGGAGAGTCGACGACGACGCCACGCTCATGGTCGACGACACCCGCGACAGCGAGCCACATCGCCAGCACTCGGCGCTCGGGCACACCGCTGGTGCCCACGAGCGCCCGGGCCGCGGATCCGACGGCAGCGACCGCTGCGCCAGGCGACGGCTCCCGCAGCAGGTCGAGCGATCGTCGTGCGACACAATCGCCTCTCAGGTTTACCATGCGGATCCACTGGCCATAAGCACCTATGCCGACACCCAGGACGTATGCGCCCATGGGGTCGAGCTCGATGCCGACGCGGGGTCGACCCTGCCCCTGATGCTCGCTGCTCCGCTCCTGCTCTCGAATCAGTCCCGCCCCGAGTAGCTGGTCGACGATGCGCGAGACCGCGGGTTTCGTCAGGGTCGTCGCGGTGGCGAGCGCACTGCGCGACATGCTGCGCGAGCGGAATAAGGTTTCGAGTACCAGCGCACGGTTGTGCCGGCCGACATCTTCGGGAAGCACACGGGCAGACGCGCTCGTCGGCTCCTCGCGTCCCGCGGCGGGAACCGCCATCGCTCGTTTCCTCACAGCGATGCCTCCAACGGTGGTCATATTTCCCAGGCCCCTGCGCCCACGGATGCCCGTGGCTGGGGGCGATTGTAGGTCGTTGACGTTGCGTCTGTTCCGACGCCTCCCCGACGCCGGTTATTGGGACTCGGTTGACAGGACGCCAAGCCGCGCGAATACTTAATTCCTGTCTGTAACTAATGGAGGAATGGGCATGGACAATGTTTCCCCGGCGATGCCTGCCGCGCCGCTGCTGGCCAATCCGGGGCTCTGGCATGGCGCAGACCTGCAGGATAGCGACGAATGGATCTTTCGGTTTCCTTCGGACGCGCTCGGTGAGATCGAGGCGGCCCTTCAGCACCTGCGGCAAGGCGGACTGCGTGCTCCGAACTTCGGGAAAGCGGACTTCCCGTTGCCCAGGTTTTCGAGCGTGCTGTTGCAGATGCTGGAAGAACTCGAGCACGGTCGCGGCTTCTTCCTGATGCGCGGTTTTCCGATTGGCAAGTTCACCGAGCAGGATGCCGAGGACATCTTCTGGGGCCTCGGCCAGCACATGGGGATTCCGCTCTCGCAGAATGCCGATGGGCATTTGCTCGGGCGCGTGCGCAACCTTGGTCTCGATATCAATAAGAGCAACGTGCGGGCCTACCAGACTACTGCCGAACTGATCTTTCACAACGATCAAAGTGATCTCATCCTCCTGATGTGCCTGAAGCAGGCAAAGTCAGGCGGGTTATCGCGCCTGGTCAGCGTGACGGCGATTCAAAACGAAATCCAGCGCCGCCGTCCAGATCTGCTCGCGGAACTCTATCAGCCTTTCTACATCGATCGTCGCGGAGAGCGCGGACGCGAGGACGAGGGCGATGCACCCTACTACGCCATGCCGATGCTTTCGTACCACAAGGGGCTTGTGACCTGTCGGTACATCCGCGGGTATATCGAATCCGCCCAGCGATTCCCCGGCGTGCCCCGACTTACGGCCAGGCAGATTGAGGCATTGGACCTATTCGATGCCATCGCCAACGAGCCCGGCATGGCACTGTCGTTCCAGATCGAGCCGGGGGATTTCCAGATCGCCAACAACTATTGCGTGCTGCATTCGCGGACCAGTTTCGAGGACTACCCCGACCTCGAGCGGCGACGGCACCTCCTCCGACTCTGGATCGCGGCCCCGAACAGCCGTGAGTTGCCCCCGTGCTTCAAGGAGCGGTTCGGAACATGCGAAAGCGGGCGCAAGCGTGGTGGAATCCCGCCGCGCCTGGAGGTTGGCGCGATCGCCGACAAAGTGGAGGAGTTCCGCTTGGACAAAGTCTAGGCGCGTTGTCACTGCTGTCGGGAAGCGAAGTGATCGGGGCCGGAGCGCCCGCGCACCGGTTTCGCGCTCTACGGCTTGACGAACCGCAGAGCGAACTTGTCGGTGGGCATGGTCGCGCGAAGGGAAGACGACTCGCGGGTGTCGACGGGGTTACGGAGGAAGGCGCTTTCGGCTTCGAGTACAAAACCGGCCTTCCGTACCTCCGCGAGGACGATGGCCTCGTCGATGCGATGCAGCGTCTTCCCGACGCTGATGTCGGCACCGGCCTTGGCCGAATGATCGATCACGACGAAATGCCCCCCGGGCTTCAAGGCTGCGAACAGCCGTCGATTCATTTTCGCCCGGTCGACCGGATGGTAGGTGATGTCGTGGTAGTCCTGGACCAGGGTGATCAGGTCGAGCTTCGGCGCCTGAGGCGGCACCGGGTCCTCGAACGGTCGGACCACGGGCACCAGGTTGGCTTGGGGATGATCCTCCAGTCGCCTGGCAAGTGCCGCGCCGGGCTGCTCGTTCTGTGCCCACACGGTAACCAGTCGGACCGACCGCGAGCGCCAGCAGCTGGGACGTATAGCCTGCGCCCGCCGAGACGTCGAGCACCTGCATGCCCGGCTTCGCTCCCGTGAATTGACAGGAACTCGGCGGGATGACGTCCCCGTCCACCGCCGGTCCTGGTCGGTCCGGATCGGACTTTCGATCA